>DATJJA010000147.1:0-23030 GCA_035492595.1 Puia sp.
GCTCTGAATTTTAATATATTGCCTTCCAGCGAATCAGGCTGAGGCTGATAAACACGGATGGTGCTGCCCTCGGCATCCGTTATGACACGCGGCCAGTCGGTCTGGGCAGAAAGCACAAAAGGTAGCAGCAGGGACAATCCCGGGATCAATAGACGTAACATACTATAGTTGCCGGAGGGTTCTTTTTCTCCGGTCAATGAAGCTAGTCTATGAACGATGAATCCGGCATGACGCCGGTCATTCGAAGAGATGAATTTACTACATCACCAGCACCGCCGCACCGCTGATCTTCCCGCTACGCAGCGCCTCCAGTGCCTCATTGGCCTTATCCAGCGCAAAATGCTGCGTCTCTGTCCGTATAGGGACCTGCGGCGCAAGCGCCAAAAAATCATACCCATCCTTGCGCGTAAGATTAGCAACAGACCGCAATACCCTCTCTTCCCAAAGCAGATCGTAGGCAAAGGCCGGGATCCCGCTCATATGTATCCCCCCGCAAACAACGCTCCCACCCTTATCAATTGACCTCAACGCCAGCGGAACAAGCCCCCCGACAGGAGCAAAGATTATCGCCGCATCCAGCTTCGCAGGCGGAGTGGCGGAAGAATTCCCCGCCCAGACTGCCCCCATCCGGATCGCAAACGCCTGCGCAGTAACATCTCCATCACGCGTAAAAGCATATACTTCTATCTTCTGATAACGAGCCACCTGGATCAGGATATGCGCAGCCGCGCCAAAACCATAGATGCCAAGACGCTTGACCCGCAACCCGGTCAGACGATACGACCGGTAGCCGATAAGGCCCGCGCAAAGCAGAGGCGCACCTGCCGCTCCCGCATATTCCGCAGTTAACGGAAAACAATATTCTTCGTAGGCTGCTGTATATTCTGCATACCCGCCGTCGATAGTATAACCGGTAAACAATGCATTCTCGCAAAGGTTCTCCTGCTGCCGCCTGCAATATCTGCATGTCCCGCAGGTATAACCCAGCCAGGGAATGCCCACATGGTCGCCGGTCTTGAGACGGGTCACCTTATTACCGGTTCGTACCACCACCCCCACTATCTCATGTCCGGGAATAAGAGGAAGTTTCGGACTGGAAAGCTCGCCATCCACTACATGCAGATCAGTCCGGCAAATACCGCAGGCAATAACCTTTATCAGCACCTGCCCGGCAGAAAGGGACGGAACAGCAACGCTGGCTAGCCGCAATGGTTGTCGCGGCGAGTCCAGTATCATTGCTCGCATTGTCGCAGGGATATTCTGTACCATATTATAGGGGTCTGATCGCGGCAGTAGTCACTCCCGACAACTTATTTACAATTTGCTCTATAGCCGGCTCAAAGTATTTCAGGTCACTGCTTTCCACCCGGAACGAAGCAGTATTTCTGCCAGTTCTTATCCTTTCTGATGGCACCAGGTTATTTATTGACAGCTGCGTGACCATCATCGGTGCCTTGCCAGTCAGTAAGAGCAGCTGCTTTTCCAGCTTTTCCTGCTGCCCGGTTCTTCCGCCGCATACCGTTACAAAGCCATATTCTTTTAAGCGATCCTTTTCCAGGCGGATAAAGGACTGCATCGGAAAGGCGATCTTCGCATTCCACACCGGCGCCATCAGGACCACCCGGTGATATTGATCCGTTGAGAACAGCGGCATCCTGATCCTTGGTTTCCTGTTAAATAGCATGTCCAACAGGATCGTAAAAGCTGTCCTGCCTTTCATTTCTTTTATCTCATAAATATCACCGCCCAGCCTGCTGTTCAATTCCTCAGCTACCACAGTGTTATTTCCCGAGAAAGAGTAAAATACTACCAGGGTTTTCATGATTGATCGATTTACCCCGAAATAACAGGGAAAAGCCGGCCTGATAAATGAGATCGATCATTCCCGCGGATGAGTCTGCTCATGTAAAAAGCTCCCGATCTTTCTCAATTTAGAGGTTCTAAAATATTTATGTATGAAAGCATTGGTATACCATGGACCCGGCCAAAAGACCTGGGAAGAAAAACCCAAACCAGGGATACAACAGCCGTCCGACGCCATTGTCAGGATCACAAAGACCACTATCTGCGGAACCGACCTCCATATTATGAAAGGAGATGTAGCCACGGTGACCCCGGGCAGGATCCTCGGTCATGAGGGGGTAGGCATTATCGAAGAGACCGGCAGCGCCGTGACCACATTCAAAAAGGGGGACCACGTCCTGATCTCCTGTATTACCTCCTGTGGGAAATGCGATTATTGTAAAAAGGGTATGTATTCGCATTGTGAGAAAGGCGGATGGATCCTGGGCAACCTAATAGATGGCACACAGGCCGAATTTGTACGCATCCCCTACGCAGACAACAGCCTCTATCCTATCCCCGGCGGCTCCGATGAAGAGGCGCTGGTCATGCTCAGCGATATCCTGCCGACAGGTTTTGAATGCGGGGTTCTCAATGGTAAGGTCGAACCCGGTTCAACAATTGCAATAGTCGGGGCAGGCCCGGTAGGTCTTGCCGCCCTGTTGACAGCCCAATTCTATAGCCCCGCACGCATCTTCCTCATCGACCTCGACGACAACCGCCTGAAAGTAGCAGCCACCTTCGGCGCTACAGACACTTTCAACAGCAGTAAAGAGAATGTGGCAGAAAGGATCATGACACTTACAGGCGGAAGAGGAGTGGACACCGCCATCGAAGCAGTAGGCGTGCCGGCAACATTTCAGCTTTGCGAATCGATCATCGGCCCAGGCGGCGTCATCGCCAATATCGGCGTACACGGCAAGAGCGTCGAGCTTCATCTCGAAGAACTCTGGTCAAAGAACATTACCATTACCACAAGGCTCGTGGATACCGTCACTACCCCCATGCTTTTTAAGACGGTTCAATCGCAGAAACTGGATGCAAAAAAATTGATCACCCATCGTTTCAAATTGCCTCAGATCCTCGAAGCTTATGATACGTTCGCCAACGCCGGAAAGGAAAAGGCGCTGAAGGTGATCCTCGAAAATTAGAAAATTATTCTCTCACCTTTAAATTCCATTTATTATGTCAAACAAAGAACTCGCGAAGAGACGCGAAACACTTCCATCTCTCTTCAACGACTTTTTCAGGCCCTGGGAATCCCTCTTCGACACCAACGGCGGCTCTCTCATTCCAAGACTCGGGAATGTACCTGCCGCTAACATTTCGGAGAACAAGGACAGCTTTGAGATCAGTCTCGCAGCCCCAGGTATGAAAAAAGGCGATTTCAACATTGATGTGGATGGCAACGTTCTGTCCATCAGCGCCGAACAAAAAGAAGAGAAGGAAGAAAAAGACGAAAAGTATACCCGAAAGGAATTTAGCTATTCCTCCTTTGTACGCAGTTTCACACTGCCCGAAGGGATCAACAGGGAAAAGATCGATGCTTCTTATGACAACGGCCTGCTCAAACTCGTCTTACCCAAGACAGAAGAAGCAAAAAAAATGGCCCCCAAACACATCTCCGTTAAATGAGATGATCCGGTGAAGTAAGCCCCTCTTCGCACAGGCGGGAGGGGTTTTTATTTTAAGCTTCCCTGTTCCGGTCTGTTATCTTTCTTTGACTCGGAGCTTTCAATTCCCAGCAGCCGGTACAGAGGACAAACACCGGTTATCCCGGTCACCAGTAATATAACGGCCAGAACCATCATGATTATCGCCGCTACGCCCCTTACTATATCTGTCAACCATAATATCAGGAATACCCCCGCGATCAATTGCCGGATCGACCGATCCCTTATACCCATATTCTTTTTCATAACGCTGATTTTTATCGATAGTGATATTTCGTCGCCCGCAGACTCCTAGGCATGTGCAATGAAAACAGGCATTTTCAAGTTCCGCATCAGCTCATCGGCAAAACTTCTCTCAAAGAACATCGACAGCTGCGGCCGCCTGTAGGATCCGGTGACCAGCAAGGCCGGCACTTGTTGCCTTAGCACGGCAAGCGCTTCATCCCTGTCACCCTGGATAGTCTGGAATACGGCATTAGGATAATGCCTTTTTGTCCATTCATGGATAAGCCGGTGGTCCGGCACGTGTAGATTCAATGTCTCGGGCTTGAACGTGAAAACCTCCGTCCTAAAGACGGAATAGTCCGGGAAAAGGTAAGCGAACTGTTTCATCGCATACACCGAAGAAGGCTTTCCGTCATAAAGAAAGATCAGCTTGTCTATCCTGACAGGTTGTGGCGCAGCAATCCACACGGGGCACAATACTTCATGCAACGCATATTTTACAAACCAGCCCGGTGTGCTTTCTTCCGCCGAAGAAAAAGTCTCCCGCCTGTCGATAACCAGCAGATCGGCAAAAATACTCTCATGAACCAGCTGTTCCAAAGCGGAGCCCTTATCTTTATGAAGACTGTGTTCCAACCCCGCATTCCGGCAGGCGCTTTCGAACAGGTCAATTGAGGCTTCTAAGGAGGTCCTGTCATCTTCCTCCAGGAGCTGAAGAGCATTTCTTCCACGCCGCGTCTGCCCCGCCACGGTCTCATATACCGCAAAGCCGGTACGGAGCGACTCGGACAGAAATACACCAACAAGATGAGCCTGATGATGTTTTGCCAAATCAACCGCCTGTTCCAGGGTAGCATTGGAAAACCGCAGCCCATCAAAGACCGCTATTATTTTTTTCATAAAAATTATTTTTCCAAATATATCACCGGAAAAGCAAAGCAGAAATGAGCCCCGTCACCGGCTAAAGTGATTGTTGTCATTACCCTTTCTTACGCAGGGCCTTAAAGATCTCGAACCAGCCAATGGTCAGCGCCGAAACACCCAGGCAGATAATAACATCTTTCCAAACCATGGCCGTCAGCCCAAAAAGACCGGTGACAAAGGGTAAAAAATTAATGACGACCAGAAACCCTATCGACAGCAGGAACACGGGCATTACCAGGCTGTTCCGGTAACGAAAGGTCGTCATCACCGTTTCCGTATACGATCGGTTTACAAAAGTAAGCAGGATATTGTCAAACAGCAGCGTTGTAAACACGACAGTTCGTGTGTATTCGACCGAATACCCATGTTGCATGAAATAATAATACAGCACCAGCAGACCCGATGCAGCCATAACACCCTGTAGTACCGTAACCGCCAGCTCACCAGGGTATAGAAGACCCTTATGCACCACCCGGGGCGGCCGGCGCATGATATTTTCTTCAACGGGCTCCCTTTCGTAAAAGATGGAACAGGTAGGTCCCATAATAAGCTCCAGAAAAATGACATGTATCGGAGTAAAGAGTATTGGAAGAGACCAGCCCAGCAACATGGGAAGCGAGGCCGTCGTAAGGATCGGGATATGGATCGTAATAAGATAACGTATCGCCTTCTTCAGATTTTCATAAATGGTCCGTCCCTGCAGGATCGCCTCGCTGATCTTCCCGAGATCGTCATCGGAAAGAATAAGATCCGCCGCCTCCCTGGCCGTCTCCGTACCCTTATTGCCCATGGCAATTCCGATATGCGCAGCCTTCAGCGCGGGTCCGTCATTGACCCCATCCCCCGTCATAGCCACCGTCTCACCATTGGCTTCCAACGCCTGTATCACCCTCAGCTTCGCATCAGGGAACATACGCGCATAGATATCGATACCCGACACTTCCCCCCGCAGCTGCTCATCACTAAAAAGGGATACCTTCTCACCCGTAAGCCAACGCCCACCCGCTCCCAGCCCCGCAGAAGCCGCAACAGTCGATATGGTCTCCGCATAATCACCCGAAATGATCACCACCCTTATCCCCGCCCCCTTCCAGGACGCAAACATCTCCTTCAAATTCTGCCGGGGCGGATCAAATAAGGCTATTAACCCCTCCAGCTGCCAATTAAAATCATCCTGGCGCTCGGGCAACCCGCCGGCATGCACCTCAGCGGACGCTACCCCCAACACCCTGTAACCTTTTGCCGCCAGACCGGCAACCCTTTTTTTCAACGCCGCCGCTGCCGCAGGATCGAGCTTACATACCTGTACGATCCGCTCAGGACCGCCTTTTGCCGCAACAACTACCTTACCATCCCTCTCATAAACATGGGACATCATCGGAGGCCTTCCTTCCAGGGGATATTCATGTATGAATTTCAAAGAGCGATAGGCCGCACCCACAGACTCCTCCGGACATGCCGTCACAATAGCCTGCTCCATCGCATCGAA
This sequence comes from Puia sp., assembly GCA_035492595.1. Lineage (GTDB taxonomy): Bacteria > Bacteroidota > Bacteroidia > Chitinophagales > Chitinophagaceae > Puia. The sequence continues at coordinate 6,154 of DATJJA010000147.1, forward strand.
AGGCTCAGGCTCACAGGCAAGCCTTGCATACCACAGCACATTGCTGCCCGATAGCCCCTCTCCACCTCCCGCTCCATCGCCGATCTCTTCTTCCTTCTCACTGCGCCTGTCATAGAAAGCGCTGACCTTCATCTTATTCTCCGTCAGTGTTCCCGTCTTGTCGAGACAGATCACTGTCACCGCGCCCAGATCCTCGATGGTCAATGGTTGCCGGACAATGATACCCCGACGGGCCATTCTCCACGCTCCCAGCGCCAGGAAAGAAGAAAAGGCGACAGGGATTTCTTCCGGGATCGCCGACATCGCCAGAGTAAGCCCCAGCAGAAGACTCTCCGCAAAACTGGAGGTCCGCAGATAGCTGATACTCCAGACCACCATGAATGCGCTGATCCCAAAGATCGTCATCGCCCTCACATACCTCCCGATCTGTCGCTGCAACACAGTCTTTGTATTGCCCACACCTGCGGTGGCTCTGCCGATCCGCGCAAGCAAAGTCTCCGCTCCCGTACTCGTGATCCGGGCATAACATTTTCCCGAATTCACTGTACTGCCCTGGTACAACAGCCGGTTTTCAGATCTCTCATCTTTCGAAACAGGAAAAGATTCCCCCGTAACGATCGATTCATTGACACTAAAATCATTCGATTGAACGATCAGGGCATCTGCCGGAATAAGCCCTCCCTCTTCGACAAGAATAATGTCCCCCGGAACCAGTTCCTCGACCGGGATCACCACAAGTTTTCCATCCCGTTTACACTTCGCTCTCGGTTCGGTATACTTCTTCAGCGCCGCCAGCGCCTTCGAACTTTTTACCTCCTGGTATACGGAAATTGCCCCGACAAATACCATGGCCACCAACATCAGCAGTCCCTCCTTCGGTTCACCAAGAATAAAATAAAGCATACAGGCAACCAGTAACAGCAGAAACATAGGGGTCTTCACGAGATCGATAATGACGCGAAAGACATGTCTCTCCGGCGCAACGGTAAAACTGTTCCTCCCCGCAGTTTTCAGCAATTCTCCGGCCTTTACTGTCGAAAGCCCGGACAGATCAGATTCAGCTTCGGTCGAGACTACCATGTTCGGTTCCATTGTTAAAGATCAATTTACGCCGGTCACCCGCTGTGGGTATTGACCCCTGTCATATCCCCTCATGAGAAATCTCATTCCATCCGCCCGCCACGATAACTATATTTAGGTAAAATATACTGTTATGTCCTCTCCGATAAATTCAGCCCGCCGACTCAGGATCCTGGTTCCTACCGACCTCTCCGCCGCCTCCCGCGCAGGATTGCGATTTGCCATCCAATGGTCCCGACAACGGCCCGCAGAGCTGCTTTTTGTCCACGTGGTCAACATCCCAAAGCCACCCGCCTGGACGGAAAAAGAATACAAAATATATTTCGACTCCCAATGCAGTCAATATCGGCAGCGGCTGAAGACCTTCGTCCGGAACATCTACAGACAGGTTGGGGTACCCCAGCGCAACAGCACCTTTTTACTGCTGGAAGCCATATCCGCCGATGTCGCATTACAGGACTACTGCCAGCAGGACAGACATATCGACTTTATCTGTATGAGCACAAGAGGTGCCGGACGAATGAAAAGATTGTTTGGTACGCATACAGGCAACCTCATCACGCATTCGAAAGTACCTGTACTCGCCGTACCTTCCACATACCGTGCCCGCCCGATAAGACGTCTGCTTTATGCCGGAGACATGATCGATTATGACCAGGAGCTCAGAAAGGTATTAGAGTTCGCCAGGCCATTGAATGCGGGCATAGATCTGCTGCACCTCACGGAGGCCGGAGAAATAGCGCTTGATAAAAAGATGACCGAAAAAATATTCAGAGAGCAGTTCAACTATCCGTTCCGGATCCATTTCCGCCAGCCAGATCAATCACTGTCTTTTCCGGAGAACCTGAACAAACAGATCCTCGCTTTCAAACCCTCCGTGGTAATCCTGTTCACAGATCAGCGCCGTTCTATCCTGGCAAGGATAGTCCATCCGAGCAAAGCCGAAAAATTATCCTTCGACCTCAAAGCACCCCTGCTCGTCTTTTCGCAACAGATCAGCCGCTAACCACACCCGACATCAGTGGACTGTCGCCGGGATTCGCTTAACTGACACGCGGGATTCGCTTAACTCGCCGGGTTTTGCTTCTTTCTCCAGCGTATATTCTGCAGCAAAGCCCCAAAAGCCATCGATACCATTATACAGAACAGGAAAATCCCCAAAAGAGGTATTGCCGAGATCAGCCTGATGAGAATAAGTAACCCCAACGCTACAAAGCCAAGATGCACAGGCCGCCAGTTGGTTCCCATTCTCCCGTTAAGCCAATAGGCCGACACCAGCGCAGTTATAACGCCGGAAAACAACAGCGTACCTATGTAGCCCAACAAAAGGATAAGACCAAGTGGTATCCCGACCAGCGATAAAAAACAAACTATTGCCACTGCCGGTACCCCGACTACATATACAATACCAAACCCAAACGACATGCCCGGCCGGGAAAACACTGTTTCACCCGCCTTTCGGAAGACCGAAGAAAAAAGATATTGAAGAACAAAGATCATCACCAAGGCCATACCCAGGTATAGCAATAAGCCTGACAGCGTCTCCGAGCCGGAGTAATACCATCGGCTGCCCTTTATTTCAAGAGCTGGATCAAAGACCAGTTGTTCCTTCCTGGTAGTCCGGCCCGTAGTAACTCTCCGGTCTGGACTCCAGTACCGGATTTCCCTATCCATATGGGCCATATCGTCAATTACTATTTCGCCGGTTGCCGCAAGTTCGGACATCCCATCTACCCTTCCCCTGATCTCGATGTTCCTGGCCCGGCATTCGAGACTGCCGACAGCAACACCATTCAGCACGAACGAGCCCGCTCTTACCCTCGTATTGCCATTGACCACCCCATCGATCACCAGGTCGCCGCCCGTAGCAAGCAGATCGCCACCCACCGTATCCCTTTTGCCAAGCATCAGCGTTCCACCGGCCGCTGCGAGGTCATGGCTCACATTTGAGGCCACCTTCAGCCTCCCGCCCGCACAACGCAGCGTTCCCCCGACATAACCATAAAAAGCCAGATTGCCTCCAACAACAAGGATATCATTGAATATGGTGTCCTTAACCGTGACAGTTCCACCGGCAACGATCAGGCTTCCGTGAACAGGTGCTTCGATCCGCACCGTACCCCCGGAGATATAGACATCTTCATATACGACATGATCGATCACCACCGTATTACCGGCAGTGACGACCAGCGCCGAGCCCTTGCCTACGGCCATCAGAAGACAAAAGGTAAGAAACAAATACTTTTTCATGACTAGGTATTTAAATGATCAAGTGCAAAACCTACAGCCGGCAGCCACCTGAACAGGTGAATTTTGATTCAATATTATCACTGATGCGCAATGAACAACGGTACCTTATGCTTACTGATCATATCCGAAATGAAACTACGCGAGAACATCCGCGACAGATCCGACCTTCCATAAGATCCCGCAACCAGCCAGGGATTATGCTGGGCAGCCACCCACGTGTCGAAAAAATCTTCCGGCCGTATAAACAGGTCCAGGATACGGAAGTCATTAAAATGCTGCGATAGCAGCTCTTCTACGAACTGACGGTCCGGAAGAGACGATTCCTTCTTCTCCCGTAAATGTACCAGTGAAGTGCGTATCGAAGCCAGTTCCGGAAAAACATAGGCAAACTGCTTGATCGCATGAACTGATGCTGCCGTCCCATCATACAGCAGGATGATATCTTCCGGCAGGCCAGCTTTTTCCGGGATCAGCATGATCGGACATTCCGCTCCATGAAGAGTCTCCTTCATATACGCATTTGGCTGGACTGTACTGATCACATCGAAAAAATGGACAGCGCTCACTACGAGCAGATCGGCAAAACGGGCCTCTTTTCGGATGGCCGGCAAAGCAAAGTCGAAACGGTCGGCATGAATCCTCAGCTGGATTCGGTTGTGGGCGCAATACGCCTCCAGCTTAACGCTATGATCTTCTATTACCGCACTTTCATCCTCCACCTGTGGAACATATAAGGCGCTGGCTACGCCACCCGTTGTACTCCACAGGTGGGCATAGTCGACTTCCGGCACAAATGCGGCAGTAAGCAGGATGGGGCTTTTTATATTGAGCTCCCGTGCAAATTCGAGCAGCGCCTGGGGGAAGCTTCCTCCTTCAAACGGAATTAATATTTTTTTCATGAAATGTATTTTTGGGATGTTAAAGGAATAAAAGACATCAATTCGTGATGGTGGAGCATGCAATGATCATAACCGGCCTCAAAGATCTCATCTGCTTTCTTCACGTCGAATAGTCCAATGCCAGACAGCCCCGGCGGGTCAAGGAAAACCGTACAAGACGAAGATTTCTCATACACCGATGCGGAAATAGCCATATGAAAGCTTCGGTCGAGGATATGTATTTTCCCCTGGGATGGCGGGGTCTCGGTATCCAGCCGGTTAACATGAGAGCCAATGACACAACTGCAGTGTTGCAGCAGCGGCTCGACGGGAAAGTTATTGAGGATACCTCCGTCGACCCATTGACGCCCCTGAAACTGTACCGGTTCAAAGATAAAAGGGATACAGGCCGATGCCAGAACGGCATCAACGAGAGGACCACTACAAAAGATCACCGACCGGTTTGCACAAAGATCAGTGGCCGCCACAAAGACAGGAACAGGCAGATCTTCAAGGTTCCTGAAGGGGATATGTTTTTCCAACAGCTGTTTCAGCGCTTCGAGATCGAAGATCCCACCCTTATTAAACAGCAGATGAGACAATCCGAAATAACTGCTTTCCTTAAAGATCCTCATTATCTCCATCGGTTTGTTACCTGCGGCGTACAGGGTTGCGGCAATAGCACCTGCGCTGGTCCCGGAGAGATGGGAAACCCTGATACCAAGATCTTCCAGCGCCTGCAACGCGCCCAGATGGGCAATTCCCCTCGCGCCGCCTCCGGACAAAACTACTCCCATATTTTTCATATAACTGCTGATTGTTTGCTGTGCTAATAATGGGTAATAAAAACAGGAAGATTCACTGTCTTTACGACCAGCCGCGCATGACTGGGATGGAAGAACCGGGACAACAGCCCTCTTCCATAAGCCCCCATCACAACTATGGCGTTCTTTTTTTCGATCAGGTAACCGAACATCTCATCGGTAGCATTCCCCTTCAGGATCACAAATTCGACATCCAGGTAGTGCGCCTTCAGCCATTCCTTCATCTTGAACTGTTGCTCGATAGATTGCTTATCCCCATTGCTCACGCTGACGACAATCGCCTTTTTATTGGAAAGAGCAGGAAAGAGATAGGTAAATTGCTTAATGGCAAATACCGAGGATGGCGTGCCGTTATAAGCAAAGATCACCTTGTCAAGCCCATCAAAGCTATAAGGCGCAATAAGGACCGGGCATTCCGAATCCAGCAGCACATCCTTGACAAAACGGGAAGGAATACTCCGGTCGCTCTTACTAAAAGAGGTCACCGGATCTACGATGATCAGATCGGCAAAGCGGCTTTCCTCCACCACCTCCGATAAGGGAATACCACGGTCCCTGTGGATCAGCCCAGTAGTCTCCCTGCAGATACAGGATTCTTTAAATCTTTGGATATTGTGCCTGACAATATCCTCTGGACCTTCTTCCTGTTCGTCCGATGACTTTTCAGGACGACCAATACAGGTGGGCCTGGCTGTGCCGGTAACTTGAGTCATTTCTTCCTGGAGGACGTCTTCCAGGAACACACCCGTCAGTTTCGAACCGGCAAGCCGGGCTATAAAACAGGCGAAGTCAATGGTATTCGTCTCCAGTTGATGCGCGTCCAGCGCCAGCAATATCTTTTCCATATCATTTTTTTATAAAGTAACTACCGGGAGAGAGGATATACTATGAGGCTTGTCACTCCGGGAAGTGATTGTGGTCAGGATCAATAGATCAACAGGTACATTCCACTATCATGCTTCTCACTGACCTATGTCATAAGCAGACCCCGGCTTTCCGACTATCTTCAAAGACCAAAACCGCATTATATGCAACTCCATCTTTCCACAGAAGGACCGAAAGTAGCCGGCCCGCCGAGGTATCTGCCGGAGGTCTCGATCATTCTGCCGTTCGAACCGGTTATATCTTCAAAAAGTGAGTTACAACAGCGGTTGAAAAAGACAGTAGAAAGGGTCGAATCGGAATTAAAAGCCAACTACTCCGACGATAAGGCGACGCCTGTTCTCATTAAGCTGAAAAACCTGGTCCAAAGCCTCAATTTCTACACACGAAGATCAGCCCTGGCCATTTTTGTTTCCCCAACAATGGGGAAAGTATATTACCTGGATCTACCTGTAAATGAAAAGATCATCATCGATGAATCCTTTGAGATCCGGGACCTGATATACAGTAAACAGCAGCTCAACCATTACCTCTTGCTCGGGCTGAGCGGCGGATCGTCCAAAATATACCTGGGAAACTGCTCCAGCCTCATCCTGCTCAAGTCCAACGTACCGCAAACTATCCACGCTTATGAAAGAGACATGCCGGAAAAATCAGGTAGCTTTTTCGATCCGAATAACCACCAGGAAATACTGCTGGGCAATTTCCTACGTCATCTGGACCACGGACTTTCCTCGATCTTAGACGCATATCCCCTGCCCGTATTCGTGTTGGGCCCGGAAAAGGTGCTTGAGCGTTTTAAAAGAATAAGCAGAAATGAAAAAAGCCTGGTCCGGTTCATTGTCGGAGATCATGAGGGAGCTTCCGAAACCGAGATCCGCGAATTGATGAAACCCTATATAGAAGACTGGCGGAAATTGAAGGAACAGGCCATTTTACTGCAGATCCATCAGGCAGTACACGGGAATAAGCTGGAATACGGAATAAAGAAGGTGTGGCAGATGGCTACGCAAAAGAACTGCCGTCTGTTACTGGTCGAAAATGATTTTATGTATCCCGCTCACCACGGACCCCAACTGGATAACATTCGTGGCGAAGATCTCACTCAAAGTAACCCGTATTTCCTGAAGGATGCGGTGGATGAGGTCATGGAGAAGGTATTGGCGGCAGGAGGGGATGTCGAATTTGTCAGCAATGATGCACTGAAGGAATATGGACGCGTAGCCTTGATCAGGCTCTATTAAGTCTCTCATCCGAGCAAATTGGCCACTCATAAAACGAAAACTAAAAATAACAGGTAATGAAAACCATATTGATCGCAACCGATTTTTCACCCGCCTCCCGGAATGCCGCGCAATACGGAATGGAATTAGCCAAAGTATTCAACGGGAAGATCATCCTGACCAGCGCCTGGCAGCAAGTGCCCGTTACAGTCACAGAACCCTTAGTCCTCGTTGCTCCGGATATCTGTGCATTGGTAATGGAAAAACTGAAGACAGAGGCAGACCATCTGAACTCTCTCAACGCCATGCCAGTTGAAATACTTGCAAAGGAAGGGCCGGCGCCTCATGCGATCCTTACAGCAGCCAAAGAAAGGAATGCGGACCTCATTATTGCTGGTATGAAGGGCAGCGGTAAAGCGACCCGGAAATTTTTTGGCAGCACTGTCACGTCACTCGCGGGAAAGACCACTGTCCCTATCCTGGTAATACCCGAGGGGACCGGCTATAAAAGTCCCAGGGCAATAGCGCTGGCCAATGACATCTCCCCGCAAGCTGGCACACATCTCTTAGATGTCCTGCGCAGCCTGTTGGAAAAATTCCATTCCACACTATACATTGTAAGAATAATCACTAAAAGATCAGACGAAGTAATTGAGATCTTAAACCGGCCTTCCAACCTCGACAAAATGCTGGAAAACCTAAGTCCATTATATGAATTCCCCCTGGACAGGAATATTACTAAGGCACTGAATAATTTTGTATCAACCCATCGTGTCGATATGCTGGTTATGATACCGCACAGGGAATCCCTGCCCGAAAAATGGTTCCTTCGAAGCAATACCAGGGAAATGCTCTTTAAAACAAACATCCCCATGCTGATCCTGCCTGACCTGCCTCACAGGAAACATACACACTCCATTATTTTTTAATATCCGTTCGTTCCCAATGCAAGAATTTACTTGAACTGCAAGTGCAGCGAAATAACATTGGATATCAGATCAGTGGTCTGCGTATAGTGGCCATACCGGACTTCCATTGTACTGAGATGTGTTCCGAAGATGCCTTTCGGAGGAGCCACCCGGAAACCCGCCCCGAAAAAATTACTCGAAAACTTTGACAAGGCATAATTACTGGTATAGTACGTATTCGATTCGAGATGCTGTTCATAAGGGGCAAAATACTTTGCCGCCGTCTGCGTATAGAACCTGTAAAAAGGGGTGATCGAAAAGAACGGAGTTACCTTGACCGGTACTTCCAGGCTGGCAGTATGTGCCTGGATGCCCCAACTGTCTATATAGTAGCGGTAGTACCCCCGCAAGATAATCCTATCACCGAGAAAATAATTAAGCCGCAGGCCAATGGGAAGCTTGAACCGGTTCGAAGGCAGTTTCTCAACGGAGTCCACCCCGTCTGCAAAGAAGACCCGATGGAACGGGAGTCCGAGATACCCGTGCTGTTCTACCAGGTCCAAAAGGAAGGCCGCCTGTAAGCGGGTATTGATAACCTGGGTAAATGAAAAAGAGGCCGTATAGGTTTGACGGGGACTGGAGCCGTAATCGGGATGTTCTTTATCCCGGCCGCCTGTGCTATAAGGACCGGCCGGTTCAAATTCGGAGGGGAAGATCAGCTTCACCTGGTCGAAATATCCACTCAACTTCAGTCCAAACTCACCATTGTTCTTTGTTTTTTTAGTAGCGCCGGCACTAAGTCCTATCGACTGATAGTTGAACTCATTGGAATAGTAAGCACCAAGGCTGAATGAAGTCCCTTTGCGCTCGTTCTCGCGGGTCCAGTCAAGGGAAGGATACATACGAAGTCCATCCGTCCGCCGGGAAGCACCCGTTTTTGAAATATATGCCTGGGAAGCCGCAGTATGATGATCAATGCCGATACCCGCGGTAAGTGTATTCTTTCGCTGGTGGGCATCCCATCCCACCCATTTCAGCTCAAGTCCGTTAGCCAGGTCGGTAACCTTTTCCGAGCCTATTCCACCCCGGATCGACGAATGGTCTCCATTCTGCGTATAATAGCTGGAAACCAGGTTGACCTCGTCCAGTTTTAGCTTACGGGGTTTGAAAGCTGTCGAATCTTTTGTAACCTGTGAAAACGCATGCAGGAGCATTAAGTACATCCCGACGACTGTGAGACAGATCTTTTTCATGTGTGTTTGTCCTGATTGATTTAATTACAGCCGCACCCACCTCCTGTCTTGCCGCCATTGGCGCCGGAGGCGCCTTCACGGTAGGACTGGAAATTGCTTTCATTCTTTTCAACTTTCCGGCTGGAAAGACTCATCTCCGAGTCGTTAAGCCGGTTCTTCTGGTATTCCTTCACCGGCGTACAAGCCGTTGTCATCCCGGCGCCGAAAAGAGCCACGATGACACATAGAAAAATTGTTCTCTTCATTACTTGCTGTTTATGAAAAATGAATATGATCGGATGTATATACTTTATCCTCATCGTCTATAAGAACGGCTTCTATATCCCTTAGCTGATTGATCATATCGAGACCAGCCCGGATGCCCATGATCATCACGGGTGTTGCCATGGCGTCTGCAATCTCCGCATTTGGGCAAAGAATAGTCACACTCTTGATACCCGTAACGGGCAAGCCCGTCCTCGGATTTATCGTATGCGAATATCTCTTTCCATCGATCGTAATGTATTTTTCATAGTTCCCTGATGTAGCCAAAGCCATGTTGGTGACATTGAGCATTGAAAATACCTGACCGGCTGCATTCGGATTCACGATGCCAATTGTCCACGGTTCCCCGTCAGGTTGATAACCCCAGGCTGTCAGGTCGCCCGACGCGTTGACAACGCCACTGGTCACGCCCTCCTCCTGCATCACCATTTTTGCCCGTTCAGCAGCATATCCTTTTCCGATTCCGCCGAAGCCGATACGCATTCCTTTTTCTTTTAGCAAGATCGTCGTGTTGACAGGATCGAAGACAATATTCCTGTAGTTGATCAATCGCACCATTTGTCGGGCCGTCTCTTTATCCGGCAGCGCCTGCATAGACGTGTCGAAATTCCAAAGTCTCCGGTCCACAGACCCATAGGTGATATCAAATGCGCCCTGCGTGATGCGCGATATACGGATCGATCGTTCAATAAGATCAAAAGTCTCTTTGCTGACCGGGACGGGAGCTAACCCGGCATTCCGGTTGATCAGGCTGGTCTCGCTATCATCATTATAGGTGGTAAGCAGACGCTCTATACGCTGGATCTCGCGGACACCTGCATCGATCTTCTCATTCGCCCAGGCATCTTCCGTACCAACCACACTCAGCTCGAAATGATTGCCCATCAATTTCATCGCTCTTTTAAAGACCCGTTGCTTTTTCGGCATCTATAGCTGCTTTTACCTGCATACTGAAATCGGCTGATCTGACCGGGGGATTCCCTTCCCACTCCTTTATCACTTTTCCATCGGGATCCAATAACAAGGTGAGCGGAAATTTCCCCTGTGGATTATACTTGTCGGCCAGCTGATCATTTTGTTGTTGCTGCTGTTTTGAAAGCTGATTCTTTTTCATTCTGGGAAAATCAGCATTGACCAGCACCAGCGCCGTATCGGCCAATGCCGAAAAGGCTGGATCGTCAAAGATCTCTTTCCGGAGCATGATACAGGGACCGCACCAGTCACTTCCAGAAAAATTAAGGAGGATATGCCGATGCTCTTTCAGGGCTATGTCCCTGGCCTCCTGCATATTAACATGCCACTGCGGCGGGGCATTCAAATGGGCTAGAAAGAGTAAACAGAGGTATTTAAGCATTTTATCCAATTAAATTGTTAACACGGTATACGCAATAACGCCTCAGTACTTGTTTAGGTTGTGTTAAAACCTCTTCTTTCCGTGGATCATCCCCGAAACCAGACCCGGATAACGGCCGGCGTCGGCTGCTACAACTCCTGCAAGGTGAAAGAAGACAAAACCATAAATGAGATATTGGGTAAAGCTGTGTACCTGTTTTATAGTTCCATGCAGTCCCTTGAACAGGGGCACCTCTTCGAAAGCCAGACCCAGACCGGTAACAGCCATCACAAAGATGAGGGCATAAAATATAATATAGCCCCATTTCACCCGCGCATAATGCATCTGCTCCCTCTTTTGCTCTGCTGACATAAGCCCGAACCCCATTGCCTTTTTTATCTTATATCCCAGTTTCTCATCTTCCGGCTGAAAGATCTCCAGGATAAACCTGCCCAGCAAAAAGGTCGCGATCAGGTATCCGATCCAGGTATGCAGATCCCATAATTTGTCATTGAACGCATGCGCAACCGCCCTTGCCTGGTTTTGGTCGACCGTCAGCTTATGCTGCTGCAGCTGATCGCGGACCATCGCCATATTATTTCTTGTACGGAACAAGGTCGACGCCAGTAAGACCGAGGTCATGGAAGCCGTCAGCAGGACAAAGAATATCCAATGCCAGATACGTATGCCAGGACTGTGTTTTTCATAAAAGCCAGGGGCAATTCCGGTATTCAATTTGATATTTATTAAAGTTCAGTTTAATGAAAACGATATCCAAGGATCACCTTGAATATAGCATTGTCCGTGCTTTGCGTAAAACCCCAGCCATACCCGAAGTTCAACTCCCAATCCGGAGACCAATCCAGGTCCACTGCTGCAAATAATTGATGTTCCTGACTTTGATAAGGTTCGAAATGGTTTAGCGGACCCAGTGCACCATAATATTCAAAGCCCCCCGCAATCACTTTTGTTACATTATACGCCGCTTTGAAGTTCGGCGAGAAGATATATCCATCATTCTTTCCAAGCCCGTGAAAAGATTTATCAAAGGTTGGATTCAGAGAAAGGTACAATTTACCGAACTGTTTGTCCACGATGGGTCGTATCTCCAAAGTCCAGTCATCCTCGCTATAATCTCTTTTCTGATAACCTGCTTCCAGCGAAAGACTGACACCTACCGGCCAGTTCCACGAGGTCGGGACCATTACTCTTGGACGTATATGGCTACCTACGTAAGTTGTCCTGTTGTCGTTGCCGATGGTATTAAAAAAATAAAAACCCGTCTCGAACCAGGAATTCCATCCGTGGGTGATCTCTATGGTCTCGTGGAAAACATCGTTGGTAGGCCGTACACCTTTCTGGCTGTATTTCTGGCCGTCAAAGGTATAGTTGCTATGGAGTTCCACCATCGTATTGCCTTTTAGAACTGTCTGTGAGCCATATACCTGGATCTCGTAATTCTCCTGCGCTGTGACCAGCATCGGGGCGGCACATGCCAGCATTGCCCCATAAAAAAATAGTCTCATGATAATAAATGGGCTGTGATTCCGTGTCCAAAATTACCAGAGTCCGAATCAATAGACTGTTAGAGACCAGTTAGAAATAAATTAGAAATTATTTAGAAAATACTGTAGCAATCCTGAAGAGATTTAGGACTGCGACAGCCTGATCGTAAAGCTTGTCCCCTCTCCAACGATGGATTCTACCGAAATAGTTCCATTATGAAGATGTATGATCCTGGCGGTCAGCGATAACCCAATGCCATTCCCATCGGCATATTTCTTATTCTCTCCCCGGTAAAAAGGCGTAAAGATCCGTGAAAGATCGGAAGGCGATATTCCTATCCCCCTGTCGCTAAATCGCAGTACAGGATCCTTTCCCTCGAAGCTGATCGCAACAGTGCACGAATGTCCCCCGGAAAACTTACACGCATTCTCAATAAGATTGGCAAACGCCACCTTTAGTAGATATTCATTCCCTTTGATAGAAATGCCCTCGCTTTCTTCCATTTCTTTTTCGAAAAGCAGCTCGACGCGATACCCGGGATTTGACCGCAGAACTCCCTGCGTCGCATCCAGCAACACCTCATCCAGCCGCAATTCTTTAAACGTGATGCCGGAATAATCGTAACTCGCCTTGGCAAGATCGAGAAGATCATTGGACAGCCGCGAAAGCTTGCGCGCCTCTATCAGGACCTGTTGAATTATCTCTTTGTATTCATGCGTGGTCCTCTCAAGGATTGCCGACACTTCCAGCTCCGCAATGATGGCGGCCAGTGGCGTTCGCAGCTCATGAGAGATATTGGAAACGAAGTCCTTTTGAGCATTGAAGGAGCTCTCCAGCCGGTTCAGCATCCGGTTAAAGGTCTGGGCCAGCTCGGCTATCTCATCCCTTCCATTCCCGGCATCTATCCTCAGATCGAGATGGGAGGCCGATATCGCTTCCACCTTTCCTACCATCTCAGCGACCGGGGCGAGAGCCTTTCGGGAAAAAAGGATCCCCGCCAGTAAGGTCAGCAGGATGGCCATGGCAAATCCAACGACTAACACTAGCGCTAATGTTTTCAGCTTGCTCAACCCTTCATCGTCTCTCGCCGCCGCCGTAATGACGTACCTCTTGTTTTCAAATAGATATACAAATCCGACAGCCTGCAGATCGCCCACATAGAAATGGATCTCCTTCCTTCCGATAATACTATCGATCATCCCTGTCGTTTCTTTCACTTTATCTATCTCCATTGCGTCATGATATAGGAGGTGATAGCTCGTATCATAGATGGCGACCTCCTCCTGCGGAAGCGTATTCAGTGAGTTCTCATAGATCAGCTGTAGAACGGAAGGTTCTACGTGGGCCCTTAACAGCAGATTTGTCTTGGTAATAGCCAGTTGCCGGAGTCGTTTATAGTACTCCTCTTCCCGCTGATTGGCGCTGTAGAAATATACGGCAAGCGAAAAGGCCAGCAGCAGAATAGCAAACAAACCCGAGAACAGCAACGTAAGCTTTAACCGGATCTTCATGACGGCTCTTTAAAAATAAAACCCATCCCCGCCCGGGTCTGGATCAGTTTGTGGGCATGATCCTTATCGATCTTCTTTCTTAGATAGTTAATGTATACGTCGATAAAATTAGTTCCGGTGTCGAAAGCTGTTTCCCAGACATTTTCGGCGATCTCAGCTCTCGACAGTACCCTCCCCTGGTTGTTCATCATATATTCCAGCAGCCTGAACTCTTTTCTTGTCAGGTTTATCTCCTTGTTGGCCCTTTTTACGATACCCGTCCCCAGATTCAGTTCCAGGTCTCCCGCAATAAGAATAGATTTCCGGGGACTATTCCCGGTTGCTTTCCGACGCTTCAGCAATTCCCGGATCCGGACATGCAGCTCCCGGAGATCGAACGGTTTTACCATATAGTCATTCGCCCCGGAATCAAATCCTTCCACCTTATCATCGGTAGTTCCTAATGCAGTAAGCATGATAATAGGTATATCCGGCAACTCCCGCCGGATCTGTTTACACAGCTCAATGCCATCGATCTTCGGTAGAAGGATATCCGTAATGATCAGATCGTAGGATTCGCTTAACGCCAGCCTTTTCCCCGTCAATCCATCGGAAGCCACCGTCGCCAAGAAGCCAAGCTCCTCCAATCCCTTTTTAAGAGGCAATGCCACCCGATCTTCATCCTCGATCACCAGTATTCTCATTTGACAAAATTACAGCACTTGCAGCACATAGCCTGCGATGGCGCTGCCGATCACTACAAACACCGTATTTACTTTCGGGAACCCAAAGGTCATTACCATGCTCAGCAGCGCGATCAGCACCGTCCGCCAATCGGTCACCGTATCCCGTGCAAATACGATACAGACCGTGATAATAATGGCCACCGAAGCCGCATTCACCCCATCCAGGAACGCGGAGAACAATTTAGAGCGCCGCATCCGGGGCACCAACGGATTCAACATGGCTACAAACACAAAGGACGGCAGGAACACAGCAACCGTCGCCATGACGGCTCCCGGCAGCCCGCTCATCTGCCAGCCGATAAATGTTACCGACGAAAACACCGGCCCAGGTGTAAATTGCCCCACCGCGATCGCATCCACCAATTGCGTTCGGGACAACAGGCCTTTTGCCACCAACTCACTATCCAGAAAAGCAAACAGCACATACCCGCTGCCATAAAGGATCGCGCCGATCTTCAGAAAGACCAGGAAAATGCGCACATTCACCTCCGAAAAAAAAGGTATCTCCAGGAGCACTAAAGGCAAAGCCGTCCCGGACCGACGCACCAGATACAACAATAGAACCACCAGCCCCGCCCCGAACATCACCACAATTTCATTCAACCCTGCCAGCGAGGCCGCCAGTGCCAGTACCCCGGTCACCCACAGTTCCACCGACTTCAATGCCTTCTTTCCCAGCGGAAACACCGCCGCCAGGATGATCGCAATGATCGTCGGTTTTATCCCGTAAATAAAAGGCCGTACCTGGGGCAACTGCCCATACTGCTTATACAGCCACGCGATCACTCCCGTGATCAGCACTGCCGGGAAGATAAAACAACAACCCGCCACCAGCAACCCCTTCCAGCCGCATCGCTCATGTCCGATATGGATCGCCATTTCCGTGCTGTTCGGGCCAGGTATCAGGTTTGTCGCACCTATCAGGTCCAGGAAATGCTGGTGGTCCATCCAGTGCCGCTTCTCTACCACTTCCTTTTGCATCATGGCGATATGCGCGGCCGGACCACCAAAGGCCGTTAGACCCAGCTTTGTAAATAATCCCGCTAATTCCGAAAGATTGTTTTTTTCTCCTTGCATAAGTATTGAGGTCAACAGCAGGTTTTCGGTTTCTATGAGCGTTACACATAATCGAACAACGCCATAAACCCAAAATCCATATGCAGCTGCATATGACAATGAAATAAGGTCATTCCCGGATTGTCTGCGACAAAGTCCACTTCCATCTCCTGGAACCCGCCTAGCATCGCCACGTCCTTTATAATTCCCGCAGTATGCTTACCGCCGATCTTCGTGATCTCAAAGCTATGCCGGTGGAGGTGCATCGGATGAATATCATCGGAGGCGTTCCGCATCCGAAGCCGGTATCGCTTGCCCTTTTTCAAATGAAACATCGGCTTCATATTCATCATATCAAAAGCCACCCCGTTGATCGTCCAGCGGTTAAACCCGTTGTCGGCGCCGTTGTTCTTCTTAAAGAGCATATCGATCACCTCGTCCGGCGGCGGCACCGTGCGACCCGCGTCCCCAAATCGCGCATAGTCCCACTTGAATGCCTTCGGTTTAACCCAAACCGGCTTTCCCTTATGACCCACATACTGTACCACCGTCCCCATGCCATTGCCCCGGTCGTCATCCGCCAGGTCACCCAATACCCATACCCCCGGATTCTTCATTTCCACAATGGCTGAGATCCGTTCCGCCGTACCGATCCACAACACCGGAACCTCCGAAGGATGCGGCACCGGGAACCCATCCATTTCGATCACTTTAAAGGTATGTCCCGGCAAAGCCAGGCTCCGGATCTCGGATCCGCTCCCATTCACAATATGGAACAGAACCCGCTCCCCATACTTTACCTGGATGGGATGCCCATGCCCCAGCTGCTTTCCGTTTACGGTAAACACCTTATAACCCACCTCATAGCCCTTCACCTTCATCGGCGCCTCTTTGTCCGACTTCTCCCCCAGTTCCATCAGTTCATGCAGCATCTCTCCCGCGAGGAAATCGCTGGCCATATCCCCACCCCGCATAAAATAGGGTTCGAATTCTTTTAACACAAGGAATTCCTCCCGGTCATAACCACCAGGTTTCGTCGCCGGCTCGATATATACCGCACCCACCTGGCCCGAATACTGCCCCGCATTCAGGTCCGCCCCCGCCATCGTATGCGTATGGTAAAACCGCAGCCCGGCCGGCTTCGGCACAAAGATCTCCCGCCGCATTCCATGCGCGGGGATATA
>DATJJA010000148.1:0-8456 GCA_035492595.1 Puia sp.
CTGGGGGCGGGCCCTGCAGGCCTCCCGGAAGGCGTCCGCTTTCGGCTGATCGATCCCGGTACCTGGCTGTTCATCGGGGCGACGGTCACGGTCACCTGCCTGCTGGCGGGTTGGTATCCCGCGCGGACCCTATCGTCCTTCCTGCCGGTGATCACCCTGCGGGGCCAGGGCAGTCAACAACTAAACTCGAAGGGTTACCTGCGCAGGGGCCTCATCGTTTTCCAGTTTGACGTAAGCCTGATCTTTATTATCGGAACGATCATGATGGGGCGACAGATCCGCTACATGATCAACACTGATCTGGGCTTTAAAAAAGATGCCATTGTCACGATCCGTCTGCCCGGGGGCCCGGGTAACCAGCGGGCTGTTCTTGCGACGGAGATCAGCCGGCTCACCGGCGTGAGACAGGTATCCATCAGCAGCAACAGCCCCGGGGCCCGCGGCCATAACGGAACCGTCCTTGAGAACAGGGGAGCCACATATGTGCGGATCGACGCAGGTTATGACTATATAGACACCTCCTTTATGTCCCTATATGGGCTGACCCTCATCGCCGGAAGGAATTTCTTCCCGGCTGACACCGTCAGGTGGGGCAGCAGCCCCGCCGATGGCTACCGGGCGTTCATCATCAATGAAACGGCTGCAAAGGCGCTGGGCTTCAGCCGGCCGGCCGATGCAGTTGGGCATCGGGTGAGCAGCGCGCTCGGCGGGATCATCGGCCCCGTACTGGGCGTCGTAAAGGATTTTCATTCGACCAGTCTGAGGGACAAGATCGAACCCTTCTTTTTCACCTATCAGAATGGCGCGGGCGGACTGCTTAGCGTCAAGCTCGCCGGCGCCGATCTGTCCAGTGGCACCATCAAAGGAATACTCGGCAGGATGCAGGTGCTCTTTGCAAAGACCTATCCTAAAGAGCAGTTCAATTCCCGCTTCTTTGATGAATCGATTGCCAGGTTATATGAAAGGGAGCGCCAAACCTCGCAGATGATGAACCTCGCCATGGCCATCGCCATCTTCATTTCCTGTATCGGCCTTTTTGGTCTTGCTGTTTTCTCGGCCAACCAACGTACGAAGGAGATCGGCATCCGGAAGGTACTGGGTGCCAGTGTCCCCCAGATTGCATCTCTCCTCTCGCGGGAATTTGCCGTACTGGTAGCGCTGTCGACGCTCATCGCCGCACCGCTCGCCAGTTGGGGCATGCATCAATGGCTGCAGGACTTTGCCTATCGGGCGACAATGCCGTGGTGGATCTATTTGGTAGCCGGCGTCGCAGCGATGCTGATCGCACTGCTGACGGTCAGTTTTCAGTCTATACGTGCAGCAATGGCCAATCCGGTAGAAAGCCTGAGGACAGAATGAAGCTTACTGCCACAGACTACTCCTCCCTTATCACATCCACCGGATTCACGCTGGCAACCCGAAACGCCTGGAACCCCACCGTCGCCACGGCTAACACCAGCGCCGCACCGCCCGCCTCCACCAATATCCAGCCGTCCATCGCCGCGCGATAGCCAAAATCCCGCAGCCAGCTGTTGGCCAGGAACCAGGCCACCGGCGAAGCAATCGCAATCGCCGTGATCACCAGCAGCAAAAACTCGCGGCTCAGCAACAACGAAACACTCGCCACGGTAGCGCCCAGGACCTTGCGGACACCGATCTCCTTTGCCCGCCGGCTCGCGGAGAACAACGCCAGCCCAAACAACCCCATGCAGGAAATGAGGATCATGATAACCGTCGCCGACTGCATCAGAAGAGCCGACCGGTTCTCCTCGAGGTACAACCGGTCGATAGTATCCTTCAGCGAATGAGGGCTGAACGGGACCCGCGGAAACAGCGTCTTCCACTCCGCCTCCAGCGTTGTCATCACCAGCTTCGCCGAGTCTCCCCGCACGCCCAGCCGGATCGCCACGCTTCGGGCTTCCCACATCCTCGAGACGATGATCAGCGGCTGAATGACCTCATGGAAAGAACGCTGGTGGTAATCCCTGACGACCCCGGAGATCGTATACGACATATTATCCTCCTTGTAGTAGAGTCGCCCCCCCAGCGCCGCCCCCGGTTCCGCAAATCCCAGTATACGGGCATAGGTTTCATTGATCAGTACCGGCAACACATTCAATCCCGCATACATATTATCTCCCCCCACCAGCTGCATCTGGTAAAAGGGAAGGAAGAGCGTGTCCCCGATTTCCATTTCCACTCGCGTTTCACGCGTCACCATGCCTTTTTCCCTCCGGTATACAAAGGTCGCCATCCGATGCTCCCCGCCCATGGGCGCATTACCCTGGAGGATCACCTGCTCCACGCCCGGCCGGTTACTGATCAGCCTGGCGTACTGCTGCATCTCACCCGCCTTTGCTCCCGGGTAGTCCACCGTTATCACACCATCGCTGTTGAACCCTTTGTCCGCGCTGCGCATGTACCGTGCCTGCCGCCCGATCACCAGCGACCCGATAATGAACAGCAACGAAACGGAGAACTGGAAAATGATCAACCCCCGTCGCAGCCCGACGCCGCCCGATCCGCTTTTATCCAGCGATCCCTTAAGGCTGAGTACGGGAAGATAAGAGGACATCAGGCGGGCCGGATAGAATCCGGCTATCAACGTGGTAACAAGGGTTATCCCCAGCAGGAACAACCAATTGCCGCCATCCTGGAAACGAAATTTTACCCCCGCCGGAATACTGTCGCCAAACAACCAGAGCGTCGGAAACATCAGCAGCAGGGAAAGCCCCAGTGCGCCCAGCGTCAGCAGCAATGTTTCGACCAGGAACTGCCCGGCCAGCGCCCCCCGGCTGCTGCCCATCACCTTCCGAATACCCACCTCCTTCATTCGCTGGAAACTCTGAGCGGTCGAAAGGTTGATAAAATTTATAACGGCCAGCCCCAGAACGAACAGCGCCACCCACATCAGTGCATACAGCAGCGGCAGGTAGGCCTTTCGGAAACGATCGCCCGTATCGGGAGCATGAAAATCAGGCGTATAATGCATATCGCGCAAGGATTGCAGGTATAGCCGCAGATGTTGCGATCCCGTGAAAAGTACGGGCGCAGGCTTTAAGTTATGGAGGTATGCAGCCAATTCGGCATTCACCCGCGCCGGATCTACCCCCTGCTTCAAAAGCACAAACGCCTGCGACTGCCGGGGCCGCAGACTGCTCCAATCTGCCGTCGGAATAAGTTCCCGCAGCCATGTGGCCGGCGCCGTTCGTATCGAGATGAAAGAAGTATAGTTGAGGTCCGAAGGCCGGTTCCAGTCGCGTACGATCCCCGCCACCTTCAGCACCAGGCTGTCATCATAGATCACCGTCCGGTCCAGCATCTCCTCCACCCTCTCCGTCCGAAAATATTTCCGCGCCACGCTCTCGGCCAGCACTATGCGCCCCGGCTGGTCCAGCACCTCAGGGCTGCCCGCCAGCCAGGTATGCGGAAAGAGACGGAAGAAATCCGGTCCTGTCAAGATAGTGGAGAGCGCATTACTCCCTGCCTGCCGGGTGTCGTCGGTCTTCATCATCTGGCCGTTTGCCAGAGGCACGGTGACGGTCGAGCCAAAAACATGGAACGCCGTCTTCACCTCGAACCCGTCGATCACATGTTCGATCCCTGCCACCTCTTTGAACGGGCTGTTGAGAAAGATCACATTACCATCCTTGTCCCACACATCGCCTACAATACGATAGATCCTGTTCGCATCGGGGTGGAAATTGTCAAAGCTCAGCTCGTAGCGGCCGATAAGATAGATCACGATACAAACGCAGATGCCTATCGCCAGCCCAAGAACATGGATCAGCGAATACCACCGTTGCCGGAGGATGTTGCGCCAGGCTACTTTTACGGAGATGGCGTTGACAGACATAGAAAGGTTTTTGTAAAGGTATAACCGACAATTCTATGCCAGACCTATAAATGCTGTGATATTCAGGGAAATATTATTTCGTCGTGGGGGCCTGCCCGTCCGGTAACGATACAGCCGGTGTCCGGGTAGCCGCATCTGTGATGGGACGCCGCCTGTAAGGATGAGCTCAGCCGCGTCCGTCCCGCTTCCCGCTACGCCTGCTGCTTTGCGTCAGCTACTCCCGCTTCTTAGCGTCAGCCAAAAGTATACTGTCGATACCCTCCGTCATCTGCCGTTTGGCCTGGCTAAAGCAGTCTTCTGCATCTTTTTTCGGGGTGCCTGTTATGGCCTGCCTGATGGCTGTTTCGATACCTGGCAGCGCTGCGCGGACGGTGGAACTGATGCTGGAATAGCTTTGACCCAGGACCTGGAGGATATGCTTATAGTTCTCGTATGACGACATCAATTTGCGCGCACCACTCTGCGAATATTGCAGCGGGAGGTTTTCGCGTATCGCGGTGAGCTGAATTCTGACTTCACTGCTGGTCATTGGCCCTTTTGGTCAAAGGTAACCTTATTTGACATCGGCGGCGCAGTACCCGTAACAGTATCTTGTCCGATGGTAATGATACAGCAATTGATTATTTTGTATCTTACAGCGCACCCAAACCTTTATCATGAAAAAAACCGTTACCCCTTTTCTGGCCTTTTGTCTTTTTTCCGTACTCGCCTGCCACAAAGATAATGCCGGCGGACCGGGCACCACCGCCACGGGCACCCTCAGGATCAACCTCATAGCCGGCGCACAATTTGCGGCAGACAACTCCGCCGGCAGCTGCGAGCTCATCATCAGCGAGTCGGCTGGTAAGGTCTTGCTGGACACCGTCGTTCCTTCCTATACGTCCATCAACACTTCGTTGCAGACAAATGACACCCTGGTAGATATCACCAACATCTTCTACAATTCCTATCAGCATAAATACAACGCCACCACCTACAAAGCGGTGAACCCCACCAGCTGGGCCAACGACTATAATCTCCCCTATTATTCGCCGCTTGCTAAGCTCTCATCCAGCAGCATAGCCCAGATGGTCTATATCAATATGCCGGATTTGAATAATTTCATGTTCGACCAATCACGGATACAACCTATCGCCGACACCCTTGACGTACTCAACCATATAGCTATCGGAGGATACTACTATGTGCCGGGCAACTATGCCTATATGATGTGCGCTCCACTGGGCTTGTACAGCATGCATATCCCCAAAGGTCTCCGCGATACCGTCGACTGTACACATCTCGATACCGCCGTTGCCGTGACATTCACTCCGTCGCCCTATTACAGCTTTAGCTCCAGCAATCTCATTGGTTATCCGGACACAAACAATATCAGCACAGCCCTTTCCTTGTATAACTATTGGGCTAATACATTGTGGTCTTTACAGGAACTCTGGTATCCCCCAAAATACTTCCAGAAATATGCATTGCAAACGACGTTTGCGAGCAACAACAAAGAGGTGGTAACAGCATATAGCTATACCAGCAGCATCTCCCCCAACATTGCTTATCCCGACCCCGGCTCCTATGCGATCGGCGCCAGCCAGAACGATCATTTTACGGTAGGCTGGAATGCCGGCAAGCCAACGTATTACTATACCACCTGGCAGGACTCTACCCTTACCTGGACGCTCTATGCTTCTCCGGATTCTGTTACGCTCGATCCTCTCGCCCTGCTGACGACACAAAGCAGCAAATTGCTGAAGGGCACGAACCTGAGTCCCCTTGCATTGACAAACTTCCAATTCGAGAATGTTCCGGGCTACAATTATAGCAGCTTCCTTGCGCTGACCTGCGACTCGGTGCTGCTTCAAAAAACAAGGGTATCCGGCGGGATCAGCTATAATAAGAGTTTCTAAATTGCTCCCAAAAAAACCACTGCTTTTCCTGTAACATTTTTCAGATCTGTACGATAAGAGAGTACAGGAACATTACAAAATGCTTTGGAATTCCTAACATGAGCAAACAGGAAGAATTAATAGTGCTGTGCAAACGTGGTGATCCTGCGGCCTATACTCAATTATACAATGAGCACTCAGACGCGGTATACAACACCATTGTAAGACTGGTCAAGCATACGGGACAGGCAGAAGATATCCTGCAGGAAAGTTTTGTAGCAGCTTTCCAGGGCATAGCGGGTTTTCCGCCGGAAGGCTCTTTCAGGGCTTGGGTTAAAAGGATTGCCATAAATAAATCCATCGACTGGATCCGGAAACAGAAGATAAATTTTGTTGAATTGGGACCACATTTGGTTCATTTGACGGAAGAAGAGGTGAGGGATGAAGCGGCATTTCAATTTTCCATGGATGCCATAGTCGCGGCAATTGAATCATTACCGGACAATTATCGCACCATTTTTAACCTGTATGCCATAGAAAATATCCCGCAGGCAGAAATCGCCGAAATGCTGGGCCTGGAGAATAATACGGTGAGGATCCAATACTATAGAGCTAAACATAAATTACTGGGTATCCTTACGCAAAAGAGGTTTGTATGAGCAATGAGCTGGAAAAATACATACTTGAAAACCTGGATCAGCTGGACCGGAAAAAGCCTGATGCGGCCGTATTAGATCGTGTCCTGCAGGAAATGAGGTCCGACCGCAACGGCCGGGTTAAAGGAAAGGTGATACCCATCCGGCTGGTGAAATGGGCGGCAGCCTGCCTGCTGGTCCTGGCGATCGGCATGGTGGTATGGAATATAAAAAGACAGGCACAACAACCGGGAGTTGATCCGGTGATCGGGAACAATGCTGCCGTGGCAGACCGGAACAACGCTGATATAGCGCTCCGGCAGAATCCTGAATTAGCAGGCCGGAACAATCCTGATTTAGCAGACCGGCACAATGCCGCTGTAGCAGATGAGCCTCCTCCCGTGCCCAAAAGACCGTTGACCCCTAAAGTGGCAGGAAAACAGGCAGTACTGTTTGCCGATCTGCACACTATGCAATCGGCAGCAAGCAGGATAAATGCCATTCAGACGGTTTCCAGGTATAAAAAAGCGGACAAGGATGTTGTCGATGCCCTTGAACGGATCCTGAACAATGACCCCAATTCAAATGTGCGATTGGCAACGCTGGATATATTAGCTCGATTCTATAGGAAAACTTATGTGCGGAAAAGGCTGGCGGCCTCACTGAAGAGGCAGCAGGATCCTGTTGTCCAGATCGAGCTTATTTCCCTGCTCATAAGGATGCGGGAGTCAGGCATCCTGTCAGAACTGGAGAAAATGGCCAACGACGAAAACACAAATAGAGCGGTAAAGGATATCTCCTACTCCGGTATACTGCAGCTTTCTTCTAACACCAATTAAAATAATTTTATATGAAACGATATATATTTGTAGCCCTTTTTAGCATTGCCTCATTGGCGGCAGCCCGGGCACAGGAATATAAAGTCACCAAAACGGGTGGCAAAATGAGAATAAACCTTTCCAATGTTCTGATCGAAGGGCATAGCGGCAACGAAATCATTTTCAGTTACCAGCAAACCCCGGCAAAAACGGAAACCGATCCCAGGGCGCAAGGCCTTCAGACAATTAATAGTACCGGCTTTAGTGATAACACTGGTTTGGGTATTAGTGTTGTCGACAAAGGGGCTATACTGGAAGTTAATGAGGTTCTCCCAGAACAGCCCATTAAAATACTGGTTCCCAGGGGCATCATTTTGTCTTGCATCTGCCATAAAGAACCCCATAGCGATAAGGTGACTTGCAGGAATCTCGACAACGAAATTGAAATTGAAACCGATTTTGATAGCATTTCGCTGGAAAATGTAACAGGCCCTGTGGCCGTGCGGACGCTATACGGCTCTGTCGACGCAATATTTAACGAAAATATCAGGGGTCCTATCTCTATCGCCTGCATTCATTCCCATGTTGACGTATCCATTCCTTTAAATACGAAAGCAAATCTTAAACTCAAGAGCTCTCATAATACCATCATGACCTCACCGGATCTAAAAATAGATGTGGTAAAAACCGAAGAGGACCGTATGCCCTTTTACGGAAGTTCACTAACCGGGAAGCTCAACGGCGGAGGATCGGAATTCAGGCTTACCTCTGAATACGGTAAAATTTACCTGCGAAAAACCCCGGTGCATTAACATTTTTCCTGAAAAGATTATACTAACTTACTGTCGTTTCGAATTATTAAACCTTTTCCTGGTAATGAGACAATCCGCCTTTGAGGAAAATTTCATTGAAGTTGCCATTATCGACGATCATGCCCTTTTCAGACAATCCCTAAAAAAGGCCCTTCACTATCATGGGCAAATAAAAGTTGGCATTGAAGCATCGGACTATTCCGAATTACTTGATAAGCTCTCCATTTCCAAAGTAGAGATAATTATAATGGATCTGTGCATGCCTGATCTCAACAGGACAAAAGATACCATTCGCCAGATCCACCAATTATTACCTCAAAAAAGGAGAAAACGTATTTCCCAGTATCCTTACTATCGACGACTGGCAGGTTCTCATGGAGTCCAACTGTTTATGGGCAAGGAAGTTTACCGATGAGAAAAGTTCAGCTATCCTTGATCGTCTCGAATCTCTAACCAGC
>DATJJA010000149.1:0-10078 GCA_035492595.1 Puia sp.
CGAAAACCTTCTGATATTTATCTGGATCTTGGCTTTGAAACACTGTCGCATTTTTCTTTTGCTTTTAAAAAAAAGTATGGATTAACACCCACAGAGCTTGCCGACAGGAAGAGAAAGGCAAGGAATAAAGTGTGATTTACCAGCAGAGCAGCTTGCCACTAATTAATATAAATGTCAACCGTGATAAGAGACTATATAAAATAAAAAATCCGTCTCATTAGTTTGAGACGGCCTATTATTCTTAAATAAAAGTGGCGCTTACTTCCGTCGAACTTCATTTATTACTTTGGTTTCAACCTTAGCAGAATTCTCCTTCACTAAATGAGGGGAGGATGCAATCACCTGTGTCATATCTACTCCCGGCACCTGAGTAGTTATGACAGTTGTGGTGCTTGAGCCAGCATTACTGTTCGTTTTCACTGCATTATTTGGAGTATTTTTAGACATAAATTAATTTATTGAAATTTACAATTTTTTTTTCATACACAAAGTGTACTTTTTGGACCTTATCCTCTTTTCGAGATAAGTGAAAGGCAATGCAAGCTATATAAGGTACTATAGCTGCCAACCCCCACATAAGAGCTCTATGGTAAAAATCTCTCTTCATATTGGTTACGAAGGTCTGTTGAATATCTGTCAGAAACTTCTAAATATGCTATCCGTATAGGAATCAAAAGCTAACCAGTCTTCGACGATCGTTGGAGATAATCCGGCATATTGTACCTTGTATTTTGGGCCGGTTCCGAGCAACTGATCTACCTCTTTAAGCTATTTCCGGCATCACTCATTTTTTGCGTAGCTGATGGCTTGGCTTGATAATTGCCCCCTGCCAGCCTATGGCTTTCAGCAGACAGGTGTTGTATATCTGGGTTTTTCTCATGTTTGCTAAAATGGGCCACGCGCAAAATGCCGAACCCATTTTTAAAGATCTTCAACTGACGGATGGGCTGTCAAATAATAAAGTCAATTGCATTCTCCAGGATCAACGCGGTTTCTTATGGTTCGGGACGGAAGACGGCCTAAACCGCTATGACGGCAAATACTTTGAGCGATTTAAAAATGAGACCGGCGATACTTCCGGAATATCCGGGAATAAGATAGCCGTTCTGTTCGAGGACAAAAGCGGCGTTCTTTGGATAGGCACCTCGGATGGGGGGCTTACAAAATATAATTACCATTTATCCGCTTCACAACAGTTCAGGCAATTCAATCCTATTGCCGGTGACCCAAACAGCCTGCCGGAGAACGGGGTCGGGAAAATTGCAGAAGACAGATCGGGATATTTATGGATAGCTACCGGCAGCAGTCATATTGTAAGATTCAACAAGAAGACTGAAAAGTTCGACATACCCATAAAAGACATCGGCCCGGCCACTTCGGCTTTTTGGATGGGGGATAACGACACCTTGTGGATCGGAAGAGCCGGAGGGGGCTTCTATAAAATAAATACCCGCACCTTACAACTGAGTGAGAAAACAGGTCGCCAGCTTATTACAACCCTCTTTGAGGACTCCGGACATGATCAATGGTACAGCTCTTCTGACAGGCAGCTCTACCGGCATGCTGACGTCATCTCCGGCGCCCCGCCAGATGAGATCGTTTCGTTTGCGGAAGATCACCAGATGCAGATCTGGATGGCAGGCCAATACTCCGGAGTCTCCGTTTATAATAAACTGACGCATGAATGGAAGAATTACAGGAATACCTTTTTAAAGAAGGGATCATTAGCCAGCGATCATGCCAATGCGGTCTACGTCGACCGGCAAGGGATCGTCTGGATAGGTACCAATAACGGACTGAGCATCCTGAACCCGCTCTTCTACCCTTTTGTACAGCACTTTCTGCCAAAAACAGGGAAGGATATAGCCGTTTACGACTTTTATAAAGATGCCCGGCATCGACTGTGGATCGCTACCAGCGACGGGCTCTATATTCAATCTCCGGAAAACCAGGGTTTCGAGCACAGAAGCATCGTCTACAATGGGCAGGAGCTGTCGGTCTATAAATTATATATCGATAGGGATAGCAGCTTCTATTTAGGCACCGATCATTCTTTGTTTAAATATGATGCAAAAGCCAATAGAATTGCCTCACTACCTGATCCTACCGCCGATCCACGGATAAGAAGACTTATTGACTCGAAGATCGTCTCCATTGTTAAGGATACGATAAATAAGCATCCGGTCATTTTAGTGTCGCCATCCGGTCATAATTTTACCTATTATGATCTGGTGGAAAAGAAGTGGATCTCTATGACCGATTCCGCAAAGGGCGATGCAAGGCCGTTCAATACTGGTAACAATGAGATCCGGAAGCTGTATAAAGATTGCCGCGGGGATATATGGCTGGCGACAAACAAACTGGGCCTTGGCTACCGGAGTCAGCAAAATACGGCGCCGATAGAGTACCGGCATTATGATCTTAAAGACCGGGCATCCATCAGCAGCAATGATGTGTATGATATCCAGGAGGATGGCAAGGGTAATTTCTGGGTCAGCACCTATGGCGGAGGACTGAATTATTATGATAAGTCCAGCCGGAAATTTTCTCATATTGCCGAATCTACCGACCTGACCGAAGGGCTGCAGTTGGACCCAACGGGAAATGTATGGATGATCTGCAACGGCCATCTGCATAAATATGAACCGGCCACCAGGACCTATAGCTGTTATGATCTGCCTGATCTGCAGCTATCCGAAGGCATCAGGGGATATGTATATAAGGATTATCAGAATGTCATGTATGCAGGAGGTGACAACTATTATATCACCTTCAACCCGGAGAATGTATCCAGGATCAACAGTGAGCCAACTATCTATCTCACCGATTTTAAGATCTTCAACAGCTCACATAGCGAATTATTGGAAAAAAAATCGATCGAGTTGGATCATTCTCAAAATTACTTCTCCTTCGAATACTCCGCTCCTGAGTTCAACGGCGACAATATACAATATGCCTATATGCTGGAAGGAATAGACAAGGACTGGATCACTGCCGGCAAACGTAATTTTGTCAGCTATTCCAATCTTCCGGCCGGGAAATACCTGTTCAAGGTAAGGGCAAGCAACTGGGAGGGTAATCAATTCACAAAATTCACCTCGGTGGCCATTTCCATACGACCGCCTTTTTGGGCGACCTGGTGGTTCTATGCAAGTGTGGTGCTGATCCTCTTTTCGGTCTGTTACTTCTTTTATCGTTTCAGGATCAATGAGCTATTGAAGCGTCAGGCCATCCGGAACGGCATTGCACAGGATCTTCATGACCAGATCGGCGCAACCTTAGGAAGCATATCGGTCTATGCCGGCGTAGCTAAGCTATACCAGCAACAGGATAACAACGAGAAGCTGAAAAATGTGTTGCACACCATCGAGAAGACAGCTGCCGAAACGATCAGTGAAATGGGCGACCTGGTATGGGCCGTAAACCCCCGGAATGATAACATAGGCAGCATAATTCAACGGATCGAGTCCTACGCACAGCCATTATGCGTCGCAAAAAACATCGGCCTGCATATCCATGCAAACCCCAGGCTGCTGAGCATCACTCCTTCAATGCTGATCCGGAAAAATGTTTTCCTGATGCTGAAGGAACTGATCAACAACGCGATCCGGCATGCGGAATGTAAAAATATTACGCTGGAAATCGTACTGCGCCAAAGCATTCTGGAATTGAATATATCAGATGACGGGATCGGCTTCGATATGGCCGTGGTAAGTGCCCGGCGGCCGGCCTCCATGTCGGGAAACGGTTTGCCCAATATAAGACGCAGGGCAAAAGAAATGAAAGGAGAGATCATAGTACACAGTGAGCGATCTAATGGAACGAAGATCCGGATAAAATTAGCTATTTAGACGAATAAAGAACAAACAGCAGTTAAACCATGAGCATACGAATTGTTATTTTCGACGACAACAAGGACATAAGGAACAGCATTACCTTGTTATTAGGTACGGAACCATTGTTTGAAGTAGTAGGATCGTTCAGGGATGCCGAGCGCTGTGTAGAAGAGATCTCCACCCTCAAACCCGACCTGATCCTGATGGACCTGGAAATGCCGGGGATCAAGGGGGTGGAAGCTATAACGCTTCTGAAAAAGGAGGCCCCGGAAGTACAGATCCTGGTACAGACGGTGTTCGAAGATGATTCCCTCATTTATGACTCCATAATTGCCGGAGCCTCAGGCTATATTTTAAAGAACCAGCTAAGCACTGGCCTTATCGACGCTATTAAGGATGTGCAGTCGGGCGGATCACCCATCAGTCCCTCTATTGCACGCAGGGTGCTGGATCTGATGCAGCAAGGCGCCCGCTTGAAGATCAGGCAGAAAACAACAGTAGAATATAATCTTACTACCCGCGAAAAGGAAGTACTTACCTGCCTGGTCAAGGGCTTAAGCTATAAAATGATAGCCTATGACCTGAATATCACCTATGAGACCGTTCGCAGTCATATGAAAAATATCTACGCAAAATTGCATGTCGCTTCGCTGACGGAGGTGGTCGCAAAAGCCATCAATCAGAATATAGTTACCTGACTGGTTAGTGACCACCTGCCCCGTCTGATTTTAAGCCTTCTTCTATACGCAGGCTTTCTTCGTGAATGGCATTGAGAACCTTGGTAATAAACTCCGGAGACAGCCCTTCTTTTTTCCCGGCCTCGATGCTTTTTCTCATCACTTCCTGAAAGCGGGCCGCCTGGAGGGGAGGAATATTGTTCTTCGCCTTATAGATGCCAATTTCTTTGACGGCTCTTTCCCTGGCGCCCAATATTTCTATAAGCTGTCGATCCAGTGAATCGATCTTCCTGCGTTGGATGGCCATGGTATTGTCCGTATTCTCTTTTGGATCGGTTTGAGCCTGACAGTTTGAAAAGCTTAAAGCAGAAATTACCAGCGCGGCTAAAAAAAGACGAGTTTTCATATTGAGTCATTTTATCCTGACCGCAAATGTAAGACAAAACAAAAAAGATTTGCGTAACTCAAAAGTTACCAATATCTTTGAGTAATCTAAAAGTTACGCATTATGGCCCAAACGATCCGGCAGCAATATTTCTTCCCCCACCCTCCCGAGGTAGTTTGGGAATACCTGACCAACGCAGAATTACTGGCCCTCTGGCTGATGAGGAACGACTTTCAGCCTATCGTAGGCCATGACTTCCAATTCACGACAAAACCAATCCCCTCCCTGAATTTTGACGGGATCTGTTATTGCAAGGTGCAGGAGATCGTTCCATTCAAAAAACTATCCTACACATGGAAGGGCGGCCCCGGCGATGGCAGTATCAATCTTGATACGATGGTTGTCTGGAAACTGGAGCCAAAAGATAAAGGCACGGAGCTTTTCCTGGAGCACAGCGGTTTCTTGGAAATAGAAAACCTTGCGATATACAACGGCATGACCGATGGCTGGCTTAAAAATCTCCAGAAAATGGCTGACCGAATGGCTGACCGTATAAACACCGCAACAAATGGCACAACCAACCCTTGATGTTTTCCAGGTCATCTCCGACCCTAGCAGGAGAAAGATGCTAAAGCTACTCTCAAAAGACAGCCTGACCATCAACAGCCTGGCAGAGAATTTTGACATGAGTCGTCCCGCTGTTTCCAAGCACATAAAAATATTATACTCTGCCGGGTTCATTTCTATCCAGGACATCGGCAGGGAACGGTATTGTACGCTAAAACAGGATGGCTTCAACGAACTGCAGGAGTGGATCTCTTTCTTTGACAAGTTCTGGACATCAAAACTGAAGAAGCTGGAATTCCTGTTGAATAAAAAAATGTCTGACTAGATATACCTGGCCCGCAACGGGCTGGCTGGCTACTCTTCTGCGTCCGGGACCTCTTCCAGCCGGAAATAAACCTTCAGGCCCCGTTCCCTTGCGACCCTGACATCCTCATCCGCCCCTTTGGAAGCCCCTTCCAAACGAAGGACCGCGTCGCATTTTTCGAGTAACCGATGAGCCACCGGATATTGAACTTCCTCCCACGCTGCATCCCCCGGTTTGCTGGAACCCGCGAGCCCGATCAGCGGCAGGGCGATCCATTCCCCTATGACAGGTACATGGCCCTTTCTGAATAGTGGCAACGCCACCGACTCAAGGTTCTTTAAATTCCGGCGCATCAACCGGGGATCGTCATTCGTACCGCTTCGATACGGTCCGGCAATTAATATCAGCATATCTTTTTTCTGTAAAGATCGTCCGTCTTCTGTCATTGCCACTTAAGGTACCTTAAGAAATTCTTTTCTGCTTCCTTACCGCACTTAGAAATTCAGGCGTGATACCCAGGTAGGAAGCAATTTGCTTTTGGGTGACCAGCTTTGCAATGTTTGGATACTTCGACAGAAAGTTATCGTACCTTTCTTTAGCCGAAAGGGACAGATTCTCAATTACCCTCAGCTGCTCTCTTGTATAAGCATTCTGCATCAGGATCCGAAAGAATCGTTCGAACTTGGGAATATGGAGATATAATTTTTCAAGGTTGGCTTTTGTGATCTGGAAGACCCGGCTATTCTCCATCGCCTCGATATACATCATCGCAGGCCTTTCATTTAAAAAACAGTACATATCGGTAACCCACCAATCTGCAACAGCAAACATGATAGTCGATTCCCGGCCATCCTTGTCCATGTGATAAGCCCGCAGTACACCTGCATCCACGTAACTCAAGGTCTTACAGGGCTGCCCCTCTTTCAGCAAGATGGTTTTCTTTGGCAATTCCCTTGCCGTGATATGTGCCGTAAAAAAATCGGTCTCTTCCTTATCAAGGCATATATGTTTCCCAATATTTTTAAGGATCGCTTCGTGCATTAGCTTAAAATTAGGGTATTATTAATTGATGGAAAATAGCTTCACCATTCAATTATTTACATATGAAGAGCAACTTTATCTTATGCCTTTCGGCTATGGGCTTGCTGGCCTCTGGCTGCGCAAAAACTTCGTTCACCGATCCGGCTGCCGCCGCTGTTTCCAACAGTACCGCCAAAACCTCTATCGCACTGGTCTCTCCGCCCGGGGACGTTGTGGGCAAAGTAGCAGTCGGTTATCAGGGCTGGTTCGCCGCACAGGGCGACGGCTCCCCCTTTGGCGGCTGGTGGCACTGGCCCGGCTCTGTAGATCCTAACTATAAAGCATGGCCCGACATGCGACAGTACGCAGCCGGGTATCAGTCGGTCTATGCTGCACTGAATAACGGGCAGGCTTCAAAGCTGTTTTCCGACTGGGATCAGTCTACCATTAACACGCAATTCCTGTGGATGCAGCAAAACGGCCTTGACTGCGCCGCCCTGCAGCGTTTCAACCCCAACAGTCCGGAAGGGCCCATCCGCGACGGGATTACAACAAAGGTACGCGCTGCCGCAGAGTCATTCGGCCGCAAGTTCTATATCATGTATGACGTTTCGGGCTGGACGAATATGCAGTCGGAGATCAAGACCGACTGGACCAGTAAAATGAGCGCCAACACGTCCTCTTCCGCCTATGCAAAACAGAACGGGAAACCCGTTGTCTGCATCTGGGGTTTTGGCTTCAACGACGCCAACCATAACTTCACCGCAGCTGCCTGCCAGGATGTGATCAATTTCTTCAAAGGGCAGGGCTGCTACGTCATCGGCGGCGTACCACGCGAGTGGAGGACCGGGGTCGGCGGCTCACGCTCAGGTTTCCTATCAGTTTATCATTCGCTGAACATGATCTCCCCCTGGCTGATCGGCGCCATCGGCAGCGTAACTGATGCCGATAATGTGTACAACCAGTTCATGGTCCCCGATGAGTCCGATTGTCAGGCCAATGGCATCGATTACCAGCCCTGTGTATTACCCGGCGACCTCTCCGGTCACCAGCGTGCACACGGCGACCTCTTCTGGCGGAATTTTTACAACACCACAAGAGCCGGCGCCCAGGGCCTTTATATCTCGATGTTTGACGAATACGGCGAAGGCAACCAGATAGCCGCTACCGCCGAGACACATGCCAGCGTCCCTTCCGGTACCAATATTCCCGCACTGGATGAAGATGGAACGGCCTGCTCTGCAGACTACTACCTCCGGGTCAGCGGAGACGGAGCAAAGATGTTCCGGCAACAGATCGGACTTACCAGCACCCGCCCCACCCCACCGACACTTACAGGGCCGGTCAGCCTGACCCCGCAAGCCATGTCTGGCGCCACTATCCGGATCTTTTATTCAGCCGTAACCGGCGCGCCCTGCTATAATCTCAAGCGATCCACGACCAGCGGCGGACCTTATACGACTGTAGCCACCATCACCGGTGGTGGATTCTTTGACAATTCAGGCCTGACCCCTGGAACACGTTATTATTATGTCGTCACCGCCGGACACATCAACGGTGGAGAGAGCGGTCTCAGTCCCCAGGTGAGTGCCGTAGCTTTACCATAGAAAAACCATCGGTCTTAACAAAGGCCCCGGAAAACCGGGGCTTTTATTCCACAGTTATGCAACCGATATTCAAACGATCCCCCTCCTCCGGTCTGGTCTTAAATTTGATTAAAAAGAGCTTGAAAGATCCTTCGTTTATGAGCTCAAAACAGAAACGCATCCTCCTGGCCGATGATGACATCATAGACCGGGACTTCCTCATAGAGATTATTTCCCAGATCGACAGATCGATAAAGATCGACAGTGTAGGCAATGGCGAGCAGATCTTTCAGTACCTGGCCAAATGCCCGGAAGAAAACCTGCCCTGTCTTGTGATCATGGATTACAATATGCCCTATCTCACCTGCATCGAAGTATTGGAAAGGATGAAAGCGGAGAATCTGTATGACGACATTCCAAAAGTGATCTGGAGCGCCTTCACGGACCAGGACCTTATCGACAGCGCCCTGCTGGCCGGCGCCGCCAATTGGTTCCCCAAACCTTCCAAGGCCAGCGAATTGAAAGTCATCGCCCGGAAAATGCTTGAGTTTTGCAATGTAGGACGACAACCGGAAAAGCCATCGAGAGGAAAGACTATACCGGAAAAAGAGTCTTAAATAGCTGAGACAGATTGGTCTTGAGGCCCTCCATCGTATCCGACTTCGTCAAGAACGCCGCAGCGCCGACGTCCGATGGGCCGAGACTCTGCATTTTAAAATTAAGGGTGGAGAACATGACGATCGGTATATGATGGCTTGTCATGAGCCGTTTGATCTCTCTCAGACACTCCCAGCCATCGACCGCCGGCATGCTGATATCCATAAAAATGACATCGGGTAATTCTTCTTTTCTGCACCGGAGCAGGAACTCGATAGATTTTTCTCCATCCGCGGCATGAATGACAAGGGTATCCGGTGACAGATCGGCTATGGCATCCATGAAAAAGGCCACATCATCCGGATCGTCATCGATCATAAGGATATGCTTGAGCATTGGGGTTGGTTTTATTCAGGGGTTTTAATGCTCCGGCAAATATACGGGAAAGGCCGACAGCATCTGTTACCCTATAAAACACCAATTCTGTATCTGTTACGAAACCGTTCAGACCCTTATCTTTGATGGCATATGAGCACCATTACCGAACAGGAACTGCTACAGTTCAGAAAAGAAACAAAAGGAACTACACAAAAGATCCATTTCAACAATGCAGGGGCTTCTTTGCCGCCCGATGCAGTGGTCAGTACCGTTGTCGATTATTTACAGGAAGAAGCCGTATCCGGCGGTTATGAGATCGAAGCCAGATACCAGCAAAAGCTGGACGATACCTACCCCCTCATTGCCAGGCTGATCAATGCAAGCCCCAGCGAGATCGCCATCGTAGAGAACGCCAGTCAGGCCTGGGGGTTCGCCTTTAACGGGATCGCCTTTAAAAAAGACGATGTCATCATCACCTCCGAAATGGAATATGTCACCAATCTGCTGGGATTTCTGCACGTGCAGAAAACACAGGGCGTCTCTATCCGGGTGATCCCAAACGACGCCGATGGAAATTTCTCCCTGCCGGAGCTGGAAGCCGCGATCACCCCGCAAACCCGCCTAATTGCCATTACACATATCGCTTCCTCCGCAGGCGGGATGACCCCGGTCGTGGAGATCGGCAAGATCGCCCGAAAACACGGGATACTCTACCTGGTTGACGCCTG
>DATJJA010000150.1:0-38104 GCA_035492595.1 Puia sp.
AATTCCGTCCTGGTAAGCCCTGTAGTTGGTCTCCCAGTGATTGTTCATCGCCCAGGAATATAATTTCTGCGTAGGTTCTATTTTTTTCCGCCAGACAGCAGGGTTGGTCTGACCGCCCAGCAGGGTTGCCGTGATACCGCCAACTTCAACCAATGGCGCATCCAGGCTGGCCCAGGTAATGCCAAGAGCAGGATTGGAGACATCCGCCCATCCGCCGACCTCCAGCCAGTTCCTGCAGGCGCTGGGGATCTGGTCTTTTTCAGGTTGCATAATGGCCATAGGGATATCCAGCTTCATCTGGCCGTCGGTGACATGAAAAGGGAAACCAAAGTTGACGCTTTCCTTTCCTCCTGTATTGGCCCAGGCATAGTCGCCCGGATTCGGATTCAGCTCGGCAGGCTTTTTATCTACAATATTGGTGATATCGACATAGTCGAAGCCATTGACCAGCCGGACCTCACGCGTCAGACTATTACAACCCGGCGCATCCGATACGACAGATAAGGTAGCCAGCACTGGTCCTCTTTCTTTGACGGTGATCTTTACCGGGCCATTGCGCTGGAGATCGGCCAGCTTATTCCCATGCAGGAAAAGAAAGTCGTTGAGATTATCACCCGAAGCGGAGTCCGCAAAATTATTGTCGATGGTATGGTTGCGCAGGCTTTTTATCGCGCCCGTAGTTTCATCAAGCGAGACCCGTAAAATACCATTGTCCAAACTATTGTTAGCAACCCCTACCCCAACACCAGCCGCTGCCTTCCCTTTCCCGATGCTGTATCGCTTCGCAGCAAAAGGCGGAATATCCTTTGCCACAAAAGCCAGCTCACCGGTGGAAAGCCGTTGCGATGGAATTATCGTCCCCCGGACGTCTTTTACCACATCGCCGGCAGCAGATTGGGATCCGGAAAGCAGGATAAGACCACTCCGCAACCAGGAATTGGTATTATATACATCGATGGATGCACCGGAACCCGGAGCTGCTGCACTGTTCAACAGTTCGGTTGAAAGCCGGTGCGCCGTGTCGGCATATGATTTTTTAATTTCCCACTGCTCCTTTGTCTTTTGACTCAACGGCCTCGTCACGCTGCAATCCGCCCCCCAGGTATGCTCCGAATAGAGTATCACCTGCTGCCAGGCTTTCCGGAAACTATCCACCGGAAAACGCTCCGGGCGCAGCATCGAATATAAGGCCTCGGCCTGGCTCAGCCGAGAAGAGCTGGTCCTGTTCAAAGCCGTCTCCAGCGCAGAAGAAGCCGCCCCGTCTTCCCAGTAACCGGTCCAGTCGCCCTTTACAGACGGGAGCTTGTCGCCATACCGTTTTTCAAACGCCCCAAAGGCTGTGCTGGTCGAAGAGATAATGAACTTAGGCCACGCATATTTTGCACTGAAGTCCCTGACAAAATCACTGATAGAGATCTCCGGTTCAGCATTGTCACCATGACCGCTCCACCGGACATACGTGATGTCATACGGATAATTGATCTTCGTCAGCTGATTCATATAGTCTGACGCAAAACTTTCGGACAGACCCGGCAGATCATGCGACAAAGCGTATCCGCGATAAGGGATCCAGACCAGCAGCTTTTCCTTTCCCGATGGCGAGACCCAATAGAACGGCTTGTCCTCCCATTGCACCAGGATATCCCCAATGCGGTCGAAATAGTTCGGAGCGGCAGAAAAATACTTGATCCCCGCCTGCGCCATCGCCGTCACCGTCCCCCAGGTATAACCGGGCACATCACTGATCATCGCTGCATCTACCTTGACACCACATTCCTTCGCAAGTTGGATTCCCCTGCCAAAAAGACGTTGCAGTTCCTCCGGCCGGCACAACCCGGTCAGGGTATTGAGGTACATGCCATTCAAAGCCACTCCCCCATCCTTCACCGCGGCATAAAAATCCTTTTTCTGCTGCTCATCCATACGCTGGAGAAAAAGATCGGCGACGTATACACCTTCGAGGTTCCATACGAAGCGGGCGCCCTCCGGATAATCTTTTGTACGCCGGGCAAAATCAATACCCTTTAATAAATTGTTGATCTGTTTCTTCTCCACCTCTGATTGGATTTCCGTATATCCAATGTCGTTGTGCGAGTGCGGCAGGACATATACGGTGATCTTCCGGACCGGATGCAGAACGACCTCCTTCCGCATCAGCAGCTTGTCGTTTTGCAGAACAGACAACTGTAGCGAAGAATCTTTGGTCACCTCCGGCAGACTGATCTCTACATTCTGCCTCCCGGAAGCCACATCCAGCTTTTGAGACGGCAGACCATCGACGGCGACACTAACCGTCGTTGCCGCACCAGTATTCAGAAAGGTCAATAACCCCGGCTGATAGCCGCGACCGTCTTTTATGGAAATAAACGGCTGACCGGTGTAATCCGCCAGATGCACACCAGCCTGAACGGCTTTGAGCCGGTTGGCGGCGGAAGCTTCCAGCCCGATCCAATCATAAACTATCCAGCTGCCACGCTCATTTGTTATGCTGATATTATTGTCCCCTTTTTGTAAAAGACTGGCAGGGAACCGCAGATCCAGGGCCTGTTTTTTGCCTTTGGATACATCCCCATAGATGGCCCCTGCAGCACCTTCCGGTAAGGAAAGCGGAAACGAATGTCCATTGACCGAAACAGCAAGTTTTACAGAGGAAGGACCTACATCGAGCAGCCTGAACTGAAGCGTACAGCTGTCGCCTGTCCCGGTATTTTCCATTCCAAACACGATGGTATAAGTATGCCGGCGGTGACCTGCCCAGGCGTCCTGCGGACCGGGATGAGAATAAGGCCAGTCCTTTGCGGCATCCGACCTCCCGATGATATAGAAACCGTCCTTGACAAAGCTCGCGCCGGAGGCCGGGGCCAGCGCGAATTCCCGCAGGTCATTATCCGGCTTCCCTATCTGCCAGAGCAGCTGAGCATTGCCGTTACTACTAAAGACGAAGCAAAGTATGGCAGAGAGGAGCAGGCGGGCGGTTGGATATTTCATATGTCAAAAAATTAGTTTTTGTTCATATGTCTGAACATATGAACAATTCAAATGTAGGGAATATTTCATGAATTTTAACGCCCCCTTCCCATTTTTTAACCAGTTTGCCAAAAAGGGCCCGAAAGTCGAAGACAACCTAAGAGAATGACGTACTTTTTCCCCTATGAAAAATTATATCTTCCTTTTTTGCTGTTTCCTGTTCCTGCTAAGCTGCTCGTCAAATCATCGCCTCCTGCATCCGGAACATCCGGACTTTAGCGTCCAGGCGCCCGCGGAATACCAGGTCGGGCTGGAGACCACAAAAGGGAAGGTCACTTTGGAGATCAAACGGGAATGGGCGCCCATCGGAGCAGACCGCTTTTACAACCTGGTCCGCCACGGCTATTACGATCATGCCCCCCTCTTCCGGGTCGTCAAAGACAAATGGGCACAGTTTGGCGTAGCCGCAGATGGAAAAATTGCCAGCGCCTGGCGCCATCAAAATATCCCGGACGATCCAAGAGTACTCTCCAATGAACGCGGCACCGTCGCCTTCGCATTTAAAGACCCCAATGCCCGCACCACACAGGTCTTTATCAACCTCAAAAACAATAGCAGTACCCACGATACAGTGCCTTTTGTTCCTTTTGCCCGTGTCATAGCCGGCATGGAAGTCGTCGACTCCTGGTATAATGGTTATGGTGAGAGGTCCGGCGGGGGGATCCGTGGCGGTAAGCAGGATTCGATGTTCATAGAGGGCAGCGCCTGGCTTAAGCGTCGCTTCCCCCTGCTGGATTACATCCAGAAAGCAGAAATTATCCATGTAAGAAACTAATTATACACAGTAAAAACATCTACATATCGCCGTTTTTACTGCATACGGATAGCAGTTAGTAAATTTTTTTTCTCCCAACTCGTATTTTTTCATATTCAAGCCTTAAATTTATCGTTTAATAATTTCTGCTCATAATTGAGCAGTTTCCCTAACTGTCACCAAAACCAACTCTTTCAACATGAGAAAACACCTGTTGTCGTTGCTAGGCCTATGCCTGGCAGTGAGT
Organism: Puia sp.; assembly: GCA_035492595.1. GTDB lineage: Bacteria > Bacteroidota > Bacteroidia > Chitinophagales > Chitinophagaceae > Puia. Next base: position 4,029 of record DATJJA010000150.1, read on the forward strand.
CTGCTACACGCACAGAACCGGTCTGTTACCGGTACGGTTACCGATGAAAAAGGCGCTCCCCTTCCTGCCGTTACTGTCACGGCGCTGACAAATGACAGAAAAGTTGTTTCGACCACCGTTACCGATGTCAACGGTGTTTTTAAGCTCAGTTTCGCGGAAAATGCCCGCAATCTTCAATTTACTTACATTGGTCTCGAAGAGTTATTCCTTCCGATCGGAGGGCGATCCACTTTTAGCGTAACCCTGAAGGCCAGCGGCAAAAACCTGTCCGAGGTGGTCGTGGTAGGGTACGGCAGCCAGCGAAAAGCAGAGGTAACGGGCAGCGTTGCTTCTGTAAAAGGCGCAGCCATTGCCGAAACACCGATCCAAAGTTTCGAATCGAGCCTGGCAGGCCGCAGCTCGGGAGTACAGATCACGGTTCCCAGCGGTATCGTCAACGAACCACCGGTTTTCCGCATCAGGGGTACCAACTCGATTTCTTTAAGTTCCTATCCGCTGGTGATCATCGACGGTGTGCCTTCCTTCACCGGGGATTACAGCAATGGTAATGCCGCAGCCAATCCGCTTGCCAGCGTCAATCCCAATGACATCGAAAGCATCGACATTGCCAAGGACGCCGCCGCTACTGCTATTTATGGCAGCCGCGCTTCCAATGGGGTCGTCTTTATCACTACCAAAAAAGGGAAGTCAGGCCGGGCAAAGGTCACGTATGATGGCTGGGCAGGCTGGAATAAGGCGTATGGCGTTCCGAAAATGCTGAATGCCGACCAGTACATCCAGTTTAAGACCATGGCTGTCGCCAATAACCCCAGTCTCACCGGCGCCAGCGCCGTCAGCTTCAAATATGCGAAGAACGCGGATAGCAGCAATGTCAACACCAACTGGGCGGATTATGTATACCGCACCGGCTTTTCACACAGCCATAACGTAAATATCTCCGGTGGGAACGATGCGACTACCTATTACCTGTCCACCGGTTATACCACGCAGGAAGGTCTTGTCAGAAAAAATGATTTCAAACGCATCAATATCCTGGCCAATGTAGACACCCGTCTGAACAAAGCCATCTCCCTGGGTGGCAAAGCATCTTATTCAAATGAGCAGAACCTTTCTGCCGGTTCATCCGGTTCTCTGAATGGAGAAGCCTATAATACAGGAGCGCTGACCCGTCTGACACAGGTGCTGCCATCCATCCTGGCGCCGTATAACCCGAATGGGTCTTATAATGTCAATGGCTCAGCGGCAGGTTCTTCCAATATTACAGGGATCTCTTCGCTCTCCTACCCCAACCCGATCCCTATCATCGATCTCAGCCGGAGTAACAATGAAGTAAATCATATCCAGTCCAATGTTTATCTCCAGGTAAAGCCTTTGAGCTGGATCACGCTGAAGACCTTGTACGGTATCGACTATTTGCTTATAGATAACGATGCATTCCTGAATCCGATCAATGGAGACGGCTATACACCGAATGGTACCGCTACCGCGACGTCTTCGAAGAACAAGACCTGGCTGTGGACAAATACAGCACAATTCGATTATACATTCGGAACAAAACACAATTTAAGCCTCCTGGTGGGTAACGAACAACAGCGCAGGACATCCGCAACATGGGGTATTCAGCGCCAGGGCGTGTCCGACCCCAACTACAACGTCATACAGGCCGGCTATACGGTCAATAACCCCATCAACAACACAAAGGGAGAGAACTACCTGTTGTCCAACTTCGGTCGTCTGAATTATAATTTCGATAAGAAATATTTCCTTGCGGGGACCCTGCGCCGTGACGAATACTCTGCGCTCGGTCAGAAAGCGGGTGTTTTCTACGGAGCCAGCGCCGGCTGGGAGATCGCACAGGAAGATTTCTGGAAGAACGTCAAGTTGGATCACGTTTTCAGCAGCTTCCGCATCCGGGGCAGCTACGGAAAAGTGGGTAACATCAACGGCATCGGTGATTACAGTCCATATAACCAATACTATTCCGGTTTGTATGGCGGCGCCGCGACACTTTCTTACGCTCTGGGCACCGTGGGCAACAGCAACCTGAAATGGGAAACCAGCAAACAGACAGACATCGGTATAAACTTTGGCGTCCTCAACGACCGCATCACAGGTCAGGTGGCTTATTACAACAACAATGTGGACGGATTGATCCTTTATGTCAACCAGGCGCCTTCCGCTGGTTTACCAACGGTTTATTATGCGGGTCCGCCGTTGAACGTCGGCAGCATGTACAATCGGGGTCTGGAACTCAGTCTGAATGCCGCCCCTGTACAGACCAAGGATTTCACCTGGAACACCGGTTTTAATCTGACGATCAATAACAATAAGGTCACCGGTCTTGCCGATGGTTTGCCAAGCATTCAAACGGCCACTTCCAGCCTCGAAACGGTCAACCTCACCAAGCCCGGTTATGCCCTCGGTTATCTCTGGGTGATCCGCACGGCTGGTGTAGATGCCGGTACAGGCAAACGTATCTTCGTCAATTCCGCCGGTCAGAAAGTTTATTACCAATATTATGCACCGGGCGGTCAATTCAACTATTCTACCACACCCGATGGTCTGAACAAATATGTAAGCCCTACCGGCGGCACGACGATCACACAGGCAGCAGATGCAGTGATGTATAAGAACCCGCTGCCCAAGTACGTCGGCGGCTGGTCAAATACTTTCAACTACAAAGGATTTACGCTGGATGTACTGCTGACCTACCAGGCAGGATTCTATGTTTATTACGGTACCAATTCCGGCTTGCATGACCAGCGTTTCTGGAACAACGCCACAGATATCCTCACCGACGCCTGGACCGATAAGGGGCAGACAGGTAAGAAGTACGCCCGGCCCGTATTCAACGACAACGTATCCAACGGCTCGGCCATGCCCATGGACATAAATGTATTCAAAGGCGATTTCATCAAGCTTCGTACCCTATCGCTTAGCTACAACCTTCCTTCCGCTATCGTACAGCGGGTAAAGCTCAGCAGCGCCAGGGTATATGTCAGCGGACAGAACCTGGGGATCATCAGCGGTTATCCGGGTCCTGATCCCGAAGTGGCGTCTAACGGCAATACCACATCCGGTCAGGGCGTCGATCGCAATACTACGCCCAACGCCCGTACCATCACCGTTGGTTTGAATGTAGGTTTCTAATTGATAACTATTGAAAAAAACACAAAGCAATCAAAATGAGAACGAATAAATATATACTGCTTTCCCTGACGGTGGTCCTGCTGGTCGGAAGTTCGTGCAAACGCGAACTTTTAAAGCCTCTGCCGCAGACCTCGGTCGCCGATCTGAATGTCTTTAGCTCCTCCGCTCGTATACAGGCCCAGGTGCTTAGCCTGTATGGCGCCATGAAGAATGGCAACTTCTACGGTGGCCGGTACGTTATCTATGGCGATATCAAGGCCGACAACTTTATCAACGAGACCTCCAATCTCGTCACCGGTTCCGACGTCTGGGCCGGGAACCCGACCAACAGCGCAACGGCAGTGGTCAACTTATGGCAGTATGCCTATCTGGCGATCAATACCTGTAATCTCTTTATTGATGGGATGGATTCGATAGGTACAAGCGTTGTTGGACCAAGCCTCGGCAAAAATTATATCGCCGAAGCCAAATTTGTCCGGGCTATGTCTTACTATGCCCTGCTGCAGTATTATACCCTTCCTTATGCCAGTGGCAATGGTGCCCAGAAAGGTCTGCCGCTGCGTCTCAATGGCATAAAAGTAGCGGGCCAGTCCAACCTGGTAAGAAGCCCGGTAAGTGATATTTACAACCAGATCATTGCCGATCTCAACGATGCAGAAGCGGGTTTGCCGGCGTCTTATTCCACCGCCTATAACAATACCACCCGCGCTCATGTCAATACGGCGATTGCGTTGAAGACCCGTGTATTTCTCAGCATGGGCAAGTATGACAGTGTCATCGCCGCCGCCAACCGCATCGTCAGCACGGCCGCGCCTTTCACCGCTCCCAAAAACGTAGCCTTTGCCTTACAGGCCGATGTCACGAAGGTATATGGCGCCGCCACTACAACGGAGAACGTTCTATCCATGCCGATGACGACGACTACCGGCGATAATCCGGGTACACAGAATCAGCTGGGTTATTATTTTGGCGCGACCAGCAAGAACGGCGGCGTAGGAAATGGAGAATATTCGCTCAATGCCAAAGGGGTTATCTCAGATTCCAGCTGGAAATCGCAAACGGATAAAAGAAGAGGTTTTATCTTCACCGGCGGCGGAAAAAAATGGCTGAACAAATACACCTCCCCCAGCCCTTACACCGATTATGTTCCGGTGATCCGTTATCCTGAAGTGCTGCTTAGCCTGGCCGAAGCCCTTGCCCGTACGACCAATTCCGTCGATACCCGGGCAGTGGCCCTGCTGAATGCGGTTCGCAACCGCAGCGATGCCAGCACAACCTTTACACCAGCCAGCTTCGCCACAGCGGCCGATCTGACCAGTGCCATCCTCCAGGAAAGGAATATCGAGTTCCTCGGCGAAGGACTGCGCAACAATGACCTGATGCGGCTACAGCTGACGATACCTGCAAAAGGCAGCGCACCAGCCAAAGGCCCCGGCGATGTGGGTTATATCTGGCCCATCTCTTCAGTAGAGCTCAGCCTTAATACCCTGTGCACCGACAATTAAATTTAGACTTGCATATAAAAACCAGGCCGGCTCTTATTAGAGCCGGCTTTTGTATTTTATTTATTGAGCCGTTCATTTATCCGCTGCTGCAGCTCGTCTTTGAATGCATCATCCAGCTTCCTTTCCTGTTCGCCCGTAGCGTGAAAAAGCCCCCGCACCAACCGGTTGATCATCCGGCTCTGCCGTTGAAATAGCCGGCAAACCGAGCAACCCGACAAATGGATCACCAGGTGAAGCCTTTCCTTCAGGGTCAGAGCAGTATGCTGCCTTTTCTCTATGAGATAGGTTGCATGCCGGCAATTGTATTGTATCTTTTTTATCACGCCCATAGTCCAAACTTTTACAACCAGGCTTTCTGTATACAGGCTCTCAGGTTCAGTTTTGCCCGGTGAATGATCACCCAAAAGTTCGAAGGGGTCACCTTCAGTTCCTTACAGATCATCTCCGTGGCCAGCTCATCCATATGTTTCATGGTGAAGACGGAAAACCAGAGAGAAGGCAGCTTCTGAAGACATTTCTGCAAGATGGATCGCAGCTCCTTATTGGCAAGAGGATCGGAATTCTCTATCCCGAACGCCTGCGGACTATAGGCTTCCTTCCAGTGCCCATTGTCGGATTCGAAAAACTCCAGCTCAGGTTCGCGCTCACCGCTTTCCATCTGTAATCCCGAATTCTTTTTCCGATAGATATCGATGATCTTATACTTTAATATCGCCGTCAGCCAGGTCCGCTCAGAGCTGCTCCCCCTGAACTGATCGATCTTTTCCAGCGCCGCCAAAAATGTTTCCTGCACGAGGTCGCGCGCCTGCTCTTCATTGTCGAGCCGGGCGAACGCATACGAATACAGATAGTCTGCATGTAGACTGACCCATTGCTTAGGATCAGGAACAGAGATCGAAGCCATTACTGCTTTGTTTTTGCCACAGCCAGCAGATCCACTTGTTCAATGACTGGATCTTTGGCTAATAATTCAGGAGCCTTTGCCATCAGTGCCTGGGCTATCTTACCCGTAAGATGCGCCTTACGCCCTTCTTCTGTCTCAAAAGTATCAAAGATCCCAAAGGTAGAAGGCCCTATTTGCAAAGCATACCAGTGAATAGTAGCAGGCTCCTCATCAACCAGGGGTAACGCGCTCTTTAAAAACTCAGCAAGCTCTTTTTCTTTTCCAGCTTTTGCTTCCAGCCGGACTAATAATGAATACCTGACCATAATGTTTATTTTATTTTTTTACAATCCCGAATAATAATCATATCCCTGCTCCGCCCAGTAGTCCCTGGGACGGGTATCGCTGAATGTTATGCTTCCAATGCGTTTCAGGTTCTTTATGCCATATTTTACCGGGATGATCAGTCGCAATGGCGCCCCATGACCATCGGTAACAGGCTGGTCGTTCATCTCATAAGCCAGTATGGTCTGCGGATGAAAGGCGCTTTCCCTGTCGAGACCCACATAATATTTTCCGTCGGGCGTTTCCATGCCGACATAGTTTTTCTTCGCCTGCTCCTCCAATTGAAAATGCTGGATAAAATCACTGAACTTTACTCCTGCCCAGTGCTGGATCTGGTCCCAGCCTTCAACACATTTAAAGTCATAGACGATCTCTGTCTTTGGCAGAGCCTTTATTTCATCGATCGATATCTTCAATGGATTACCATCAGGACCTGTTACCGATAGCCGCCAGTCCTCCAGCTTGAAAGAAGGGTCCCGCATGCCGATATGGCTATTCTCCCGTACACGACGGGCAGCTCTGGACTTCGGATAGGTTCTGACCAGGTGATCATCGCTAAAGATCTTTCTAAAGAACAGCTCCGTCTTATTCAATGCCCGCCGCAACGGTTTATGCGCACCTGCCGTTACGCCAGCCTGCTCCGCCGGACTGTTGAGCAGCCACTTCCAGCCGCCAAAAGCAGCACCGCCCAGAACGAAAAAGGTACCGAAAGAAAGGAGATTCCGCCGGGTTATCTTCTGCTCGACGGTCAATGGTTTCTTTGGCCCGCCTTTTTTTCGAAACAACTTTATTCGGGACAACTTCTTCATGGCGTCGTATTTTCTTTTGATTCAGGTATCTCTTCCACTTCAAAGCCCGATACTACCGACCGGAAATTGTTCCAGCCCGCCAGGATGACCTGAACAATATGAATGATAAAAAACAATACATAACCGACTGTCAGGATAAAGTGAATGATCCGTGCGAACGTATACCCCCCACAGAGCCAGGTGAGCCAGTAAAGCTGAACGGGCTTGTAAATGGCCAGACCCGTGACCAGGGAACCAAACCCCATGACGATGATTGCAGTATAGGCAATTCGTTGAGCGGCGTTGTATTTCTTCTGCGGAGGGCTGGTTTTCCGGATATGCAGATCATGCAGCAAAACCAGCCAGGCCTCTTTGAAACTGTGCCGGTTGGGCAGCAGCAACCGCCATTCACCCGAGAAAATAGTATAAAGGACATAGAACAGGCCATTCAGCGCAAAAAACCACATGAACAAAAAATGAAAGGCCATGCCCTCGGCCAGACGGGACGGGATATGCAGAGCCTTATAAAACCAGTCCGGAAAGAACCGGACAAACGTATGGCCGAAGATGGTAATGGTATAAACATCATTGGCCCAGTAGATAAGCATGCCGCTCCAGATCATGATAGCCAGGATCGGGAAGTTGACCCAATGGGTCCAGCGCATGACAAGCGGATGTTTCTCTTTTATGACTTTCATTTCGTTTATTGCACATTTGATCGGGTTGCAGCGACGATCTCCCCGTTGTCCTCATTTTGCAGGAACGCTATTACTTCCGCTTCCCCCGGTTTTATTGACGCTGACCAGTCCATCTGGCCTGATCCATTGCTTTTTGCATTCAGCGGGATCGACTGCAATTTACGTACTATCTGAACATGAGACAGCGTATGACCGCCATTTTCACCCGACCTGACATTTGTCGTGGCCGAATATTGTACAAGGGCAACCACAAGCGAAAGTCCTTTATTATTCCCTTGAGTTTGCCAGGACCAATCCAGCTTTTCTCCTTCCTTTTTCACGTTGCTGATGGACAATTTAAGGTCGTTATTGTATAATTTAAGGTTACTTTCAATGGCGCTGTGCAGGGTTGACGCTTCGGAGCCGACAAATTCCTTTTTTCCATTGACCACTATCTGGGGAGTATAGACAGATTGTAGCCTTAACCACCTGGCATATTGACGCTGCCGATCGGAGTACGCCGCACTGCTGAAGACGTCTTTCCAGCCCAGCCGGTCCCAGTAATCTACATGAAAAGCCAACAGAAAAACAGGTCGATCCTTGTCTTCTTTCTGTATCCTTGCGGCCAGGTCGTCAGCAGGGGGACAGCTGGAACAGCCTTCGGAAGTAAAGAGTTCGACGACGGCAAAGCCAGGGTCTGCAGGGACAGGGGCATTGGACTTTGTCTGAGGCCTGGCGACGCCATAAGCCGACCTGGCCGTAAACGCAGCAGCAACCAGCACCGCCGCTATCCAACTACCCGCGATAACAAGTCTCTTTATCGGTAACATAGTTTATCTATTTTTATTCTTAGTCGGCAGAGGCGCGGATTCCTTACAGTGCCCTGGACAAAAAACGGGATTTAACGCCCTCCGGATGCTTGTGGGCTGAAAAATTTACTCCTGTATTGGCTTGTACTTCATGCTGCGTGCGAAAATGGGCTCCAGGCAGCAGATTGAACTACCTGATGCAGTCCATCCTGTCCTCGGTGAAACGGCCGTAACAAAACCGGGCGCCTCCATTGCTTGGTAGGCGCCCGGGCATAATCCTTGCAGCTTTATTGCAGTGTTATTTTAATAATATTTGAAATAGGAGGTAAAGTGGTGAACGCATTGGGGTTTGGAACCACTGAAATGGGGTTGTTTTCGACCAGTGGCGTGCCAGCCAGGTTGAACTGGGTAACTCCTGCGCCCGGGAACTGATCGACAGCCGTTCCATCATTATATAATTGAATGCTGGAAGAGATATCCCCCGTCTGTGTCGGGTCTACCCCATTACCGGTGCTCGCAAAGAACCAGTCATTGGAAAACCCGTACATGGTAGCAATCGCGAGGCGATCGCCTTTCTGCACGCTTATCTGCTGGGAGACAGCACTGCCCGCTGCGCCGTTGATCACAGGCAACAATACCCGGGTACCGGTTGCAGCAAGGTTATAAACAGCCTTCACCCCCTTTAGATTTTTTAAATAGGCAGCCAGCGTATCGGGCACACCCCGCTGCGCTATATATTTAAGGCCCTGCCCACGATCCAGCTCGCCCACTTTATAAATAGGATTATCGATGCCATTGTAAATGACAACCAATACAGGGGACAGTGGTGTAAAAATACCGGTAATGGTTTGCACGTAGGCCCAAAGCTTTGAATTATCGCCCGCTTCAGCGATACTGGTCAGACCATTGGCCGTAGGCTGGCCGCTGGCGTACAAAGGAGTCGGAGCTAAAAGATTACCGCCGACAATATAAGAGACCGACCATACCCCGGGACTCAGCGGAGTTTCGTTGGCTGTACCCCCCGAAATATTCTGAAGAGTAAGGGTAAAAGTAGAATTGCCGTTGTACTTCAGTGTAGCCTTTACCAGTTTGGAAGCAGCCAGGTAGGTATTTCCCTGCGCATCGGTACCGCTGACCTCTGTGATGTTCTTACTGTCGGCCGTACCGGGATGGTTGACATTTGCTCCAGGAGTCTGGTTGATACGGGTACCGTTATCCCAAAGCTTTACCTGGTCCGATACATCCCCTTCGATGGGATTACCATTATTGTCATAAACCATTATACCGGGATTGGCTGGGGCAAAGAACAGGTCATTCGACCAGCCATACATAGTCGCAAAACTCAGTCCTTCACCTTTTGCAGCGGAGAAATTTATAGTCGTGGACTGCCCGGGCAGGATCAGCGCCGGAGAGCCCGTTCCCTGAAATGTTCCGGATTCAACCAGCGGCTCGGATTTGAGTACATTTTCGATCGTGATGGTTTCCATCTGGGGCGCAGCACCGCCCGGATTATTATCTTTTTTACAGGCGCTGATAACAAAGGGCAGCAGCGCAACTGCTGGCCAGAAACTGATCTTTTTACCGTAGTTCATGATTGTCCATTTTATACGACAAAACTATCTGACCTTTAGCTGCCTGGCAATGACTGTCCTTCCCGAAGGTTTGTCCATATCACCCTAATCCCTGTCATTGCTGCACAGGCGGTGGTATACGGTTTGCTTAAAAAAATGTAAATTCAATTGTTATGCTCAACTACAATCGTTCATTCGCCAGTTTTTCGGTCAATGATCTAAAAAAAGCAAAGAACTTTTACCAGCAGACATTGGGCCTCGAAACCAACGAAACACCGGAAGGTCTGGACATCAGGACCAGCGATAATATGGCCATCTTTCTCTATTCCAAGGAAAATCATGAGCCCGCTACTTTTACAGTCTTCAATTTCAAGGTCAGCAACATCGAAGAGGCTGTGGACAAACTGACGGCCTCTGGGGTATCGTTCCTTCAGTATAAAGGGGAATTGCAAACGGATAAAAAGGGGATCATGCGAGGGAATGGACCGACGATAGCATGGTTTACCGATCCGGCGGGGAATATCCTTTCGGTCATCGAAGCCAATTAGCCGGGAAGCCTTTTCTTGAAGCCAATTAACCGGGAAGCTTTTCCTTTTTTGGGAAGAAATTGGTTACACCGGCATATATAAGCAACTAATAACCAGTAGTGTGAATGAATGGCAGGTTTTTGGCAACCAGATTTGTATGTTATCGTTCATCCGTCAACTCCTGGTCTTTTTCAAAGGTTCCGTTCACTACGGCATCCTCAATCGCGGCCCCGGAGACTTTGCGCGAATACCTGTTCACAGGAATACGGACCAGTCTTCCCTACCGGCCAAACACCAATAAATTATGCTGACTCGCGGTGTGAAGATCCCGCCACACGCGATTGATCTCCGTATCGGGCCGCGCAGCGCCAAGTCCTCCATAAGGATAAAGTTTATCTACCCCGCTTCTCACGGCTGAGACCAGCTCACGGCTGCATCGGCTGACAGCATCGAAGTCCGTCTGTCTCTCCCAGGAATGATCCAACGTTTTATAGAATTCCATTCGTTTTGTCTGAATGGTATGTCGGGCCCCTTCCAGTGCCTCATTTATTTCCCCCGCTGCACCCACCGGCACACGTCCGCCATGGATCCGCCCGGTAAAAAAAGACGTGGCACAATCCAAAAAATGCATTCCCATACCGGACAGATTGGCGGCAAGAGTGGCTTCTGCCAGTTGCAGAAAAGGATAACAATAAATAGGATGACTGGCCTTCGCCTGGCTGGGCGCTATGTCAAAACACCGGTCAGCAGGGACCTCCGCATTGCGCACTTCAAAGGCATGGCTCCCGGTTGCAATGAGCCCGACAGTATTCCAGTTCTTATCCACCGACACTTCTTCCTTTCGAAAAAGAAAGGGGCGCACCAGCGGAAAACCGTCAGCCGTCATGAGTTCCTGCCCATTCTCCACGATGACACAATTCGCAGTAAAGGCAGTCGCATGAACGGCACCGCTCGCATAATCCCACCGACCGTCGACGCGATAGCCGCCTGGAACGACATGTGCTTCACCGGACGGAGCGCCGCTACCAGCAAGGCATAGCTGCTTATTGGAAAAAATGTCAGAAAAGGCCGCTGGCGGGAAAAAGCCGGCAAACCAGCCAGCCCCGCTGCACAGGGTCACCATCCAGCCTACGGAGCCATCTGCCCAGCTGATGCCTTCTTCGAGACGAACCAACTGTGGCAGAGAAAGCGGATTTCCAGGAAGCAACATTCGGAACCACTCTTTTGTATAGATCAACGCCAGTTGATCCGGATGCAGATCACGTTTAGTCTCCGCCTCAGCAGCCTTCGAACGAAGGATCTCAGCTACATCTGCAGGCAGAAAAGTGGAAGGATGTGGAGGCGGTGGCGGATGCATTGGCAATATCATGCAATTTGTAGTTTATACTTTTTCCGCCAGTCGAAATAGCCAAAGACGGCCACGATAAAAAGGATGATGGTCAAAACCGCAAACAGCGGCAGTTGCTTGTAGAACAGCAGCGGAATAGCAAAAATATTCGAGACGTTCAGCAGGATCCAGTTCTCGACCTTTCTCCTGGCAAGGAGCCACATACCCGCCCAGGCGGTGGCGCTGACCCAGGCATCCCATACAGGCACGGTCGAAGGAGTCCAATTTGCAAGCAGGATATACAGCACCGAAAAACCGATCCCGACGATAGCCGCTACGATAAGCCAGTCCCTCGGACTACAGATCGAAATAGCCACAGCCGGCTGATCCTTTTTCTTCATCCAGTACCACCAGCCATAGACACTCATGACCATATAATACCCGTTGAGCAGCGAGTCTGCATAAAGCCCAAACTTATAGAGGATATACATCGTAAGCAGGGTGCTGATAATACCCGCCGGGTAGAGCAGGATATTGTTGACCCGGGCAAGCAATACCTCCCCGATACCGGTGACAGTGGCGATCCACTGGAGAGTGTCGGTCTCCGCCACCTGCTGTTTCAACAACTGCCATAATTCATTGACCTGCATAGCGGGCGAAGATAAGGATTCCCCGAAAAAGAGGCTACATTGGGTTCAGAGACGATACAAGCGAAATTTTCAGTATCTTGGAGAAAACGCCTATACCATGATCGTAGTTTATATCCTTGCCGGGTTGATCATATTACTGCTGCTGGTGGCCGCTGCGGTGGGTACAAAATGGAAATTTGAAAAGTCCATTCTTATCCAGGCCCCGGTTGATAAGGTCTGGCCCCATATCAACACTTTTAAGGCGTCCAACGAATGGAGTCCCTGGATCGGGCTGGACCCCAATATCCGTCAGCAGTTCAGCGGCGAGGATGGAATGCCGGGCGCGACCTATAGCTGGGAAAGCAATGAGAAAAACGTCGGAGCAGGCAGCCAGACCATGCGCAGCGTTACCGAAAGGTCAGAAGTAACATCCGAGATCAATTTCCTGCGCCCGATTAAAGGCAAGGCAGACGGATATATTCGCATCGCACCGGAAGGCGGCGGAACAAGGGCCGCCTGGGGCATCGCAAGCGCTACCCCTTATCCCATGAATATCATCAAACTCTTCGGAGTGATCGAAAAAAACCTGGACCGGGATTTCGGTAAAGGGCTCAATAAACTGAAAGAACTGAGCGAAAAATAGTGTACCATCTCCCCAACCTCCAACCAGTACGCGCAACCCACAACCGACGTGCCCCAACAACTGGCGGGTCTCCAACAACTGGCGGGTCTCCAACAACTGGCAAGTCTCCAACATCCGGCGTGCCCCCCATAACCGGGTGCGACCTGCCCCAAAACAGAACAAACATGTAGGCCGCCAACTAATAATTTTGAAACTTCAAAGATGGCATCAAACTTGTTGCTGGATAGCGGTAATGTCTCATAATTAATCCGTTATCCTAAAATCCAAACTAAGAATGACCCGCTATCATTTACTTCCTGCGCTGGTATTACTCTTATCCTTAAGCGCCTGTAAAAAAGACGCCGACCCATCGCCCGATAATGGCGGATCAAAAGATTCCACAACCAACACAACTCCGCCTACAGGACCTGGCACGCCGACAATCTCCGGTAAAAAAGGGGCTGATTTCTCTACCAATATGGCCTATGGCACCTGGAACGGGGATATCGTTGCACTAAAAGCATTCTGGTATTATACCTGGGGAACACCTCTCCCCTCTCCTTCGCCGCTAAACTGTGAGTTCGTTTCGATGTTTTGGGGCGCAGCCAATGTAACGGCCTCCAATATCTCAGCCGTTCAGCAATTAAAAACGCAGGGAAAAGTGAAGTATGTTCTGGGGTTCAACGAGCCTAACCGCCCGGATCAATCCAATATGACCGTCAGTCAGGCGCTGGCCTTATGGCCGCAGCTCGAGAGCATTGGCTTGCCCTTGGGCAGCCCAGCCGCTGACTGGCCTACCCGTCAATGGATCTACGACTTCCTCGATTCCTGTATCGCCCAGAAAAAGCGGGTGGATTTCATCTGCGTTCATATGTATGTAGGCACGGATGACAACGGCTTCGTTCAAACGCTGCAGGACCTCTACGACAAATATCATCTTCCTGTCTGGATCACCGAATTCGCAACAGCAGACTGGAATGCCTCGACACCGTCCGCCAACGCCTATCCACCCGACCAGGTGCTGGCCTTTATGAAGCGGCTGCTGCCTAAGCTGGAAGGACTCAGCTTCGTCCAGCGTTATTCCTGGTTCTCCGGCGACCCGAAGGGCCCGCAGCTGTGGTCTTCGGCCCTGATCGATGCCAATGGCAACCTCACCACGCTGGGCAGTTATTATGCCAGTTATCAGCCCAATACGGCGATTGCCAAATAATAAACAAGAAGCTCCCTGCCAGACAGGGAGCTTCTTTATACCCATATCTTTATCAGCCCTTTCTCCTTACCCCATAACGGGTCAGTCCCGGGAACAGGCAGCGCCGCAATATTCCGGTCGGTCTGAGGACGTTCGCCCGGTAATCCCTTGTTGATATCCCATTCCCTGCCATCAGGATAAGCACCAACTATACCCAGTCCATCACTCTTTAAATTCTTATGCCCCACTCCTGCTGGGATGATCAGGATGTCTCCAGCCCGGACTTCCACCTTCTGCCCCTGTTCACCGCCTAAATGCAAAAGAGCCGAGCCGCTAAATACGCCAAGCACTTCATGTGAAGTACTATGATAGTGATGGAAGGGATAAACCCCATTACGCCAGGAATTGGTCCAGTTATTAGCCGCAAATCTTCGCTCCAGCCAGGCCGCGCCATCTGTCCCTCGCGCCTCAAACGCCTCCCGGTATACCAGCAACGGAAATTTGCTATTGGGGATTTTTCCGTCGTCGGTAAAATGGAATTTCTCAGGCTCTGCCCCGGAAGATGGCGTATTCATAACAGCAAAGACTTTACCTGATAAAAAAGATAACCCGATAAAGGAGAGAAATTTCTTGCGTTGCATCCAATATCAACCGCAATTAAAATGCCATTTCTTCTATTTCTTTTTATACAAAACCCAAACATCATTGATCGTATTGATCCCCATCGACTGCAGCATCGTATTAACCCCCCAGAGGATCTCCGAAGAACAGAACTGCCGCTCATAGCCCAGGCTATCAGGCAGCTGCTTATTATGCTTTATATCGTTGTAGCTGGTTGCAAAATACGTCGCCTTGTCGCTGAAATAACGCATCGAATCAGCAGTCTTTACCGTCTTCCAGGTAAAATTACGACTCCCCTCCTGGTAATAGACGAAGGGCAGATGTGCATCCGTCTCCAATGGAGTACGCGGAACAGTATAGATCGTCACGGACTCGTTCTTAAAATGATGTCGCAGCTGCGAGGCAAAATGCAGGGCCTGGCAATAGGGCGTAAAGAAGAGCAGGACCAGAACGATCAGGTTGATCGTAATGCTGAAGACGGCAATGCCTTTTATCCATTTGCGCAAACCCTCTTTTCTTGTCTGGTACCACCGCATAAGGTCCGGCAGCCCCCAGCCGACAAAGATCGGCAGAACGCTCAGCACCGGAAAGAGAAAACGGTCTTCTTTGTGCGCAACGATACAATGACCGACGATAAAGAAAAGGACCGCCAGCGTAAGCGGATTCGAAAGCTTTTTCAGGATTGCTGCCCTGAAACCAAAATAAAGCAACAGGATGCTGATAGGAGGCGCAAAGGTGATGCCCATCAGCTCTCCGATATAGACGATGAATGGAGAGGTCCCGAATCCGGCTGCCTTACCTTCCAGAATATTTACTTTGTAATAAGTGTAGGGTGTAAAGATCCAATGGTGATAAAAGCCATGATCCAATTCAATGTTGATTGCAGTCCCGATGATAAAACCGGCGATCAGTGGAAATAACTTAAAATATTTCCGTTCAAAAAAGAGCATCCAGCACCCAAAGCCCAGAATTGCAAACGCCGTCTGGAAACGCGCATAAAAGGAAAGACTGAACAAAAAGCCAGTGAGCAAAGGCACCAGCCAGCGGGATGCGAAACCATCACCGCCGGCCCCGGCCGCTTCGGTCCGCCCCGACCCACTTTTTAAAACATACCAGAACACCGCCCCAAAAAACAACAGCGATGACAACATCTCCGAGCTGAAAAGCGTCCGGGTATACGGTATCCACCAGGAGAAATTCAGAATGAACAAAACCCAGTACAGGATGCGCCTGTCCCCATCCCGCAGATACCACAACGCAAGGCAGTTAAAAAGCACAAACAGGGCCAGGCCAAAAAGAACCTGTAGGATAGTCATCTGCAAAAAGGGATCATTCAACCCCAGCCAGCCACATAGGATGCGATAGCCGGAGAACAGATATACCTGCAGGGAAGGCCGGATATGAGCGTCGAATTCCCAGACATAACCGAAAGGTTTGTGCAGCTGGGCTGAAGAGAACTCGATGAGCTGAAAGTGCTGATCGGGATGATAAATACCAATGGCTGTTATACACATAATGACCTGGACGATCACCGAAGCCAATAACAGAAGCTGTAGTTTCGAATCCTTTCTAATTGTTTCTTTTAATTCTCCGAATAGCATAGTATCAGGTTAGCAGTGGGTTCTATAAGCCGCAAGGAACAACATCTGTCCATGACAGCCGCAAGAAAGGGAGCAAGTTAATGAAAAGTTAACCAGTCGGGCCGGCTTTGAAATGTATAAACTTTTTCTCAGCCGCCTTCATCGCTTTTTGAGCCGTCTGGGTGACGGGATGAAACCAATCCTTTGCCACGGAAACGGCGCCCTTTTTTTCCACCACCCGCCAGGCGGCAGGAGAACGGTCCCGGGCAGGTGTCTGTCCCGAACCAACGCCTTTTCTATGATCTTTTCGCAACGGCGGAATATCTTTTCGTCCAGCTCCAGCTGACGGTCCCGGAAAGCCATCGCCGCCTTTATCTGCGGAGCCGTTAGGTCCAGCATCCAGCGGACATTGTCAGCTCCTACGAGATGCCAGGTTGGACGCAGCACATGGATGCGAATGATCGCGCCGCTGTCGATAGCCTCTTCAACCTCGTCATGTGTGCCCTTTTCCAGACGCAGGCCGACAGCCCATTTGGACATACCATAGTCCTGGGACTGTATGGCGCCCAATTCGGCAAACAGTTCGGTCGGAGTAGCCGGCTTTTCACCCGTCAGCCTTTGCGCGGCCAGACGTAACCGGAGAATGTCTTTATAGGTCATTTCATCTGAAAGATAGCCATTTTGCTAAACGGGATAACCTGTAGTTTTACCAAATAATTTTATCGCGCGCATGAAACGTATTATTTCGACCGGGCTAACTTTGCTGACATTCTCTTTTTTATTACGGGCACAGGCTCCCTACGAACTCAACAGCGGCTGGAAATGTCAGGCTATCGGTAAAGTAAAGGCCGATGGGGCAAAGCTCTCTGCACCGGATTTTTCCACAAAAGGCTGGCTGGACGCGACTGTACCGGGTACTGTACTGACAACACTCATCAACGAGCACATCGAACCCGATCCTTTTTTTGGAATGAATAATGATAAGATCCCGGATATCTATACTACCGGAAGGGATCATTATACCTATTGGTTTGTAAAAGATTTCACAGAAGGTAAACCCCCGAAAAATGGCCAGGTCTGGCTGAATTTCAGAGGCGTGAATTACAGTTGCGATGTCTGGCTCAACGGACACAGGGTAAATGCTGCCACTCACTTCGGCATGTATCTCCGGCAGTCCTATAATATAACCGGTCTTCTCGCTGCCAACGGACAGAACCGGCTGGCGGTGATCGTCTATCCGCCCGATCCGGTGGGCAATCCCAATGGAGGCCAGGGCGGCGACGGAGAGATAGCCCGCAACGTTTCGCATCAATATGTAGCCGGCTGGGACTGGATCCAGCCTATCCGCGATCGCAACACCGGCATCTGGGATAAGGTGACGATCGAACATACAGGTTCTGTCCGGATCAAAAACCCGCATGTCGTTACGGAAGTGCCGGGTCAACGCTGGCCCGATGTCACCGACCAGGCGCCGGCTATATTACACGTAAGTGCCGAGTTGGAAAACACAGGCAATGCGGAGGCCAACGGCCGGCTATATTACGAGATAGACAACAACCCTGTCGCCACGACTGTCACCCTAAAGGCTGGCGAAGTCAAAGAAATTCAGTTGCCTGCTTATAAGCTGCAACATCCACGGCTCTGGTGGCCTAATGGCTATGGTTCGCAGGAACTATATCATATCCAACTGGTATTTGAGAGCGAGACCGTTTCCGACAAACAACCCCTCGACTTCGGCGTCCGCCAGATCACCACATCCTGGAACACCACAACCCGTAGCCGCGAGGCATCCGTCAATGGCCAAAAGATCTTCATCAAGGGCGGCAACTGGATCGTCTCCGACGAGCTCCTGCGCTTCAGCCCCGAACGATACGACGCCGAGATCCGCTTCCACCGGGACATGAATCTCAACCTGATCCGTGTCTGGGGAGGCGCCCTGACCGAAAGACCGGAATTTTATGAAGCCTGCGACCGGTACGGCATGCTGGTCTTCCAGGACTTCTGGAACTCCGGTGACTGCAATGGCCGCTGGGAAGACCCTATGAAAAAAGAAGACCAGTGGACAAGACGAAAATACCCGGACGATCATAATCTATTCCTTTCCTCGGTCATCGACCAGGTAAAGATGCTGCGCAACCACCCCTCCCTGGCCTTCTGGTGTGGCGGCAACGAGATCACCCCGCCGGCAGATATCCTCAAAGCGATGAAAGATACATTGCTGCCGGCCCTGGACGGCACCCGCACTTTTTTCGACTTTTCCAATTCGGACAGCATGTCCTTTAATAATCTTGGCGGCAATGGGGACGGTCCTTATGGCGTTCAGGACATCAATACCTTCTGGGCGAAAAAGACATACCCCTTCAATTCAGAAGTAGGCTCCGTCGGGATGGGCGACTACGAATCCCTCCAGCGCTTCCTGCCAAAGGAAAACCTGGTGGCGCCTGTTTATAAAGGAAAGATGGACCCCGCCTGGGATTATCATAAGTATATCGGTTACGACTCCACGGTTTATCCTTATGGACCGGTAAAGGATCTGCGTGACTTTGCCGAAAAGGCGCAGCTCGTCAATTATGACCAGTACCGGGCGCTGATGGAAGGATTCAGCGCACATATGTGGGAATGGTATACCGGCTCTATTATATGGAAAACCCAGAACCCCTGGACGGCGCTGCGGGGACAGATGTATGATTATTATCTCGACGTCAATGCCTGCCTGTATGGTCTGCACAGTGGCAGCGAACCCCTGCACATCCAGTATGATCCCGTAACGGGCATGACAATGATCGTCAATAATACCTTTCGCACCCAGCGCGACCTGATGATGCAGATAAGGGTGATCGATATGGCAGGGAAAAGCAAGCTGCTGACGCAGGTATTCTCCGAAGCAGGACCTACTATGGCAAAGAATTATGTGCCTATCGGACACCAGGTAAATGCACTGCGAAAGACCGAAGGACTGTTTCTGTCCCTGCGTCTCGTCAATATAAAACAGGAAATAGTAAGCGATAACTTCTATTGGCTGCCCGATTCTTCCGGAACTTATTCCGGCTTACAACACATAGGGAAGGCAAAACCAACGATTAGCATAAACAGGAGCAACGCCGCCAGTTCTCCCTCGGGTCAAAACCGCCTCACCGTCACCCTGCGCAACCCGGCGGGCGGTCCCGTCGCCTTCTTTAACCGGATCTCCCTTGTAGATGCGAAAACAAAACAGCGATTGCTGCCCGTCTTCTACAGCGACAACTATTTTTCGATCCTGCCGGGGGAAAGCAAGACTGTGACATTGGACTATACTTCGCAAAAAGGCGAAACTCCAATGGTCTCGGTAAGAGGCTGGAATGTCGATGAGCAATTCTACTAACCCGGTTTGCCGGGGGCGGGCAGCCGAACCACATTCCTATGTTTTTGTTAATATACCCAATTCCTTGCGGCTTAGCCGGAAAAACTTCAACTTTGTAGCCGGAAAACCGGCATGGGCCGGAGCCGCTAAATCAATTGAAGATGAAATCGTTTATTTCCTTGGGTATTGGGATATTGATGGTCTTTACCGGGTTAACAAGCTGTCATTCCTCACGCGAAAGCCAGGGTCAGAGCCAATCAACCGATCCCTCAGCGGGAGGGACCTGGCAAAGACAGCCGCTGACCATCGACGGGTCGGATAAGGACTGGGTCAAGCCACTTCCCTATACGGTCAAATCCGAACAACTCAACTATGCGGTGACGAATGACGGCCAGAATCTTTACATTCTTATGTCTACTCATAGCCCTCAGGAAGCGCAGAAGATCGTCCAGGGCGGTATGACGGTCTGGGTCAATACAAAGGCTGACAAGAGTTTTGCCGGTGCAGTGGGAATAGGTTATCCGCTGGATTCGCGTAATGACCGTGACCGCAACCTGATGGAAGAGGCGCAGCCGGGACGCAAGAACCACAAACCCGTTACGCTGGAAGACAAAAAGGAGTATTCGTTATATGGTTTCGACAACAGCCAGAGCATTCCTACCTATACATATGCCGATACCAATGCGCAGGGGATCCAGATGCGCATGGATTACAATGACGCAGGCGACCTGATCTACGAAGCATCGATCCCTTTACAGACACTCTATCCCGGACACAGCCCAACGGCCTCCTATGCATCAAAAACAGTGGCCGTCGGATTCATCATAGAAGGTCTTTTGCCGGGTACCAATGTCCCCGGCGGAGGCGGCGGTGGTGGCGGGCCGACCATCGGTGTTGGCGGCGGAGTTGGATTTGGCAGCTTCGGCAGCGGCGGCGGCCTTGGTATCTCTATTGGAACGGGCACCCTTCTCGGGGGCGGCGGAGGCAAGAACAAGCAATTATACCGTCAGAGCGAGGTCTGGCAGGTTGTGCAGCTCTCCGGCACCCAACATCCTCTCAAGGGTTTTTAGATTCAGCTTTATACAAACCCCATTGTGGCCTGAAGATTGATTATAAGGGGCGAAGGAAGAGCTGTTTATGCTTAATTAGGCTATTCATTGTTTAACTTAAATATTCTTTATGAAGAAAATTGTCAATTTTCTCGCTATTACCTTTACAACTGCCACGTTATTAACAAGTTGCGTCTCCAGTGGCCGCTATCATGCTTCGCTGAGCGCACTGGAATCCGCCCGTAATGACAGCGCCCGGCTCGCCGGCAGGGTCGCTCAGCAGGAATCGACCATCGGGCAATTAAAGCAACAGATCAGCGATCTTGACAAGAAAGTTGACGACCTGACCAATCGCACCGGTCAGCTGTCTACCGATGCAGCCAACAAACAATCTGCGCTGAATAAGAGTCAGCAGGAACTGGCTGCCAACCAAAAACGGCTTGAGCAATTACAGGCCCTGATGGACCAGCAGAAAAAAGCGATCCAGGAGATCCGTAAAAAGATGGCCGATGCACTGGTTGGATTCAATTCCAACGAGCTGACTGTAGCCATCAAGAACGGTAAAGTATATGTGAGTTTACAGGAAAATCTCCTGTTCCCTTCCGGTAGCGCTGTCGTAAATCCAAAGGGAAAAGTAGCCCTTGGCAAACTGGCAGAAGTATTGAACAACAACCCTGAGATCACGGTGGATATCGAAGGACATACCGATTCCATTCCTATCCGTGGCAAATACCAGGATAACTGGGACCTGAGCACAGCCCGGGCAACTTCAATTGTACGTATCCTTACGGTAGACTACAAGGTGGATCCGGTAAGGATCGTCGCCTCCGGACACAGCCAATACGACCCGGTTCAGCCCAATAGCACTGCAGACGGTCGGGCCTTGAACAGAAGGACGGAGATCATCCTGTCACCAAAACTGGACGAACTCTACCGGCTCATCGAATCGAGCCCGGGTGCTTCTACCGGTAAAAACTAGTTGAAAAAGAGAGGTTCATACCTCTCTTTTTTCTTTTTAATGCACCTTGAAAGAGTTCAATATCGGTTCAAAGTTCGTCTCGTCCTTCGCCAGCTGGCCTTTTACCGAAGTACAGGTAATAATATAGGCAATCCCCCCATTAGTTATTACATACAGCTTTTGCTCCAACGGTATAGCATCCGCAGTTTGCCCGGTAAAATGGATCCACCGGCTGGGCAATTTCCCAAACATCCTTTCTCCTTTTTCGATCAGATTGAATTGCGCTAAGGAATTCTTGATCCCGTCGACATTCGCATCGAAGTATTTTTCCAGCGATGCGCCATTGGTAGATGCCGTGACGACATTGACATTGGCCCTGAAATGCTTATTCGTGTCCGGAGGGGACAATATCGCCGTCATCTTCATGCCGGACAAGGAAGTGTCGATCCGCTGCCATCCGGCAGGGGCAGAAAGGTCAAACTTATCCGCGCCGGCATTTGCACCCGGAGTGGCCGCAGCAGCCTTTATTACTTCCTCGACGCTGGGCTTTTTATCGGTTTTGTTCTGACAGGCAGCAAAAAGCAACAGACCTGCAAGGGGTAAATGAAGGTATCTTTTCATGAGTGAGCAGTTAAATGGACGCTAAGATAGGTAGTTACCAATAGCAAACAAATACAGCACTAATTTGTTAGTTGCCGCAACTCAACACTTATATTATGACAACCACCATGCAGCAGAACCTGTTTGTTTCGACCGGAATCCATTCCTGGGAACAGGCGATAAAGAGAGCTTCTACCTTTTTTGACAGCTATTCCGACGAAGAGCTGGGCCAGCCTATCGTCCCCGGCAAGAACCGGATCATCTACCTGTTAGGGCATCTGACTGCGGTGCATGACCGCATGTTCCCCCTGCTGGGCCTGGGCGAACGGCTTTATCCGCAACTGGATGCCTTCTTCATCACCAATCCCGACAATACCGCCTCGGAATATCCGGCGGCGGGCGAGCTGAGGCAATATTGGAATACCATCAATCAGCAGCTGACGGGTTCTTTTAAAGGCTGGACGCCGGAAGAATGGCTGCAGAAGCACACAGCAGTGTCTGATGAAGATTTTGCCCGGGAACCACACCGGAACCGCTTTAGCTTAGTGATCAACCGGGCCGGACACGTCCAGTATCACCTGGGACAACTCGTTTGGTTCAAGAAATAACGGGCCCGGTTCAAAAATTAAGAGGAGGTCCGGCCCCCTGCCAATAGGCCCGTGCAGGGGGTCGGAACCAAATCTGGGGATAATCGGTTGAAAGACTGCTGTTTTTAGATTAATGTATCCTAAATTTGCAGCCATAACAAAAACCATTCATGTCTTTCTTCCAGGATAAAGTAGTTGTGATCACCGGTGGCAGTGATGGCATCGGAAAAGCTCTGATAGAGTCTCTCATCCCTCTCGGCGCAAAAGTCGCTACCTGTGGCCGCAGTCACGACAAGATCTACAAGCTGCAAATGGAGTACTCCCATGTAATGCTGCATGCGGTCGCCTGTGATATCAGTAATGAACTGGAATGCCGGCGGTTTATAGAGTCTACCATCGAAACGTTTGGCGGGATCGACATCCTCATCAACAATGCCGGCATCAGCATGCGGGCCCTGTTCCTCGACGCAGACACGGATGTGACCAGGAAGGTGATGGAGATCAATTTTCTCGGAGCGGTCTATTGTACAAAATATGCCCTCCCCTCCATCCTGAAGAATAATGGTACCGTCGTCGGGGTTTCTTCCACAGCGGGCTACCGGGGCTTACCGGGACGCAGCGCCTATTCCGCTTCTAAGTTTGCGCTGCAAGGCTGGCTGGAATCTTTGAGAACGGAATTATTGCACAGCGGCGTTCACGTTATGTGGGTTTGCCCGGGCTTCACGGCCTCCAATATCCGCATGGCAGCGCTTGACAGTCACGGTGAGACACGCGGAGAGAGCGTGCTCAACGAAGGCAGCCTGATGAGCGCAGAAGAATGTTCGCGCCATATCCTGAGGGCTATCGAAAAACGCAAGCGTACCCTGGTTTTGACCTTCCTCGGTAAAGTCACCGTCCTGATCAATAAAGTAGCGCCTTCATTGGCGGACCGGCTGACCTATAAACATTATTATAACAAGAAGGGGGAGTTTGTCAAATAAACCGGAATGGCCTTAATTACCCTAACATCAGATATCGGTCAAAAGGATTATCTCGTGGGGGCTCTAAAAGGCCAGTTAGCGCAGATCAACCCCTCCTTTAACATTATGGACATCTCCCATGAGCTGTCCCCGTTCAACTATCCGCAGGCAGCCTATGTCTGCCGCAACGCCATCCGGCATTACCCGGCTTATACCTACCATATCATCCTGGTAAATCTGTTCGAGAAAAAACCCGAACAGCTGCTGCTGGCGTTTCACAATAACCAATACCTGCTTTGTGCCGACAACGGCCTGCTGACGATGATCCTCGAAGGCCGCCCTGAAATGGTCATCGGCCTGCCGCTGGACAAGACCTCCGTAAAGAATACCCTTTATTGCGTCGGGGTCATGGGCCGCGCCATCCAAAGCCTGATCGATGGGAATAGCCTGCTCAGCATCGGTCTGCCCGATCCGGTCTTTACGGAAAAAAACCACCTCCGCCCCGTCTTTGGAGACAACTGGATCGAAGGCCAGATCATCTTTATCGACGCCTTCGAGAATGTGATCGTCAACATCACCCGGGAGGAATTTGAAGAAAGACGCAAAGGCAGGAGCTTCCGCCTTGTTTTCAAACGGGATGAAGTGATCGAGAAGATCAGCGAAACCTATGCTGACGTGGGGGAAGGGGAGAAGCTCGCGCTGTTCAATTCGGCGGGGTACCTGGAGATCGCCATCCAGAAGGGAAATGCGGCGGGACTTTTTGGCTTACAGGGCTTTACGGAACAGTCGCAGAATCAGTATCTCCAAAGCAGGCTTTTCTACCAAACGGTACGAGTCTATTTTGAATAAAAAGCCGTTAATTACCTCCCCACACGCGGAAATTAGCCGTATTTACCGTTAATTCGCCCCCGAAAACGCCGGAGGTGTTTTCGGGCCCGCAGGGCCCAACATTAGATAAAAGCGGAGGAGCCAGGAACCCGCAGGGTTCTGATGACAACAAAAATTGAACAAAAACTATGAATTTTAATCGTGCGAACAACATTGTAGGCTGGATCGTTGGATTGATTGCCTGTACTGTCTTTGTAATGACTATGGAGCCTACAGGCAGCTTCTGGGATTGCGGAGAGTTTGTTTCCAGCTGTTACAAACTGCAGATCCCCCACCCTCCCGGCGCCCCCCTGTTCGTCCTTATCGGCCGGTTCTTCATCATCCTCTTTGGCGATAACCCCCTGACAGCCGCCCGTGGCGTCAACTTCATGAGCGCCATCGCCAGCGGACTCTCCATCCTCTTCTTATTCTGGACCATCACCCATTTTGCCCGTAAGATCGTCCAAAACTCGAATAAACCAGCCGGCGCTATCTCCGGACCAGGCCATGAGATGCCGGAACCCACCAAAGCCCAAACATTCACCATCCTCAGCGCAGGCGTGGTAGGCGCCCTGGCCTATACTTTCTGCGACTCTTTCTGGTACAGCGCCGTAGAAGGTGAGGTCTACGCCTCTTCCGCCTTCTTCACCGCCCTGGTCTTCTGGGCCATCCTCAAGTGGGAACACAATGCCGGCAAACCCGGCTCCGACAAATGGATCGTCTTTATCTTCTATATGATGGGCCTTTCCATCGGGGTTCACTTGCTGAACCTCCTGACCATCCCCGCTATCGTGATGGTCTATTATTTCAAACGCTACAAGCCTACCCTCTGGGGGACGATCGCAGCCTTTTTTATCGGCTGTGTGATCACTGGTGTCGTTCAGAAGTTCATTATTCAATATACGATCAAGGGCGCCGGCGCCTTCGACATCTTCTTCGTGAATTCAATGGGCATGCCCTTCTTTTCCGGCTTTGCCACCTTCTTTCTATTGCTGGTCATCGCGCTGATCATCGCGATCCGCTGGGCGACAAAAAAAGCATACTATTATCTGAAGATCGGTCTGTGGTCCGCGGCCTTTATGCTGCTGGGTTATTCCACCTATTTCACCACCCTGATCCGCAGTACGGCCAATCCTGGCGTGGATATGTATAACGTGGACAATCCCGTGAGTCTCGTGGGCTATCTCAGCCGCGATCAGTATGGTGACTGGCCGATCCTTTATGGCCCTGACTTCCAGGACCGGGCCCCCCGCGTGGACGCCGGGAATCTATATGTAAAAGGACAGGAAAAATATGAGATCGCCGGGAAAGTCTCGACCCAGGACTGGAGCAATACGCCCTCATCACATTTCTTCCCGCGCATGTGGGATGGCAGCAACGATCGCGGTCAGATAGACTGCTATCGCAGTTTCTCGGGAATGGGTGACGCCGATGCGCCTACAATGGCGGACAATATCCGCTATTTCATGAGCTACCAGAACGGGTTTATGTTCCTACGGTATTTTATGTGGAACTACGCCGGGAAACAGAACGACCTTCAGGGCTTTGGCAACAACCGCGACGGGAATTTCATCACGGGTATCTCCTTTGTCGATGATCTGCTGTATGGCGACCAAAGCCGCTTGCCGGATAGCATCAGCAAGAACAACAAATCCCATAACCGGATGTTCATGCTGCCGCTGATCCTTGGCGTCATCGGTCTCTTCCTCCAGTGGTCCCGTAGCAGGAACGACTTCTGGGTCACGCTGCTGCTCTTCTTCTTTACCGGCTTTGCCATCGTCGTATATCTCAACCAGGCCGGCTACCAGCCGCGCGAAAGGGATTATGCCTATGCCGGCGCCTGTTATGCTTTTGCGATCTGGATCGGCCTCGGTGTCATCTGGGTTAAGGATATCCTCGAAAAATATGCGTTGAAAGGCAAGCCTGATATGGCGAACTATGCCGCAGCAGGTCTTTGCTTCATCGCTGTTCCAGTGCTGATGGGCAGCCAGGAATGGGATGACCACGATCGGAGCAAAAAAACCCTGGCCCGCGACATCGGTAAAGATTACCTGGAGAGCTGTCCACCCAATGCCATCCTCTTTTCCTTTGGCGACAACGATACCTATCCACTGTGGTACGCTCAGGAAGTGGAAGGCATCCGGCCGGACGTAAGGGTAATGAATTATAGTCTCCTTGGCACGGACTGGTATATCAACCAGCTGCGCTATAAGGTCAATCAGAGCGGCCCCACAGACGTGATCTTCACCCCCGAACAGATCCAGGGTAATACCCGCGATGCCGTTCCATTACAGCCCCTGCCCGGATTTGATCAGAGTAAATATTATGACTGTTACGATATCTTTAAGAATGTCGTCGGCAGCAGTGATCCTAAATATACCATTACGGCGGAAGATGGAGAGCCCTACAACATCCTGCCATCACATCATTTGTCAGTGCCCGTCAACCTCAGCCTGGTAAGGACCAATGGTACCGTCAATGCCAATGACAGCGTGGTGAGCGAGCTCCACCTGGATATCTCCAAAGACAAAGGTTATCTGTTCAAGAACGAACTGGCAGTACTGGCCATCATCGCAGCTAACAAATGGGAACGCCCCATCTGTTTCAATTCCACCTACGAGCTGGAAGCGCTGGGTCTGGGTAAATACATTCGCCAGGACGGCCTCGCAGGACGACTGGTACCGGTAGAAAGCAGGAACACCAATTTCGGTTACTACAACAATGAAGTGGCGTACAGGAACATGATGACGAAATTCGGTTTTGGCAATGCCAATGTACCCGGCGTCTATTATGACGAGGAAAACCGCCGTCATCTCAATACCCTGCGGGCAGCACACGCGCAGCTTGCGCTGAGCCTCATCGACGAAGGGAAAAAAGATTCTGCCCGCAATCTGCTCGAACATTTTGACAAGAGCGTACTGGAGTCCAACTTCCCTTATGGAATGACCTCCAACCGCGGCAACCAGCACAATCGTATCTCCATGAGCTTTTTGTTGGCGACTTATGAGTCGGGGGACCAGGATCTGGCAAAAAAAGTGGCCGCTTCGCTGAGAAAAGATCTGACCCAGCAAATGCGTTATTACAAATCGCTGGGGGATAACATGAGTGATGAACAGCTGGCGATCAACGCCCAGATGGCATCCCAAAATAAAGGCGGTAATTTATCCAACCGGCAGATCCCGTATTCCAACGATATCCTCAGCAGCTACCAGATGATCCTTCAGCTGGACGATTGGGCCAAACAGTTCGGCAGCGGATCAAAAAGCACAGGATCGACGCCAGGGAGCGAGAATACACCCGCTGTGATCAAGTCCAATGATGATTCACCCTCAAAAGCTGATACGCAACCTAAATAGGACAACGAATTTCCAAATCGGAGAAATTATGAAAAGAGGCCGTCTGCTTTTAGCTAAAGACGGCCTCTTTTTTTATATCCGGGCCTGCAAACACAGCGCTGGGGGCGAACCAAATGGTTGAATAAGTTGTTTTTAATCTGTAACTTCAACTTCAATGCAGCGCTATGATAGGTTTTCATTTTAACAAGTATGACCCCAATGAAGAGGGTAAGTCAAAATTCGACCAACTGCTGGATATTTTCATGCAGCTGTTGAGCTATACCAACGGCGACGTAGGTGAAGCCCTGCAATGGATGAATCAGCTCGACAAAGAGTACCAGATGACGGATGACGAATACGGGATGGGAGATTTTATCGAGGATCTGAAAGACAAAGGTTATATCGACGACAACAAGCAGACCGGAGAAATTCATATCACTCCCAAGACCGAACAGGGGATACGCCGCCGCTCGCTGGAAGAGATCTTTGGCAAACTCAAAAAGACAAAACAGGGGAATCACAATACCTTCAAGCCTGGCGGCGGTGACGAGAGCAATCCTGAAACACGCCCCTTCCGGTTTGGCGACCAGCTGGAGCAGATCGACTTTACGGAGTCGATCCGAAATGCACAGATCAATCACGGGATCGAATCCTTCAACATGCAGGAAGACGATCTCAAGATCAGGGAGACGGACTTCAAGGCACAGACCTCTACCGTCCTGATGATCGATATCTCGCACTCCATGATCCTCTATGGTGAGGACAGGATCACGCCGGCAAAAAAAGTAGCGATGGCGCTGAGCGAGCTCATCACGACGAAATATCCGAAGGATACACTGGACATTGTCGTTTTTGGGAATGATGCATGGCCGGTAGAGATCAAGGACCTCCCCTATCTGCAGGTGGGGCCCTATCACACCAATACCGTAGCGGGACTCGAACTGGCAATGGACATCCTGCGCCGTCGCCGCAATGCCAACAAGCAGATCTTTATGATCACGGATGGTAAGCCTACCTGTCTGAAGGTCGGCAAGCGATATTATAAGAACAGTTTTGGCCTGGACAGAAAGATCACCAGTCGCTGTCTGAATCTTGCGGCACAATGCAAAAAGCTGAAGATCCCCATTACGACGTTTATGATCGCAAGTGACCCTTATCTGCAACGATTTGTAAACGAATTCACAGAAACTAATAATGGGAAAGCCTTTTTCGCGTCCCTCGACCGCCTCGGAAGTTTTATCTTCCGGGATTTCGAGAGCGGCAAACGAAAAACGGTCTACTAGGCTTATTATTTAAGAGGCCCGCCTTTCAAGTGAAATAGGGTAAACACTAAACACACTAAATGGACATTACAAAGATCAAGACACTGGGTGAGTTAAAGAAAACCGGCTATAAGAACAGATCCGTAAAAGAAGAGGTGCGTGAGAACCTCATCAAAAAATTAAAAAACAAAGAAGCAACT
Organism: Puia sp.; assembly: GCA_035492595.1. Taxonomy (GTDB): domain Bacteria; phylum Bacteroidota; class Bacteroidia; order Chitinophagales; family Chitinophagaceae; genus Puia. The sequence continues at coordinate 33,409 of DATJJA010000150.1, forward strand.
TTTCCGGGTATCCTGGGTTACGAGGATTCCGTTATCCCGGACACCGAACGGGCGCTGTTGTCCCGTCACAATATCTTATTTCTTGGATTACGCGGACAGGCAAAAACAAGAATGGCGCGACAGATGACCGAGCTGCTCGACGAATATGTCCCTTTTGTAACAGGCAGCGAGATCAATGACGATCCCTTCCAGCCCATTTCCAAATTTGCACGTACCCTCCTCGCCGCTAAAGGCGATGATACCCCCATCAGCTGGCTGCACCGCAGCGAACGGTATGGAGAAAAACTCGCCACACCCGACGTCAGCGTAGCCGATCTTATCGGAGATATCGATCCGATCAAGGCGGCAAATCTGCGTCTCAATTTTGCCGACGAAGAAGTCATTCACTTCGGCATCATTCCCAAGAGCAACCGGGGCATCTTCGTCATCAACGAGATTCCCGATCTGCAGGCCCGCATCCAGGTTTCGCTCTTCAATATCCTGGAAGAAGGCGATGTCCAGATCCGCGGATTCAAGCTGCGGATGCCATTGGATATCCTGTTCGTCTTCACCGCCAACCCGGAAGATTATACCAATCGCGGCTCGATCGTGACGCCTTTAAAGGATCGTATCGAAAGCCAGATCCTCACACATTACCCAAAAAGCATCGACACGGCGCTGGCCATCACCGAACAGGAAGCCGACGTTCATGCCGAGCAGAAGAGCCGTGTGCTGGTGAGCGACCTGGTCAAACGCCTGATCGAACAAGTCTCTTTCGAAGCCCGTACCAGCGAGTATGTCGATAAAAAAAGCGGTGTCTCCGCCCGTCTGACCATCGCAGCATTTGAGAACGCCGTCAGCGCGGCCGAACGCAGGGCCATCCTCAACAATGAGAAGGAGACACAGGTCTGGATGAGTGACCTGGTCGGTATTGTGCCCTCCATCACAGGCAAGATCGAATTAGTCTATGAAGGAGAACAGGAAGGACCCTACCAGGTGGCGTTCAACCTGCTGGAAAAATCCTTCCGTACACAATTTGTCAACTACTTCCCCAATCCTGACCAGCTGAAAAAAAGAAAGGCGGATACGCGGGATGATAATCCTTTCCGCCCTATCACCCATTGGTTTGACAAAGGCAATCATATCAACCTGTTCTTTAACACCCCCGATAGTGAAAAGATCCAGCAGCTCTACAAGGTTGATGGATTACACGCACTGGTGAAGAAATACTTCAAGGGCTCCAACGAACGTGAAGCCGCCTTGCTGATGGAGTTTGTGTTGCACGGTCTGGCTGCCTACTCCCTGATCAGCAAGAAAGTGGTAGAAGGAAAGATCGAGTTTAAAGACCTCATCGGCTCGATGGTGAACCTCGGAAGCTCCGGAGGCGGATTCGGATCCGAAGAGGATGATCTCGAAAGTGATGACTTCAACTGAATAAAAAAACCCGGTAGAGCCGGGTTTTTTTATATTATATTGACTTCCCGCTCCAGCACCACCCCGAACTTCCTTTCCACACTCAGCAATATCTCTTCACTAAGATCATAGATCTCCTCTCCCGATGCCTTGCCATAATTCACCAGCACCAGGGCCTGACGGGCATGGCAGCCCGCGTCGCCCCGCCGGTATCCTTTCCAGCCACACTGCTCGATCAGCCAGCCGGCGGCCAGCTTTGTGGAACTGCCGCTGACTACCCCGGCCTGATCCGGCGGATTCGGATACCCAATGATCCCCGGAAACGCAGTCCGAAGCACTTCGAACTGTGCATTCGGCACTGTCGGATTCTTAAAAAAACTGCCCGCATTACCAATGACCTTCGGATCAGGCAGTTTCGAACTGCGTATGTTGATCACCGCCTGGGAGATAGCCCGAATACTCAACTGCGACACACCCATTTTTTCAAGTTCCTCACGGATAGCACCATACGAAGTATGGAAGACCGGCTGTTTGCGAAGCCGGAACGTGACGTTTATGATAACGAACCGGTCGCGGTATTTCCGTTTAAAAACGCTTTCCCTGTACCCAAACTCACAGTCATTCAGACTAAACGTATATACCTTCTGCTCATTCAGATCATACGCATCCAGCTCATGAAACACATCTTTGATCTCCACGCCATACGCTCCGATGTTTTGCATCGGAGCAGCGCCGACACTGCCCGGTATCAGAGAAAGATTTTCAACGCCCGCCCAGTCACGATCCAGGCAATGCAACACAAAGGAATGCCAGTTCTCCCCTGCTCCGGCCTTTACATAAACATATTCCTCATCTTCGAGAACCAGGTCGATACCGCCGATCTCATTCTTCAGCACCAGCCCGTCTATATCACGGGTGAACAGCAGGTTGCTGCCCCCTCCAAGAATAAGTGGGGGCGCAGGGGTCGTAGCGATCAACTCCGCCAGCTGTTCCTGTGTCGCAAAGGAAGAAAAATAATGAGCAGCCACATCAATCCCAAAGGTATTGTAGGGCTTGAGAGAGATATTTTCGATGATAGAAGGCATGATAGTCAAAAATACTAAATCGCATCCACATCGGGAATGATCACGACACTCCGCCATTTCTGGTTACTCTGCACGATGGCCGTCTGCTGCTGGATGACATGCTTGGCAAAATTGATGGTATGTCCGTCCTTGGGCAGCTTCAGCATCAGCTCCATAAGATACTGATTGCGGATGCGGGCGATGACGGGCTCAGCAGGCCCGACAAGGTAAGGACCAAACTCCTTTTTGAGGTTGTTGGCAAAGAATTGTGCCGCCGACTGGACGATGTCCTTGTCCTTATGTCGGAAGGTGACCTGGATGACCCGGGTATATGGCGGGTAACCGAACGCCTGACGATGCGCCAGCTCATGCTGGAAGAATAGCTTGTAGTCATGCGCCCTGACATACCCCAGTACAGGATGGGCAACATTGCTCACCTGGATCAGGACGATGCCCTGATCGCCTTTCCGGCCGGCGCGTCCGCTCACCTGTTCCATCAGCTGAAAGGCCCGTTCGTTGACCCGGAAGTCAGCAAAATTGAGAATGCTGTCGCCGTCCAGGATGCCCACGAGGTTTACATTGTCGAAGTCCAGCCCCTTGACGACCATCTGCGTTCCCACCAGGATGTCCACCCGCTGTTGTTCGAATTGCTGGATAAGACTGTCGTGTGCCGTTTTGCCCCGGACGCTGTCGATATCCATACGGGCGACACGGGCTTTTGGGAAGACCTCTTCCAGGTACTCTTCGATGCGTTCGGTCCCGAAATTGCGTTGCACGAACTTATGGTTGCCACAGGCGGCACAGGTATTCACAGGTGGATACACGGTGCCGCAGTAATGGCAATGCAGCTTATTGGTCAGCTTATGAAAGTTGAGGGATACATCACAATTCCGGCATTGAGGGATCCAGCCACAGACCTCGCAGACCTGGTAAGGCGAATACCCGCGGCGGTTCTGAAAAAGGATGACCTGTTTGCCGCTGGCCAGGGAATGTTCGATCGCGCTGTGCAGAGCAGGGCTCAGGATAGGTTTGCCATTGTCCCGGGAGCCGGTGCCGGGACCTTCTTCGGCCGGCACGGACTTGCCGTCCGTAACGCTGGGTATCGCAGGACCGGCAAAAAGCCCCTCTTCGGGATTCTGGCTTGTCTTCCCATGACCTGCCTTCGCCCCAGGCGTGTCCCTTAACCAATCCGCTCCCCTATAAGGCTGGGCACTGGGCGCCTTCTTCACAAACCGCAGTGCCTTTGTATCGATCACCGTTATCTCCGGCAGCTGGATCTGTCCATATCGTTCCATCAGCTCCACCAATCCATATTTACCGGAAACCGCATTGTAATATGTCTCCACCGATGGCGTGGCGCTGCCCAACAATACTTTCGCACCAAAAAGTGAGGCGTAATAAATGGCTGCATCCCGTGCATGATAGCGCGGGGCGGGTTCCTGCTGTTTATAGGAAGTATCATGCTCCTCATCAGTGACGATGAGACCCAGGTCCTGGAAGGGCAGAAAGATGGACGAGCGGGCGCCAAGGATGATCTTTATCTCGCCCGTACGTATCTTGTTCCAGGTCTCCAGTCGTTCATTCTGACTGAACTTGCTGTGATAAATGCCGATGAGACCTCCAAAATGTTTTTGCAGCCGGCGGATGATCTGCGAGGTCAGCGCAATCTCCGGCAGCAGGTATAAGACCTGGCGGCCCTTGCTTATCGCCTGTTCGATCTGGCGGATATAGACCTGTGTCTTGCCGCTGGACGTAACACCATGGAGCAGACATACGGCGCGGGGCTTCTTCCCGCCGACCCCGGAAATCGCCCCATCCTCATGCCCCTCCGCCGCTCCGGCAGCAGGCGAAACAGCCCCTTCGAACACCTCGTTTATCTGGTCGAATGCCAGCTGCTGCGCAGGCGTCAGTTCAAAATCAATATTGACATCCCTTGGCAGATACTTGATCCTGTCCACGCGTCTTTTTTCTATTCTCAGGATATTCTTGTCGACAAGCCCCTTCAGCTGGGCATCGGAGGCGCCCGACTTCTTCAGCAGCTCAGGCCGCGTGACAGCCCCTTCCGTTCGGCTAAGATGAAGATAGGCCAGCAGCAGCTCCTGCTGTTTCGGAGCACGCCCCCAGTTGTTCAGGAGTTCGGCCAGCTTGTCTTCGTTACTATATTCCGGCGCGAGAATGACATAGTTCTCGGTCTTCGCGGCATAGGTTTCCTTCAGCGACTCCCAAACAAAACAGACCCT
>DATJJA010000151.1:0-26758 GCA_035492595.1 Puia sp.
GCCCCTCACCAGCTACCTCGAAAACCCGCCAATGGCCAGCGTCGAACAATATCCCTACAAACAGGGCGCAAAGGCCGCCGAGATCCTGATCGAGCTGCTCAATAAGGTCGATGAACCGGGGAAACCGGATGAACCGGAGACTTTTCAGAACATTGTCATCAATGGGCAATTGATAGTGCATGCTAAGAAATGAGTCTGGCTCCGCTGCAGCCTCGCTTTGCGATGCTTAACCGGGGCCAATATCTGCTTCGCTTCGCTGCGCAATCGCCTTCCAGGCGATTTTGGCGCAACCGTTTGCGCTTTAATAAGTCCCCAATCTTCACTAAGTTTAACGCGCAAAAGCGCGATTCACAACGCGCAAAAGCGCAACTCTCAAACAACCTTCCATGCTGGACCCGGTCCTCTCTGCATATGGCTTCGATAACAATAATTGCCAGGTCACCCCGCATGGAAGCGGCCTTATCAATCGTACCTGGTTCATCAAGTGTCAGCAAAGCAACTTTATCCTGCAGCAGATCAACAGCGAAGTCTTTTCCGACCCTACGCTGATCGCAGACAATATCCACCAGATCAGCACCTATCTCGCTGACAATTATCCCGATGTCCTTTTCCCGCGACCCATCACGTCCCGCGACGGTAAGAACCTCATCCATCTGGCCCCCGACAAGTATTTCCGCCTTTATCCTTTTATCGAGAACTCGATCACCATCGACGTCGTTGACAATCATTCACAAGCCTATGAAGCAGCAAGAAAGTTCGGCGAGTTTACCCGCCTGCTTTCCGGTTTCCCCGCGGACAAACTGCACCAGACCCTACCCGGCTTTCATGACCTCTCCCGCCGTTACAAGGACTTCCGGCTCGCACTGGAGAAAGGCAATCCGCAACGCATTCAAAAAGCCGGTCAGCTCATCGACTTTCTCGAATCCCAAAACCAGATCGTAAAACAATACGAAGCCATTTGCGCCGACCCGGGCTTCCGCCTCCGCGTCACTCATCACGATACCAAGATCAGCAATGTCCTGTTCGATCAGAACGGCCATGGCCTCTGTGTCATCGACCTGGATACCGTCATGCCCGGTTATTTCATCAGCGACGTCGGAGATATGTTCCGCACTTACCTCTCTCCCGTGACCGAAGAAGAAAGCCAGGTCTCCCGTATAAAGGTTCGTGAAATTTTCTTCGAAGCCATTGTGCGCGGTTACCTCAGCGAGATGAACGAGGTGCTGACGCCTATTGAAAAAGAGACCTTTACCTATGCCGGGGAGTTCATGCTTTATATGCAGGCCCTTCGCTTCCTGACCGATTATCTCAATGACGATGTCTACTATGGCAGCCGTTACGAAGGCCACAACTACGTCCGCGCCCGCAACCAGATCACCCTTCTGCAACACTACCAGGATCAATCCACACAGCTTAAATCCATTGTTTCCAAGGTTTTAGCCAGTTTCCTCGTGAAAGACTGACCGTACACAAACGTTTGCGTGATCTTACCGCAAACGTTTGCACGAATCGCTCAAAAAAGTTACTAAATAGTTAAATTTATATCATTACAAAGAGCTATCCGGTAACACTTATTATTTAAACCAAAAAACTGCTCATGATGAAAAAAACACCATTGTTGTGTTTGTTCTTTTTGGCATGCTCTTTCCTTGCTTTTGCCCAGGAGCGAACCATTACCGGAAAAATTTCCGAAGAAACGAACAAATCGTCTGTCGCCGGAGCGACCATCACGGTCAAAGGCGGTAGAAAGACAGTAACGGCCGACGGAAATGGCGCGTTTACCATTTCCGCTCCAGCCGGTAAAGTCACACTTATCATCTCCTCTATCGGATTCGCTACCAAGGAAGTAGCTGTTGCCGCCGACGCAGGGACGGTGGAAGTCTTCCTGAGTCTGGATAACAAGCAGCTTGGAGAGGTAGTCGTCACAGCCCTGGGTATCACCCGCCAGTCAAAAACGCTGGTTTACGCTACCCAGACGATCGCCACCAATCAGCTGAACGAGGTCCGGGCCACAGACAACTTCCTCGGCTCACTCTCCGGAAAAGTTGCCAACGTCCAGATCAACCAGGGTTCAGGTGGTCTCGGTAGCGGCGCCAAGATTGTGCTCCGCGGTAACAAGTCCATCCAGGGCTCCAACAACGCCCTCATCGTAGTGGACGGAGTTCCGACGCTCAACCCCACCTTCAGTACAGCCGGAAATGACTTCGGCTCCCTGCAGAGCTCCGATGGAGCGTCCGACATCAACCCCGACGACATCGAGTCCATGACCGTTCTGCGCGGCGCCTCGGCGGCAGCCCTCTATGGCAGCCAGGCGGGCAACGGCGTCCTGGTCATCTCCACCAAGAAAGGCAAAAAAGGCCGTTTCGAAGTGACCACCAACTCGGGTATCGGTTTTGAAAAGGTCTGGGCATTGCCCGATTTCCAGAACACCTATGGACAGGGTAACGGCGGCGTTCTCGCTGATTCCTCTCAGCAGGGCGCAAGCTGGGGACCAAAAATGACCGGCCAGTCCTATACCGATTATCTTTATAACAAGAACACACTGACCCCTCAAAAGGATAACGTAAAGGATTTCTTTCGTACAGGTCTGACCGTTAACAACTCGGTCGGCATCTCCGGCGGTACAGATAAGATGCAGACTTATTTTTCTTACACCAACAACTATGCAAAAGGTATTATCCGCAGCAATGATCTGAACAGGCATACCTTTGATTTTCGCATAGCCAACCAATTGAGCTCCAAGCTGTCCTCGGACGTGAAGCTCAGTTACTCGTCCGTCAACATCAACGGCCGTCCCCGTACCGGTGAGGAGAACTCACAGGTATTCGACGCCTACGAAATGCCCCGCAGCCTGAAGACCTCGGATGCCAAGCAATTCCAGGCGCCCAACACCTTCGATGTAATGGCTCCCACCAACTGGCCTTCGACCAACAATTCGATCTACCAGAATCCATACTGGATGCTCAACAATACCCAGATCAATTCGGTACGTACCCGCGTCAATGGTTTTGTTTCGCTGAAATACCAGATCCTTCCCTGGCTAAGCGCCCGGGGATCGGCCAACCTCGATAAGATCAGCGACCAGTATGAGGAGAAATACCAACAGGGTACCCTGCTCTGGAATACCAATGCTGGTGGCAGCTATGCCGTCACCACGCCCACCTGGTCACAGAAATGGTTCGACTTCATCCTCGAAGGCAATAATCAGCTGGCCCGCGACCTGAAGCTCACCTATCACGCCGGCGTTATCCGCCAGGACCTGCTTTACGACGTAAAAGTCGCCAGCAGCAATGGCCTTTTCGTTGCCAACAAGTTCAGTCTCAACTACGCCAGCAACCCCTCCACTACACAGGACGGGTCTGAGGTTATCACTAACGCTGTCTTCGGCCAGGCTAACCTCAGCTGGAAAGATGCCGTGTTCTTAGATGGGAGCTATCGACGTGACTGGAATTCGACGCTGCCTTCGCCTTATCACTACAGCTATCCCTCGATAGGTGCATCGGTCCTCATCTCCGAGCTGGTCAAGGACCTGCCGCTGGCCATCTCCTTCCTGAAAGCCAGCGTCAACTATGCACAGGTGGGTAATGGCGGTCAGTTTGGTATCACCAATGCAGCATATAATTATGTTCAGGGAGCAGGCAACGGCTACATCGCCCGCAGCACGACCCTGAATATCCCCGGTCTGAAACCCGAGATCGTAAAGAGTTGGGAGCTTGGTCTTGAAGCCCATTTCCTCCAGGACCGCGTCGGTTTCACCGCCACCTGGTATAAGAGCAATTCCACCAACCAGCTGCTCAACCTCAATCTGCCCGTCGCCACCGGTTACGCTACCCAGTATATCAATGCGGGTAATATCGAGAACCATGGCTGGGAATTCGTCATCAACGCGACTCCCGTCAAGACCAAAGACCTCAGCTGGGATATTGCTATCAACCTGTCTCTCAACCGCAATAAGATCATCAAGCTTGCTCCGGAGTTGAAAACGACAAATCTTGGCGGCGGTAACAACCGCTCCGCTCTGCCTACTATCAGCGAAGGTGGCAGTTACGGCGACCTCTATGCCTTCCAGTGGATCAAGAATGAAAAAGGTCAGTATGAGGTCAATGCCAACGGCACTCCTTATACAACTTACAGTTCCGGTGATCCCATCGGTTTTATCGGCAACTTCAACCCGAAAGAGCTCGTAGGTATGACCAATACCTTCCAGTACGGACGCTTCAACCTCCGCTTCCTCATCGACGGCAAGCTGGGCGGTATCCTGGTTTCCGGTACGGAAATGAACCTGGCCTTCAGCGGCATCACAAAGGCTACCGAGAAATTTCGCGAAGGCGGATGGAACCTGGGTGGTGTGGATGCAGGCGGCAATGCGGTCACCGCGACTACCAACGCACAGGCCTTCTGGCAGACAGCTTCCGGTCAGCGTTATGGCGTGGGCGAGTTCTTCGCTTACAGCGCAACTAATATCCGGCTGAGAGAGCTTTCCCTGGGTTATGATATTCCCCTGGGCAAGATCACGCTCCTCAAAACCCTTCGTTTTTCCGCTGTTGCGCGTAACCTGTTCTGGATCTACCGCGGTAGCTCGATCCTGAACATCCCCGGCCTTGGCAAACGCAAGATGTGGATGGATCCTGATATGAGCAATGGCAACGGTAATTTCCAGGGTACGGAATATGGCGCGATGCCTTCCACCCGCACACTGGGCTTCAACCTAAAGGCTTCTTTCTAAAAACCGAAAAACGAAAAAATGATGAAAATGCAATATAAAAATAAGCTGTTTAGTCTTCGTTGGACGGCAATCCTGTCGGCAAGCCTGGTCGTGTCGGGGCTGTCCTGTACAAAGACCTTCCCGGATACCAACACCAATAAGAATACGATCGCGACCATCGGCCCGTCCACCCTGCCCTTCCTCTTCTCCTATGCAGAGGATGTGGCTACGGTCAACGCAAACAACTACCAGGTCGCACAGAATCTTTTTGCCGACCAGTACGCACAGTACTTCGCCTGCGAAGCCACCTATTTCCCTTCGGATCGTCTGGTCATCCGCCAGGACTGGGTAGGTGCGAATTTCAACCCCTATTATTCCGGGGTACTGCCCGCCCTTCAGACCGTGTTCTCCAGCACGGACTCTACCTCTGCCGAACACGCCCTTGGCGAGATCATGTGGGTGCTGGCCTTTCATAAGGCTACCGATTACTGGGGACCGATCCCTTATTTCAGCGCAGGTAAGATCGCGACTTCCGTGCCGTATGATCCACAATCCGCCATCTACGACGACTTCTTCAAACGCCTGGCAGCAGTCGACGCGATCCTGAAGACACATGCCGGTTCCAATGCCTATGGGTCGTACGATCTGATCTATAAAGGGGATGTCAACAAATGGATAAAATTCAACAATACCCTGCGCCTCCGCCTGGCCATGCGTATCTCCAAAGTTGATCCCACCCGCGCCAAGGCCGAAGCCGAGGCTGCTGTGGCCGCAGGTGTCATGACAACCAGCTCTACCGACGACGCCTTCATCATTCGCAGCTCCGTCAACAGCGATAACAATGGACTTTCGATCATGTCCGACTGGAATGAGTTCCGGATGAGCGCAACCATGGCCTCCGTCCTGAAAGGATATGAGGATCCCCGCATTTCCCAATTCTTCGTCCCCACAGCGGCCAGCAAGAACCCGACTCCAGGCATCTTCGCCAACTACACGGGGTTGCGCAACGGTCTTTCGGTCGATCAGCTGGGTAAGGATGCCAACCTCGCAGCCGCCAACTCCCACCAGGGTCCCCGCTGGTCTTCCACCAACGTAACGGTAGGTGGTGTGGTCGTCGGCCTGGCCAACTACACATCCACACCACAGAACGTGATCGAGACGGCAGAAGCCTACTTCCTCCGCGCGGAAGGCGTCATGCTGGGATGGAACATGGGTGGCGGTACAGCACAGCAGTACTATGAATTAGGTATCACCAATTCTTTACAGCAATGGGGTATTACCGATGCTACGACCATCGCTAATTATATCGCCAGCCCCAAGAAACCGATCGCGCCCGGCGACTATCTGAATTCTCCTCCGGTAAGCGATGTGCCTATCGCGTGGAGCGCAGATCCTGCCGTACAGATGCAACAGATCATGACCCAGAAATGGCTCGCCCTCTACCCCGACGGTATGGAAGCCTGGGCTGACTGGCGCAGAAATCATACGATGAAGCTGTACCCGGTTGCCAATTCCGACAACCCGCTGATCACGAATACATCAACACAGTGGATCCGTCGTATACCATTCCTCGATTCCGAGAAACAGAACAACCCCGACGGTGTGACTACCGGCGTGACAGCTCTGGGTGGAGCGGACAATGTATTAACCCCCCTCTGGTGGGATAAGAATTAAGAAAAACTCCTATCTTAAGGTCCCATCCCGAGGTTTTTGGGATGGGCCTTTTTTTTTAAAATACCCGTTATGCCCCATCGTTATCGCCTGATCATAGCACCTGTTCTTTTTTCCTGGCCTGCTCTCTGCATCCTGTCCCTCTGCCTTCTTTCCGGCGCCGGCTGCACCCATCACGACACCAATAATCAGCTCTTCACGCGCCTGGATAAGGACGAGACCGGTATCAATTTTCAGAATACTCTCTTTGATGGCGAACAACTCAACGTACTTGATTATATCTATTTCTACAATGGCGGCGGCACAGCTGTCGGCGACATCAACAATGACGGGCTTCCCGACATCCTCTTTACCGGCAATATGGTACATAACCGCCTTTTCCTCAACAAAGGCAATTTCAAATTCGAAGATATCACGGAGAAAAGCGGAGTAGCCGCCGCACAAGGCTGGTGCACAGGCGCAACCATGACTGACGTCAATGGCGATGGGCTAATGGATATCTATATTTGCCGCTCCGCCGACGGCGACCCCGCCAGGCGCCGCAACCTGCTTTATATCAACAACGGTCCCGCCACTCCCGGCAGCGCCGTCACCTTCACCGAATCAGCCGCAGAATACGGTCTTGCCGATGAAGGTTTCTCGACGCAGGCCGCCTTCTTTGATTATGATAAGGATGGAGACCTGGACCTTTTCCTCATCAACCACTCTTTGCACCAGTATACCACCGGCGCGATCGAGAACCCCGGATGGAGAAAAGAAAGCCGCCCCGCCTTCGAATGCAAGCTCTATCGCAACGACTTCGATCCCGTCAAACATCATCCCGTATATACCGATGTGTCAGCGCAGGCCGGCATCCATTCGGACGTCCTGACCTTCGGCCTGGGTCTGGCCATCTCCGATATCAATAATGACGGATGGCCCGATGTGTATGTATCCAACGATTTTAATGAGCCCGATTATTTGTTTATCAACAACGGCCCCGGCGCCGCCGCCCAGGTCACTTTCACCGAGCGCCTCAGCAGCTGCATGGACCAGACATCCCTTTACTCCATGGGCAACGACGCCGCCGACTTCAACAACGATGGCCTCATCGACCTGATGACCCTCGACATGCTGCCCGAAGACAACCACACGCAAAAAATGCACAGCGGCGCAGAGAACTTCAATAAGTTCCAGGCGCTGTTCAACCGTGGCTTCTACTACCAGTACAGTCGCAATATGTTACAAAAGAACAACGGCGACGGCACCTTTAGCGAGATCGCCCAGCTCTCGGGAGTAAGCAATACAGACTGGAGCTGGTCAGCCCTGTTCTCCGATTTTGACAACGATGGGAATAAGGACATACTCGTCACCAACGGGTATGTGAAGGATTATACCGACATGGACTTCCTCAAATATTCCGCCGACAATGCCATGCACGCCAATACTGAGAACAAGGAACAGGCGATAAAAGAGGCCATCGGAAGAATGCCGGCCAGCCCGGGCACCAGCTATCTGTATCATAACAACGGCAATATGACTTTTTCCCGCGCCAATGCGCGGTGGGGACTCGATCAGAAGACAGTATCCGCAGGCGCTGCTTATGTCGATCTCAATAATGACGGAGCTCTCGACCTCGTTATCAACAATACAAATGATTATGCCGGGATCTATCGCAATAACGCACGCCAATCGGACGGCTTCCCTGCTTCCGGCGGCGGGTCGCGCAATGACAACCACTATCTCCGCGTCGCGCTGCTGGGCGATCCAAAGAACAACACCGGCATCGGCTCAAAAGTGAAACTGTTTTGTAAGGATACTATCTTTTACCAGGAAGCCTTCCCTGTTCGCGGCTTCCAGTCCTCCGTCGATCCGGTCCTGAATTTCGGTACCGGCGATCACAACATCATCGACTCTGTCCTGATCATCTGGCCCGACGACCGCTTCCAGGTTTTACACCAGGTAAAAGCCGACCAGCTGGTAAAGATCGCCAAAAAGGACGCCAGCGGTATCTGGGATTACAAGGCCGGCCACATCGCGCCAAAACCTTTATTGACCAATATCTCTGCCCCTTTAGCCAATGGCGCCGCTTCTTCGGTCAACAAGAGCGCGCCGGCGCCGTCGATCAGGCACACCGAGAACGCCTTTAACGATTTCGACCAGCAGCCCCTTCTGCTCAATTATCTGTCCCGTCGCGGCCCCTGCATGGCAAAAGCAGACGTCAACGGCGACGGGCTCGAAGACCTTTATGTCGGTGGTTCAAAAGGCCATCCCGGCCAGCTTTTCCTCCAGTCAAAGACAGGCGCGTTCACATCCGCTCATGCTGCGGCTATCGAAAAAGATTCCCTTGCAGACGACGGCGCCGCACTGTTCTTCGATGCAAATGGCGACGGCCATCCGGACCTCTTTGTCGCTGCCGGTGGTTATGAACTGGAAGGCAACAGCCCCCTGCTGCAACCGCGCCTGTACCTGAACGATGGAAAAGGCCATTTCAGCCTTGCCGTCAAGTCCTTACCCGACCTGTTGCTGAACGCCAGCTGTGCGGCGGCCGCGGACGTCGATGGGGACGGAGCCCTCGACCTTTTCATAGGGGGGCGTGTCGTTCCGGGAAAATATCCCCTCTCGCCAGGCAGCAAGCTGCTGCGGGGCGATGGCAAAGGACATTTCAAGGATGAGACGGCACTGGTTGCCCCCGCGCTGGACAGCCTGGGCATGGTCACAGACGCGGCCTGGATCGATCTCAACAAGGATAAACATCCCGACCTCGTCGTTGTAGGAGAATGGATGCCCGTTAAGGTTTTTATCAACGCGGGCAGTAGCGTAAAGGACAAAACAGCAGCATCAGACAAGCCCGGGTTCACGCCCTTGCTAAAGGATGCGTCCGCGCAATATATCAAATTTCCATCCACCGGCTGGTGGAACCGCATCACCGTAGCCGATCTCAATAGTGATGGAAATCCCGATCTCATATTAGGCAACCAGGGCACCAACAACCAGTTCAGCGCCAGCCCGCAAAAGCCGCTGACCCTATATTACAAAGACTTCAATCACAACAACACCATCGATCCTGTCTTTTGTTATTATATTGGCGACACCTCTTATCCCGCAGCATCCAGGGACGACCTTACCGGAGAGCTCCCTTTTCTGAAGAAGAAATTCATCGAATATCATACCTACGCCGACGCTACGATCCATGATCTTTTTTCCGCCGATCTGCTAAAAGACGCCGGCCCGCTAAAAGCCGAAACGCTTTCCAGTATCTGGCTGGAAAACAGGGGCGACAGCGGCCTCCTGCCAAGACTGCTGCCCTCCGAAGCGCAGTATGGGCCGGTATATGCCATTGCAGCAACGGATGTCAACGGCGACGGTCATCCGGACCTCGTACTGGCAGGCGGGAATCAGTGGACACGTATCCGTTTCGGGCGTTATCGTGCTAATCATGGCGTCCTGCTGCTGGGCGATGGGAAAGGCGATTTCCGCTATGTATCGCAGGACTGCAGTGGGCTGCAATTACGCGACGATATCAGAGGTGTAGTGGACCTGCGCTCTTCAAAGCAGCTGATCTTTGGCGTGAATGATGGGCCGGCAGCCATATATAAATATTAAAAAATGAAGAATCTACTCGCATGTTGTCTGATCTTGTCAGCGTTGTATTGCCCCGCGCAATCCATTATCCGCGAATACGAGCAATCCTTTCCAACCTACCCTTTCTCCGATCCCAGCCCCATTCCGTTGACCAATAATGTCTATCCCTATTTCCGTTACGACGGATTCACCTCGACATCCGTAGAAAAAAAATGGAAGGTGGTGTCCCTCGAAAACAAGTACATCCGTGTCCTCATCCTGCCTGAGATCGGCGGCAAGGTTTGGGCTGCCATAGAAAAGTCGACCAACAGATCCTTTTTCTATTACAACCATACCGTAAAGTTCCGGGATGTCGCTATGCGCGGCCCCTGGACCAGTGGCGGGCTGGAAGCAAATTACGGCATCATCGGACATACTCCCAACTGCGCCACACCGGTAGATTATACCACGCGAACCAACGAAGACGGCAGCGTCAGCTGTTACATAGGTACTCTTGACCTGCTGAGCCGCAGCTACTGGCGCGTGGAGATCAGGCTGCCCTCGGACAAAGCGTATTTTACCACCCAGTCCATCTGGTATAATACAACCCCCCTCGATCAGCCTTACTATCACTGGATGAATGCAGGTCTTAAAGCAGGGGATGACCTCGAGTTCATTTATCCCGGCAACAGATACCTGGGTCATAATGGCGAGTATGGCTCCTGGCCGATCAATCCTGCGAATGGCAAGAATGTGTCTTTTTATCGCAACAATGATTTCGGGGGATATAAATCCTATCACGTCTTTGGGAAATACACCGACTTCTCCGGCACCTACTGGCATAAGGAAGGACTTGGCATGGTTCGTTATGGCACCCACGACGACAAGGCGGGCAAAAAGATCTGGATCTGGGGACTGTCGCGCCAGGGCATGATCTGGGACCGGCTGCTCTCGGATACCGACGGGCAGTACGTCGAGTTGCAATCCGGACGTCTGTTCAATCAGAATACAGAGCAGAGCAGTCTGACGCCGTTCAAACATCTGGCGTTGGCTCCATACGTGACCGACACCTGGAAAGAGTACTGGTATCCGGTACTGGGCACCCGCGGTTTTGTCTCCGCCAGCGAATATGGCGCGCTGAATGTGTTGCGGGAGAACGATCAGCTAAAGATCTATTTTTCTCCGGCCCAATCGCTGACAGACACACTGCGCATTTCATCCAATGGGAAGATCGTCTACAAAAAATTGATCCATTCGACGCCATTACAGCTGTTCGCTGATTCTATCTCCTTCTCCGGCGCTGGCGACAGCCTCACCGCCGCCAGCGGCGATCCAGGTGGCAAGAGCCCCACCCTCACCGCCACCCTCGGCAATCAACTATTATCCTGGTCCTCTTCACCGACAGCAGGCGATCTGTCCCGGCCCGTCGACGCCCCCGCCGGCTTCAACTGGTCAAGCCCTTACGGACATTACCTGGCCGCCTGCGAAGCGATGGATCAGAAAAACTATGCGGCAGCTGAGCTTGCCCTCGACAGCGCACTGCAAAAAGACGCATATTTCTTCCCGGCCCTCGTAAAAAAGGCCGAGCTTTTGTATCGCAACCTAAGATATCCTGAGGCGCTGGCCCTGGCCAGAACCGCCCTTAGCATCAATACCGAAGACGGCAGCGCCAACTTCATCTATGGATTGGTCAATCTTCAGCTGGGCCACATCACTGATGCCCGGGATGGCTTTGACATCGCAAGCCTCACACCTGCATGGCGCAGCGCCGCATATACCTGCCTGGCCCGGCTCTACCTGCGGGAGAATAACCCGCAACGCGCCGCAGCCTCCGCAGCTAAAGCGCTGGCCGCATCATCGCAAAATATGGAAGCCCTCCAGCTGCAGACTGTGGCCGCACACCTCATTAACGACCAGCCCCTCTATGCAAAAAGCCTTGCCACATTATTGACGCTGGACCCCCTCAATCATTTCGCGCGTTTCGAACAACATGGCGCAGCATTCAAAGACCTCATCCGCAGCGAGCTCCCCCAGGAGACCTATCTCGAACTGGCCATCTGGTACTATAACTGTAACCGCACCGAAGAAGCCATTAATGTGCTGCGGCAAAGCCCACCCGTGGCGGAAGTCCGTATCTGGTTAGCCTGGCTGACCCATCAGCAGCTGGACCTCGCCGCCCTCGATCCTGTTCGCGCGTTTCCCTTCCGGTCGGAGACAGCAGCAGTATTGGAAAGTCTCCTGTCTTCGACGTCAACGGCCTCGCCGGCACCGACGCCACCCGCGCCGGCATCGGCCACCTCCGCATCGGCACCCTCCTGGTTCCTTCGTTACCAGCTTGCACTTATTTATAAAGATCGCAATCGCATCAGTGAAGCCCGGCAGCTGCTTGGGGCCTGCAGAGATCAGCCCGACTTCGCACCCTTCTACGCATTTAGAGCCGCCATCGATTCCTCCAATATCCACCACGACCTGGAGCGAGCCCTCACCCTCGACCCTTCATGGCGGTATACGAAACTTCTTGCCGAGTTCGAACTAACACACGACAATCCAACCCGCGCTGGGCAATTGGCCGGTCAGTTCTACACCGCGCACCCCGACAACTATATCATGGGAATGCTCTACGCCAAAACACTCCTCGTAAATAAAAAATACGAAACCTGTGTCCAGCTGCTGCATCACCTCAACATCATCCCCTTCGAAGGCGCCACGGCCGGCCGGGAGCTTTACCGCGAGGCGCTGCTGATGCAGGCCGTCGGCAGCATCAATCAAAAACAATTTAAAAAGGCATTGAACTATATCGGAGAGGCAAAGAAATGGCCCGAGAACCTGGGCGTCGGCGAACCTTATCTACAGGACCAGGACCTGCGGGTCGAAGACCAGCTGAGCTATCGCTGTTATATTGCTCTTCACCGCGAGGCCGAAGCGCGCGCAGCGCAATCACGTCTGGATAATTATCCGAAAGGGGCAAGAACAACATCCGCCGATACACGCATATTGGCCGCCCTTAAACCATAATTCAGTCCTTCACACGCTCCGCGGGTGCGGGCGCGGGCGCCGGCGCATGTGCCTTCGTCCAATCCTCCGTGAAATATTTACTCCATTCCCGGATGTAATGATAAAATTCATACTCGGTCGCGCAGCTCTGAATAAATTCCTTGCTGGGCCGGTACTGTCTCATAAAACTGTCGAGAGCCGGCGGCTCCAGACCCGTCACGCGTCTAACCATGGCGCGATTCCATCGAAAGTCGATGTATTTGTCCGTCTCCTCCCATTCCAGTCTTTTCTGTAAAGCCAGCATCTGCCGGTTCTTCTTTCCATCTAACAGCAGATCGAGGTCAATACCCACTCCGATGCTACGCCCCCCACGGCCGGCATTCATTTTATCCAGGTAGCTGTAGCCATAATCAAAAGCCTTCTTATACTCGCGGCGATTCTCCAGCGAGTCCGTCCGATAGTCCCGCGACCGGACAAATACGGCCGGCAAAGAATCTATTGCCACATCCAGGCTCATGTCAAAGGGAAAACCTTGTGGGATATCTTTCACCGGTATCCTGGCTGTCCCCCGGCCAAGGTAAGAGAAGTAAATGCTGTCACCCACAGGAAGCTGGATCCTGTAATGCCCCAGACTATCCGTCGTAGTACCCGCCCCCGACGCCCCCATTACGCTGACTCCCTGAAGGGCAAAGCGCGCAGAGGCATCATAGATAGTTCCGGTCAGCTGCACTTTTTTATCATCCTGCCCCATCACCACAACACCACAAAAAGCCAGAAAGACCACAAACAGAAGTTTCCGCAGAAGTTTTGCCTGTTTCATTTACAGACGGGAAACTAAGCTACTCCGCAAAAACTCCGTGAAAAGGACATGTTATTTAACAATTTATTGACCACTACTCACTTCTTAATGATCTTACGGGGTTGGCCAGTGCGGCCTTTATAGTCTGATAACTCACAGTAACAAAGGCAACCAGCAAAGCTGCCACACCTGCCATTACAAAGACCCAGACACTTATATTCACCTTGTACACAAACCCCTGCAACCACTGGTTCATAAGATACCAGGCGACAGGGAAAGCGATCAGCAGCGCAATAGCCACCAGCCGCAGGAACTCCTTTGTCAGCAGCGCAACAATACCCGCTTCACCCGCGCCAAATACTTTGCGGACACCGATTTCCTTCCTGCG
Organism: Puia sp.; assembly: GCA_035492595.1. GTDB lineage: Bacteria > Bacteroidota > Bacteroidia > Chitinophagales > Chitinophagaceae > Puia. Next base: position 14,101 of record DATJJA010000151.1, read on the forward strand.
CCTTTGCGTTGCAAACGTAGCGAGACCAAAAAGTCCGAGACAGGAGATGACGATGGACAACACCGAGAAGATATTAAAGAGGGTACCCATCCGCGTTTCAGCCGCATAGAGATGATCCAGGTCCTGATCGATAAATCCATAGGAGAAGGGCGTGTTCCCATATACTTTCTGAAAACAGTTTTGCGCCGTTGAGAGGGTCTTTCGCATAGTGCCGGGCGCCGTCCGCAGGACCAGGAAGTCACCGAATGCCCGGCGTCGTATCACCAAAGGTTCGATGGGCTTATGTAACGGTTCGAAATTAAAATCTTTTATGACACCGATGATCGTCCCTTCCTGTCCCCTGACTGAGATCATCTTTCCCAGGGCCTCGGCCGGGTCCATTTGCATGGCTCTTACAGCGGTTTCATTGACCACATATTCACTGTCACTTCCTTTAAAGTCTCCCGAATAGAACCGGCCTGTCTGCATTTTCATGCCAAACGCCTTCGTGAAATTTTCATCCGCATTCAGCCTGTTGCACATGACCAATGATCCATTTTCCATACCCCGCCATGTCAACGGGGTCGGGGAGTTCAGGTCGGTCGGAAGGTCGCTGATGATCGTATAGTCACCCACCAGGGAAGATTGGCTCAACGCAGATCGCAGCGCATCGGCATTATTCATAAGATCGCCTATTTCGGGCATCGGAATATACAATAAGTTTTCCCTGTTGAATCCGATATCCCGGTTATGAAGATAGCGTAGTTGATCGTAGATGACGATGGTGCTGACCATGAGGATGACCGATATGGCGAACTGCAGCACGACCAATCCGTTGCGTAAAAAAGAGCCCCTGCCTTTCAGGATCTCACCACCCTTCAGCACCTTGATGACATTAAAAGAAGAGAGATACAAGGCAGGATAACTCCCCGCCGTCAGCCCAACCAGTGCCGCAATGGCCAGGAACTTTCCTGCGAGCCGGATATCAAGCAAATCCAGCCGAAGGGATTTGGCAGCCAGCGTATTGAAAAAGGGTAACGCAGCATATACCAGCAGCAAGGCCAGGCCCAGCGAAATAAAGGAAAGCAGCATAGACTCGCCGATGAATTGTACCGTTAGCTGCCAACGCAAGGCACCTGCCGTTTTTCGTAACCCGATTTCCTTTGCCCGGGTACCCGATAACGCCGTTGCCAGGTTCATAAAATTGATACAGGCAATAAAAATAATGAATACGGCGACGAGTATAAAAATCCGGACATACTGGATATTTCCCTGCCCTTCGACATCATGCCGAAAGTGAGAATACAGGTGAATATCGGTGAGGGGTTGAATATACATGGTCGCAGGGACTGCCTGGGTATTGAGGATAGCCCTGTTACGCATGGCATTGATCTGTTTCTCCAGCTTCTGTATGACTGCAGGCTCCGGTTTCACCTGGTCAGCCAACTGAAAATAGACGTAACTATCAAAATATCTCCAGGGATGCGGTTGTGCTATCTGGCGGTCCCAATTTTGCATCGGCAGCAGCAGATCGAACTGGAGATGGGAATTGGAAGGAATATCTTTCAGCACACCCGTCACTTTCAGCGTAGTACCTTTTATGTCATTATCGATATAGATAGGTTTTCCCATCGCCTGATCGGCACTGCCAAAATATTTTATTGCCGTTGCTTCTGACAGTACCACGTTATCGGGCACCTGCAAAACGGATTCTGCGTCTCCCCGTAACAGCGGATAGTTAAAGATCCGCAGAAAATTAGTGTCCGCATAATACATATGCTTCTCATCGAATTTACGGGTGCCTACCGTTATGATCTTTTGCAGAGGGATGCAGCGGGTCGTGTTTTTTACGATAGGGAGCTCGCTTTTCATAGCCGTGACAAAAGCCGGGGGCACATCCACAGACTCGATATCTTTCACTTTGGCCGTCAGCCGGAAGATATGGTCTGCGCCCGGATTAAATTTATCATAGCTCAGCTCATCCTGCACCCAAAGAAATATGATAATGCTACAAGCCAGCCCCGTGGCCAGACCAAAAATATTCAGTCCTGTAAACAGTGGGTTACGTCGCATATTGCGGAAAGCAGTCTTGATGTAGTTGCGGAACATACGGAGAGTTAATCAGTTGTGCCCAAAAAAAGAGCCAATTGAGTGCCACTTTTACAGCTACCTGATAGTCAATTTCTTAAACTCGTTTCTGCCGCATTTGACCGTCCGGAATCAATACAACTTTTGTCCTTTTGTGATACAGCGTCTACAATGCCTCCTCCACCAGTTTCTTCAGCGTACTATAACGCTCTCCACGACCTTCGTTCTTCAAATAAAAGGTCATCAGGAACGCACAATATCCCGCGCCCGGATCGACCCACGGAAAACTTCCAAACAACCCGGGACTGGTCACCGCAGAACCCATGGTCCACTCGCCAAATCCGTAACCGGCGCTGAGTCCCAGCGTCTCGGCCGGAGAATAAGCAATGGTGATATCGGGGGAGATCCTGTTGACCTGCATCTCGGCCACGCTTTTTTCGCTGAGGATCCGGGCGCCTTTGTACATCCCTTTATCGAGTATCATCACGAGAAACCGCATATAGTCCTCCGGTGTGCTGCTGGCGCCACCGGCGGGCAACGCGACCGGCCCCTTCCCAAAGTCCGTGTTCTTCATACCCAGCGGCCGGCTTATGCGTTCTGCAAACAAAGACTCAAAAGATTCGCCGCTGATCTTTTCCAGGATGGCCCCTGCTATCTGTAATCCCGCATTGCTGTAGTGAAAAACTTTCCCCGGCTGGCCCTCCATAGGCATCTCCGCGATAGCGGCTATCGCCTGGTCCATGCTCTTGACAGTCCTCATCTCCTTAATGGATTCTTTTAGCGGAGGCTCCTTGATCCCGGTGAGATGAGAAAGACATTGCTTTACCGTGATGCCGCCCTTACCATGCGCCGACAATACCGGCAGATATTTACCCACCGTATCTGACAGGCTCAACCGGCCTTCATCTACAAACGTCATCACCAGCGCGGCGCTGAACCATTTGCTGCAGCTTGCAACGGGCTGGCGGCTCTGCATGGTATAATCCTCCAGGTCCGCTTCTTTCCCCTGCCGCCTCGCAATATATTTATTGACCATCTTCTGACGCCGGCTCATGTCATTGACCGACTTTACATAGACGACCTTCCCGCCCTTATAGACCAGGAGGATGGCGCGGCCGCCCATCTCTTTTACATTGTCTGTTAACCACGCATCTACCTTATCAAACCGCCCCTGCGACTGCGCCGCCGTCGGTGCCGATACCGCCGTTAGCGCCGGTGCCAATGCGCCTGTTTGCGCCCTCGCCTTACACACCATCCCGATAACCAGGGTCACTACAAAAATTATCCGGCGCATTCCCATATCAAAAGGTTTTGTCAGGATCAATTGACCGCCGCCAGAACCCAAAGTTTAAAAACCACTGCAATATCACCGCAGTGACATACGATTATTTTTTCCCGCATTTTGCATTTTACTTCCTTTGCCTCCCTAATTGGAATTTTATGAATCTGGAGAGATATGAGGTTATTAAATCGATCGACCATTTTGAATATGAGTTTTATAGTGAGGGATCCAAGGGCCGTATAAGGAAGCTTGTCCGTTTCCAGCCATTCAGCAACGATGCTGGTGAATTCTTTAATTTGGTATTTGGCGATCTGGATGAAGATGAGGCAGGCATGTTCATAGATGATTCCGTGATTAGCAATAATGAGGATGCAGATAAGATCTTAGCAACTATTGCTCATATCGCCCTTCATTTTACTAATATGTTTCCAAACGCGGAAATATATGCAGAAGGGAGTACTGCCAGTCGCAACAGATTATACCGAATGGCTATCAATCGCAGACTTAAGGACATCAAAAAACTATTCACTATTTGCGGCGTCACAGAAGACAATGAAATAGAGCCCTTTATCAGGATAAAAAACTATATAGGTTTCGTGGTAAAGCGTAAATCTTATTGAAAATATCAATCGAAATTCATTTAGATTTGCATTAAAACAACCGCTATGAAAGATAAGATCAAAGGCCATCGCGAAGAGGAAATCCAATTCGACTCCATTAAGGTAGATCCTACTATGAAAGATCATAGCAATGACCCCTATGTGATCAAAAAAACCGAAGCAGCAAAAAGAACCCTCGACAAAGTAAAATTCCCTCCCAATTGGCGAAATAGGAAATAACCCCTCATTCACCCCCCGCTTCTTCTCCAAACTTCCCCCTACTCCTTCACAAACCTATACCCGTCATACTCCACAAAATCACTCTGCTTCGTCTCCAATCCAACCACCTTATTCCCCTTCACTTCGAACTTCGTCTGAAAAATCCCATACTCGATATTATCGTATTGTAACAACCACTCCCCATTGTCCATATAATCCATCTTCGCCGTCAGGTCATCATGACTATTGAACTTCACCGTCAACCTTCCTCCTTCCCGCCGGATATCCAAAGAACCATAAACGCCATTCGTATACCGCCCGCAATAATTTTCAAAAGCCAGTGGCGGCGCAGTCCCCTTCACTCTTGCCTTCCACTCCCCGATGGTCTTCAGCGTATCCTTCATTGTTGCTGTAAATTGCTTCAATAAATACCCGCTCCGATCCCGATAGCCAACACCCAGATAAGCATCGAGGATCTGATGCCTCAGCGCCACATAGAAGTCCTGATTGTCCTGGTTCGTCAGTATCGCCAGACCCAGCTGTTCTTCCGGCACAAAAGTGAGCATGCTGACCATACCGGCTGCACCCCCGGTATGCCAGTAGGCCTGGCGCCCATTGTAATCGCCGACTTCCAGTCCCAGACCATACCCGGTAAAGTTGGTCGGCACCACAGCTGACTTCCGGCTGGTGATCATCGAATTGATATCCCTCGTCTTTTGCAGAACAGCAAAGGGCAGGACCCGTCTTCCGTCATACCGCCCGCTATCCAGCTGACACAGGAGCCAATGACTCAAATCCGACACATTGCTGATCAGGTCAGCCGCAGGACCAAGATTGTCCCAGTGATCCAAAGGCACGGGATGCAGTTCGCCCGTAAAGCTTGTGGTATAGGGTTGTGGCAGCTTTGCCGAAGCAGGCACCAACTTCAGACTCGTATAGGTATGCGTCATCTGCAAAGGCCCCAGCAAACTGTCCTGTATATAGTCCTCCCATGCCTTACCCGTAACTTTGGGGATCACCTGCCCCGCCGCCAGGAAACAGCTGTTGCAATAACCCCAGTTCTGCCGGAAAGGACTCCCGGGTTTCAATAACCGGATCCGGTGAATGATCTCTTCCCTGCTCAGGTTGCTGTTCCAGAACGTAAAGTCACCCTGGAACGTTTTTGTCCCGATACGATGGCTGAGGATGTCCCGGAGAGATACCAGCTGCGTACTAACAGGGTCGTATAGTTGAAAATCGGGGATGTATTTCGAGACTTTGTCATCCAGCGATAGCTTGTGATCGTATTCCAGCTGAGCCAGCGCCGTAGCCGTAAAGAGTTTCGTATTGCTGGCGATCATAAAAAGCGTGTTCTCATCTACCGCCTCTTTTGAATGGAGGTCCTTTACCCCATATCCTTTTGCTACCACTATTTTGCCGTCTTTTACGATGACCAGGGCCAGCCCCGGCACCTGCCAGTCCTTCATCCCCCGCCGGATATAGCTGTCCAGGCTGTCGGTGATAAAAGAGGGGGCGCTCACAGCGGCGGAGCCCTCTGTCCGGGTCTGCGCAAAAAGGGAAAAACCACATACTAACAGTATGAAAAGCAATAGCTTAGTTCTCATCTTTGGTTATTTGGCCTAAAATAACGTAATTTCCTTTCGCAATCCAAACCATTCATCATGGCTGAAGTCTTTCAAACCTTTCAGAAATTCAATGATTTCCGTCTCGCGGCCGTCATCGCGGACAAATTGCAGCAGGCCGGCATCGAACTCCTCATAGAGAACAAGACTTCCCTTGTCGATCCCATCATCATCGGAGTCAGTTCCGAGCCCCCCATCACCCTGAAGGTAAAAGCCAGCGATTTCGACCGGGCCAACCAGGTGCTCGAAGAATACTATCAACCTGGACTAAACGATATCGACCCGGATTATTATCTTTTGTCCTTCACCAGTATGGAACTGGTAGAAGTCATCCGGAATGCTGACAAATGGGGCCATTTTGACCGCGCCCTCGCCAAGAAGCTCCTGGCAGAATAACGCACCCCGTCCCCTGCGCCAATACTCGTCCCCCAAAGCCACCCGCCACAGCAACGATCACCCGCCGCAGCTGCAATAGCCCAGCGCCTATCGTCGTCGCCTCCACGCTTAACACTATGGTAATACAACCGTAACATTGGCATAACGCCATCCCGAAACCTTTGCGTAAAACTACGAAGCTTATGATAAGAGTTTTACGTATTCTCGCTCTTTCCATCCTAACCCTCTCACTTTCAGTCGCTCTTCATGCCCAATTTGCGGCTCCCGGCCACATCGCCATCCTTCAGGGGGATGCGGTCGCTTCCAACACGACCTGCACTATCCTGGAGTTCAATACTACCGATGCAGGCCAGTCTTTTATCACAAGCAAGGCAATTCCCGGCACAGGGACCAACGCCTTTCGAATGTCCGGCAGTGCCGGCTCCACCGGCTACCTTGCCAATACCGACGATGGCACGCTGCTTTGTTTTGTGGGTGCTAACAATGCGACTACGACCGGCAATAGCAATGTCCTCAATCCACGCGGTGTCGGTGTGCTCGACGGCAGCCAGAACTTTTCCATAGCCACGACCTACACCGGCACATCCGGTAATCAGTCCCGTGGTGTCACCAGCATCGACAACCTCAACTGGTTCATCGCCGATCAGGGTGGTATTTATACGAATGGCGCGGTAGCGGCAAGTCCGGCTGCAAACATCCTCAGCGCAAAATCCTTTGGCGGAACGGTCTACGTCGGCAGCGCCAAGCTCGCAGGCGCGGTCAGCACGGTTTCGGCAGCAAGCGGGGGCACGATAACCGCCCTGCCCGGTTTGACCACCGTCCAGGGAACTTTTACGGATTTTTATCTGATCTCATCCGGTTCCAACGGCGCCAGCCATGACATACTTTATACTATCGGTTCCGACGGCACCCTGTCGAAGTACTCCCTGGTAAGCGGCGTCTGGACGGCCAATGGCACTTATACAACAGCCAACCTCGGTTATGGCATGGCAGCAAAGAAGTCCGGAGCCGGCGCAGAGTTGTATATCTCTTCCGGCAACGGTACCGCCGGAGGCAACAGCCTCATGAAATATACCGATGATGCGGGTTATAATGCCGCCATCGCTATCAACAGCACCGTTGTGACTTTATATACTGCTCCCGCAGCAGCGATCATAAAAGGAGTAGCCTTTACCCCGACAACATCCGGCGGGACTCCTCCCGTTACCCCTTCCGTCAATCTTACGGTCAGCACCAACACCGCATCCGAAGCGGCCGGTACCGTTGTGACAGTCACAGCTACCGCCTCGGCCGCAGTAAGCGGTAATCAAACCATGACGCTCACCGTGTCCGGAACGCATATCACCGCCACGGACTACAGCCTCTCGGGTGCCGCCGCCGCAGCTCCAAATATCACCACCATCACGATTCCCAATGGCGCGACAACAGGCACGGCCACCTTCACGGTTCTCAATGACACCGAAGTAGAAGATCCCGAGACTGCCGTGCTGACGATCAGCAGCCCTTCCTCCGGTATAACGCTTGGCACCGCGACACAGAACGTTGCCATAGCCGACGATGACGTATCCCCACGACTGATGCGGATCACGGAGTATATGTACGGGGGTGCTAATGGAGAGTTCATCGAATTTACGAATGTGGGCGCCTCTGCCATCGATATGACCGGCTGGAGCTTTTCCGACAACGGTGAGACTCCCGGCGCCGTCAGCCTAACCGCCTTTGGCATCGTAAAACCCGGAGAGTCCGTTATTCTCACAGAAACTGCTGCGGGTACCTTCCGCACGGATTGGGCGCTGTGCAACGGACAAAAGATCATCGGCGGCAATACGACCAACCTGGGTCGCGCTGACGAGATCAATCTTTATGATCAGAACGAGCTCCTGGTCGATCGCCTGACCTACGATGATCAGACGCTCGGCGGTGTCAGGGCCAACAATGCCAGCGCCTGGGTCAGCCCGGCGGCCCTGGGAAAAAATATCAGCTCGGCCTGGACCCTCTCTACCGTCGGCGATGGCGAAGGTTCTGTGAGATCCGTCGGCAACGACATCGGCAGCCCCGGCACCAGCTCCCTTGTTACACATTATAGTCCCTGTGTCGTTGTCGTGCCAGGCGCACCCACAGTCGGAATAGACGTAGCTTCCACAAGCGATCTTATCGACGGAGGCATCACAGCGTCTCCCGATAATTCCTTTGCTGTCAGCGGTGTCACCAATGATCCTACCGATCCGGCCAGCACCCTCGGTGTGGCTATTACCATCGGAGACGACGCCACTCCTGTTGATGACCTGACCTTCACGGTAACCAGCAGTAATCTGACGGTTGTACCCGCAGCTAATCTCATCCTCACCGGGACCGGGGCTTCGCGTCTGCTGAAGATCATTCCCGCCGCGAAAGGTTATTCCGATATCACGCTGACCGTTGGGGATGGCACCAGCTTTACTACGTACACGCTCAATTATGCAGCTTCAACAGGTGTCACAACACCCGTTACAAGTTATTCTACGGGTATTTCCGATGCCTCCGCAGCCTTGCCGCTGGACGATAACTTTATGGTGATTGGTGACGACGAGCATAATTTGCTGTATGTCTTCAACCGCAATATCTCAGGCCAGGCTGTAAAGACGTTCGATTTCAATGCCGGCAACCTTCTTCAGCTCACCGATGGCAGCACCGGCAACTGGAAAGAGCTGGATATAGAGGCGGCCACCACCAATCCTGTAAGCGGGCATTCTTACTGGCTGGGTTCCATGAGCAATAGCAGCAGCTTCAACCTCAAGCCAAATCGCGACAGGCTTATCGCCACGGACATCAGTGGCACGGATGCCGCCACTACAATAGCCAATGCCGGATGGATCCAGGGTTTGCGTACACAGCTGATCAGCTGGGGTGATTCACATGGTTATAATTTCAGCGCCAGCGCGGCGGCCGGCAAAGATCCCAAGACTATCGATGGGTTCAACGCCGAAGGAATGGTCTTTGCTCCGGATAATACGACGATGTATATCGGTCTGCGGGCTCCGCTGGTGCCTGTTGCCAGTCGCACCAAAGCGGTCATCGCCCCGATAGCCAATTTCGAGACATGGTTCAATGCCATCAATACCACCAGCAGCAGCCATACGGCTACCAGCGCCACCATCGGCACACCGATAGAGCTGGACCTTGGTGGCCGCGGCATCCGCGATCTCGTCCTTTTGCCCAACGGTAAATACCTCATCGTCGCGGGCAGCTGGGGTTCCCTTTCCGCAGGTGCGCTGTACCTCTGGACGGGAGTCGCAACCGACGCACCGTCCGAACTCACTTCCTTTGATATTACGAACCTGAATGCAGAGTCTGCTCTTCCCGTATACGATGCCGGTCACCAATTTGCATCCGACAAGCTCCAGATGATCAGCGACGACGGAGACGTCGACTATTACGGAGATGGTGCAGCCGCCAAGGACCTGGGAGAAGATAATCTCAAGAAATTCTCAACGACCTTGTCGCTGTCTTCGTCACCGGGTGCATTGCCGGTGGAGTTCGAGAGCTTTACGGCCATTCGCCAGGGTACAGGTGTACAGCTGGACTGGAAGACGGGGATCCCACGAGACGTAGCCTCATTTGACGTCCTGCGCAGCACCAATGGCACCGACTTCAGCCGCATCGCAACAGTTCCTGCGATAGCCGTTGCGCTTAGCTATACCTATGCCGACGCGAATACGCCGGCGACACGCCTCTATTATCGTATAAGGGCGAACGAGTTCAGTGGCAGCCAGGTCCTGTCGACAATCAGGGTGATCAATCCTGCCGGCGCCGCCGATGCACAGATGAAGATCTACCCCAATCCCGTGACCAATGGAGTGTTCACCATCACTACGGGCAGCACCGGTGTTAAAACAGTCAATATCTACACCAGTGGCGGATCGCTATTCCAGCAAATGGTGTTCGCAGAGAACGCGAAAGACGTTTCGACAGCCAGCTGGCCGAAAGGTTATTACCTCGTGCGTTTAACCCTTGCCGATGGTAGTGTGACGATACAGAAGCTGGTCGTACAGTAAGCTTATTACAACATAAAAAAAGCCCGTTCGGAATGAGCGGGCTTTTTTTATTTCATTACTTCGAATGACGACGACCCATATCTTTCAGCTTGCGGATCCTTCCGTCCATAGTCATATATTCATCCTCTTTCAACTGTAAACTCTGGCCGCTGGAAGCATCGATAGACCCATTGGGGTGTATGGTCGTCGAATTGACCAGTGTCATATCTCTTCTGACTACTTTCCGATGGCCATTGTTGACTTCTATCAACCTGCCCTGCTTCATCATAACATAAACTTTGGGAATGCGACTGTGGGATTTGGGAACGTCTTTAGCAAATAATACGGTAGAGGACATGCAAATTGCAACGAAAAGAGTAAATTTTTTCATTTGGTCGGATTTAGAAGTTAGCCCAAAGAACGCATACCCGTTTAGGTTTATTATATTGCATATTCTTATAAAGAACCTACATGAGACAACTCAGCTTTCTGACAGCGATACTTCTTTGTGGCGCAGTTGCGCAGGGGCAAGTCATGCCTCAATCCGGAGCTGGCCCCGCAAGTGTCAAGGCAAATCCCGCCGCCACTGTCGCCGGCGCCATCACCTCCGGCAATCCCATTTTTATGGGCTGGTACGCCGACCCCGAAGCAGCCATCTTTGACAAAACCTATTGGGTCTTCCCCACTTATTCCGCGAAATACAAAGACCAGGTCTTTTTCGACGCCTTTTCGTCCACCGACCTCATCCACTGGCAAAAACATCCCGGCATCCTCGACACGACCGCCGTCAAATGGGCCAAACGCGCCATGTGGGCCCCCGCCATCACAAAAAAAGAGGGAAAATATTATTTCTTCTTTGGTGCGGGCGACATCCAGAACGATTCAGCCAGCGGCGGCATCGGAGTGGCGGTGGCCGACAAGCCCGAAGGGCCTTATAAAGATTATCTTGGCCATCCTCTCATCGACAAATTTCACAATGGCGCACAGCCCATCGACCAGGCCGTCTTCCAGGACATCGACGGGCAGTATTATATGATCTATGGCGGCTGGAAGCATTGTAATATAGCGCGGCTAAAATCCGACTTCACCGGCTTCCTTCCTTTTGCCGATGGCGCCACGTTCAAGGAGATTACCCCCGACCATTACGTTGAAGGCCCCTATATGTTCCGTCGTAATAACAAGTATTATTTTATGTGGTCGGAAGGAGGCTGGGGCGGCCCTGATTATTCCGTTGCCTATGCGGTAGCCAATTCACCTGTCGGGCCTTTCCGGCGGATCGGCAAGATCCTGCAGCAGGACATGGCCGTTGCCACCGGCGCGGGACATCATTCCATTATTCATATTCCGGGAACCGACGATTATTATATCGTTTATCACCGCCGCCCGCTTGGCGAAACGGATGCCAATCACCGGGTCGTCTGTATCGACAAAATGGCGTTCGGTCCGGACGGCACGATCCAGCCCGTAAAGATCACAAAGGAGGGAGTAGCAGCAAGATCGCTGAAATAGCAACCCGCGAGCGCGCGCCAGACGCACCGGCGCCGCCCCAATCACCCGGCCACCCAACCAGTCGCCGTCACCCGACCGCGCGCCCCCCAATCACGCCATCACCCACCCAACCGCGCGCCACCGCCATCACACAGCCACCCACCCGGTCGCCGCAACCTAAACCACCGAGCAGGTGATCACCGTCTGATCATTATCCGGCCCATACGTGAAAGTCAGCACCTTCTTCACATCCTTTGCCAGGTTCAGATCGATAGCGTTCTGCAAAAGAAAACGCGCCGACGCGATAAGCCCAAAGTGATAGGACAGGCAGCTCGCCATATTGTTGTAAGCCTGATCGAGATCGGTATATCGTGACTGGCCCTTTATCTTATTTTGTAATTCCACGATCCCGGTGATAAAGTCCTTAAAGCGGTCCTGCAATCCGGGATTGCTGCGAATGACGCCCGCAAAAGAGTTTCCGAAAACCCAATTAGCCGAATTAGCCTCAAACTCCGCCAGGTGATCTTCATCCCCGCCGCCCTGGATCTCCGATTCCGCAAGAGCTGCAAAGTCCGATGGATCCTGGCCGGGGTTATCCAGGAAGTTGGCCCATAAGGGAGCATAGACATCCTGTCTCTCCTGGAGCACCGCCCGGGACTTGAATTCCGGCAGCCAGGTCATAGCCGCCGCCATCGCCCGGGAAAGCTGTTTTTTATTGGCCTGCCCCCAGCCATCTGCCGCGACCTGCTGAAATATCGCCCGCAGCACCGTATCGGGGAATGTCAATTTGGTCTCCACGATGACTTCCTTGCCTTTGAGCAGGGCATATTTCTGAACCAGCTTGTCCACATCGCCTTCATTTACTGCCCCCCAGGTCACCCCTGCGGCGAGGTAGCCACGCAGATCATCCTCTTTCACATTAGGGTCTTTCAGCAGCGTATTACACGACATCGTATAGCCGAATTTGTCCAG
>DATJJA010000152.1:0-84561 GCA_035492595.1 Puia sp.
CGCATCCGGCAATGCCGGCAATAAATGCACATCCCCATCCTGGCTCTGCAACAACATCTCCGCGATCCCCGCAGCGCCGCCAAAATTACCATCTATCTGAAACGGAGGATGCGCATCCAGCAGATCAGGATATGCCCCCCCGCCTTCTCCATCTCCCATCCTCACTTCATCGTCCCTTGTCAGCCGCAGCAAATGCCTGAACAACCGATAGGCATGATTGCCATCCTGAAGCCTCGCCCACAGATTGACCTTCCATGCCATACTCCAACCCGTGCCCACATCACCCCTCAATATCAGGGACTGTTTGGCCGCCTCTGCCAGGTCCGGCGTCCTCAGCACGGAGATCTCATGCGCAGGATAAAGCGAGTAAAGATGTGACACATGACGATGATGCGGGTCAGGCGAAGGATAATCCTTATACCATTCCTGCAATTGCCCCTGACTACCCACCTGGTAAGGAAATAACCGATCCCTCGCCGACACCACCCGCCGGCGGAACTCTGCATCATTTCCCCGTTCCCCGACACTACCGATCCCGCCATCATCCCCTCTCCCGGCAACGCCCGTTCCCGCCGCCGGCACCCGTTGCCGGACCTCCGCTCCGCCCGCGCCCGCTCCCGACGCCCCAACCCCCAACACCGAATCCGCCGCGATCAGATTGTCAAACAGATCCAGGATAATACTCATATCCATCGTCGTAGCAACGGAAACATCCGCCACCTTTTTATCTCCATATATAAAATCATTTTCCGGTGACATCGACGGCGCCGTCACCAGGAACCCAGCCCCATCGGGGTGCAAACGTCCGTCTGCCTGCAGGCGCCCATCTGCCCCAGGCGCCCGCCCAACTTCCACAAGCCAGTCCAATATAAATTCCGCCGCACCCTTCATCAATGGATAAGCAGTATCCTTCAAAAACCTCCGGTCACCGGTATATAAATAATGCTCCCAAAGATGCCTTACCAGCCAGGCTCCGCCCATCGGCCAGTTCGCCCACTTCGGCTCACCCCTGCCTTTATCCCCTACCGGCGTAGCCAGCGCCCATATATCACTGTTATGATGCACCACCCATCCCCCCGCACCATAGTATTCCTGCGCCGCCTTCCGCCCCGTCACAGGCAATGCTTCCATCCATTCATTCAGCGGCGCCGTCATCTCCGACAAATTACACTCTTCAGCCAGCCAGTAGTTCATCTGCACATTGATATTCGTCGTATAGTTACTGCTCCACGGAGCCCGCAATTCCGCATTCCAGATCCCCTGCAGATTCGCCGGCACACCTGGCGTCCGCGAACTGCCCATCAGCAGGTAACGCCCATACTGAAAATATAAAGCCTCCAGCCCCGGATCACTGCCACCTTTCGTATATGCCGCCAGCCGTTCGTCGGTCGGCCCCGCGCCCTCTGCTTTACTCGCCTCCCCCTTTACCCCCAGCCTCAACGATACCCTATCAAAATACCTGTGCACATCCGTCAAATGATCCCTCCACACCGACGCATACGACCGTACCATGGCACGACGTAAATCAGCCCCTGCCTTCTTCAAATTCATCTCGCTCATCGGAGCACGATCAAATCCATTAAACCCCGTTCCCATCGAAACATACAACACAACCGATGATGCGCCACTTACCCTTATCCCACTCGTATCCACTTTTACCGCCCCATCCTTACTCACCGCCCTGGTCATCATCTTCCATGGCATCCCCCGATGAACATCTTTATCGTCATAAACCACCGGCTCTTTGTCATAATCTACATAGCTTGGAGAAACATGCACCGGCGCCTTGCCTTTCATCACCCAGGCTCCATCCTCCACCACATGCTCATTCCGCAAAAGACTGGACGCAGATATCTTCATATCCAGCGCCCCCGCCCTACTGCTCGTCCACCGCACCATCATCACCTGGTCAGGCGCGGAGACCCACACCTCCCGCACATATTCTACCCCATCAACCGTATACTTCGTCCGCGCCACCGCATCCCGTATATCCAGCTCCCGCTCATAGGCCGACGGCTTAGCCCCTCCAATAAAATCCTGATGTATCCGCAAATCCCCCAACGGCAGATAACTCTCCGAATACACACCCTGCATCTTCTTCGCCAGTTCCACCGCAGCCGGATAATCTTCCGCAAACACAGCCTTTCTCAAAGGCGCCAGATACTGCTTCGCCTCCGGATTCACCGAGTCCTTCACCGGCCCGCCCGACCACAACGTCGCCTCATTCAACGAGATGACCTCATCGCCCACCCCGCCATAGACCATTCCTCCCATCCTTCCGTTCCCCACAGGCAAAGCTTCCGTCCACACCGCCGCAGGCTGCCGATACCAAAGTTTATCATTCGCCTGCGCAAAAGCCCCGATCGTTACACACGTCAGGGCGCTCAATAACAAAAAATATTTCATGGATTATTTCTTTCGGTACGATAAATAGATAAAATATCCTCACCCGACAACACTTCCTGATAGATTCTCGGCCTCCGGGCGCTTCCAACAAAGATCCTTTGCCCCGGAAACTCATCATTCCGGCCGATGATCCAGCTATTGTCTCCCCCAAATAAATGTACGCTTTTTTCCAGCGGCGTAAAGCCCTTGAGTTCCCCATCAATATATACCCGCAACCCATCAGCGCCGCATGTTCCCGCGATCAGATGCCAGTGTCCGATCCAATCCGCCGGAAGATCTACGGTATTATCACCTCTTCCCCAACCACCGGCAAAAAAGGTCAGCTGCCGTCCATCGACAATCTGCAGCACATGATTATCTCCATTAGAAAAAATATCAACCAGCCCGTTACGCTTTTCTTCCGGCTTCACCCATAACAACATCGTCAGCCGTTCCCCCAGATCTCCAAGGTTTGAATTACCCGCTATTCGTATATACTTATCCTTCCCTGACCGAAACGTAGTGTCTATGTCCAGCACCACAGCATCTTCCGCCGACCGATAGACCCGGAATCGTTGTACCTTTTCCCCGATCTTGAGGTCATGCCATCCTACAGAGCCACCCGAAAGCACCGCCGACCGTACTCCTTCCTCCCCTGCCAGCAACAACACAGTATCCACCTTCCTCACCTCTCCATCCACCCTCACCGGCAGCCGGAACTGTTTCCGCTCCCATCCCACATTCTTCAAAGTATACCGCAAATGCAAACTATCTCCCTCCCTCACCATTACCCTCATGTCGATCGCGGATACCTCCGGCAACTCCGGCATCGCTCCCAAAGGCGCCACCACCTCTACCGATCCCGCACCTATTCCTCCAAACACCGTCATCACAGTTCCCCGCTCATATAGTCGAAACGATAACGAATCGCTGACTTTCTGACCCGCACCCAACAAACAATTTACACTTCCCACCGCCTTTCCTCCCGCGAGTAAGACCAGCCGTTTCACCCCCACAAGCCCTTTATTCCATAACGAAAAATAAATAGTATTCACCTCACCCGGTCCCACATGCGCCTTCGCGATCCGCACCCCCGACAATTCAAAGACCGGTCTTTCGCGCTTTTGAACCCTCAAAATTCCTCCTTCTCTATATACCAGCTCCCCTCCAGCCATAACTGTCCCATGGGAGAGCTCCGTCGAATCAAAAGCCCGCCCATTCAACAACCAGCCACCATCCCCTTCTCCGCGACGAATCACCAACTGCCGCCCCCCTGCGAGATGTAATACCGCCTTCCTAAAGAGCGGGACACCCGGCGAATACGAAGGACTCCCCGGACAAAAAGGGAAAAACCCCAACGCACTAAAAACATACCAGCTCGACATCGCCCCAAGATCATCATTCCCCGGCAACCCGCCCGGCCGGTCACTATATCTTTCCTTCATTATTTTTTCCACCCACTTGCGCGTCAGATCCCATCGCCCCGCTGCATTAAAGAAATAGGGGACATGCAACATCGTCTCATTGTCAAAGACAAGCCGCCCATCGCTCAACGCCGAATCCAGTCGCAAGGAAAAATCAACCTCCCCGCCCATCCTGTCGATCAGCCCTTCCGCATCCTGCGGCGCAAAATAGCTGTATACCCAGGGATCCCCTTCCTTGTATCCCGAATTACCCGGCCTCACACGAAAAGAATCCCCCTCTTTCGGCAACAACAACAAAGAAGGCGTATACAACAAATGACGATAAGCCACGCTACGATATTCCAACCTTTTTTCCATCTCTTTATCCCCCATGACCTTCCCCGCATACTGCCCCAGCACCCAGTCATCATATCCATATTCTACCGTCCTGGTGACAGATTCAGGATGAGTCAGCGGAATATATCCCCGTTCAGCATATACAGCCCGATCTTCCTGCTGAAAAGGTCCCCGGATAAGACTTTTCAACATCGCATCGTAAGCCGTTCCCGTATCGATCCCCCTGATCCCCTTCCGGTAAGCATCCACGATGATCGAAACAACATGATTCCCGGTCATCGACTCTATCGGCAGATACCCTGCCTGCTGATATATATCTAATAGAGACTGCAGCATCGCGGACTGCTTCTCCGGGTATAACAAGGTCAATAAAGGATGCAGACTTCTATAGCTGTCCCAGGGGGAGAATTGCCCATACTCACTGCGGCCCATCACCCGGTGGATCCGGTGATCATCCCCCCGGTAATTACCATCCACATCCGATATGACCCATGGCACCAGCAACGAATGATACAAAGCCGTATAAAATATCGTCTTGTTGGCCCTGTTATCATCCTCCACCTCAACCGCAGACAACGCCTTCCGCCATTCTTGCGCCACCGCCGACCTCAAAGTCTCAAAACTCCCCACACATTCCTTGTCAATATTCCTTCGCGCACTTTCCGCGCCGGCCGAAGCGCTGCTCACACGGATAAGAATGCTCCGTCTCACCGCACTCTTCGTAAATGAATACACTTCCCCTCGCCGACTCACATATGGTTCACTAAAAACAAATGCAGACCCCGCCGTATCTCCAACAAATATTTTCGGTTCCACTCCGCCCGGAAACGTAATTCTAAACACACCCGTCCTCACCGTAGCCACCGCCTCCACCACTGTCCCGTCATCCCTAAGCCTCACCTTATAATATCCCGGCTCCGCCACCTCCTCCGCATGTGAAAACGGCCTTCCACCACCACTATCCCCATGCAACGGCATCACAAAAAACCTGCCCGCCGACCCACCCGGAAATCCACTCGGATGATGCATACAGCTAAATACATAGATCAGGCTATCACGAAAATCATACCCCCTCACCGGAACCCGCCTCGTTTCAGGAGATAGCTGCATATAACCCGATGGCGCAACCGCACCCGGATAAGTCCCCCCTTCATCCCCCCAACGCGTAAAGACATCACTCTTCGCCGTCCCGATCAAAGGATCGACCCAATGCAGCACATCGTCCAACCCTATCGTCTCCACCGGCCTGCTCGCCGCAACCTCCGCTTCAATCCGCACCCGGCCTGCATCCCTCCCATCCTCATCCAGGATCATCAAACTATTCTTTCCCTTCACCAGCCAGCACTCCGGAATATAAACGCCGTTTACGGGTATCTTCTCCGGATACCTCCCCAGATTATGCCCATTCACCCACACCGACCCATGCCCCAGCCCTTCCGTGATGACCCGCCACACCGTTATAGATCCCGGATTCTCCGGTACAGTAAAATCATTTTTCCACCAACAGGGCCCCGGCGCAGTTCCCTGCCTTGCACCCACCCCACCCATCATCCGCCATCCCTTCACTTCCTTCGGTGAGACCCAGGGCGAGAACCGCACCGCCTGATCAATTCCTCCTTCATTGCTATAATTCTCGACAAACACGGTCATTCGTATCGGCCGCTTCATCGTATCTATTCGATCGATCAATATATTAAAAGGAGAATTCCACCCATCATGTCTCAATACCTTCCGGTCATTAAGATAGACCACCGCATTCTCATCGACACTGCTAAATCTTAATTCCGCCTGCTTCACTCCCTCCGCCACATCCGGCAATATCGTCTCAAACCAGGCCGTCCCCTGTTTTTTGTTAAAGACATCCTCCCCGATCTTATACGGTCTCCACTCCCCCTTCAACACCCGCCAATCCGTAAGATTTTTAACAGCCGGCCCACCCTTTACAAGCAATGCCCTTCCATACAACCCCTTTCTCGCCACCGAATCCATCCCCCCGATATAAGCCGCCAGCTTGTCCCGTCCATCATGTGATAGCAGAACCGCCAGCACATGTCTGCCCGCAGAAAGCTGCAAAGGGATCGCCCCATCTCTTATATTGACCACTCCCGTCGCCTGCCCATCCACAAAGAGGCTGGCCCGGTCCGCACCCTCTATCAGTAAAGTATATAAGCCCTGTTCATCAACCGTCACCCTCGTCCGATACCATGCATTTGCCGTCGTATTCCCATCAGCCCCCATCTGCAAAGGCCATTCGCTAAATTTCCATGAGCTATCATTATAGTCTGTTGCAGCCACACCCGTCACCCACCGCCGCTGCCAACTACCCAAAACACCTTGTCCCTTCAAAATCCGCCCGCCGGGTCGCGCGGCCAATCGAATAGTCCTCGCCCCCGAATACACCAGCGCCCCAACTGTATCTTCCGTCTCCAAAGACAAACGCCCTTCGTTGACCTCCACCTTTCCCACATATCGCGGTCCGACAATGATCCTGTCTCCAACGACCCAGCATCGGTCCACCATCTCCTTATTCATAGCCAACACCCTCACATCGCCCACGCTATAACTCACCGGCTCTCCGTTCAAAGGCGCCGCCACCTCCAGCGGGACCAGTTGACCCTTATTCAAAAAACTCAACCTTCCGGTACCGTATACGATCAGTGTAGTCCCAAACTTGCCAAATATCGGCATCGTATTACCTACCAATCTGACCGTACCCGTCAAGGCACAATCATGCACCACCGGCATGGTCTCAGACGCACTATCCAAAAAGCTTATAGCATCCGGCGTACACAATTCAGAAGCAAAACTCCTGGCAAAAAACGCCGCCCGCTTAAAAGCATAATAAATAGGCCGCAGATCGCCCGCCTGCCCCACAGCCGCACCATAATCATAGGATGCTGCATCTTCATCATTATTCGTATACCCAAAATTACTGCCGCCATGAGCCATGTAATAGTTGTATCCGCCTCCGCCCCGCGCTATGATCTTCCAGGTCCTGTGCTCAAACACACGCGCAGCCGAATCCCCCGACCCATAGCCATTATACCATACGCTCCAGAACTCCGTCGAGAACCATGGATTTGGCCTCGCCGGGTCCCTCAAAGACAAAGTCTCCCCCGCCGGATCACTGTCATGATGAAGCCCGCTAAAGAAATAAGGCACCTCCAATCCCAACGCCAACGCCCTCTTCCGCAAAAAAGAAAAATAGCTGTTCGGCTCGTCCGTCCCCCAACCCGCAGGATGTTCATTTTCCAATTGCACCATGATCACCGCCCCACCCTTATGTATCTGGTTGGAAGACACAATAGGCATCAGCCTGTCAAAGAACAGGCCCACATATTTTTCAAAAATAGCGTTGGGTTCCCTTACCCTCAATCCAGGCTTGAACTTCAGCCACAACGGATATCCTCCATTATCCCACTCCGCACAATAATAAGGCCCCACACGAACTATCGCATACATATCCATCCTCTTCACCAGCTTCAAAAAAGCATCCAGGTCATTCTCGCCCTTAAAGTCAAAAACCCCTTCCCGGGGTTCATGAATATTCCAAAATGTATATATCTCGACACAGTTAAACCCACAACGCTGCAGCCGCAGGAGTCGATCAGCCCACAGAGCCCTCGGCACCCGCGCATATTCCATACCCGCCGACACCAGAAAGGTCCGCTTGCCATTTACAAAAAATCCGTTCCTGTCAAAACTGATCGAAGCCCTGGCAGCCGCTGCCGCAGGAAAGATGTGATCATTCGGTTGCTGAGCACTTGCAAACAAAACAAAGACACAACCAAGAAGAAAACTATAAACGTGGCGCATATTTCTTATACATTCTCCTGACCACTTCCACCGCATCCCCCACCGGCTCTTCCGGGTATACAACCCCATTGGTGTTTACCCACTTCCACTCCCAATCTTTAATAGACTGTTCGAAATCCGTGGTTTCCATTCTGTCACCCAAAACAAACTTGTGACGCAGATAAACAAAATACTGCTCCCATCGCGGTCTGTAAAAATCCCTGATCAACCCCGCCCACTGCCGGCACGAATACTCATGCAGCCCGCTTTCCTTATCTCCCCAGAGCGTTATCAGATCCCGGGCATTCTTTTCATACAGGTCTTTCTCCGCAGCATCGACGCCGCACCTCCGCGCATCCCCGATCCACCTGCCCAACAAAAAATCCTTTCGCGTCGATAACAAAATATCCATATCATCCATCAATTCCAAAAATTCGTTTGTATAGCGGTCATATCCCGCCACATCATGCTGCAAATACGCCAACACCCATTTCTGTTGCAAAGGCAACGCATAGTTCGCCAGCACCTGCCGCGTAATATCCACCAGGTCATACCGAAATCCATCGCTCCCCCCATTACCCCGCACACCTTCACCGCCCAATCTATCAGCAGCCTGCACAAACAATCCCCACGCTTTCACCAGTTCCGCCGGCTCATAATCCAACTTGGTCCTTACCCTCTCCCCCCAGGCCTCCGTCATCGGCCTCGATACAATAATTGACTCCGGACCGCCTTCTCCCAACCCACCGGCATAAACTGTCTTCAAAAGTATCCCCCACGCAGTATCCACACGGGCATCCGATCGTCCATAACGCTGTAAAGCATATCCCCGAAGCCAACGGGGCACATCTATCGCACTATCCCTCCACACATTTTCCAACATCAATTGAAACAAAGCCGGATTCTGCTCGATCCCCTCCGGTGTCAACCCGATCCCTTCCATTCTCCCCTTCAAATTATCTTTCAACACCTCCGCCGGCCCACTCCCCACCGCCTCCATCCTTCCCCACATCGAAACATTCCCCCCAAAATTTTGCAGCATATTCCAGATCCACGGCTTGCCATAATAACTATTCGTCCGGTTCCATACCGGATGACTCTCACTATAAAGATCCAGCACGATCATCTGATCATCTGGCACCGCCTTCAAAAGAGCCTGTATCTGCGGAGCCTTCCAGTAAGCCGCATTGTAATGGAACATCCAGCCCTGCATCACCCATATGGCCTTCGCGTCCGCCCCGGCCATAGAAGCAAACACCTTTTTGCTCATCTGGCTCAAATAAGCGGAATCATCCGTCGGCGGCACATTCTCATTAAAAGTATCGGCGGAATAAAAATGATCGGTGCCATACTCGGCAGTCTGCGCCGCAATGAATTGCTGCCCGATCTTTTCGAACAAAGGATCGGAAGGATCCAATATATAGACATCCTCAAACCCCGCCCCCCAATTCGTCTTCTTGACCTTCGCTCCCGGAAAACGCGACACGAACGACGCCGGCACATGCCCCGTAAAAGAAGCAAGTACGGGTTTCATCCCCATCGACCGCTCCGCGCCAAGTATCTTCTTCTGCAATTCCCGGTGCGAATCCATCCAATGCTGCGGCAATGGCCCGCCCCACGCATCGATATTCCCCATCCAGAACCAGCTGAAATAAGCCGGCCCGACAAAAAACGTAGAAAGCTCCGCATCCGTAAAACCCATCCGCCGGTAGACCTCCTGCCAGATAGCCTCCTCACCCGTCAGGGCCAGCGGCAGATTGATCCCGTTCAGCGTCATCCAGTCGATCTCCCGCTGCCACCGCGCCCAGTCCCACCAGGCCATCGAGTAATTGAATGTACAATAGTTGAGATAATACCGGTACCGGTAAGGCGTCTCCCTTCGTACCTTTTCCTTCACCACCGGCAACACTGCCGGCAATCGCAGGTCGATCCCATTCCCCGTCACAAGGCTATGACAGTATTCACGCAGATAATAATTCAGTGCCGATCCCACACTAAGCCCATTGCTCCCCCGCAAAACGATCTTGCCCTTCCTGCTCTCCAGCTCAAAGACATCCTTCCCCTTCGAGGCAGCGAGATATTCCGCGACAAATGAGCTCGCCCGCCCTCCCGTGACCCTGTCAACAAAGGCATTCACCGCCGCCCCATCCAAGCTACCCTCCTTCGCCGCAAGAAGCCCCGATCCTCTCAGACTGCCAGCATCCCGCTGTCCAAAACACAGCGGTCCACACCCCAGTGTTATAAGAATAAAAAAAACGGTCCTTCTCAATAATTTGTATTTTGTTTGATCACACCCTTACTCTCATCAATGATCTGTTGTGGTATGGGCATATAATAATCCTTAGGCCTGGTAAAGGTACGGGCCGGAACGATAACCGAACCATTATATGGCGGCAGCGGACTGGCGGCCATCGGCTTGCCCACGATCGTATCCAGGTTGATCAGCTTGTCCTTGTCCCAGCGCAGGATATCCTGCCAGCGGGTATTCTCACCCCCCAGCTCAACGCGCCGTTCATGGATCAGCTGGGCCATCGTCGCACCGCTTCGCGGCAGCAACCCGGCGCGGGTACGAACTGCATTCAACTCTGCATCCCCGCCGCCGGGACCATTCTGCCTTATCTTAGCCTCCGCTACCAGCAGATATATATCCGCGCTGCGCAGCAAAGGTTGTTTGAGATTGAAATCGATGAGACCGGCATGAGTCTTGGCGCCATCCGACACAAAGGCCGTATACTTCCGGATACAATAACCCGTAGCCGACATACTCGGCAACATCCGCCCCGTCTCCTGACCGATCATTCCGGAAAACATCTGTACCGCATCCGCCGTATCGATCGTGATCATATTGAACTGGTAAGGAATGGAATCTCCCACAGCAACCAGCGTAGCCCGCTTGCGAACAGTGTCCGCAGTCTCAAATTCCTCGGCAAAATTCTCCGTCGGCTGATGGAATCCCCAACCCTGCCATGACCTTGGCGTAAAATATTGACTTATCGCCGACGTAGGCACATTGGCAGTAAGCTGGCTGTTATTCCAGACAGCAAACAATATCTCGGAGTTGCTCTCCTGGTTCCCGATCGTGAAATTATCCGTATACTTTCCCGCCAGCGCATAATTGGGATCGTTTACCACCTTTGACCCATAAGTGATCGCATCCCCCAGCCGGTCCTCGATCATATACAGCTTGCAAAGCATTCCCCAGGCAGCACCCTTGCTAACCCTTCCCTTATCGGCATCGCCGTACGTCTCAGGCAGCAGATCTGCCGCCTTCAGCAGGTCCGACTCCACCATCGCCCTTACACTGTCGATCGGCGACTTGGCGACATTATATTCCACAGCAGTCACATTCTTTTCAGTGATCAGCGGGACCTCGCCATAGATCTCGCTCAGGACAAAATATGCATAAGCCCTCAAAAAATACGCTTCTCCCATCGACCGCTGACGGATCGCATCGTCCATTACCGGAACCTTGGGGATATACAGCAGGGCATTATTCGACCGGCCTATCTGCTCATAGGCAAAAGCCCATGTGACGCCAATTATCTGCTGCGTCGCATTCTGGTTAAAGATCTCCAGCGCCTTGAAATCATCATGGTCCCCTGCGACAAAGATATCATCCGACTGATCGTCAAATACATAGATATGATGCCCGATCCAGTCTTCCGTATACAGCACATTGTATATGCCATTGATGCCCGCAAGCACATCGGCCTGGTTACGCCAGTAGTTACCGGTATTATACTGCCCGCTTTGCGGCTGGTCCAGCGGATGTTTGATACAGCCCGCGATCACGGCAGCCGTCACCACAGTGATCAAACCAAATATTATATAGTTGCGTCTTTTTTTCATATTGTCATTTTTTGCGGGTTAGAAACTCACCGTCCCTCCAATGGTAATGTTACGGGACTGGGGGTACTGCGCCACGTCCACACCTCTCTGCAATCCAGGTGTTGTAGCATATGGATTCTGAACGCTCGGACCCGAAGCTCCCGGGTTAGTATACCCCAGTTCCGGCGTATATCCCTTATATCCCGTAATGGTGAATGTATTGTAGCTGCTGACATAGATCCGGATCTCCGGGATCTTTGCATTGCCGATCTGTACCTTGGGTATGGTATATCCTATCGCCACGTTCTTCAGTGAGACATATGCGCCATTCTGAACCCACATGTCGGACGAACGGTAATTGTTGTTCAGGTTGTTTACCGACAGTCTCGGAATGCTATTGCTTGTCCCCGCCCCGTGCCAACGGCCATTCTGCTCGGCATACCAGTTGTAGACCTGCGTGGCGTCCAAACCCACCAGCCGGTCCGCATCATACAGTTTGAACCCCGTCGCCCCCGCAAAATTGAAACTCAGATCAAAGCCCTTATAGCTCACCGACCCATGAAGACCAAACTCGAACTTCGGATTCGGATCACCCAGCCTCGTCCTGTCCTTATCATCGATGATCCCGTCTCCGTTCAGGTCACGAAAATGGACATCGCCCGGTTTGATATTGCTCTTGTTCGGATCATTCGCGATATCCGGATCCTTGTCGATATCAGCCTGCGTCTGGTACAGGCCGGCCGTCTTAAAACCATAGAAAGATGCCACCGGCTGTCCCTCATAGGTACGGGAAATATCCACATTCTCGCGACCATAGATCGGACCCGCCAGGTACACCGCCGGACCAAAAAGCCTTGTCACCTTATTGGTGATGAAGCTTCCGTTCACTCCAAATGAATATCCGACCTTGCCAGCCGTGTTCGAGTAGTTCAGCTCTACCTCCACACCATGATTGTTGATCCTTCCCTGGTTCAGATCAGGCAGCGAGATATTTCCCGGATCATCGGTCGCAAGACCATTCCCGTTCTGCGCACCAAAGGTTTCTACCAGCTGATAAGGGATCAGCATGTCCTTCGTGTTCTTATTAAAATAAGTGATCGTCGCAGCCAGGTGATTGTTCAGCGTCGTCAGCTCAGCGCTGATATTTGTCATGACCGCCCTCTCCCAGGTAATATCGGGATTGGCAATGCTGATGACATAGGCGCCATTCTGATAGACCGTACCCGTGCCCGTGCTGTAACCATATCCGCCGCCGCCCAATCCGCCGCCGCCGCCATATCCAATACCGCTCAGGTACTGGAAGGGACCGACATTCTGATTCCCCAGCTCACCCCAGCCGCCCGTTATCTTTAGGCTGTTGATGGCCTTTACATTGTCCCGGAAGAAGTCTTCGTCAGACACCCGCCAGCCCGCAGAAAAGGCAGGGAAATATCCCCAGCGTTTTCCGGGCGGGAACTTGCTGCTGCCATCAGCTCTGAAGGTCCCCGTGAGCAGATACTTGCCCATAAAAGCATAGTTCGCACGGACAAAATAAGATTGCAATCCCGCCGATGGCGTATTAAAACCAGTATTCCCCGCGCTGCCGCTGTTCCCCAGGTTCAGCACCCGTTGATAAATGCTCGTATCGTCATACCCGATCCTGGAGGCATTGAAATAATTTCCCTTAAAGGTCTGGGCAGAATAACCGCCCGTCAGGTTTAAGTTATGTGAGCCGAACTGCTTATTATAAGTAAGGTAATATTCCTCGAGAAAGGACCAGCTCTTGCCCGATCCGCGCGTCAGCGTGGCAGACCCCGGTCCGCGGGCCTGATCAGGCATCGCATTGTCGAATTCATAAAAATCCTCCGTACTCTGGTCATATCCATAATTAGCCCTGAGTTTTAAACCCTTTATGATCTCCAGCTCCGCATACCCGTTGGCCAGGATCCGGTCGAACTTATCGGATTTTTCTATCTCGTTAGCCGTCGCCACCGGGTTATTGATATCCCCCAGACCATCTATATTGGAATTTCCGTAAGAGCCATCCGGATTTTTTACGGGAATACCCGGGTTGAACCGTATGGCGCTCCAGACCAATCCCGCCTGTGACGACTTGGTATTGGGCGCGCTTCCGTCCGTATGCGAATAGACGATATTCTCACCCACCTTCAACCGGTCGAAGATCTTATGCTCCGAATTGATCCGGAAACTATACCGTTTGAAATAGGAATTATCAATGATGCCTTTTTGATCATAATAATTACCCGAAAAACTGTACGTGCTGGTTGCATTACCCCCGCGCATCGCAAAGTCCGCATTCTGCGTATGCCCCGTGTTGAACAATGCCCGCTGCCAGTCCGTCTTCTGTGTCGCATACGCACCACTCGTCCAGATGCCCGGCACCGTACGTCCGTCGTTGGTATAAGCTTCCTGCTTCAGCTTCACCAGGTCCGGCGCCGTCAACACGTCCAGGAATTTCACGGCCTTGTCGAATCCATTATAATAGCCAACAGTCGTCTTCAGCTGCTCTCCGAAATTCCCCTTCTTCGTCGTGATCAGCACAACCCCATTGGCCGCACGCGAACCATAAATGGCCGAAGAACTGGCATCCTTTAATATTTCTATAGAAGCTATATCGTTCGGATTGACATCATTGAGCCCATTTGCAGGCACTCCATCGATGACAACCAGCGGATCGGAATTATTCACCGTACCCGTACCCCGGATCCTGATGCTGGGATTACTGCCCGGAGATCCATCGTCCCGGATAATGTCAACACCCGATGCACGCCCCTGCAAAGCAGTAGCCGCATTGCTCACCGGCAGGTTCTTGAAGTCATCCCCTTTTACCGTACTGACACTGCCGGTTACATCCCGCTTCCGCTGGGTACCATATCCCACGACCACCGCATCAGCCAGACCGGTAGCATTGGGCAGCAGCTGGACTGGGACATTTTTCAAACCATCCAGCCTGATCCGCTGCTCTTTATAACCGACATAGCTGATCACCAGCTCGTCACCGGTCTCAGCATCGATACTGTAGTTCCCATTCTCATCCGTCTGTACAGTCTTCCCGCCTTTACCCAGCCGGACCGTCACACCTCCCAGCGGCTTACCACTTTCGTCGGTGATCTTCCCCTTGACAGCCGTGTCGGGCTTTGCCGGAGAGTTGCCTGGAACTTTTAACTCCGCAGCAGATCCCGGCGGCGCCATCGACTTCACCGGCGTGATGATGACCTTGCGGCCATCCCGGATAGTATAACCGAACTTTCCAGCCAACACCTGATCCAAAATACTGGCAAGCGGAACATCGGTAACATCCAGGTCGACCTTACCCAACTGCCGGAGATAATCGTTGTTGTAAAAAAATCGATACTTGCTTTCCTGTTGAATGGCATTAAAAATTTCATGGGCCCCCACCTGCCTGACATGGAAGCTGAACTTCTCCTGGGAATAGCCATGGGCTGACACCTGCAGACAAAGAGTCATAAGCAGGGCAAAACAAATTTTCAGCATAGTTTTAGTTTTGGTCGGCAACAAGCTTCACCACGTTGCTATCTATTTTATAATTAAACCTCGTCGTCATTTTAAGTATCTCCAAAGCCTGGGACAAGCTTTCTTTCTCAAAGATCCCACTCACATGCTCCCGTCTCAACAGCTCAGTCCCGAATTCGATATGGACCGCATAACGCCTTTCCATCTGCCTCGCTACCTCTTCAAACGATTCATTATTAAATACCATCTTATTATTTATCCAGTCCGTTTCCGCCTGCGCCAGGAATTGTACCTGGTAACGAAGCTCGTTCACCTTTACGCTATCAAGGGCGGACTCCTCTTTTCGAGCAACATTCATAACGGTCAGCTTCTCATGCGGCGATAGAAGGATCTTTTTCTCAGGGTCTTCATTCATGATCACCTGGATCTTTCCACTGATCAATGTCGCCGAGACCTGCGCATCCTCCCGGTAAGCCTTCACATCAAATCGCGTCCCCAATACCCGAACCGTGATCTTTCCCGTATGTACAAAAAAAGGCTGATGCGCCTGCTGGGCTACGTCAAATAAGGCCTCCCCCTCCAGATGCACTTCCCTCGTCTTACCCGTAAAAGAAGCAGGATAGACCAGCCGGCTTCCGGCATTCAACCATACCTTTGTCCCATCCGCCAGCACCAGCACCCGCTTCCCGCCATATCCCACTTCCACGGTTCTATTCATCATACTCATCGCCGCCCCCGCCGGCTCCTTGCCCCACTGGTAATAGCTCAGCATTCCAATTCCTGCCAAACCCAAAAAAATGGCCGCAGCTACCCGAATCACCCGCCTCATCGACCTTACCCTACCCCTCTTCTCCGGCTCCGCATTCATCCTTTCCGCCAGATGCGCCCAGCCACTATCCACCAGGTCAGCCTCCGGCATACTCTTCTCCACATGCTCCGCGCTCCCCTTCAGGGATCCTACAACCTCAGCCAGCCAGGAATAACCAGGGTCTATAGATAAAAGCTGCGCCAACTCTTCCAGCTCCTTTGGAGAGGCAGTCCTCCCCATTTTCTTCGCCATCAGTTCAATGACCCGGGCATTTTCAATTGAATTTTCTCTCATTCAGAGAACAGGACACAGGTACTACCCATTTTTCTTAAAAGAAACCGAAATATTTTTCGGCAGCGAAGGGCGGAGAGCCGCTTCCAGTTTTTTCAACGCAATACTTAGTTGGGTAGTAACGGTCTTGTAGGAAATGTCTAAAATATCGGCAACTTCAGAGGCGGACAACCCGTCCTCCTTTACCAGTTTGAATATCAGCTTACAACGGGCAGGCAGTTCGTCAATGGACGCCGCGATCCTTTTTCGTAGCTCATCCGTGATCAGCAACTGCTCGGGATCGGGACTCAGGTAAAAGTGATGGACCACATATTTTTCCATATCCACCTTCCCCTTTCCCTGCTGCTGCCTCAGATAATTGGCCGCGGTATTCTTTACGGCTACATAGAGATAGACCGAAATATTGTCTATCTGATCGATCCTCGACCTGTTCTGCCATAATTTCAGAAATACATCGTTCACTATCTCCTCCGACTGCTCCCTGTTTTGAATAAAAGTGAAGGCGAACTGGAACAGACGAAATATATTATCGGTATAAAACTGCCGGAAAGCAGCTTCATCATTATCAAACTGAATTCGATGCAATAGTGATGGTTGCATAAATTTATTTCGCACTTAACCGAAACAATTCAACCGCGCCCTTATTTTTTGCTGCTACTATCAGTGGGTCGGTCGCCGTCTTAACAACAATAATATTACGAATATCTCCCATCATATACAACTTCCTCATTATATTTCCATCGGAAACAAAGTTTCCCTTGCCGTCATTTTCCAATAAAAGTCCTGTCCCGGCATCCAATGGCCCCTGTTGCGCCCTGAGGGGATAGAAATTTCCCGCC
Organism: Puia sp.; assembly: GCA_035492595.1. Classification (GTDB taxonomy): domain Bacteria; phylum Bacteroidota; class Bacteroidia; order Chitinophagales; family Chitinophagaceae; genus Puia. The sequence continues at coordinate 17,181 of DATJJA010000152.1, forward strand.
AGTAACAGATCCTGCCTTCCATTCCTGTCGGGATCGACAGCCACTATCCCATTCACGGCGCTGATCTGCGCAGCTATCGGCAACGGCTCCGCCCGAAATCCCTTCCCCGCCCTCCGCAGCAACATCGATTGCGTCGTCTTTATATAGATCGTCTTCCCTGTCGCCAATTGCTCCGGTGTAAAAATATCGGTCAGCTGCGCATCCGCATAGTCCGCATACCGGCTGAACTTCTTTTGCTTTGAAGGCATCTGATCAAAAAGCTCGTCCCGCGTAAAATAGGGATAACTCTTCCCTCCATTATAATAGCACAACAGCGGGTCCATAACCCCATCCCCATCAAAGTCGCCATAGGTTATCGAGAGCGGCGTCGCCGGCCCCGCACGAAACTGCGTATTGAGACCCAGGTTCCCGGCAACGATATCAGTATCCCCATCACCATCCGCATCGATGGCCGCCAGCCTGCACCACCAGCCGGCCGTCTCACCCAACCCATATGCAGCCGTCCGGTCCTCCAGCTTCCCGCTAAGATTTTCAAATACCGAGACAGGCATAAAAGGCCCCGCAACGACCAGGTCCGGCCAGCCATCCTTATTCAGGTCCAGCCACAGCCCATCCGCCACCATCCCACAACGGGTCAACAGCGTATCCGTTTGCAGCTTGTCCCTCTCAAACCGTATCTTCCCCTTCGTACTCTTATTTTTTAACACCAGGCTCTCCGGTGGCGCCGGGAAAAGACCCGGCAGCACATATCCTCCTACAAACAGATCGGGCAGGCCGTCCCGGTCGATATCAGCAGCCCGCACACAAGAGCCGCTCGCCGTCTCCGCCGGCAACGCTTCCGTTACCACCCGAAAATGCCCCTTGCCGTCGTTTTCATACACCCGGTCCTGGTATCGTTTGTCATTCAAAGGATAGTCCGCCCCTCCGCTCACCAGGTAAAGATCAAGGTCGCCATCCCCATCCGCATCAAAGAACAACGCGTCCGAGTTCGTATATTCGGTTGAAACATTCCAGGGTTGCTCCGCAGCAAGGACAAACTGCCCTTTCGGAGTCTGCAGATAAAGCTGGCTCTCATAGCCCGAAGAAGCCCCGATAAAAAGATCTTCCAGCCCATCCCCGTTCACATCCCCTTTCGCAATACAGGGCCCCGTTTTCGATAGCTGAAAGGGCAGCAAAGGTGAGATCTTAAAGTCAATCGTCGCCGCCTGCTGATGTACGAACTTTACTCCGCTGCCTGCCGTCACATCCCGCAACACCGACCCATCCCTCTCCCTACCCTCCAACACTCCCTTCCCTGCGTCCTTTTCCTCCACAACCAACATCGAATCCCCCCGCACATTACTCAATCTGCTCTCCTTCCCCGAAGGCCACCATACCATCAGCGACCGGACAATACTGTCCCGCCCCAGCCCAATATGCATCACCGGGTCCACCGACGACTGAAAACCCCTCGAAGTATACTCTTCCTGCGTTTGCCGGCCATTTGCCGTCACCACTTCCACCTTCGCCCCAATCCCAAACGTATTCTTCCCCTCCCCCTTCAACCGCAGCCGCAGATAATGTGCATCCCGTTTTTCATTCGTATTATTCCTGTAAACAGTTGCCCCATCATTCAGATTATTAATGACCAGGTCCAGGTCCCCATCGTTGTCCAGGTCCGCATACACCGCCCCGTCATGAATACCCGGTCTCGTGATCCCCCAGTCCGTGGTAACATTCGTAAACCCTAATTGATGATCATTCCGAAAAAGATAATTCTGCAAAGGCGTCGACGGCATGTCCTGTACCAGCTTCCACATTTCCTTCTTATCACCTGCCACCTCCTTATAGGAAGAAGAATAACCCGATGTATATTTTATAAAGTCCAGGTTCGTGATATCCCGCAATATCCCATTCGATACAAAAAGATCCTTCCAGCCGTCATTGTCGAAATCCGCGAACAAAGGCGCCCAGCTCCAGTCCGTGGCGGACATACCGGCCAGCTGCCCTACCTCGCTGAAGATAGGCATGCCCGTGCTGTCCATACCCCGGTTCAATTGCAATGTATTGCGCATCTGCTGGTGATGAAGACCATGTTCCACCCGCATGGTATATTTATCATAGGTGTCCGCACCCCTCAGGAGCTTCTGCCGGTGATTATTCTCGGGTAACATATCCAGCACGACAATATCCGGCAGCCCGTCATTATTGTAGTCCGCAATATCGGACCCCATGGCAAATTCGGATATATGCCCCGCCGCCTTATCCAGTACCTCCCGGAAAGTCCCGTCATGATTGTTCAGGTAAAGAAAATCCCTTTCGTCATAGTCATTGGTAGTATAGATATCCGGCCAGCCGTCGTTGTTTACATCGCTGATCGCAACGCTCAGCCCAAAGTTCAACCCGCTCCCATAGATATGAGCCTGCTCGCTGACGTCGGTAAAATGACCATTGTCATTGCGGTAAAGCCGGTTCCCAAACTGCGGATGCCGTTTGGACCTCAGTTGATCCGTATTGTAAAAAGGATTGTAGAACATGGCGGCATGATTGACCATGAACATATCCAGGTCCCCGTCATTGTCCATGTCAAAAAAACTTACCGTCGTCGTATAGGTGCCCGGGGCATCCAGGCCATAAGCCTTCGACGACTCCGTAAAGACAGGTACCCCATTCTTCACCCCGTTGTTGATATATAGCTCGTTTGCCCTTTCCGCATCTGTACCCGGACCCGAATAACACACATAGATATCCAATAGTCCGTCCCCATTGACATCCGCCATCACCGCCCCCGTCTTCCACTTCGACCGGCCCTTCACACCCGCCTGCTCCGTAACATCTTCAAATTGAAAATTGCCTTTATTGAGATAAAGTTTATCGGGCCCCATATTAGCCGTAAAATAAAGATCAGGCAGACCATCATTATTGACATCCCCAACCGCCACCCCACCTCCATTATAAATGTACTCATAGGTCAGAACATTATAATTCTCGTCCTCTTTTATGTCATTCCGGAAATCGATATGCGTTTCTGAGACGGGTAGTTCCGTAAATAAGGTCTCCTTCTTATTATTACTGCAGGATAATAAGAAAGTCATTAGGGGAATACCAACCACAACCTTAACTACTTTCATTATTAGCAATATTACATTAAATTTACACATGGCGACCAGGACCCAGGCCCTCTTAACTATTTGGTTTTTTATCCTTTTTCCCTGTTTCCCGGCTCTCGCCCAGCCTGCCGGCCCGAACTTCGTCGCCTCGGCATTAGACTCTGCCCCTTCACCGTCGTTATCCTCCACCCCTTTCGCGGCGCCACAGCCAACCTCTGGTCCTCTCGCGGCGTCACCGCCAACCTCTACCCGCGAAGAAGCTCTCGTTTACTTGCAAACCGCTAAGCTCCCAGACTCCAGCACATTCTGGCCCAACGTAAAACTTCATCTCTTTATACAGAACCTCAAAGCCAACATCACTACCCCCCTGGCTATCTACCAGGGCAGTAATACCAACTTCTGCGGTTATGCAGCGATTTCCTACCTGCCCCTTCAGAACGACCCGCTGACCTACACCCGTTTCATGGTGGCGCTGTATACCAACGGTTCCGCAACATGGGGCAAAATCCCCTTCACCCCCTCCCCCGAAGTCCAAATGGCTGCCGGTACCCTTCACTTCAAAGGCATCCTCGACATCCGGCACGCCGACCAGATGTGGTTCCTGATCCTGGCAGACCATTTCAGAGGTTATCTCAACTTTCTCTGGCCACGGTTCAAACCCGGCGCCGAAGATACTTTCTGGGCCGCTGTCAATTTTAGTAAGCTAAATCGTATGATCCGTCAGCTTAGCGGTTATCATGTCGAGGCCCGGGGTTCGGATCTTTTCGGGCCCCGCTTTAAAGACTTATACGGCTATCTCACCGAATGCCTCAAAACCGGCGTTACCTATCTCTATGTCAACAATACCTATCTGCATAAAAAGAATCATGCAAAAGGAAAGTTCAAGAACAGCTTCCCCACCCACTTCATCGTCCTCACCGCCATCCATCGCATTCCCGATGAACCCGATCGCCAGGACATGAGCCGGGTCAATGACGACATGGTCGACATCGTTTATTGGGATTATGGCGGACGTACCCTGCGGCAGGTCAGCCTCCGCTTCCTGAAAAAAATAATCTTTGGCGTAACTCATTGCACTCCACCTTCATCCTCAAACTCCAATTAACCCGTCATGGCACGTCTCCGCCCATATCATTTTCTCTTTTTGATCATACTGGTCCAGGCCGCCTCCTGCACCTCTCTGAACATCACCAACTACTATCGCAAGAACCAATCAGCACTCGACAGCATCGAAGCCGGATACCGGAAAGCCTATTTGAAAAAACCTTTTTCTATCGAATTCACCGACCGGCCCTTCAACCGCCTTTCCCTCGAGCTCGTCACCGACACCCTCACCTATATCTATGAATATACCGTTGGCGAACCCCGGCTGCAGGATACCCTGCTCCGTTATGGCTACGACACCGCAGCCATCAACAGCCTCATCACCAATATGCGGTCAATGGAATGTACCTGGATAGACAATTTGGATTATTATACGGAAGAAAGAAAACACTCCCTCATCTACATCTCCCTCTGGCCCCGCGTTTTCACCTCACCCTTCGCCAACAAGAAGTATTATATCCTCACCTATTTCCAGCAACCCCAATACTTCGACAGCGACGGACGTCTCCTCGTCGGCCGCCGCTTACGCCGCATCCGCAGGATCAATGCCGAAGTCTTCCGTCGCATCAACGACAAGGTAGCCTATACCATCTCCGATAGATTTAGATAACCACCTAATGTAACTTAGGCTCCATTTTGGTATGCCGGATCATGATTACCGTAATCTGTTCCTGAGAAGCGTGATAACTGATCCTATATTTGTAAATTTCAAAAGCCCGGAAAGACCCGTCGTTGTCAAGGCGATATTTATCTTTGGGATATTTTTCGGGGTGCTCAGCCAGGTCTTTTATTGAAGTGAGAATTTTAGCCTTGACTTTCTCTGCACTTTTGGGGGAATCTAGTCTGATGTAGTTGTAGGCTTCTTTTAGCTGGATTTTTGCGAGATTGTCGATTACAATCTTCGGCTTATTTTTTACCATGCCTTCATTTCCTTTTCCAAGTCCTCAAACGTGGTGTATTCACCCTTGCTGACACGTTCCATTGCTTCATCAATTTCTTTATTATATTGTTCTATAGTAGTTTGATCTGATTGATTCCTTCGGCTTTTCATAAAGGTTTTTAGCAACTCCACAACGGATTTCTTCTCAGCATCGTTAAGCTGCGTGAAATAAGCGTACATCTCCCGATCGATTGCATTTGCCATATGTTCTGTTTCTACAAATTTACATTTTTCTTTCGTTGATTTACGAGTAAACTGGGAGGCCTCAAGTCTTACACAATGGAATATTATTCAACTAATTATTAATCAGTTAGATCAATTCCGCAGATCCACAATCACATTGATCGTCAACGCCACGATCACCGTATTAAAAAGGAACGAAAGCATCCCATGGACCAGCGCCACACGCCTGATAACCCTCGAAGAGATCTCGATATCGGACACCTGGAAGGTCATCCCGATCACAAAGGCGAAATAGGCAAAGTCCAGGTAATCCGGCCACAGCTCATTCGGGATCTGTAACCCCACCGTATGTGTATCCGGGTCCAGCGGATGATCCCCATAATACAACAGGGCATACCGGTACGCAAACATCGTATGCAGCAGCAGCCACGAACAGATAACCCCCGTAATATAAATAAAGGTCTCTACTCCCTTCTTCAGCAGCCACGCCTCCTTGTTCCCCAGTAAAAGCATCACTCCCAGCAAGCTGCCGATCGTGGCGATAAGTACAATAAAAAACACGACGATCCGGCCCGAATCCTCCGTCTTGGCCAGCACCCGTATCTGTCTCGGGCGCATACTGAAAAAAATAATCCCGCTAATTATGATCATGCAAAGGCTAAAAGAATCCCACCCGATCATGATACGGGTCATGCTTTCCATCCGGATAGGCAAAAGTGCTACGGAAATGATCGTGGCAATGGAAAAACTGATGATCAGCTTATATACGGACGGCATCCGGTGAAACCAACCGGGACAATGGATATAATTCGCCAAATGAACAGAGATTGAATAATTAAAATTAAGGCAAACTCAGGTAAGAATCGTAAACTTTTATTATTCGGCCCGCAGTATATTCGTAATATGATAAAACCTTGGACTCTTGCCCTGACAGCCAGCCTTTTATTCACCGGAGCCATCACCGGTTCCGCCCAACCCTACAACCCGTTTGTCGATGTCCTGCACTACGACTTCTCCCTCGAGGTCAGCGACAGCAACAACAATATTCACGGCCGGGCGGAGATCACCCTCCTGTTCAAAGGAAATGCCCCTGGTTTTGCACTCGACCTCACCCAAAAGAATGAGCAGGGCAAGGGCATGACCGTGTCCTCCGTTACCGAAAAAGACAAAGCTGTCGATTTTACGCAGGATAGCACTCAGCTGCATGTCCGCACTTCCGCAAGATCAGGCCAGCAACATACCTATACTATTACCTACGAAGGCATCCCGGCAGACGGGCTCATCATTGCCAACAACAAATTCGGACGCCGCGGTTTCTTCGGCGACAACTGGCCGAACCGCGCCCACAACTGGATCCCCTGCGTAGATCATCCCTCCGATAAGGCCACCCTCGACTTCCGGATCACCGCCCCCGATCACTACACGGTAGTGGCCAATGGCTCCTTACAGGAAGAAAAAGAGCTGGCGGGCAATAAAAAGCTGACCCATTGGAAAGAGTCCGTTCCCCTCTCCCCCAAAGTAATGGTCATCGGAGTCGCTGACTTTGCCGTAGATCATCCCGGCGATGCAATGGGCGTCCCCGTATATAATTATGTCTTCCGGGAAAATAAAGAGGTCGGTTTCAAAAGTTATGCATACGCATTGCAGATCCTTCCCTTCTATATTCAGCACATCGGACCCTATCCCTTCGAAAAATGCGGTAATGTTCAGTCTAAAACCCGTTTCGGCGGCCTGGAAAATGCCAGCGCTATCTTCTACTTTGAGAACTCGGTCAATTCCCCGGGTGTTGAATCCCTGATGGCGCACGAGATAGCCCACCAGTGGTTCGGCGACGCCGCCACAGAGACCCAATGGCGACACCTCTGGCTTAGCGAAGGCTTCGCTACCTATATGACCCATTGTTACCTGGAAAATAAATATGGTATCGACACCCTGAAGAAAGGTATGGCCAGCGATCGTAAAAAGCTCATCGCCTTCGAGAAAAAAAGCATGACGCCCATCGTCGACACAAGTATAAAAGACGATTACATGAAGCTCCTGAATCCCAACAGCTATGAAAAAGGCGGCTGGGTACTCCACATGCTTCGCCGCTCTATCGGAGACCAGCTCTTCTGGAGAGGCATCTCTACATATTATGCCACCTATCGGAATAAGAATGCCAGTAGCGAGGACTTCGAAAAGGTCATGGAAACAGTCAGCGGCCGGAACCTCCACGACTTCTTCCACGAATGGCTCGACAAACCCGGCCACCCTCATGTAAAGGTGGAATCGAAATATGATACAGACAAAAAACAGCTGTCCATCGAGTTCCACCAGAGCGGCACGCTCACCTGGACTTTCCCGCTGGAATATTCCGTCGACGGCGTCCTCCAACGGGTTCAGATCGATAAAGAACATACGAAAGTCTCGCTGCCGCTGGCGCAAAAGCCTTCCAGTCTGGTAATGGACCCTGACACGAATGTTCTCGCTGATTTCGAGGTTTCGTCTTTATGAGGTTTAATTAATTAATGGTTGGGTAAACGCAAACTATATATCAATACTAAAAGACCCCGCAAATGCGGGGCCTCATGATCTATATTATCTGTCTTCACTACACAGCATCTGACAAAGAAGTGAACGTAAAGTCCCTCACCTTCATCGGCGGCACCAGGTAACTCCGATAGGACTCCACGCTGATGCTCCTTTCCGGCTTGCCCAGGGACTCAACATTATTCAGCATGATCACCGGGCTCTCATTGAACCGGAAGTTCTTCACCGGGAACTTGATCTGGCCATTCTCGATATAAAAAGTACCGTCCCTTGTCAAACCCGTCAGCAACAAGGTCTGCGGGTCTACCATCCGGATATACCACAGCCGCGATACAAGGATCCCCTTTTCAGTGTTCTTTATCATGTCCTCGATCGACTCGTTCCCTCCTTCCATGATGATATTGCCGGGCTCGGGAACAGCCGCTACATTCTTTTTCTGCGCCCAGAACCGCGAATAGGCAAGATTCTTAACCACCCCTTTATCGATCCAGGTCCTCTTTTCATAAGGTTGTCCTTCCCGGTTCCACGTAGGCGATGGCAGCTCGGCATGGAATGGGTCGGAGTAGATCGTGACCTTCGGGTCCATCAGTTGCTCACCCAACCGGTTGCCGCCGCCGGCCTTGCTCATAAAGCTGCGCCCCTCGTCTGCACTCCGCGCGTCTAATCCACGAAACATGTTTTCCAGCATATAGGTCACCGCCACCGGCTCGAGGATCACCGTGTATTTTCCCGGCTCGATCGCCCTGGCGCCGAGAGATCCATTGGCCTTTACACAAGCGACCTTGGTCGCAGCAAATGTGTCCAGCTTTGAAAAATCATTGAACCCGCGGGCCGCATACCCCGACGCCGTCCCTTCCTCATTCCGGGTAGTTACCGTAAAGATCACATCCGTTCCGGTATTATAGGCAAACAGCCCTTTCGAATTCATTATCGCATCAAAATCCGTCGTGTTCTCCAGGAAACCTGCCGCCTGCAGCTTTGCATCCTTGCAGACCTGGATGCTCTTAGCCACCGCCTCCGCCCGCGTATCAGGTGTCATAGCAGCCGTCCCCGGCACATAAGTGATCGAGTCCTTATAGACCTGGGGCTCCAGCAACGGCATATGCTCAGGGTTTTCAGGAGCCAGCTGCGCCAGCTCTTCACTCCGGCGTACAACCTTTTCAAGGGATGCATCATCGAATTCGTCGATAGATGCCGTACCCGTTTTCTTTCCATAGCTGGAGGCAACGACAAGCATCATCTGCCCGATCTCTCCCGCGGTCGAAACCGAGTTGCGGGCATACCGGATATTGCCGGATTCCGAACCACTCAGCGTCACTGTGCATTCCTCCGCCTTGGAATAGCTCAGCGCCTTCTTCAATAATTTTTGTGCTTCTTCTTTATTTAAAATTGGCATGTTTTATACTGTTTTTTTTGCCCCCGGCCCAGGCCCCGGGATGCTGGGTTTAACCTATTTTTCTTGCCGTGTTGATCACGTTTACACCATTAAAACGCGCGGTGCTGCTCCCATGAGAGACCGCATTCGACTGACCAGGCTGCCCCTTTCCATCATTGAAGGCGCCCCCCAGCCGGTAATCCCGCTCGTCAGCCACCGCAACAAGGGAATTCCAGAACTCCTGGTTCGTAGCCTGATAGGCAACATCCTTTAGCATACCCACGATCTTGCCATTCTCTATCTCATAGAACAGCTGACCGCCAAACTGGAAATTATACCGCTGCTGATCTATCGAAAAGCTGCCGTCTCCAATGATATAGATCCCCTTCTTGACGTCTTTGATCATATCGTCCACACTAAGCCGTTCCTTACCCGGCTGCAAAGACACGTTGGGCATCCGCTGGAACTGAACATCCGCCCAGCTCTGCGCATAACAGCAGCCCTGCGATGCTTTCAACCCGATGATATGCGCCTGGTCGCGTATGGCCTGATAGTTTACCAGCACCCCGTCCTTGACCAGATCCCATTTCCCGCACTTAACCCCTTCGTCATCATAGCCGACAGCACCAAGACTGCCGGGCTGTAATTTGTCGGCGACAATATTCATCAGCTTGCTGCCAAAATGAAAATTTCCCGACTTCCATTTGTCAAGAGAAAGAAAGCTCGTTCCGGCATAGTTGGCTTCATATCCCAACACCCTGTCCAGCTCGGTCGGATGTGCCACAGATTCGTGAATGGTAAGCCAGAGATGCGAAGGGTCCAGAACCAGGTCATATTTGCCGGGCTCCACGCTCTTGGCGCTGATCTTTTGCGTAACATCGGCAGCCGCATTCTTCACATCTTCGAGAATATCATACCGGTCTTTATAACGGGTAACGATACCCTGTAATTTATCTTCCGGCCTTGGCATCAGGTATTCATAACCCATGCCTACCGGCGAGCTTAGACTACGCCTCGTCTGGAACTTGCCAGTTGCCTTGTCGATCTTTGTGACATTGAAGTTCGGATACAGACGGTGAATGTCCTGGTCGATATAGCTGCCATCCGTAGAGGCAAAATACTTTTGTTCATTGATAGCCAGTATCGCCGAGTTGACGAAATTGGCCCCGCCCTGCATGGCAACGCTGTTGACGTTCAGCAGCAGATCGATCTTTTCTTTCAAAGGTACTTCGAAGACATTTTTTTCGATCGGCGTCTTCCAGCTGACTTCCCCATATCCCTTCTGCGGAGCCAGCTGTACCGGCTCGGAGATGATCTTCGAATTGGCCTTTGCAACCGCTACCGCCCTGGCGGCAGTTCTGGCGACTCCGGCGGGCGTCACGTCATTGGTCGCAGCAAAACCCCAGGAGCCATTGGCTATCACCCGGATGCCCACTCCAAACGATTCCGTATTGGCAATATTCTGGACCCGGTTTTCCCGCGTGATCACAAATTGATTGAGGTACCTTCCGATACGCACATCCGCATAAGTGGCGCCACCGGACCTTGCCGCGTTCAGAGCCGTATCGGCAAGCTGTTTCTTCGCAGCTGCATCCATCCCGCCCACCAGGGCCTCGGCTGGATCTATCATCCGCGTGCCAAAAGGAAGTTTCGGCATTACAAGGGACCCTAGTCCCATTCCTGCCATGTGAAGGAAATCTTTTCTTTTCAAGTTAATTCTGGTTGTGTAGTGAAAAATTTATTACCCAATCTAAAGAATTTTTTTCTCGATCCATAAAAAAAGCAGACTCACAATTAACAGAGCATAGAACCATCCGGCCACTCCACCACCCGCCATCAATGCCCTATCACTTTTCACCAATCCTCTACCACTTTTCACCAATCCTCTATCCCTTTTCGCGCCCCCCCCATCACCCTCCGCCAATCCCCCTCTACTCCCGGCCGATCCCTCCATCTCTCTTATAAAAGCCTCCGTCTCCCTCTTCCTCTTCTCCCGATACAACGGCTCCCACGCCCCCGCACCCCACGCATACCACAAACTCGTATCCCCCTGCAGCCGGACCACAGTCTGCCAACCCACTGCCTCCGGCCAATACCGGCCCAACCAGGTATAAGGCAGGACCCCATCCTCGGCCAGGTACATATTCACATTCCTTCCTACCACCCCCTGCGGCATATCACCCACACCCGTCTGGAGGACAAACCTTACCGGCTCCTCCACCCTTGGAAATTCCGGCCACCACTCCCATCGATCCCCCGCCGGCTCTTCCCTCGCCGCCTCCCTCAACAAAGAAGCCCAATATACCGCATAACCCTCCTTTTCTCCCGCCAGCATCATCGGATACGTAATATGTTTAGTCCACACTATTTTCCCCATCCCCTCCCGGCTGACGCTGACCTCAGCTCTCCCCATACTATCCCGCAACAATACCCGCTTTCCTACAACCCCTCCACTATCTACCCTTATCACCAAACCCAATCCCTTCTCCTCAACCTGCCGTCGCAACATCGGCAAGAGCCCGCCGCCGGATACCGTCAAAGCATCCGCGATCACCAGGTCAAAATCTCCCAGCAAAGCAGACGTCAGCTGACCCAGCGGCAGCGCTGCCATATTTGCATATACCTGCCGGTATTTATCTTTACTCACCAGTGTACGACTCGCCACCGCATGACCCTCCTTCGAAAGCCAGCTCACCAGGAAAGTATTTTCTGCATCGGGCGACGACGCCAGCACCAATATCTTCAACGCCTTCCCCGCTTCTACCTCAAAAGGGATCTCCTCTTGTTCCAATGTATCCTTTCCCGCTATCGCCACAAATCTGTAAATCCCCCTCCCTGCCTGCGCCGGTACCGCATGCAGCAGGAACAATGAATCGCCCTTTACTGTCGTCGAGTCCAGCGCCTGCCCCATTCCTTCCAGCAACAGCCGGACAATACCATCTCCCTTCCAATGTCCCTGCACCCGCAGCGGCTCCCCTCTCCTCAATTTCCGCCGCCAGTCAACACTCGTCAAACCCACCTTCACAGAAGAAGCATGAAATACCAGCGATGGCGGCCGCAAAGCCATCCACTCTTCTTTCGTCAGCCCATACCCGAAAACATGCCATCGGTCCATAGACTCGTCATCGGATCTTATCACCTTCATCCCCCCATGTTCCCGCAAAAACAAGCTGACACTATCAGCATCATATCCGTCCGTTAACAAAAGACCTTCCTTTCCCCTCATATCAGCCTTACCCCGCCGGCAGCTGACAGGCAAGCCCAGACAGGTCACTGCCGCCACCGCCAGCACCGTGGCGACAACCCGCGCCGCCAACCGCGACCGGCGAGGCCGCCGCACTTCCTTCCAGACCAGCCACACCAGCAGCATCAACCCAAGCCCGATAACTATATAGTTGAAAGCTTTCGGCGCCAGTCCAGCCCCAATAACAATATAATTGTACCCTATCATGGTTTGCCGAGATGACTAAAATAAATTTGTGATAACCCCGCATCCGAAACCGCCTTCCTGGACGCCGGCACAGCCTGCGCCAGCGGTAATAATTTCTGTATCGCCCGCTCCGCGACTTCTATGTCACCCCCCTCCCCTAAAATTAATTTATGCATCGCCTGGTACCCCGCCAAAAACTCTCCCGGCCTCGAAGCCGCTTCCTTCCCCAACCTCCTTTCGGCCTGCTCCATCAATACCCGGCTCCCCTCACCCAGTGATCCCGGGCCCGCCTCCAGTAAACCCAGCACGATCCTCAATATTTCTTCTTCCGTCAATCCATCCCCCCGCATGGACTGCTGCACCGTCGCCTGTATGGCAGCCAGTTCCCCCGTTAGCCGTTTAGCCGGATTCAACGGCGTCGTCTTCACACCCGTTTTCGCCACATAGGACCTCGACTGCTGCTGTAAGTCCTTCAACAATCGCAAAGCCTTATATGCATAGGGCAAAGCCTCCTGCGGCGTATAGGTTCTGAGTCGCAATTCCGCATTCCACATCTCCGACAAAGTAGCCTTCAGCTGCGCCTTGACAGCCGGTGTGAAATAAGTGGCATCCTCCGCATTATCATGCTTGTCCGTATACGCATCCAATATCTTCGCCCCGTCACCAAACGCCCCCGGCTTTTCAACCTCCCCATTCGCATCCCCTCCCGGTCCCCCTTCCTCCGCCTCCTCCCCCAAAAATTTTCCATATCTCAGCCTCAACAGCTTCTGATCGATCCCAAGATCATTACTCTTATTCTTAAACGCCGTCACATCCAGCGTATCCTTCTCTTTCAACAATTGCTCCGCCTCGATTATGATCTGCCTCTCACTCCGAAAGAACTCCGGCTTGATATCCGTAGGAACCGCCAACCCTTCCAGGCTCATCAGCTGTGCGGTATCCGCCAGCGATATGATATAGGTATCCGTCCGCGCTTCCTGCCCATGATTGTCCTTTGCCCGGCAATAGAAATATAGTTCATCGCCCGGCTTCAACCCCAACGCAGACAAGTCCAATGTCTTCGACAGGTCATAGACAGATTGCTCACCCGCAAATCCGCGGCCCCAACTCAGCTCCTGCTCCCTGAACTTCACCGCCTCTCCCTTCCCGCTGGAAACAGTCGCCATTATAGCCGATCCGCTGATCCCATAGTCATCCTGCAGCTTTACAAGTAATGAGACCCTGGTAGGTTCTCCATAGTCCAGCACCGTATACGCCTTCGGCGTGCGGATAGTTATCTTCGGCGGCTCATCTTTTATGACCTCCAGCTTATACAGATCCGAAAGCTGCGAACCGATCCGCACCTGGTAAAACCCCGGATGCACCGCAGGCAAAGAAAGCCTCCACGCAGTTTTTGCCGTATTCACAGGCCGCAGCAGCCATCTCGTCGTATCATTGAAAAGAAACAATACCGTATCCACAGCCCCGCTCGTCTCCACTTCCCAGCTTATCAACGACCCCTCTTCCACCTGTAACGGGAACATCGCCTGCTCCCTCGTCCTCCTGCCGGTATAAGCCGGCGGCGTAATGACAATTCGCAGGTCCTTTACACCCGGAGCCACGGCAGCCATACCCGGCGCAGCAGCGACGACTCCCTGTCTGCCCGATGCCGCAGGCCGTGACCAGCCAGCCCCCAATCCATCTTTCAACAACACCACTCCACCGAATATCACTGCCCCCAAAAACACCCCCCCCGCAATCCACAGCTTCCGCCGAAAAGGCATCGGCACATCCACCGATCGAAGCCTGGCCTCCGTCCGCATCGCCTGCAGCCGCTCCAGCGGCCCCAGCTCCGACACCCGACGTAACAATAGTTCGCAGCTTTCCTCCAGTTCCGGTAGTTGACGATCGAGATAGCGGGCCGTATCCATCAGCGTCAGACGCCAATAAGGAAAGATCCACAACGCCACCGGAAAGGAGAGGGCAAGGAATACTACTCCCACCCACCAGTTCCATCCCCAAAAAAAAGCCAGCGCCGACGCCAGCACTACGCTCACGGCAAGGCCTAGCAGCAGACAGTAGGCGATACTCTCTGCCTTCCATCGCCTTTGCAACGCGCTCAACCGTTCTATTCCCTGCCGCTCAGCCATCTTTCAAATATGAATATTAAGAATATTAATACCCAGCCCGCCATACCCAGGTCGATCGCTCCGGCAGCCCCCGAAGCCTTTGCCAGGCCAACACCCTGCCCATTCTCACCCACAACGTCCGGAGCCACTCTCCGCACCGGAACCACCTGCGCCAGATCCATCATCCGCAAGTCTCTTTCACCCGGTCCCTCTTCCCCAAACAATAGCCTCGCCAGCAAAGCCGGGAACCGCCTGCTCCACACCAACTCGCCCCAATCCGGGTTCAACCGGCTATAAAAACTAAATACATCCCCTTTGCTCACCAACACACCACGACCATATCCATCTTTCCAAATCACCTCTCCATCCCGCGGCGCGATGATCTCTTTATAGACTTCTGTCCCCTCCATCCACGTGTCGGTCTTTTTTTCATCACCCCTCCCATATTGCCAGACCTTTGCAAAACCTTTCACCGCCGGCAAAGGTTTAACCGACAACCAAAACAACCACCCATGCCCCCCAGGAACACTTCCCGTCACCATAACCCTCATCCTCCGATGCGTAAACTCCTGCACCGCCCGCAACGCGGCCTCCAGGTATAGACCATCCTGTTTATAGATACCATCCGCATAGATCGTAAGATCAAGCGTCCCCGTGTCCGCCTTCATCGCCACCGTTTCATAATGAAAAATACTTCCCGTCGTCCTCGCCACTCCGGTCATCACCCGGGCACTGTCCGGGGATATCCCCCATTTCTTTTCCGTCCATTGATCCATAGAGTCCTTCGGCGCATACACCTCCCAGTGAACCATCCTGTCTGTAACAGGTCGCGCCCCCATGAATCGCCTTGCCAGCCCTGAGCTGATGACATAAAATTCCACTCCAGCCGGCGCCACTGTGTCCAAAGACCTGAAGCCATTCCAATAATTGATACTGTCCAGCTCCCGCTTTTCCCATCCTGCCTTCACCAGTGAATCGATTCGGCCGCCATAGACATTCATAGCTCCAGCATCCACCAGCACCCACCCCTTTTTCCCGCTATCCTTCGGCACCCAATAGGGCCCCGCCAGCAATAGCGAAAGGGTTATTAGCAGCAGACAGCGCAACATCAGCAGCCACCAGTCCGAGATACGCCGGCTCCAGGCCTTCCGCTGCGAGGCGCCTTCCAGGAAGCTTATGCTCCCGATTCGCAATACCTTCCCGCGCCGGTCATTCCAGAAGTGAATGACCACCGGCAACAAGATCCCCGCCATCGCAGCCAGCCATATAGGTTGTAAAAAATGCATCTCAAAAAATTCTCACCCTCTTATTTTCAAAAAATCCCGCAGGGCCTGCCCCATCGGTTCATCCATCCGCATCAGCTGATAGGCGATTTGCTTATCCAGCAATTGCATCCTCACCGCCGATAACCATCCCTGTAATTTTGCCTTATACTCTTCTTCCAATCCACTGCTCAACGGCGTTCGCCCCCCCGTCTCAAGATCCTCTACCAGGTCATATCCTTTATAGTCCCTCTCCAGCTCATTCTTCCCCATGATATGAAAAACGATGATATCATGTCTCAACGAAGCCAGCAACTCCAGCAGCCGGCTGATCTCCCCATCCCGCTCATACATATCCGTAATAAAGATCAGCAACTCCCGTTTCTGCTCTCCTAAAAAGATAGATTTGTAATGGATCGGGTCACCCACCTTCCCACCCGGCTCAAGCATCTCCAGCTGATGGTAAAACCTTGCCAGGTGCTGCGCATCCTTCCGCGCCGGTAAGGAATAGACACCCCCTTCCCTAAACACATACAGCCCCAAAGCATCCCCCTGCCCATGCGCCAGCCATCCCAGCGCAGCCGCCAGGTGCCTTGCATAGTCCATCTTGGTAAAATTTCCATCCTTATGTTCCATGGAAAGACTGGCGTCTATCAATAGCCGCACCGAGATGCTCGTCTCAACTTCCGACTCCCGGATATAATAACGGTCCGACCGGGCAAACCGCTTCCAGTCCAGCCAGCGCAGATCATCCCCCGGCTGGTAGCTCCGGTATTGACTGAATTCCAGACCCGGCCCCCGCACCTTACTCTTATTGATGCCCGCCATAAAGCCATCTACCGTCCGGCGCGCAGCCAGCGACAGATCCTTAATGGTCATTAAAATATGGTGATCTGGAATTTCTTTCATTTCAATCTCGTTTTGACGCTACGACGCTGCTACTTCAACCTCCCTCCCGACCTCTCCACCGTCTTCACCAAATAACCCGTCACCGCATCCGACGTGATCCCTTCCGCCTCCGCTTTGAAATTCATCAGGATCCGATGCCTCAGGACCGGGTAAGCCATCGCATGAATGTCCTCCGCCACGACAGCATACCGCTGCTGAAACAATGCCCTGGCCTTGGCTGTCAGGATCAGGGCCTGCCCCGCACGTGGCCCGGCTCCCCATCGTACCCATTCCTTTATATAGGAATGAGCCGTAGTATCCGGCCTGGTCGCCCTTATCAACTCCGCAACATAACGAGTCATGTCTTCGCTGATACTTACCTCCCGCACCAGGTTCTGCAATTGTTTGATCTCCGCGCCGTCAATTATCGCATTGATCACCGGCTTCCGGCTTCCCGTCGTATTGCTTAGTATTGCCGCTTCCTCCTCCGCAGTAGGATATCCTATCTTCACATAAAGCAGGAACCGGTCCAGCTGCGCTTCCGGCAAGGGATATGTTCCCGCCTGCTCTATCGGATTCTGCGTAGCCAGGATAAAGAATGGCCTGTCCAGCGGATAGGTCACTCCTCCATACGTGATCTCGAATTCCTGCATCGCCTCCAGCAGTGCCGACTGCGTCTTCGGTGGCGTCCGGTTGATCTCATCCGCAAGTACTATATTCGCAAACAAAGGCCCCTTCACGAACTTAAAGAATCGACGGCCTGTTGTATGATCCTCTTCCAGCACTTCAGTACCCAATATATCCGTTGGCATCAGGTCGGGAGTGAACTGTATCCGGCGGAAAGACAGGTCCAGCGCCTGCGACAATGTTCGCACCATGAGGGTCTTCGCCAGTCCGGGAACGCCCTCCAGCAAACAATGCCCTCCCGCCAGCAAGGCGACCAGCATCTCCTCGACGATGGCCTCCTGCCCCACGATCACCTTTCCTATTTCTTTTTTGAGTAATGTTAGTTTTCCCAGCAAAGACTGAACTTGATTTTCGATAATATCCATAAATAAAATATATGACCCCGCAGCGCTAACCGCAGGCTCGAATAAGCAGTTTTTGGTTAGTTTTTAAACATATATCTTTCGAACGATGGAAATTAAAGATAAAATCAGCAACTTTAAAAAAATTACATGACCGGTGAAGGTATCAGGTGAGACAAAATTTACATTCGTACGACTGCGCTATCGTTCTGGAGACTGGGACACCGATCAGAGGATGCCCGTAAATCTTCTCAATTCCCTCATCGAATACACGACCATCCCCGTCAACCTCCAGGAAAAGGTCATCGACCTCGAAAGCAACGAAATCTTTCAATACCCGTTTTGCTATATCAGCGGGCACAAGCTCGTACAGTTCAATGCCCTCGAAAGCGCCAACTTTCATAAATATATCAGCAACGGGGGATTTGTCTTCGCCGACGATTGCAATCACGATATCGATGGGCTTTTTGCCCGCTCCTTCGAAACACAAATGGCCAGCCTCTTCGGCTCCTCCGAACTAAAGAAGATACCCAACAACCACCCGGTGTACAGTTCGTTCTTTCATTTTGAGAAAGGTCCGCCCAACACCGCTTTCGAGCTCAACGGTTGGGGCGATGATCTCGTGCACGACTACCTGAAGGCAATTACCATCAATGGCCGCATCGGCGTTCTCTACAGCAATAAAGACTATGGATGTGAATGGGACTACGATTTCCGGAACAAACGCTTCCTTGCCGAGGACAATACCAAATTCGGAGTAAATATCATCCTCTACGCCCTCAACACTATATAAACGGTTACTTTTTTCGACTCCACCCTTGACCTCGAGGTCCATTATCGCAGGGTCGGCAACAACTATGCACAGGACATCAGCCACTCATCATTACCGCCCGATAATTATTTCGGCACCTGCTTCGGCGCGATCCTGACAAGCAAACCCGGTGCCAGCCGGTTCAGCCACAGCGCAACTCTCTCCCCACCAAGCTTCCCTATGTACGCCTCAAAAGCCCCCCTTGCTATCGCCTTCTTAATTTGTACCGCTGCCTTTTCCGCGGGTAACCCTCCTTCTATATTGGAAGAAACCTTTCCCAGTTTACCCCCATCCTTCGTCATCGCGTTCAAAGCAATATTCGTCTGGATATATCCCGGCGTAAGTATAGTGACTTTTATATTCATCGGCGACACCTCCGCCCGGAGACAATCAAAAAATCCATGTAAAGCATGCTTGGCTGCAGCATAAGCCGATCGCATCGGGGTACCGATCTTTCCCATTACACTGCTGACAACTACAAAATGCCCCGCCTTCCGTTCCAGAAAATGCGGCAGCAGGGCCTTCGTTAAAGCCACATAGCTGAAATAATCCAGTTCCATCACTTTTCTTTGAACATCCAGACCTGTCTCCACCACCAGGGAACGCTGACTGATCCCGCCATTGTGAACCATGATATCGATCCGCCCGAACGCCGCGATAGCTTCAGCCGCCTTCCCCTCCAAAGAAGGGATGTCCACCAGGTCCAGCGGCAGCACTACCACCGCCTCCGGATGAGCACAGTTCTTCTTCACCCTTTCCAGTTCCTCCCTCCGCCTGCTGGACAACAGCAGCTTAGCACCCTCCGCCGAAAAAGAATAGGCCAGAGCCTCTCCGATCCCGGATGAAGCCCCCGTGATCCAGATAACTTTATTGGTAAAATCCATGCCCTAAATCTACATAAAAAAAGAGACCGGCGCAGTAGCAAAAAGTGGCGCCGGTCTCTTTTCAATAATGTCCTGCAAAGGATACCCTTTGCAGGATGAGACCCCGCCGAAGAGGGGTCTCGCAGTTTGTATATAAGATACTGAATCCTTGTCAGAGAGATCTTTGTTGACCAGGAACGCGCTTATTGCTTTTGTAAATTATCTGTAGCACTTCCACTTCCTGTCGATCCGTGCTCATTATATTCCGGCTGTTCTTCCTTCGAAGAGGAGCCATTAGATGTGCCATTTCCATTCTTCTGATCATTCTGATTCTGGTTACCGTTGCCAGGATTATTCCCCGGCTGCTGGCCATTACTGTTATTCCGGCCATTGTTGTTATTGTTGTAATTCCTGCGGGAATTATAAAAATAATCCTGCCTGGCCTGTATCACCGCAGCATCCCGATCCTTTTTCAACTGGTCGATCTTTGCCCTCCTGTCCTTACGGTCCAGCGACTTGTCATGCCGGACATCCTTGATCTGGGCATTATAGTCGTTCTTAATATCCTCTACCTGCAAAGCCAGCCGGGAAGGCATAGCCCCGTAACCGTAGTAATAGGCAGGATAGGGACCCCATGGACCATACCATCCATAAGGATAGCCGTAGGGAAAGCCGAAGCCATATCCCAAACCAAAACCAACCCCGACATAGGTCCTGGGATAATAACCGCCATGATATCCACCGTGATAGCCGCCACCGATACCATGCCCGCCACGCTGAGCCGAGGCGCCAAAAGCAAGGCCAAGCGAAAATACTATAACTAACAGCTTCTTCCCTGCATTCTTCACATTCCTCTTTCTTGTTCTGTTTTCTTGCATCGTCGTTTTCATATCTTAAGTGTTTTAAATTTTCTAGTTATTTTCTACTTATATAAGAACGCAAAAAGTGCTCTGGGTTAAATGTCCCATAGCACTTATAACTTATCTATAACATTCTGTAAAGAAATGTTAAAGCACTTCAGGTCATAATAAATTGATTTTCAAATCAGCGGTAGGAACCACCCTTATGACTCTTCTTTCTCCGGTATCCGGCTGGTCTGCCTTTTTGTCTTTTTAAATCCTGTCTCATTTGGCCAATTCGAAAATACTAATTATATTAGCATTAATTTGCTAAATAAATTAACTTCATCCCATGATCTTCACCATCGGCCACGGCACCCGCCCCCTCCCAACCTTCCTCCACCTGCTGGAACAATACTCCATTGAATTCCTCATCGACGTCCGCTCCATCCCCTACTCCTCCTTCAACCCCCAATACCGCCAGCCCGAATTCGTCACCGCCCTGCGCGCAGCAGGTTTCCGCTACATTTACATGGGTAACTCCCTGGGTGGCCGCCCCACCGACCCCGGCTGCTACAATACCTTCGGCAAGCTGGACTACGATCTCGTCCGCACCCAGCCCTTCTTCCTCGAAGGCCTCGAAAGGATCATCACTGCCTACGAAAAAGGCATCCGCGTCGCCCTGATGTGCAGCGAAAGCAAACCGGAGAACTGCCACCGCAGCAAGCTCATCGGCAGATCCCTGCTGGAAAGGGACATCCCGGCCCAGCACATCGATGAGGATGGCGTCATCCGCTACCAGACCCGTCTCACAAGCACTCCTTCCCTGCTCCTGTTCTAACCCTTATACCTGATCGTCATCCCATTCAAAGTATCGCAAATAAATAAGTTAAAACACCTAAAGAGACCAAAAAACACCCGTAAAAAAAATAGGGGGAGACCGTCATTGTTATCTTGCCGACGCTGAACGTGGTTCGTATTGTTAAGCTCTGAAACCCTTAAGACCAATGCCGTCCTTATCCGTTGAAACGATAGTTTTGGCGTGCCTTTGCGTTGTACTCCTATACCTCCTGTCGCTGATCCGTCATCTCAGGATCCGGATCAGGCACCTTCAGCGTACCAAAAGCACCTTCCTCGCCAACATGAGCCACGAGATACGAACCCCAATGAATGGTATCCTCGGAATGGCCTCTCTCCTGGACCAGACGACTCTCACCAAAGAACAACGCGGTTACACCGACATCATCCAAAGATGCAGCGACACCCTGCTCACCGTCATCAATAATATCCTCGACTTTTCTACCCTCGAAGCCGGTAAGATAATCCTCGAAGAAAAAGAAACCGACCTTCGCTGCTGCGTCGAACAAGTGCTGGAAATATTTATGGGCCGTACAATGAAAGCCGGCATCCTGCTCCATTGCCATATCGAGGAAAACGTCCCGGAACGCATCATCACTGACAGCGGCCGCCTCCGCCAGATCCTCATCAACCTGGTGGGCAACGCCGTTAAGTTTACCGAACAGGGAGAGATCCGCATCCACATCTCTCTTGCCCCCTCCCCCCCTTTTTCTCTAATTTTCAAAGTAGAAGACACCGGCATCGGCATCGCCCGCAACAAATTCGACGATCTCTTTCACTCCTTTTCACAGGTCGACTCCTCCATCACCCGCAAATATGGCGGCTCCGGCCTGGGATTGACCATCTCCGATCGCCTCATCCGCTTAATGGGTGGGTCCATTCACGTCGATAGCCAACCCGGCAAAGGTTCAAAATTCACCTTCTCCATCCCCACCAAACCCGCAGCCGGCAAGATCATCAGCACAACGCCAATCCCCTTGCTGGCAGAAAAATATCCCTTTCGTATCCTCCTTGCGGAAGACAACCCAATCAACCAGCAGCTGGTCCTGCTCATACTCAACAAAATGGGCTACAACCCCGACACGGCAGAAAATGGAAAAGAAGTGCTGACACAGCTGCAGCAACAACCCTATGATATTATCTTTATGGATATCCAGATGCCGGAAATGGATGGGCTGGAAGCCACCCGCACCATCCGGTCAGGCAACGGCCACCAGCCCGTCATCATCGCTATAACAGCCAACGCCACCTGCCAGGATCGCGAAGAATGCCTCGCACAGGGAATGAACGATTATCTCTCAAAGCCTGTCAATATCGGGGAGCTGATCCATACGCTCGAAAAATGGGGTCGCCCCCTCTCCTAGATCTATTTCTTCAACAACTCTTTCACCGACGCCTCTATCTGCTGATCATGCCCCGAAGAGAGAATATCAGGTTCTTCCCTTACCATGATATCCGGCTCCAGTTGATGACCTTCCTCGAACAATCCATCCGGCGCTCTCCACCCGCCCATCGGCATACCATATACCAGGCTGGGATCGATCTGCTCCTCCCACCAGACAAAAGTGCCGGTGCCCGGAACCGGCATGCCCAACGTCTTTCCGACATTTTTCAGCTTATACGCCGCCGGAAACAAATGGGCATCCGAATAGTTTGCCTCACCGATGATCACGATCGAAGGTTTCACCCACTTGTCAAAAGGCTCCGACCCCACATATTGCCCATGCGGAATCACATCGAAGTACTTCTTCCCGTTCAGGAAATCGGAAAGCTGCTCATGAATATTCCCCCCGCCATTGAAACGCGTATCGATGATAATAGCGTCCTTCCCGAGATTTCGCCCCAGCGCCTCTTCAAATACCGTCCGCATGCTTTCATCATTCATCGCACGTACATGGATATACCCGATCTTTCCCTTCGACAGGGAATCGGCCTCTTTTCGGCGCTGATTTACCCACCGCTTGTACAGCAGCTCATTCTGCGCCCTCAGACTTATCGGCTTTGTCGTTTCCTCCCACCGGACATTCGTTGCCGGATCGAACAAGGACAACAATACCAGCTTATCCGTCTTGCGATTCAGATATTTATAGTGGTCCACCGTATCGGTGATGTCTTCTCCATCGATCTTCTCCAGTATAACGCCAGGCTTTATACGCTCCGAGAACTTGTCCAGCGGCCCCCCGTCGATGACTTCCGCGATCTTTAGCCCCCGCCCTTTATGGCCGTAATCGAAGAAAATACCCAGGGCCGCAGTCCGGTCACTGGTAGGTTTGGAGTTGCCGCTGTAATAACAGCCCGTATGCGATACATTCAGTTCCCCAAGCATTTCACTGAGCATCTCAGCAAAATCATAGTCGTTGTTGATATAAGGCAGGAATTTCTTATACGCCGTATAGTAAAAATCCCAATCCACTCCATTCATATTCACTACATAGAACTTTTCCTTTATCTGCCGCCAGCTGTGATCAAAGATATAGGCCTTCTCTTCCGCATCCTTCAGAGCCATTTCCCCGCTGATGCCCACCGGCTCAGGCTTTCCACTGGCAGCATCGATCTTCATGATCTTGCCGTCCGCCAGCAGGAAGATGAATTTGCCGTCGCTCGATAATTCCATCCCGCCATACCGGGCGCCCAGCTTTGCAAATAGTTTCGTTTCCTTCGTTCTCGTCTCCGTCATCCAGAGATCATACCCCTTCTCGAACTGGCTGAGATAGTAGAGCTTTTCACCATCCTTCGACAAAAGCCAGTCCACCGCATCCGAAGTATGTGTTGTCAGCCGCAGCTTGCGATCCGCCAGGTTGTCAAAATCTATCTTGATGTCTTTTACAGCAGAGTCTTTTTTTGTCGTGTCCCTGGCTGCAGGTTTCTTTCCTTCTTTTATCTTTTCGTCTTTTTTATCCTTTTCTTTTTTCTCTTCCACCTCTTTCAGTAAAGCCAGCTCCTCCTTGGTGAGTTTGAAGCGATCAAAACTTTCCTTCGAAAAGAACATTCCATAGACGTCCCCCGTTATCGCATACCCGGCCTGCTGCCGGGCCCCTTCCCGGTTCGATCCCCAGATCATCATCTTCCCATCCATCGTCCACTTGGGATTGAAGTCGTCATACCCGCTCAAGGTCAGATTGATCACCGCCGATTTTCCATCGGCCGCCACCAGCCCTACCTCAGGACTCATGACCCGCTCGGGCAGCCCATATTGTACCAGCAGCCATTTGCTGTCCGGCGACCACTGGTAGTACTGGTCTCCATCGGCATAGGAATAGTTCTTGTCGGCAGCCAGGATCATCCGGCTCTTCCTGCTGGCCAGGTTCACCACCTTCAGCGTCACCCGGTCCTCCAGGTAAGCCACCTCCTTTCCATCCGGCGAATAGGCCGGCTGGAACTCCTCTGCAGGAGTCGCGATCACCGTCTCCTCTTTCAGCACCGTCGACGCATAAAAATAAGGTTCCTCCTTCCTGCTGATAGACATCGTATAGATATTCCAGCTATTGTCCTTTTCCGCTGCGTACAGCAACGACCGCCCATCGGGACTAAAACTCACGCTACGCTCCTGCCAGGGAGTATTGGTGATCCGCTTGGTAATACCTCCCTCAACAGAGGTCACAAAGATCTCACCCCGGAATACAAAGGCGATCTCTTTCCCATTGGGCGATAGCTTCATCTCCGTCACCCCGCTATTCACCGGTAAGATCCTTTCCATGGAAGCCCTGCCGTCTTCCGCTATCCTCACACTCACCTTCTGCGGTTCCCCACCCGGCTTCTGCGTATAGATCTCTCCGTCAAATCCAAAACACAAGGTATTGTCTTTGGCCCTCGTCAGGAATCGTACCGGGTGTTTGCTGAAATGCGTCAGGGCAATATTCTTCGCGGGGTCCGTCACCGAGCCCTTATAGACATTGAACGATCCTCCCTGCTCACTCAGATAATAATAGTCCTGGTCGTTCGCATCAAAGATCGGGTTCCGGTCCTCCCCCTTATTCTGAGTTAATCTGTTATATTTTCCGGACCTGAGATCGTAAAGCCAGATATCCTTCGTCACCGCTGATGTATGATGCTTCCGCCACTCACTTTCATATCCTTTCTGATCTTCGTAGATCAGCTTGTCACCGGATGCGCTGACAGTCGCCGCCAGCGCCGGTACCGGCAACACCTGGCTCACTCTTCCCCCCGCCGCCGGCACACTATAGAGCTCCGACATGACCGAAACAGGAAACTGCGCATTGGTCACCAGGTCCTGCCGGCTGGCAGAAAAGAGTACGCTCTTGTCATCCGCCGTAAAACTGCTCGGGATCTCATCACCCGAATAATAAGTCAGCCTCCGGGCCTCTCCACCCGTCGCCGGCATCACAAATACATCCATATTGCCATACCGGTCCGAAGCGAACGCTATCCACCGCCCATCATGCGACCAAACCGGCGAAAATTCATAAGACTCGCTGATGGTTAAAGGTGTCGCCGTACCCCCACGGGTGAACACGGAGTAGATATCCCCTTTATAGCTAAAGAGAATGGTCTGGCCATCCGGAGAAACAGCAGGATACCGCATCCATAGCGGATTCTCCTGCGCTTGTGCCGTAACAGAAAAAAGACAGACTGTGATTACAGCCACGAACGCTTTACGCATGATACTGGGATTGAGGTTAATGAATTTCCTCTCCTGGATGCATATATAATGGCAGGAGAGCGCATAAAATTCAAATTAAAGAAAAAAAATATAACCCTTGAAAATCGTTGGTTATCATTCGAAATAGCCGCATAAGTTATTGCACATCAATAGATTATCCACCTCCCCCTATCGGTTGACGTAATAAAAAACGATTAAAGTGAGTTTGTATCCCCCCTCGCCCCGATGTAAATTTGTGTAACAATTCAGAGAAAAAGCATCCTGCTCCTGAATATGTCTGATAGATTGCCCGCCTCCACACTACCTGCTTCAGCCATACATTTCTAACTTCCTGCTGCCGCCATATCACTTCTAACACTTGCTGCCGCAAACTTCTTTAACCACATCGTAAAATATAAAATAACAATATTATGAACAGCAAAGTAGTAAAAGTAATCGCAGCAGCACTCACCTCAGTAGTAGTTCTCGTTAGCAACCCAATGACCAGCCAGGCTAATGGCGGTGGCATCAACAACAGCAAAAAATCTTCCCTGACTGAAGAGCAGGTTTCTGTTAAATACCAGGGCACCAGCGATAACAACATCATTTTCAAAGTGGAATTCGATAACCCCACTGCCGAAAAATTCTCCCTGATCATCAAGAACGACAACGGAGATGTAGTTTACCATCAGCAGTTCACAGATGCACATTTTGCAAAATCTGTATTCTTCCAGAACACTGATTCTGAGATCCGCCCTACATTCATCATCCGCAGCGCCAACAACAACGAGATCGTCCGCCAGTTCTCTGTTAACAAAACATTGACTGAAAACACCGTTGTAACACGTTTGTAATGCTGAAGTAAACAATTCTGAAGCAAACAGATCTGAAAGCGCAAAAATATAAAAAGGGCCGTGGTTAACCACGGCCTTTTCTTTTATGTATCATTAAGGAGTCTCAAGTCCTTAATTTATTTCTCCTATTTCCCCGCTGCCTTTTTGAACTTAATGCCATTCAAAGCCTCCGCCCGGTATGGACAGGGATCGGTTACCAAAAAAAAGCTCAGCACATCTCCCTCTACAGCATACTTATAAACACCCTGCCCATCGGGACAATTATACTGGCCGCCAAAATCCGTGATCTTGACCGTGTCCTTCTCTACCTTGCAAAACGAACGGACAACCATCTCACCGGAGCTCGACGTGGAATAGCTCGTATCCTCACCAATATGCATGGTCAATGTATCATGCAGAGATTCTACATAGAATTTCCAGGCAGTGTTCTTAAGAGATTGAGCGTGCAGTCTGCCGGCAGTCGCAGATAAAAAGAAAACAAAGACAAGTGTTGCTAACTTACGCATAAAAAAAATTTAGCCGAAATTATACGTTCCCTTCATCCAAAACCAACCGATCGGGAATCTTAGCGATAAGGTAACATTTTTCACCGCAGTCCAGGTCCACTCACCGAAGCTCCTTCAGATAATTCACCATATCCCCCCCCAAATCAGCCCCTGCCGTCTTCAGCCGCGCCATACAATAGCTCCTCAGCTCCTCCCAACGATAGAACGGGCCATTCGCACCGCCAGCACCAACTCCTCCCAACGGCAATTTCACCTCCCGCTCATTCAACAGCACTTTTATCAGATATTCCTTCCCGTTACTATATACAATCCATTGAACATTAGCGCTCAAGGGAATAACATCCCCCACCCGCCAGTGTTTGGAATAGTCATATATGTCCGAAGCCGGCACACTCGCCTCCGATATCCCCAACAAGGTTGCAAACGGCGATATCGCCTCCGCATGCGTAAACCGCAACACCGCGTCACATCCACCCTCCGCCCGCGCAGCCGAACCACCGCCTTCGCCACTCACCCCCGCCCCCGCCGCCGCAGCCCCCCTCTTCACCATCTCATCCATCCTCCGCACAAAATCCGCCAGCAACGGCGCAGCCACCTTGACCTGTATCCCCAACGGATCCCTGCCCGGCCCCTTCTCCAAAAAATCCTGCGCCCCCGACACAAAATCCTCCCAGGCCAGTTGCGCCGCTCCAAAAGCGATCCCCAGATCGACACTGTCCTTTGTCTCCCTGACCAACGAGAACTGCACCGAATACAGGTCATATAAATTCCCCACAAACCGCAGCTCCTCGGCAGGCTTCAGCCCCGCCCGGAATCCCGGCGTAAACACCCGCTCAGCAACCGCCGCAGCCGCCTCACTCGTCCGCCGGTCCCGGTCCAGCGAATCCAACGCTTTTTTCAGCCCCTCACTTTTTTTATATCGCTGATACGCCGGCGAAAGGTCATAGAATCGCAGCACCGCATCCAGCGAATCCGCCAGCTTTGAGAATCGCCGCTGCCCCTTGTAACCGGCAAAAGCCTTCAAAAAAGCATCTGCACTCTGCTGCGTCCTCACTTTATAAGTTACCACTATATCCAATCCCTTCCCCGTAAAAACAGTCGGATACCGGTTCAGCATCCGCTGCCCGATAGCCTGCTGCTCCTCCGCCCCAAGTAACGTGATGTTCTCATACTGCCCCTTCTCGACGGCACACAACCGCCGGACCATCCGCCGTACCTGCACACCCACCTTCGTCAAACCCTGTCTGCCTTCCGCAGCATCCAGCAGCCGCAAGGCCTCGGTATCCGGCCCCTCCTTGGTCATGAAACGCGCCCCATGCCGCCCCACATAGTTGACAAAGACCGGCTGAAAACCAGCTGGCGGTGATGTATATTCGCCAGCTGGCGCCGGATACGGCGTCTTAGTCCCCAAAAAGAATGGGCCCTGCGCCATCGCAGCCATACCCGAAAACAATATCCCTAAAAAAAGTTTGAATTTTCTCATGCAAGCCATATGGACCTAATTTGAAAGACTCGAAGTAAAATGCTTATTGCCCGTCCCATCCGTAGGAAAGGCGCCCATGTCTATATTGGGATCCAGTGTCGTCGCTCCCAAATCCCCTCCCTGCGGCACCGTCCGCAAAGCCTTGAAACTCGTATTGCCCTTTTGATAGCCAGGACTGGTGGTCAGTATGCCAAAATCATAATTGACATCCGTAACGATACCCACCGGCATGCTGGATTGAGTATAAGGCGGCTTAGGCGAAAAGATAAACTGGTCGACATCGTATTGTTTAAACCGCGGATTGTTTTCCTTTGGAGCGCCAAGAATATCCGCACTCTGAGACTTGCCGACACCATCCACCGAATAGAACTGGCTGGTGAGGGATATATCATTGCCATAGAATTGCTGGTTATTATAGACGATGTTCGGGATGTCCGCATCACCGGTCAGCCGCATTCCAAAACGACAATTGACGATGACATTGTTATAGATCTTGCCCGAAGCTCCCTTCTCATAGTCGATAGAACCGCCCCGGCCTGACTTCAGCTGGCGGAATCCACTGTTCAGCATCGAATTATTATAGAGATAGGTCTTGTTCTCTATCGGTCCGCCGCCACTGTTGGAGATCTTAAAGGCATTCGTAGCCGCGCCGATCACCAGGTTGTACGCCACATCCCCGACACACCCGTTCTTCAGGTTCAACGCTTCCCCACCCGTCGTCCCGCAGTCTTCAAACGTATTCCGCATGATGCTGACATGGCCATGCAGGATCCGCATGCCGTCATCCTGCGTTCCAAAGATCCAGGAGTCTTCGATGATGACATTGCCGTTGATGTTCGTATAGGAAAGACTGTTCCGGGGATCACCGGGCGAAAAGACATTGAGATCGGCAGCCGCACCGGCCGCGCCGCCTGCAAATTCAAGATGCGTCCATTTGATGATAAGATCCCCACTGGTCTCCCCGCATTGTATCCCACCCCAGTAGCCTTTACCGGCATTGCTGAATTTACGCAGCGCATCCGGAACAGTAATATAGTTGTTATTGTCCTCCGTTCCCAGGCTGATAAAAGTGCCATTACAGGTTATCTGTGGACTGGTAGCCGTAGTCTTGCCATCTCCCATCGAAATGAGTTTCGTCCCCGCCTGCATGAGCAGCGTGTCACCCGCATTGATGGTGATATCGGAGGAAAAATAATAGGTCTTGCCCGCCACCAGCGTCCCTGAGACCGAACCCGAGAGCGTGTCGGTGGTTATAGGATGACTCGCAACGACCTTGGCCGGACTGACATAGACATTCTCCGCTTTATGGCAGGAAGCCAGGGCTACGAGAAGAACAGGTATACCCGTTTTTATCATGTTATATTTTGTATGCATGATCTGTTATATTTAAATTGATCAGAGTTTAAATTTTATACCAAGCAGATAATTGACACCATAGGTATCCTTCCTCATCAACAGGTTTTTTCCGACTTCCTGGAATGGAGGATAATAGGGCGGTACCGCCGTCGGTGGCGTATAAGGCTGGTGTACTTCCAATTGGAAAGGCGTATTCAGCAGATTGTTGATCTTCCCATAGATATACCACCGGTGCGTGATCCTTTTCTCCAAAGAAAAATCGAGCTGCGTGAAGTCCTTCTGCCAGATATCGTAATTGTAGTAACCCGATACGGTATTGATCCGCTTGCTGGTATAGCCAAAAGCCAGCTGCGCATTAAGACCAAGCTTATTGTCATCTTTGAAGAGCAGCGAGAAATTACCTACGTGTTTCGACTGCCCCTGGAGAGGCCTGCTCTGATCCAGCGTTTCGGTACCGCGCTCCTTTGTAGTCGTAATCCTGGACTGTGTAAACGTATAGTTCATTTTTACACCCAGCCACCTCCAATATTTAGTGAGATCCAATTCTGCTCCGTAGTTGTTGGCATTGCCAAAATTCTCCGGCACAAAAAAAGTATTATTGCTGGGCGGAGCACTCGAAGAAGGATCAGGTTGGTTGGTGATCGTATACTCGATAGGGTTTTTAAGATGTTTATAAAATACGCCAACTATCAGCTGATCAAGTCCCTTTGGATAATATTCATACCGCAGGTCCAGGTTGTCAGCCGTAGTCCGCTTCAGATGCGGATTGCCGCTTTCTATCAGACCCGTTTCAGGATTGAGAAGGGTATACGGAATTACTTCAAAGAAGTTGGGACGGCTGATAGCCGAATAATAGGAAAACCGCAATGCAGATTTCCTGTCGAACGAGTATTTGATATTGCCACTGGGCAGAACGTCATAATAAGAGATATTGCCAGTCTTTCCTTCTTTTTCCGGAGGCACAGCGCTTAGCCAGTCGAGCGCAGTATGCTCATAACGCGCACCGCCTGTAAAAAGCCAGGAACCCGCTTCAATTTTCACCATTCCATAAGCCGCCGCAATTTTTTCGTTGGCCGTATAATTCAACGGATCCTGGGCAGTTCCCTCCGCATCGTTTACGGTAAACGTATGTCCATCCATTGTACCCTGGTAGAGGATGTTGCCGGTAGGCGTAAGGTCATAGCTGTCATATTCGCTGACCCGATGCTTGTCGCGATACATACCGCCTATCGTCCAATCTGCTTTCGCCGTTGCCATCGCGCTCCGGTATGTTAAGTTGAGATAGCCGCTCTTGTCTTCATCGGAGCTGTGCGTAAATTCACGGCTGGCCGACTGGATATTGGTGACCTCAGGGGTCGGCTTCATGGTAACAGGGTCCTGCACCACACTGCCATTGACACCAAAAGTCGCCTCATCAGGTTTGTTCAGCGTAGCCTTGGAGTAGGCCGCCGTCCAGTCCAGGAAGAAATTGGGAGCCAGTGTATGCTGACCTTTTAAAGTGAAATTGACGATCTGCTGTTTTTCATGAAGCGTCCTGAAGCTGTTGGTGATACGACCCAGTCCCGGAAGTTTCCTGCCCAGCTCAAGATTGGTGTCCGACACGCTGCGGAATTCCTGGCGCATCAGGTTCACATAACCGCCATAAAAACTCAGCTTGTTCTTGTCATCGAGCCGGTAGTCCAGCTTGAGATGGGCACCGCTTCGCTGTTGCTGAACAGATAAATGACGTTTGTCTATGCTCGCCAGTTGAAACCCTCCGACCGCCAGCTGATCAGGCAACTCAAAAAGGGTCGAGCTGACATTACGGTAGTTGTTTTGAAGACTGCCCGCTACCAGTACCCCCAGTTTGTTGTTCAGCATACGGCCGCCCAGCGACAACCCGAATACTTCATCAATAGGATTGTGCCGAAGACTATGACTGAACGCGCTGTTGGGAAAATCACCCGGAGTAGCCAGGTCCTTGGAATTGAGTATCCGCGGACTGCTGCTGAGACTTGGACCATTGTCAAACCTGGCAAAGTCCTCATGCGCGAACTTGCTGCCATATCCGGCCGCAGCATTGGCATTGATAGTAAATTTTGCAGGTGCATCCTTCATCACCATATTGACGGCCCCGCCAATGGCATCACCCTCCATGTTAGGAGTCAGCGTCTTGGTGATCTCCAGCCTTTCCAGCAGATCGGCAGGGAAGATATCCAGCGGTACATACCGGTTTTTGTTGTCCGGGCTGGGGATCTTAATCCCATTGACCAGGGTGTAGATGTAACGCTTTTCCATACCGCGCACGATGATATATTGCCCTTCACCATTGGAACTGCGCTCCAGCGTTACCCCGGATATACGCTGAGCCGTATTGGCTACCGACAGATCGGGAGACACCTCTATGGCCCTCGCAGAAATAGAGTTCTGCACAATATCGGCCCGGCGGTCCACCAGCTGCGAAGACCGCTCCGTCCCCCTTGCACCCCCCGATACGCTGATAGCCGTCAGTTCTGCCTTCTTCGGCTCCAGGCTTACAGTCAGCGCTTTCGTCGTCCGCTCCGTCAGGTCCATATCTTCCTTATAGCCTTCAAATCCTACGTATTTGACCGACACTTCATAATGACCGGCCGCAATATGCCGTAATACAAAACTCCCATTCAGCCCCGTCAGTAAATGGATGTCCCTTTTACCTTTCGCCGCAATTTCAATACTGGCCCCCGGCAACGGCTCACCCGTTTGTTTGTCCGTCACTATACCGCTCAGCGGACTTGTCTGCGCAATGGCCGCCGTCCACCCCACGCAACAAAAAATGAAAATAATGGGTGAAAATAATCGCTTCATATTAGCTGGTTTTTAGTTTTTAATCCTGGCGCAAATCTGCATTTCCGCCCGCGTATTCGGTAAAAACCAGCATGTACAAAATGACAACAGCCCCACCCGAAGCGTAGACAGGGCAGCAGCAGCGTTAACAAGAGACATATAAGACATTGATTACCAAAACAAACAAACGAAGCACACTCTCCATTACCAAATTGTTACTACACGGATTGGACAAAAGCAGTGAGGCTCTCTTCTACCCCCAAATTCAACTTTTTCTTCAACCGGTAACGGGATACACGCAGACTATCGGGCGAGATCCCTAATAAAGTCGCTATATCCCCCGAAGTAAGATTGAGCTTTATCAGCGATAATAGACGCAGATCATTCCCCGTCAGATCCTCAGCATGCCGCTTCAGCGTATCGAAGAATTGCTGATGCACCTGCTCGAACGTCTCCCTGAATTCATCCCAGTATTGATCGTGATTGAAATTCTGATTGATCTGCTGGATCAACTGCTGCAACTGTTTCTTCTGATCCCTTTTGTCCTCCTTTACCAGGAAGCTCAGCCGGTCCCGCAGGTTCTCCAGCAGCTGGTTCTTCTGAATGACATGCAGCGTATAAGACGTCAATCCCTTCCGCTTTACCGCCAGCTCCTGAACCAACCGATCCTCCTGCAGCTGCCTGTTAGCCAGTTCCACCTGCATCAACCCCCGCTGCGCCTCATGCATCTGACGATTCTGCTCGCTTCGCAGCCGCTCATTCCGGATCTTCATCCGCTGCCGGCTGATAATGACCCAGCCCAGTACGATCAGCAGCACCACCACGATGACAACAGCTGTCGTCACAATAGACGTGATCTTCCGGGCATTCTCCAGCCTCACGATCTCAGCATTCTTTTTATCGATCTCGAACAGCACACTCAAAAAAGCCGTCTGCCGGTTATTATCCTTGGAATATATATCCAGCGTAGCCCTGCGCGAAAGCTCCAGGTAATGATAGGCGCTGTCTTCCTGGTGTAACAGGTCATATGCCTTTCCCAGGTCCCGGTAAGCCGCGCCCTTTTCATAAAGATCATTCGTCTTCTCCGCCAGCAACAGGGCCTTACGGGTCTGAACTATCGCTTCTTTATATCGTCCCGTCTTCCGGTAAATGTCCCCAAGATTGTTTACCACCTCGATACTGCCCACCTCTTCCCCTGCCTGATCATACATTTCAAGCGAATGCGCAAAATAATACCAGGAAGAGTCGTACTTCGCCAGATCCTCGAAGATGCTGCCCATATTCTCATAGATCTTCGCCATCCCCTGCTTGTGAGAGATCCTGCTGTATTGCACCAAAGCCTGCCGCTGGTACAGGAAAGCACTGTCATAGAGCTGCCTTTTCTCATACAAATGCCCTATCCGCCCATAGGTGTCGGCCATTCCCCCCACATTGCCGGTCTCCCCGTAGATCCCCAGCGCCTCATCATATTGCTTCCTCGCCAGCGGTATCTGCCTGTTATAATAATAAAGGAGTCCCATGTCATCCAGGTTCGCAGCTATCCGCTCCCTGTCCCCCTCAGCCCTGAACAGCTTGTCCGCCTGTTCATGATAATCCAACGCCTTGGGATAGTTGCCCAGGTAATAACAGATCTGCCCCATCTGCTGCAGACAGATCCCCGTACCCAGCCGGTCCTTACGGTTTAGCGACTGCTCGTACATCTCTTTTAACAGGAGAAATGCGCTGTCAGGAAACTGCTTGCTCAGTCTTTGTGTATATACCAGTTCTGCCCGGTCATTCTCCTGGGCATATGCTCCGGATGCCAACGCCACCAGACCTGCTACCAATAAAAGAGCCAGCGCTATTTTACAAAAAAACCTCATATGTTAGGGGCTTCAGCGCAAATAACGGTGTTTAATATTACGTAATTGTTAACCCCTACCCCACACCCCGCTGCCGCTGCCCCGGGCCAACTCCACCGCCCCGTACCCCGCTTTTACCGGCATTCCCCCTAAAATAACCGCCTTCCTCTTGGTCAGGGCAAACCAACCCTATATCTTAGTAAGATGAATACGCCGACCAATCCAACAAACCAACCAGCTCTCCAGGTCTCCGGCCTGGATGTCAAATATGGCAGCTTCCAGGCCGTCCGCCAGGTTTCCTTCGAAGTTCAGCCCGGCGAGATCTTCGGCCTCCTCGGACCCAATGGCGCCGGCAAGACCTCTACCCTCAGCGCAGTGGAAGGTTTGATAAAACCAAGCTCCGGCACCATTCGCGTCGCCGGATACGATAATAAAAAACAACCCTTCCACGCTCGCGCCTGCATGGGCGTCCAGCTGCAAGCCACCAGCTTTCAGCCCGAACTGACCATAACCGAGATCATTCGCCTTTTTGCCGGTATATATGGCGTTGCACTCAGTAACGATCGTATCCTCGCCGTCCTCGAAGACATCAAATTGCAGGACGCCGCGACCAAAAAATTCGGCGAGCTCTCCGGCGGCCAGCAACAACGCGTCTCGCTCGTCATCGCCACTATCCACCAGCCCCAGCTCGTCCTGCTCGATGAACCCACCAGCGGCCTCGACCCGCAATCCCGCCGCCAGCTCTGGGAAAGGATCGAAGCTATGCGCGACCGTGGACATGGCATCATCCTCACCACCCACTCCATGGAAGAAGCCGAATCCGTCTGCGACCGCATCGCCATCATCGATCACGGCCAGATCATCACCACCGATACCCCGGAGGCCATCGTAGCCAACAATCGTGACCTTCCCGAGGTCATCCGGGCCTCCCGCAAAGGAAAGATCACCCTCGAAGACGTTTTCATCGGCCTCACAGGCACCGCTGTCCGCGAATAAGCCAATAACTAACTACACAAAAAAACTATAGTATATGTCCACGACCATCACCACTCCCTTCCCCGCTACAGAGACCCGTCCCCTGGCCCTGCCTTCCATGGGCACCGTCTTCTCCTCCCTGCTGCGGGCCGACCTGACCACTCAGTGGCGCAATCGCCGTTCGTCCCTCATGGTAATTCTTATCCCCGTCATCATACTTATGTCATGGAAAGGATTCGTAGAGATTCGCGGAGCAGCCTTCGTATTGTCGAACTGTATTACTGTCGGCCTTACCGCCATCGGGCTCCTGGGCTATGCAAACTCCGTCGCCCGCGATCGCGATAAAGGGATCTTCCAGCGCCTTCGCGTTGCCCCTGCATCCAACTGGGCGATCATGGCCAGCCGCCTCACTGTCCAATTGATTATGATCGCCATTATGACCATCGTCACCTTTATAGTTGGGTATAAATTCGATAACATCTCCCTTCCTTTCACCAGCTATATCTTAGGTTTCCTGGTCGCCATTGCCGGCGGTGCCGTATACCTCAGCCTTGGCCAGGTCATCGTCGGACTCATCAAAAATCCCGAGACGGTCAACGCTACTTCCCGCCTCGTCTACATCGCCTTTATCATGATCGGCATGTTCGCAGAATTCGGCGCATTTGGCAATACGATCGGCACGATCACAAAATACTCCCCCTATGGAGCCGTAAAAACAATTGTCGCCGGAGGCCTGTCACCCACGCTCTGGACCACCAGCACAACCACCGCCCTCCTGATGACACTCGCCTATACCGCCGTGTTCACCTTCCTGGGCGTCCGCTGGTTCCGCTGGAGCACCCGGTAAAACCAACGGCCGCGACACATCATAAAAAAAGGTCCCTCCTTTCCGGGAGGAACCTGTCATAGTTCAATCACAGATCTTCCTATTCCGATCTCAGATTCCTGGCAGGGTTGGTCAGCCCCGCCCTTATCGCCTGGTAGCTCACCGTGAGCAACGCAATACCCATCGACAAACACGCCGCCATCAGGAAAACCCACCACTTGATCTCCACGCGGTAAGGATAATCCTTCAGCCAGGTATACATCGCCCACCAGGCTATCGGCGCAGCAACCACGAAGGATATTATCACCAGCTTTAAGAAGTCTTTCGATAACAAGGTCGCGATCCCCGCCACCGAAGCTCCCAGCACCTTCCGCACCCCGATCTCCTTCACCCTGTTCTCTGCCATATACGTGGCCAGCCCAAACAACCCCAGGCAGGAGATAAAAACGGTCAGCGCGGCAAACAAGCCCGCCAGCGTTCCGACCCGCTTCTCGTCATCAAACTTCTCCGCATATTCGGCATCCGCAAAATGATATTCAAAAGGATATTCAGGATTGTATTTCCGGAATATGGCCTCCGCCTTTTTCAGACTATTCGCCGTTTGGGTATTTTCAGGCAGCTTGAAGTTGATCGTACTGAACCATCCCTTCGCTCCGATGACGACCATGGGCCTTATCGGCTCATATGGGGATTGCATGATAAAGTCTTTGAATACCCCTACCACATGATAGCTTTGATCACCTTCCTTGACGATCTGCCCTATCGGTTCGGTAAAATGCATTGCCTTCGAGGCCGATTCATTCAGCATCATAGCCGTAGAGTCCGTCGGATACTGGCGCAGATCGAAATCCCTCCCCTGCACCAGCTGTATCCCCGTGGTCTTTGCCAGGTTCTGGTCGGTACAGAAATAGGAAAAGTCCGTTTTGTCATTGGGATCCTTCCCCGTCCATACAAACCCCCAGGTATCACTATAGCTCTCCGTCAACGGCGAACTGGTCTTACAGACAGCCACGGCCGCTCCCGATGACAGCAGCTCCTGTTTGACCAGGTCGTATTTTTTCTCAAGATCACCCGTCATAAAATGAAATACAAGGCTGCCCCGCTCATATCCGGTATCCCTGTTCCGGGCATGGTCTATCTGCTGTTTGACAATGATCGTGCAGATGATCAGGATTATCGCAAAAGTAAATTGCAGCACCACCAGCACCTTTCTGGGGCTCACCAGCGCATTCGCCGCCTTAAAAGTGCCTTTCAATACTTTTACCGGCTGAAAAGAAGATAGAAAAAAGGCCGGATAGCTGCCCGCCAGCAGTCCTGTAAAGATGATAAACCCAATCGCCGCCAGCCAGAAAAGGATACTCCCAAAAGGTATATACAGATGTTTCTCCGTTAGCTGGTTAAAACCCGGCAGACTCAGCAGCACGATGACTACGCCGACTATCCCCGCCAGGAAAGCAAGCAGTATCGACTCCCCGATAAACTGGCCGATCAGTTTACTCCGCGGCGCCCCCACCACCTTTCTGATCCCCACCTCCTTTGCCCTCTTCTCGCTCCTTGCCGTACTCAGGTTCATAAAGTTGATACACGCGATCAAAAGGATAAAAGCAGCGACGATACCAAACAGCCGCACAAATTCGATCCTTCCTCCGTCTTCCTGCGATCCTTTAAAATTCGAATACAGCCTCCACCGGCTTATCGGGTAAATGAACATCTCCCAGTGTTTCTCACTGCTGTCATACCGCTGCTTTATGATCTTCATCTTCGGCGTTATCGACGCCAGCGTTGCATTGGATTTTAACAGGACATAGGTCCTCGTGCTGTTATTTCCCCAGTTATTGTCGTCATTCCCGTTCTCCCGGACAAAGGCCCAGGGCAACAGATATTTGAAGTTGAACCGGGTATTGTTGGGCAGATCCTTCAGGACACCCGTTACCGTATAATTATTCTTGTTATCGATCCGGACAACCTTCCCGATCACATCCTCTGATCCGAATAAAGTCCTGGCAAAGGACTGCGTCAATACGATAGAGTGAGGGTCATTCAGGGCCGTCATCGGATTCCCCTGTAACATCGGAAAGCTGAAGATCTGCAGGAAGATAGAATCCACCGCATTCCCCCGTTCCATCAACTTCTTTTCCCCTACCGTGAATAATACCCGGCTTGGCCAGTGGACCCTCGCCGCATGTTCTACCTCCGGGAAATCCCGCTGCATGGCAGAAGCCAGCACCTTCGGCGTGGTGTTCCAGCAATGTAAAGCCCCACTGAACTCAGCCCGGTTCCAGGCTTCATAGATCCTGTCCTTTTTGGCATGAAAATCATCATAGCTCACCTCATTCTGCATCCACAACAGGATCAGAATGGCACTCGCCATCCCCACCGCTAACCCTATAATATTGATAAAAGAGAAGCCCTTGTTCTTCCAAAGATTGCGAAAAGCGACTTTCAGGTAGTTCTTAATCATGGAAATGCCATTTCCTATAGGACGGGCAACTTTCCAAAATGTTGCAGCAAACTCCCAAAAGCCGCCAACTCCCTCCTGCTTATATCCAAAAAAAAGAAGAAACTTTGTAAGTTATCCTCACCCTTTACGACTAAGACTTTGTACAATAAGTTCTCCCAAACAGATTAAATATTTTAAAATATGTTACCAACCTTAACAATCCCAACCAAACCCTTCGAGGCACTCTTTCGTTTATTATATGTAAAACAACAAATCATGAAGTACTTAGCCTTTACGCTGGTAGTCCTTTTTTCCCTGTCCGCATGCTCATCGCAGGCGCAATCCAAAAATGTTAAGTATCCCGACCCGCCCGTAGCCTCTCCAAATACTAAATACCCGATGACGCTGACCGCAGCCGAATGGAAGGCCCGTCTTACAGGTGATCAATATTATATTCTCCGTCAGCAAGGCACCGAAAGACCCTTCACCGGACAATATGATCATTTCTACAAGAAAGGAACTTATTACTCCGCGGCCTCCCTGGAACCGGTATTTAGCTCGGATACAAAATTCGACTCGCATACCGGCTGGCCCAGTTTCTTTGCTCCTATCACCCCCGACGCGGTCCGTCTTGTAAAAGACAACAGCGATGGTATGGAAAGATGGGAAGTGGTCGACAGCAAGAGCGGCTCTCATTTAGGCCACGTATTTGACGACGGCCCCAGCCCCACCGGCAAACGCTACTGTATGAATTCCGCAGCCCTCATCTTCGTCCCCGAAGGCGGCAAGCCCCCTGTAACTTCTAAAGCCCTCTAACCCCCACACAACACAAAAGCCATCTAACAAAACAAAAATGAAAAAGCTCCTTTTCACTTTTTCCACCATATTCCTCCTGGCCGCCTGCGGCCAGAGCCAGCCGGTCAATATTCCAGCAAAAGTTTCTGATAAACCGACCTCCAACGAAGCAGTCGCCTACTTCGCAGAAGGCTGCTTCTGGCACGCAGAGATCGTCTTCCAAAGCCTGGTTGGCGTAAGGGACGCCGTCTCCGGTTATGCCGGCGGCACCGATAAACATCCCGACTACGAAAGGGTCTGCTCCGGCACCACCGGACACGCAGAGACCGTCCAGGTCTTTTATGACCCCTCAAAAATTTCCTACGCCACCCTGGTATCCGCCTTCTTCGCCAGCATGGATCCTACTGAACTCAACCGGCAGGGCCCCGACGAAGGCACCCAATACAGGTCGGCCGTGTTCTATCGCACCGATGACGAAAAAAAGATCATCGACGAAGAAATAGCCCGCGACTCTAAAAAATATCGTTCAAAAATTGTTACCCAGGTCCTGCCCTATACTAATTTTTATCCCGCAGAGTCCTATCACCAGGAATATATAAAGAACCATCCGGAGAACCCATACGTCGAACACGTATCCATCCCCGACTGGCTGGAATTCAAAAAGACCTTCAAAGGCGCGCAATTTAAGTCATAACTCTCCCTGCTATGTATAAAAAAAGGGGCCGGCAAAAATGCTGGCCCCTTTCTCTTTCAAAAATATCTTACCACCCTATCCCATAATCCTCCCCATTATTACTGCTTCCCCCCCAAAAAGTCCCGTGCTTCGCATCCACCATGATCGCATTGATAGGCCCGCTCGTCCTGTCCCCATACGTCGCAGTATATCCCAGCTGCCTTAGATCCTTTCTCACATACGGCGGTGTCACATTCCCCAGCAGGATATGCCCCGGCCTCGGCCTGCGATCATCCATCCTCTCCCCACCCAGCGACAGCCACAGCTGATCTGAATTGATATTCGGCGCTTCCGTAGCCTCCTGCACCGTCATCCCAAAGTCCACGACATTCAGGAGGAACTGCAGCAGATTCTGATCCTGCGTATCCCCACCCTGCACGCTAAAACAAAGGAATGGCTTCCCGTCTCTCAAAGCCAGGCTGGGCGTCAGCGTTACCCTCGGTCTCTTATGCGGAGCCACCACGTTGAAAGGACAAACAATAGAGTCCAGCACAAAACTTTGCATCCGCTGACTCATCCCTACTCCCGTATGACCAGCCACACAAGCCGGGTTCCAGCCGCCGCTCGGCGTAACAGAGATCACCCAGCCATCCTTATCCGCCGCTTCAATACTGGTGGTCCCGCGCCATAGCCGGTCATGATAGAGATCCTCATTCACAGGCCCGCCCGGCGTAGTATGATCAAACGCGAGATCCTGGTTATCCGTCGTCACCGCAACCTTCCCATTGGCGTCGCCAGTCGCAGCCACATCACCCTCCGGCAGTCCCGCCGCAGAGCTCGCATTCATAGCCCCACCCGTACTCGGCGCATTCCCCCCACCACGCATCATCGGCGCATTCAGCTTCTCGCGCTGCTTCAGCAGTTCGGTAAAAGGATTCGTTCTCCCCTCAAAAGGATACGGATCACCCGGTCCAACCATCGCATTATTCCGGTCATAGCTGATCAGTTTCGCCCGCTCCCTGGCATATTCCTTACTCAGCAACCCCTTCATCGGCTGACCCGACGTAACATAAGGATCGCCATAATAAAAGTCCCGGTCGGCAAAAGCCAGGTTCATCGCCTGGTATACCGTATGGATATAACGGGTACTGTTATACCCCATATCCTTCAGATTGAAGTTCTCGAGAATGTTCAG
Source organism: Puia sp. (assembly GCA_035492595.1). GTDB lineage: Bacteria > Bacteroidota > Bacteroidia > Chitinophagales > Chitinophagaceae > Puia. The sequence continues at coordinate 58,834 of DATJJA010000152.1, forward strand.
GGCCTGCAGCATCGAAGGTCCCTGCGTCCATTGCTGTAGCTTGTAGACTTCCGTTCCCCTGTAGCTGACATGCATCGGCTCTTCTTCGATCGGCTTCCACTCGGCAAGATCTTCCATCGTGAACAGACCACCCTGCTCCTGGCTCGCACGCACGATCTCCTTTGCTATATCCCCTTTGTAGAAACGATCGAATGCAGCCATGATAGCTTCCTTACGCGTTTTCTTATGTTTCAGCGCATCCTGCTCCGACTCGATCATTTTATTCAGTGTCTCCAACAGGTCCTTCTGCACAAATACTTCACCCGCCTCCGGCGCTTCCCTTTTTTCTCCGGCATGCGGCAGGAACAAGGCCTTGCTATAAGGCCATTCCTTCAATCTCCTCTTCTGCGCTTCGAAACTATTCGCCGTCTGCGCCTCGATAGCATATCCCTTCGCCATCTCCATCGCAGGAGCCAGAACGTCTTTCAGACTCATCGTCCCATATTCCGCTAACATATAGCAAAGACCTCCGGGTGTACCCGGTGTAACAGCCGCCAGCGGACCATATTCCGGCGGAAAATTATAGCCCTTGCTCTTGAAAAAGGCCGGCGTAGCACCGGTGGGAGCCCAGCCCAGCGCATTGATAGCAATGACCTTTCCTGTTTTTGGATTATATATAAGTGCCTGCGTTTCTCCTCCCCAACTCAGCACATCCCACATGGTACAGACCGCCGCCAGCATCCCGCACGCAGCATCTATCGCATTCCCGCCCTTCTGAAAGATCTGCGCCCCAGCCTCCGCCGCCAGCGGTTTCCCGGTGACTGCCATCCAGTGATTGCCATGTAATGGCGGTTTCTCCGTAGGCTGAGCCGTCGCAGCCAGCACACCGGCAAAAGACATCAACAACAATAAATAATGTTTTCTCATTCGTGATTAATTGATAAGCCCGAAATTAATTACTACTGTCAACCCACCTACTCATATATTACCCACTACCTCTAATTTTTTGCTTAGTGTCCCTTCCCCTCATCCACATCCTTCAGGAACTTTATCAACCCCGGAAAATAATGCGCCTGGTCATCCCACATATCACAATGACTCCCCTCAGGACAATATACATAAGACCCCTGCTGTACCTGCTTGCTCATCCACTCCATATATTTCGGGTCCATCGTGTCGTACTCCCCGCCAATGGTCAGGGTCGGCACCTTCAGCTTTGGCAGGTCCCTGCTCCTGTCCCATTTGATCAACCGCCCACCCGTTTTAAATTCGCTCGGCCCCTGCATGGTCACATAGATCCCCGGACTCAGATGTTTAAATCCCCGTTTCACCGGATCAGGCCACTCGGGTTTTACCCGGCATAAATGCACATTGTAATATTCGCTGATCACCAGTGACTGATAGACACTGTCTGAATAAAGCCCCTTGTCCTCATAACGCTGCAGCGAATCAACCAGCGACTTTCGCATCTTCGCCCTCAGCACCCCATTGTATTTCTCATACTCGGGCATGCTGGCCATCATATTGGAAATGATCAAACCCTTCATATTGTCCTGGTATTTCAGGGCATACTCCATCGCCAGTATCCCACCCCAGCTATGCCCCAATAAATAGAAATTATCCTTGTTCAAACCCAATGCCTGACGCACCTGCTCCACCTCCTCCACAAAATGCTCCGTCGTCCAGAGACTGCTGTCGCCCGGCTGATCACTATAATAAGAATCCAGCTGATCATAGTAAATAAATTCAATGCCCTCTTTCGGCAGAAAATTCTCAAACGACTCAAAGAATTCATGCGTCCCGCCCGGTCCTCCATGCAGCAGCAATACCTTGATCCGCGGATTATTGCCAAACCGCTTGGTCCAGACCCGGAACTTCCCCTTCGGGGTCTGAATGTCCACTAATTTGATATTCCCGTTCTGTACACCCGAATCCTGGGTAGCAAAATAGTCGGCCACGGAGACCGCCCCACCGGCACCATCCGCTGCCCCATTCGAAGAACCTTGCCGGCAAGCCGCCAGACCAATCATAGCCATTGCAGTAATAAAAAAATATCTCATGTGTCGGTTTTTTATGCAAAATTTGTAAATACCCGATTAAAATTCGTCTACAGGACAAGGCGTTAATTTAATACATTCACGCTTCATTCAACCACCCTTCATGTATATCATCAGAAAATTCCTCGCTATCCCAATTTTGGCCCTGGCAAGCTTCATGGCACAGGCGCAACGATCCGCTCCCGCCGCTCTCAATTTACCGGATTCTGCCGAAGTAGACTATGAACTGAAAGATTTTAAATTTCAAAGCGGGGAATCCATTCCCGTCCTCCGTCTGCACTACACTACCTTCGGTAAACCGGTAAAAGATAAGAACGGAAAGGTAATCAATGCTGTTTACATCATGCATGGTACTACCGGGAACAGCCACAATTTTGTCAACCCCGGTTTTGGCGGCCATCTCTTCGAACCAGGCCAGACCCTCGACGCTACAAAATATTTTATCATCCTCCCCGATGGCATCGGCCACGGCAAGTCCAGCAAGCCCAGCGATGGCCTGCACATGAAGTTTCCAAAATATACCTATGATGATATGGTCCAGGCCGACCACCAGGTGCTCACCGAAAAAATGGGCATCAACCACCTCCGGCTCATCCTCGGAACATCCATGGGCGCCATGCATTGCTGGGTCTGGGCAGAAACCTATCCCGATTATATGGACGCCTGTATGGCCAACGCCAGCCTGCCCATAGAGATCGCCGGCCGTAACCGCATGACCCGTTATGCGGGTATCCAATGCATCAAGTCCGATCCGGCATGGAAGAACGGAGATTACACTGCCCCACCCGAAACAGGTCTTCGCGGTGCCTACACTTCCTTGTTCTGGATGACCAGCAGCCCCTGGCAAATGCAAAGAAGAACCCCCACGCGCGATCAGGTGGAAAAAAGTTACGACATGGCCGTCGCGAACTTTGTCCTCCACCAGGATGCCAATGACTTCATCTACGCGATGGACGCTTCCCGTTTCTACAATCCCGAGCCAAAACTATCTACCATAAAATGCAATTTCTTCGCCTGCAATTCCGCCGACGACGAATGTAACCCACCCGAAATGGGCGTCCTGGATGTAGAGATAAAAAAAGTACCAAAAGGAAGATATATCCTGTTGCCCATCACCGAAAAAACATCCGGTCACGGCACACATTCCAACCCCACTATCTGGGGCGATTACCTCGTAGAATTGATGAAATTATCCGAGCCCAAATAAGGCCTCGCGAATATATAGTTGCACAGTGCCGTCCCCGGGGCGGCACTTTCATTTAAAATTGTACAACCGCAAACCCTATACGCCCCTGCACAGTCCCGCTCCCGTTCAGATACCGGTCATAGGGAATGACGATCTGATCCGGCGCCATCTGCCTCGACTGCTGAAAATTCAGCGTATTCTTCAAACCCCAGAAGAGGATCCCCTCATCGGAGACCAGCTCCCCATGCTGATTGATTACCGTGGAGGAAGCATACATGCTTTGCCCGTGTACAAAACTATTATAGAGAAAGAAAAGCTTATCCTGTAAAGGCACCACCATATAGGAAAGATTCGGCGAGTTCAGCTCCGTCACCTGCTCCTGGCTGATCATCCCCATCCAGCAGCTATCCTTCCGGTTGGCCGGGAAATAATAAAGACTCAGGTCACCTCTGTCATGATAAGGCGGATTTGCCTGCCCCTTATAACGGGCATAACCATACTTTGGTGACGGAAATCGTATCCGCGCCGGACCCGCATTCGGATCAGGAATGCCATTGCTGGAAAAAAGCATAGCAGGATCCCAACCCTCATCAAAAGCATCGTCATCCAGGTCAAACTCAAATGGCCGCCCATATTCCTTCATCAGTAAAAATCCCCGCCCGGGTACCGCCATAAAGTTTTCCTTCACCAGGTTCCCATTCTTTACCTTCCTTCCACCCAATGTCGTCAGCCGGTAAGAAGAATCAAAATCAAAAGCCTTCCTCTCCATAGAATAATGCACCACCTGCACATTCTTTAATGCCGAGTAATGAAAGGTCGACAGGATCCCCGCAACAGCTTCCCCATTTGCATTGTCTATCGACAGGCACACATCCTCCATCTCCGAAGTACCCGGCAGCAGGATACCCTTCCACACAACCGCAGTATCCGTAGCGCTGAAATGAAAAAGCAGGAAATTATGATCGTTTCTCGACGGAGACATCATCAGCCACTCCCCGTTATTGGCCAGCTTCACCGGCGCACTATTGAAATTCTCCAGCGGAAAGCTCGTATAATCGTCCTGGATCATCGGCTGCGTGAAAAAAGGATGTTTGTACACCGTCTCCGCCAGCAATTGCCAGTCCTGGTCGAATAACATCGTATGCACCTTCGGCGCAGAAGAAGAAATAAATTCAAACCCGACCAGCAATATCCGGCTCCGGTCCTCCGATCGCACCATCATAAAGCTGTTCCCTGGCTCATCAAAAAGGAATGTCCCGATGACCCGCCCCGCCGCCGTGGCCTGCCCATCCGGCTCATATCGCTGAAGCCACACTTCCACCTGCTTCCTATCCGTTTTTAATAAGTGCACCTGATCGAAATGATCATACGTAGTAACTATATATTCTTTTATGGGATCCCCGGTATATGTTGATTCACCGATCTGGTTGACCAGGTTCATCCGGGTATTGTAAATGGTGAAACTTCGCTCTTCTGCAGCATACTCCGTGCTGCGCCTGGGAACTCTTTTGCGGGTCGTGGTGGCTACCCAGTAATATTCTCCCACCTTCCCCATTAATTCTTCCCGAAGGGTAAATCTATCACTGTAGGGCTCACAGTAATAGACCCGTTGGGCAGAAATCGAGGAACAATACAGCAAACACAAGCTTAATTGTATAGTGAGCCTCCATCCCATAGCGACAGCAGTATCTTTTTGAAGTTACGGAATTTTCATATATAAAAATGAGCTTCTACGTAATGTTTTTTTTAAATTCCTCATAATTTTGAGTATACTTGCTATATAACCCCTAAGTCCGGCCTGAGAAAAAACATATAACCAACCAACAACATTGACACTTATGAGCAAATTCCACTGTTTCCTTGGGATCCTATTATTCCATTGTAGCGTCTCCTTCGCCCAGACCCGGCAGATCTTCGGCAAAGTGCTCGACGCAAAAGACAAATCCACTCTTTCCGGGGTAACCATCAGCGCAAAAGGCACAAAAGCCTCTGTCGTATCAGGCCCCGATGGCAGCTTCTCGATAAAGGTCGGCCCCAAGGCCACCGCCCTGCACTTCTCCTACATTGGCTATGACGACCAGGAAGTACCCATCGGCTCAGGAGGTGACCCCATCCTCGTCTCACTTACCGGCTCACAGAAAGCACTCAACGAAGTAGTGGTAGTGGGTTATGGTAAAGCCATGAAAAAAGACGTGACCGGCTCCATCGCCCAGGTCAGCGCAAAGGATATCGAGAACTTCCCCGCCCCCAGCTTCGAATCCGCCATCCAGGGTAAGGCGCCAGGTGTGGTAGTATCTTCCGGCAGCGGCAAGCTCGGCCAGGCTATCCAGATCAATATTCGCGGTACATCGTCCATCTCCGCCAGTAGCCAGCCCCTCTATGTCATAGACGGCCTGCCCGTAACCTCGGTCAGCGTTTCCGACAACACCAATGACGATACCAACCCCCTGGCTGATATCAACCCCAATGACATTGAATCTGTTGAGGTGCTGAAAGATGCCTCTGCAGCGGCGATCTATGGGGCCCGTGCCGGTAATGGCGTCGTGCTGATCACCACTAAAAAAGGCAGGACAGGTCAGAAAACCGTTATCGAACTCAATACCAGCCAAAGTCAAAGCAACCCCACCCGCAAGTGGAAATTCCTGGACGGCAAACAATATGTTGCGCTGATACAGAAATCCGCGCTCAATGACGCCCGCTACGACTTCGAGAATGGCATCAGCGGTTACGCTACGCAGGACGATGCACTGGCCGACTACACAGACTTTTACAAAAGCAATGTGCTGGACCAGTATTCACAGGGTACCGACGTGAGCACCGGAGGCGCCAACTCCAACTGGCAGGACCAGGTCTATCACCACAATGCCCCTTCCAGCCAGATCAACCTGTCTGCAACCGGCGGTAATGACAAGACCCGTTTCTTTATCTCAGGCTTCTTCAACAGACAGGACGCCATCGTCATTAATAACCAGTTCCAGCGCGCAGGCGCCCGATTCAATATCGATCACACCGCCTCCGACAGGCTGACCCTCGGCCTCAATCTGGCAGTTGACCGCTCCCAGTTGAACAGGATCACCAACGACAATGCCTTCTCCACACCCGGACAGCTGATCGCCCAGATCCCGATCAACCCGATCATCGACCCCGTTACCCACCTCCCAAACAACAATACCCTCTATCCCAGCGGCGTATATGACGCACTCTATGACCGCGATCGCCAGTACACCTACCGGGCATTGGGCAACGCCTACGGAAACCTCAAGATCCTCCCCTCCCTGTCCTTTCAGTCCGAATTTGGGGCTGACATCCTCAACCTTACAGAGAACGAGTTCTTTGGCAAAGAATCACAGGACGGAGCCGGCATCGGGAAAGGTGCGGTCGTAAACTCGCAGAACGTTACCTTCAATACCAATAACTATTTCACATTCACCCCTACCCTCGGCGACGACCATAGGCTTACCGCCGTACTGGGTATGTCCTATCAGCAGAATGACTACCAGCATGGTGCTACACAAGGAGAAGGATATGCTTCCGACGCTATTAAGAACCTCAACGGCGCTACCAATATCACTGCGGCGGCTACCACCAACGACAGATATACCTTCCTTTCCTATTTCCTGAGAGCCAACTATAGCTATAAAGACAAATACCTGCTTTCCGTCAGCGATCGTATCGATGGATCTTCCCGCTTCGATCCCAGCAAACGGTACGGTAATTTTCCCGCTGCTTCCGTCGGCTGGATCATCTCGCAGGAAGATTTCCTGAAGGACGCTAAATCACTCAGCTTCCTGAAGCTGCGGGGAAGCTTTGGCCTGACAGGGAACTCCGAAATAGGTGAACAAAAATTCCGCACTCTCTTGGCACCGACCAACTATCCCAGCCTCCCGGGTTATGCCCCATCCCAGTTGGGCAGCCCCGGACTTCATTGGGAAAAGACCGTCCAGGCAGACATCGGCGTCAACTTCGGCTTCTTTAAGAACCGGCTTACCGGTGAGCTGGACTACTATCACAAACACACCACCGATGTCCTGCTGGAAACAAATATCCCCTTCACCGTCGGATATTATAGTACTGCCACCGGCAAATCGACCATCGTTCAAAACCTGGGCGTGATGAATAATAAGGGCGTTGAGATCTCCCTGACCTCCCAGAACCTGACCGGCGCCTTTAAATGGACAACCTCATTCAATGCCGCCTTTAACAAGAACAGGGTCGGTAGCCTTGGAGGCCAGCTCGTCGAGAACTCCGGTGGTTATGAAGGAGCATACGAAGGCCAGGCCGTCGGTACATGGCGCCTGCGGAAACTGGTTGGTGTCGACCCTGCCAATGGCGATGCCCTTTACGACGACGGAAAAGGCGGCACGACCAACGACTACTCCTCAGCCCCCCGCCAGTATGTCGGTAAATACAGCCCCTCCTGGACCGGAGGTCTTACCAATACCTTCTCTTACATGGGCTTTGACCTCAGCGTGTTCTTATACGGCGTAACAGGCGTCCATCTTTATAATGGAGGTGGTACATATATGACCGCTGGCTTCTATAACGGCTTTGACAATCAGACCATCGACCTGGTCAACGCCTGGGGCACCCCTGGACAAAAAACAAGCGTACCCCGCGCCGGTTATAACTTCGGATCAGGCGCCGACGGCCCCTCCACCCGCTGGCTCTATAAAGGAGATTACCTGAGACTAAAGAACCTCACATTTGGATATAGCATCCCCACAGCAGCCGCTAATGCGATGAAGATCAAATCTCTCCGCCTCTACGTGGCAGGTACGAACCTCTTCACCTCGACTAAATATCCGGGTGACCCCGAGGTCAATACAAATGTGGTAAGTACAGTATACGGCGGACAGGATTTTTATACCATTCCGCAGGCTAAAACCCTTACAATAGGTTTGACAGCACGGTTCTAAGTTCTCTATAACTCATTAAAGATTATCAGAATGAAAACAGTTTCCTATATATTTAGTCTCTCAGTCGTCTTTCTCATTGCATCCTGTAACAAAAAACTGGACGTACAGCCGCAGAATGACATTACACTCGACCAGATCAAGACATCCTCGGATGTATTGAATGTCCTGGCAGGCGGTTATGCGCAATTGCAGAACGCCGCCGCCTTCGGCGAAAAATTCATCGACATACCCGACCTCATCGCCAACGAGGACCAGGTTGTTTTTAGAGGGACATTCAATACCTACAAAAATATTTATCAGAAACAGACAACAGCCACCAATGGAGTATGCGCCGACCTCTGGGGTAATAGCTATAAGATCATCGCAATCGCCAATACCGTTCTGGACAAGTTGAGTATTGTCGATTCCTCCCAAAGGAATGCCACCGAGGCACAGGCAAAATTTATGCGGGCAATTACTTATTTCTATCTGGTAAACCTTTTTGCAAAACCCTATTCCGACGGCGGTGCCGCCACCAACCTGGGAGTTCCTATTACAACTGCCCCGGTTTATACTTATGATGTCGAAAAGGCAAAGCTTACCCGGGCTACCGTTCAGCAGACCTATGATCAGATCATCTCGGACCTTAAAGATGCCTTCAGCAAGGCATCTTATTATCCCGCCGAAGCACTCCTGGCAAAAGTCTACCTTGTCATGGGTGATTACGCCAATGCAGCCGCCAATGCCGATGATGTCATTACAAATGGAGGATACCAGCTCGCCAGTTCCTATGATAAGGAGTTCAACAACGCCGGGCCAACCTTCGAAGACGTTTTCTCAATTTCACAGACAGCCCAGAGCAATGCTGGTACTACCGACGACGGTATCCAGACTTTTTATGCTCCCTATTCCGGACTGCCCAGCGGTTATCTTGGTGGCAGAGGTGATATCTTTGCGGATTCTGCATACTTTACCCACTTCGATTCCCCCGACGATTTCCGGCAAACCTACTTCACCCTGGGAAGCAGCATCGCCGGTGTAGATGGCACCTACCCCAACAAATGGCAGAAATTCTATACAGAGATCCCCGTCATCCGGCTGGCAGATATGTTTCTCGTTCGCGGAGAAGCCAATCTCCATAACAGTGCACAAGTTGGTCTGAATACTCCCGACCAGGATATCAACATCATCCGCGTCCGGGCCAACGCCGATCCCCTGTCCGGAGCAACACAGGATGACTTCGTCGAGGAACGCTTCCGCGAATTTGGCTTTGAAGGCGATCGCTTCTTCACGCTGAAACGCCTGAAGATGGACGTCGACGGATTTGATTACGACAATAAAAAGCTCGTACTTCCGCTGCCCCAGGCTGACGTCGACGCCAACAACAAACTCATTCAGAACGACGGGTATTGATCCCGCCTTCTCCCTGAATTCATCTCCTGATGATAAAAAGCCGGCCCTCGAAAGCCGGCTTTTTTTGCCCCATTCCATTCCCTGGAAAATTTTTCCATTCATGGGAGTAAAATGGGATCAATGGCACATTTATCCCGCCGCCCTATCAGGAATATTTAAGCTGTAACACCATACAAACCAATCTATTGAATATTTTTTTTGGACCCTGGGGTCCAATGGCCGGGTCCGGCACGCAGCTTGTACTTACATCTTCGGTTTTTCATAGGATATTGGATTTAAAAACGGGGCTGGATTTCTATCCTGGCCCTTTTTTTTTGCTTATGTTTGACAACCCTTAATCACCAGATCCTGTATGCGTATTTTTCTACCCTTTATCCTAAGTTTATTCGTAAGCATCGGCGCGTCCGCACTTCCCAGCGTCCACACAGGCGCCGCCCCAACATGGTTATATACTTTCCATCCCGATCTTGGCAGGACACCTGCCCAGCACGACATCAGCGACGGCTATTATTATTCCCTCCTCGAAGAACAGACCAGCCTGCTGACCAACACCAGCTATAATCATTACATTAGAAATATCATTAACGAGTCAGGGGTCCAGAACGCCTCAGAAGTATCTGTCACCTTTTCTCCCCAGTTCCAGAACGTCGTTTTCCACCATATCCGGATATTACGCGAAGGTTCCGTTCTCAACCGGCTCAGACCCGATGAGATCAAAGTAGTACAGGAAGAGACAGAAGCCGGAGAGTTTCAATACAACGGACTCAAAAGAGCCTATCTCACACTAAAAGACGTACGTAAAGGCGACCAGATCGAGGTTTCTTACTCCATTATCGGGTTCAATCCCGTGTTCGCCAATAAATATTCAGACGATATCTTTTTTACCAACGGAACAGCCGTTTGTAATTATTATAAAGCTGTCATAACTACCCCGGCCCGACGGCTCAATATCGTCCGGCGTAATAATGCACTGGCTCCCGTCGAAAAACAACAAGGCTCCACTCTGGTCTATTTTTGGGAAAACCCGCCGCTGAAAAGTGATGAGTCCTCATCGGAATCTCCCGTATGGTACAACGACATCCCAACTGTCTACCTGTCGGAATACACCGACTGGCACGAGGTTGTCAATTGGGGACTAACCACTTTCGATCACTACAACTATCCCCTGCCGGCCGGCCTTTCCAAAAAGATCGCGGCCTGGCGGCTCCTGGCAAAAGGCGATAAAGATCGCTTCGCCAACCTGGCTGCCCGTTTTGTACAAAACGAAGTACGCTATCTGGGCCTCGAGATCGGAGCCAATACCCATCGCCCGCACCCACCTTCAGAAGTATTCGATCAGCGTTTTGGAGACTGTAAGGATAAGGCCCTCCTGCTGACTGTCATTCTGCGACAGGAAGGGATCCCGGCCTATGTAGCTCTTGTCAATACCAGCCTCCGCAGTCAGCTCACTAATACAGCCCCTTCTCCAGGCGTCTTCAATCACGCCATCACGGTTATCCAACGGCCAAAAGATTCACTCCTTTATATCGATCCGACAGTGCCCTCTCAAAGAGGAGAGCTCTCCGAACTCTATGTCCCTGCTTACGGCTATTCTCTCATCCTTCGGGATGGGGAAAACAGGCTCGAGCCCGTCACTCCCGGACGCATAAATGATTATACGGTCATAGAGACCATCGACGCCCGTTATTACGACACCTCCTTTTACACCATCAATACACTTTATACCGGGGGCTGCGCAGACGATATCCGCCAGACGTTTGCAGAGAACAGCATGAAAGAGATGGAAGAAAGATACCATAATTATTATTCTTCCTCCTATGAACATATTCGCCAGACCGGGCCCATTACCATCAGCGACGACAGCATAAAGAACGAGTTCAAGGTCAATAAGGAATACGCCATACCGCAGCTATGGAAGACCAATGAAAAGGGGAAAAAATATTTCAATTTCACCGTAAGGCTCATCGGGCAGTCTTTACACGATCCTTCCGACATCACCGGTGAAGAACCCGTTTCGCTTCCTTATCCCATGACCGTACATTATACGGCGGTTTTCAATCTTCCGGAACGCTGGGGCTTCAGCTCAGGTCCGATACACATTAAGAACGATGCGTACGAATTTGATTTCAAACCCGAGATCCTGGGAAATAACCTGACCCTGTATTATACCCTGACTACCTTTAAAGATCATATCCCCGCATCCGCACTGCCGGCATACAGATCCGATTATAAGTTGATGGAAAGCCTCCTTTACTTCGATTTGTACAGAGACCCTTCCGACGGGAATGAAGAGGACTGGGGAAGCCAGCAGGCGCCAAAGAATATGACCGAAGTCCTTAACCGCCGGTTCGGCGACGCCAAAGCCTGCTGGCCCGCGATATGGCTCACCTTCTTTTTCGCGCTGTTTTTCTCCCGCCTCTTTGCCTGGCTCAATCGCCGGGAAGAGGACACGGTCTATTCCCACGGCACCGGTTACCCCCTCGGCGGCTGGCTTATCCTGCTCGGTATCGGCCTTATAGCAGGCCTGGGTATCGCCCTGTATGAATTTATTGATGCAGGTTATTACAGCTATTCCAGTTGGAAGTCCTATAGCAAGGCCGGCACCTCCCTGCAGTTCCTGTATCTCAGCCAGATGGCCGTCCAGCTTAGCTTCATCGCGGGCGGCGGTGCATCCGTCTTCTGGTTCTTCAAGAGACGGGACATCTTTCCCCGTATGTTCATCTGGTATGCAGGGATTCTGCTCTCCGGCCACCTTTTGCTTATCCTGCTTTTCCACCTGCTCCCCGTACCCGCGGCATTAAATAGCTACAAACAGGGTCTGATGGTCAGCTTCATCCGTACCTGTGTCTACTCCGCCATCTGGGTTTCCTACGTCCTGCGGTCCGATCAGGTGAAAAGCACCTTCCTCGAACCTTTCCGGCGCTAATGAGGAATCCTTTGCACCGCATTATGTATCGGCTTCACCTCCTGCAGATACGCATATATAGCCGCGAGGTCCTTCTCCCTCATTCCCGCGTACGCCATCCACGGCATAGGCGTATTGAACTCCCCCGCCGCGACCAGCTTAGGCTTATAAGTGCTGTCGGCATATTGCTTGAACTTCCTGATGAACAGCTCCCTGCTCCAGCTGCCAATCCCCGTCTCCTTATCCCCTGTGATATTCATGGAATAAACATGCTGTCCGTTCACTATTCCAAAGTCCCTTCCACCCCCAAATTCCGTCCCTTCAATGATCTTCCCTTTGTCCGCCTTACTATGACATTCCACACAGCTCGCCAGGGTCACAAGATACTTACCATAAGCAGCCGCATTATTGGAATCAGGCCGCGCAGCCAGCATGGCCCTGGCCGGAATAGTATTGACGATAAAGCTCAGCGGGAAATCCAGCTGCGTCTTCGGGACATCATTGACAACAGGAGGCAGCGTACGCAGGAAAGCAATGATACTAAAGATATCTTCCTGGTCCATCCGTCCATAGGCAGGATAGTTCATCAGAGGGAACAAAGCATGCCCATCCTGGCTTACACCGGTGGTGATGGCCCTGAACAGCTCTCCATCCGTCCAGTTAGCCAGGTGATAAGGAGTAAGGTTAGGGGCATAGATCATACCGGGAAAGCCCTGGTCCCGGCCAAAAAGCTCACCACCCATTCCCCACGTACTATCCTTCACCGGACCCCCGAACAAGCTGGTATCCCTGCCGCTGTGACAGATCATACATCCGGCTACCGACTTGGCAAGATACTCTCCATGCGCCACCCGTCGGGGTGTGATCTGCACTTTGAGGTCCATCGGCTTCCCGACATTGGGCAGCCCTTTTTTCACGTACAGGGCCAGCAACCCTACTACAACGACGATACCGGCTACGATATACAGAAGGATTTTAGCAGCTTTTTTCATGTAGCCAATATATAACAAAACCCCTATATAATATAGAGGTTTTGTTTTTCAACCCGCTGCTGACAGCTATTGTTTGATAATATACCCAAAAAGCCCATCTTCCTCTTTATCCGGTCCTGCTGTAAAATACAGTCTGTTCTGATCGACGGTAGTAGCCGTGGAAGGCGGGAACGATAAGGCCCAGAGCCCGTCGATTACGATCGTCCGTTTGTGCGATTGCAGCTGTCCCTGGTAGGTGCCGTCCATCGTGAATACATTGATCCGGCCATCCCCAAAATTGCCGACCAGGATCACAGGCTGATTCGCATCGAAACTGTGTCCGCCGCGATTATTGTTATTGTTGCTTCCCCCATTGTCATGTCCATTGTCATCCATCATATCATTTGACTGAAGCCAACCGGCCGGCGCCATAGCGACACCCCAGGGAGAGTTCAGCGACCCACGGCTCGCAAATCGCCGCACGAAACTTCCATCTGTATTGTAAATATCAACAAATCCGTTGCCTGGTCCGGCCTGATCATCTCCATCAGCACCAACCTTGGCATAAAGGACGTACAGCCAGCTGCCAATAGCCTGGATATTAAAAGGAGCATATCCCGCCGGCAAACCAGGATCCCGGAAAGGCATCGACACAGGAGCAAAGGTCGTATCCCATACATCGACCTTCCCGGTCCGGAAATTTGCCGCATAGATAAAATTGGCGCCGCCATTGGATGCCAGGGCAAGCCCCTTATAGGAAGAAGTAGACCAATTGTTTTTGATCACCAGGGCCCTTGTATTAGCTGCCCCATTCCAGCCGGAAAGGATCCCGTCTTCGCCCACAAACAGAAAAGCCGCCCCCTGGCCATTGGACAACTTAAATCCCTTCCCGTTGCTGAATACGATACCCGATGGAACCCCACCGACCGTATCCGTAGGCGAAGGTATCTTCACCGGGGCACGAACAATGGCCCCTTCCGCCGTATATAATTCACTGACATGCCCTCCATTTGAATTGACCCAGGCAATCCCATTGGCCGAAAAAGCCAGCCCCCAGGCATTGAGCAGTGTGGGATCTGTCAGCTTTGCACTATACTCTCCATTGTTGTCGACAAGGTTAACCTGTTGGAAATCACGAAGGTCTTTTTTGTCGATGACCATCCGCCGGCACCCGAGAGTCAGGACCAGGCAGGCGACCAGCGACAGCATTACAGCACGTGGCCGCAACTGCCCTTCCAATCGTTTTTTAAAGTTGTTCATGTTTAAGCAATTTTTAAGTTAGACTGATTTGATCAATACGAAGGCCATCAGCAACTACACCCAGCGCAGTTACAGCAAAGCGATCACGCCCGGTGCGATCACCGTATTCAAAAAAAGCAGGGGGGAGACTCCTATGGCCATAGGAGCAAAGAGAAGTCAGCCGGCATTTCTACGGCGCAGGACATACACAAAAAAACGTTAAGTTTCAGCAGGTATTAATTCAAACGGAGCTTTATAGGCAGGAGTTGCCTGTCTCCAACATTACCCATTTCCCCCTACCCCCTTCACCACCCCTCTAAAAAACCCGGCCGACTCGGCAATCCCCGGCAAAGGGTCATTCATATCCATCTCATGCTCGATACTGCAATACCCCGTATATCGGATACGCGTCAGCGCCTTCATCACCCCCGGAATATCCAGCACACCCCGACCCAGTTCGATCGGCTTCGCCTTAGTGGTAATCTCCGCCAGATCCTTGATATGCAGATCAAAGATCCTCGGCCCATACTTCCCGATCACCTCCGCCGGATTCGCCCCCGCCCTGGCAGCATGCCCGATATCCAGGCAAAGCCCCATCCGGTCATCCAAACCTTTGATACGATCATATACATCCACCGGCGAAGGATACAATTTATCCTCCGGTCCGTGATTATGAACGGCAACACGAATATTATAAGCCTTCACTTTCTGCTCCGTATACGCCAGCAGCTCAGGATTCGGCACCCCCACAATCAAGTCCACCCCAAGCATTTTCGCATACTCAAAAGCCCGGTCCACCTCCGCCTGCGACTTCATATAAATAACCCCCGCAGCATAGATCTTTATACCACTGGCGCCAAACCTCTCCTTCACGCTTTGTATCGTCTCAGCAGTGCTATCCATCGGCAGATAAAAATCTTTGATGGACAAAGCCCCCACCCCCACCCGTTTCATCATGGCTATCCCCTGGTCCAACGGCACATGCGCAAAAGTATAACCCGCCAGACCCAGCTTCAATGCAGTAGCATCAGCCCCGGCCATTGCCGCAGTAGCATCAGCCCCTACCCCCTCACCCGCAAATGGCGCCCCCAAAACCTTTACCCCTCCAAGTCCAACAGTAGCAGCTGTCAACCCCGCCGCCTGTAAAAATTTCCTCCTTGTGTTCATATGGCTATTTTTCTCCAATATAAAACAAAATCCCGCCTGGAAAAGCGGGATTTTTTAACGAACCGAACCTTTATATGATAAAACGAAATCACTTCGCAAACAGCGCCGCAGGCGCTACACCCTCTGCCGTAGGCAGACTCAGCCCCAGCAGCTTCACAATGATCGCCGCCTGATCCCGCTGATTCATCTCTTCGATCACAGCCCCTTTACGGATCCCAGGACCATTGATCACATAACCGGTCCTGATCTCGAAGAAATCAGGAAAATACCCATGTGAACCTCCATGTCCCGGCTTCATCGCCTCACCCGTCACAGCATTGCCAAATGAAGTCCCATTCAGTCCGCTCAAAGCAAACTCCACATCCGGGTTCCCCCCGATGCTTTCCATCTGCCTGCGATCGATCACCCGGAACAGCTTCTTCCCATCCGTCACCGTATCCAGCAGATGCCGGACAATCTTCAACGTCGCCTCATCCTTCCTGTCCTTCAGGTACAGATACGATGACCCACCGACCGAAAAGAACTGCGCCTTCCAATCATCCGTTTTGACATCGGTCAGCAAACCCGCCCGCTTTAGCCAGACATTAGGATTCACCGACTCTTTTACATCGACGAAACCATGATCCCCCGTAACTATGATAGCCGTCTCCGACAGGATCTTCGCTTCCCTCAGCGCATTAACGATGATCCCGACCGCACTGTCTGCACCACGCACCGCAGCCCGGACCTGGTCGCCGTCACGCCCCTGCATATGCTCATTATGATCCACCGAGAAAAAATGTATCGTCATTAGATTCGGCTGCGCCTTTTTGATCACATAAGCCGCAATCTTTCCCACGTTGACATCACGCCCATATTCGATCTTTCCATCCCCGCCAAACACATTCTTTCGCAGCTCATCGACAAAACCCGCCGGCTTCGAATACTTCTCCCGTACCGCTTCCCCCATGCTCCCGATATCCGGGATATTATAGTCCACAGGTGCATCCGCAGACACGGGCCAGAACAACGCCGCAACCGTCATCCCCTTCTGCTTCGCCGCAGCCCAGACCGTCGGGACCTTGATCGAACTGTCATTCCAATACATCTTTCCCGTAGGACCGTTCGGCTCATACATGTTGTTGTAATAGACGCCATGTTTCGCCGGCTGCACCCCCGTTACAATGGTAGTATGCGAAGGATAGGTCATCGAAGGGAAAACACTGTTCACACCCCTGGCAGCAGCGCCGCCAGCCATCAAAGCCCGGATATTATCGGCATGCCAGCTGGGATCCAGGTAAAAATCAGGACGGCTTCCGTCGATGGTGATCAATACGACATGTTTTACCAAAGGCTGCCCCGATTGCGCACGAAGCAAGCCCATACTCATCAATACCACACCTGCCAGGAAAATTACTTTTTTCAGCATAAGGAAAGATTAATTCCAGTTCGGATTTTGCTTCAAATTTGGATTGAGCTGCAATTCACTATACGGAAGCGGATAAAGATATTTATAATCAAACCATTTCCTCGAATTGTTATTGAGGTAGAAGATACGTCCCGATGTTCCATTCGATAAGGTAGTGCCGCTGGTGCTTCCGACAGGAACATAAGAAACGCCGTTCACAGAACCCGGAGGTGCAGGCGTAGTGTAGAAACACACGTCAGGCGTACCATTCCCATCAAGGTCGATATTGGTATTGACGGCAGGAACATAAATGCCTTGCCAGGGTATGGCCAGCAGCGTTCCGAGCCTCCAGCGGGTAAGATCCGCAAACCGGAAACCCTCCAGCACCAGCTCGATCCCTCTCTCCCGACGTATTTCCAACAATACAGGATCCGTTATCGTCATAGCGGGATAAGTGTCGCTCGACTGGGGAGAATAATAGTTCTGGATATAAGGGTCTACCGTCGTCGGAATTGTCAACCCTCCCGTCAGACCGGCCCTTGTCCGCAGGGCGCCTATTGTCTTTGTCCAGTCGGCAGGTGACAACCCGCCGCCGCCATAGTTCTTCAATTCTTCTTCCGCCTCGGCGTAATTCAGTAGAATTTCCGCATAACGCATCAGGCAGACAGAGTTAGTATTGTCAGTAGACTGATCGAACGATGGATTATCCAGGGTCCACTTCAGCGGCATATAACCCGTTACCGTAACGGCAAATGACGGAGGGGCCGCTGCCGTCCCGGAGGCGTTCGGACGGGTATAGCCCGGCGTCCGGATCGTCTGCGCCAGGCGGGCATCCCGGTTGGTCATCTCCTGCTGGAACGTCGCAGCGTCACCGCCGGAATAAGACGTCCCATCGACATTCAGATAAGTATTGACAAATTCACGTGTCAGGCTGTAGTGTGATCCGTAGCTGCCGCTGGTATAGTACCAGTTGGCATCGTTGAAAACGGAAAGGCTGCTGCTCATCACATCCGAAAGCATTACTTCACTGGCGACCGGGCTTGTGCTGATAAACAGGTTGCGGTAAGCAAGGCCCGTTCCACCCGATGTATTCAGCGAATAGCCGCCGCTGTCGATCACCGCCTTCGCAGCCTTGGCCGCCTGGGTCAGCAGATCCGCAACCGTGCCGCCTAAGTTATACTTGGTTTGATATTCACGGAATGTTCCTTCAAAAAGGCATACCCGCGACTTCAATCCATAGGCTACCCATTTGGTGACCTGGCTGGACGTGGCATCAGTGGTAAGCGTAATATGCTGAGCAGCATAGTCCAGGTCCGCAAGGACGGAGTCAATCACGATCGTCCGGTCCGTTTGCGTGGAGTACAATGCAGAATCAGTGCTCGGCAGCGGCTTGCCGATCCACGGTACATTCCCGAATTTCGTGACCATGTTATAATAAAAATAAGCACGGAAGAACCTCGCCAGGCCAAGATAGTTCTGCCGGACGGCATCGGTCACACCCGCATTCGGAATGCTTGCATTCGCAATAAAGTAATTGATGTTGCGAAGCTTGGTCCAGTTCCAATCCGTTGAAGCCACTACCTGCTGACTATTGAAAGTAGTACCCTGTAAGTAAAGCGGATCGTTGGCTCGCGCACCATAGTCCGCATCGCCGTATTGATCGTCGCCCCGGACGGTGGTGGCCGCAGTAGCCAGTCCATCGTAAAAAGAAGTGGAATACAGCTGCAGCCCCTGGGCGCTGCTGAAGATAGCCGCATTGGTCGCCGTGGATTGTGGGACCTGGTTTAATTCCTTGGTACAGCCGGCCAGCAGGAATAGCACCGACATGCAGGCGCCCGCCACTATAAGACTTTTTATATTTTTTATACGTTTCATCCGTTCATAATTTTTTAAGAGATAAACAAGGAGTTTAAAGGGTGACATTCATACCGACCGAATAGCTCTTCAGGAACGGATAGTTATTCGTATTACCCGAGCTGCTATAGGTTCCGTTGGTAGGAGTTCCAAGTATCACATCCGATCCGCCAATGCTCTCGGGGTCGACATCCTTCGTCAGCTTGAACATCGGCGAATGCGTCCAGATATTTTCACCGGAAATATAGAAGCGGACCGCCGTCAGATGCGCACGCTGAACCAGTCCGGCAGGCAGGTTGTACCCTATCTGCAGATTCTTCAGACGGATATAGGAAGCATTCTGCAGGTATTTTGTCTGCGCATTTCCCAATTCACCCGTGCTGCCCGATGCCTGGTAACCACGAAGTCTCGGGAAATAAGCATTGGGGTTGGCATAAGACCATTGTTTGCCAACCTGGTATTTCGGATAGTTGTTATAAGGGCGATTGTATTGACCCCAGAAACCATCGGCTTCACCGCCAGGCCACCAGTCACGCTTGCCAACACCCTGGAAGAAGGCGCCGATAAAGAAGTTATTCCAGTCGGCGCTAAGGTTGAACCCATAAGTGTAACGCGGAGTGGAGTTACCGATGATTTTTCTGTCGCCCGGGTTGCTTCTCGTATTCGCACCGTTATTGATGACATTGTCGTGATTCAAATCCTTGAATTTGATATCACCGGCCTTCCAGTTACCGTCTGCAGAGAGCCCGCTGAAAAAACTTTGCGTCACTCTGCCCTGGCTGGCATTCGCATCCGTCCAGTACCCATCGTTTACATAGCCCCAGATCTCTCCGACCTTTTCGCCGGCGTAGTAATCCGTAAGCGTCCTGGTCGTATTGTTGTATTTGGTTATCGTCGAGATATTGTCCGACATCCACGCTGCGAGGGAGTAATGGAAAGCCTTGGAAGCCGCCCGGAACTGATCGTGCCAGCTCACCGTCGCCTCAAATCCATTCGTCTTCATGTTGGCATAGTTACCTTTTGGAACAGTAGTGCCGAATACAGCAGGCAGCGTCTTACCCACCGTAAACATGTTCGTCGTCATACGCTGATAGATGTCGCCGGTAAAGGTCAGACGGTTGTTCAGCGTGGACAGATCCAGGCCGATATCCTTCATGGCGACTTTTTCCCAGGTCAGACCGGAAGGCAGCACATTGGGCTGGCTGGTCTCCTGCGGACGAACGCCGTTGATGACATTCCCTGACTGCTTGATAGCAAAATTCTCCTGGAAAAGATAAGAGCTAATGCTGCCATTACCCAGCGTCCCGTAGGAGCCGCGGATCTTCAGATCGCTGATGGCCTTCGGATCGACGTTCCAGAACGCCTCTTTGGATATTCTCCAGCCGGCAGAGGCAGAGGGGAAGAATCCATAACGCTGGTTGGAAGGGAATTTTGAAGAGCCGTCATAACGACCATCCACTTCCAGCAGGTACCGGTCCTTGTAAGAGTAGTTGAGACGCGAGAACCCGCCCAGGATAGCCCATTTTTCATAGCCGCCCGCAGTAACGATATTCTGCCCCAACGCCAGGTTGATATTCGTAACATCGCCATAAGGAACGCCATTACGATCGGCCGTAAAGGAATTAAAGGTCGACTGCTCATAGTTGTAACCTAACAATGCCTTGAAGTAATGGTCCCCGAATGTCTGCTCATATTCTCCGTAAATATTGGTCGCCAGGTATTTGGTATTGTTGTCCTGGTTCTGGATATCGTTGGTGTTCGCACCGACAAAAGCCGTCACGCCCGGAACCGTTTCATAGGGGACCTGTACCTGGATCCGGGTATTGTTGGAATCGGTGTTCTCAAAGGTCAGGTCGCCCCTTACACGGAAATGGTTGTTAAAGAATTTGGCCACAAAACCGGTCGTATTACGAATGACCTGGCTGTTGAAGTTGTAGCCATTCTTTCCGTAGTAAAAATCCCCCACGGTCGAAGCCGACGTGTAGGTCAGCGTCCCGTCCGGGTTCAGCAGCATCGAAGTAGGATGACCTTCATCCGCAATGTTACGCCAGATACCACCGCCCTCTTCGACATTCACCGGGTTATGATAGAACCGGCTGGTAAACTGCGTCGTATTGTTCAGGACCAGCCAGGGAAATAATTCAATGCTCCCCTTGGCCATGAAATTATACATATGATAATTATCGGAGTTATAGCGGAAGATCCCATCCTGCCCGTAGTAACGTCCCGTCACATAGTAGCTGGTCTTTCCGCTGCCGCCGGACACGGACAGATTGTGATCCATCGCACCGCTGTGGTCTTTATACAACAGCTTATACCAGTCCGTATTGCCATAATAAACATAGCTGCCATTCACTATCTCGGTCTTCGGAAGGGAAGGGTTCGCATCATGCGCCTGCAGAGCCGTCAGGTAGGCCGCAGAGAAAGGCTGGGTCTTATTAAAGCCGGTAGGAATAGTACCCTTATTTCCAACGTAGGCGCTGTCAAAATGCACAGCATACTGGTAACCATTCGTCACTTCTTTTGGATAGGTCGTTGGAGTTTTCAACGAATAATTGGAAGAATACGTGACCGTTGTCTTGCCCTTCATCGGCTCCTTGGTAGTGATCAAAACCACACCAAAAGCCGCACGCGCTCCATAGATGGCCGAAGAGCTCGCATCTTTCAATACCGTAATAGAGGCCACATCATTGGGATTCAGCAACGCCGGGTCCGCCTGTATCCCATCGATCAGCACCAGCGCATTACCACCCTGACCGATAGAAGTAGCTCCACGGATATTGAACGCCGCCGAAGTCACCGGCTTTCCGTCACCAGGTATCAGGTTCAGATTGGGAATTTCACCCTGTAGCCCCTGTGCCAGGTTGGGAATGCTGCGACGGTCGAGGACGTCCCCGCTGACCTGCGCGACAGCCCCGGTCAGATTAGCCTTTTTCTGCGTGCCGTAACCAACCACGACTACCTCGCTCAGCGCGCCGTTCTGTACCTTCATCTTGACAAGGATCGAGATAGCCGCCGATTCCTTTATCTCATATCCTGACAGGACCTGCGTTTCAAACCCGACACTGCTGAAAGAAAAGCTCCAATGCCCCCTTGAAGGCAGTTTGGAGAATCTAAAGACCCCGGCCGTGTCAGTTTGCGATCCTGCAGTCAATCCGGTATTCGCGTTTTTCGCCACAACAGTGACATTGCTCAACGGTTCACCGTTCTCATTTCGCACGATACCGCTGACACTGCCTGAAGAAGTCTCCTGTGCATACAGCGGCTGGACACCCAGGCACACGCCAAGGGCCAGCAAGAAGCTAAAAACTAACTTTTGCATTTTTTTTTAACTTAAATTCTGTGATTGAATCCGGACCCGTGGTCCGCTTTGGTTATGGGTTTCGCTTTCTGACAATGTACCGCCCGTCGAGGACAGTCACGGATAGATGGTTTAGTAGAGCGATATCTCTCATGATCTTACCAAGAGAGTCTTTCTTTTCAAGTTTTCCGATAAAGTATTTGTGACGAAGGTCTGCACTGGAATATTGGATATCTATATTATACAGGATAGAGATTTGATCGAATACGTCTGCCAGCGATTGGTTGTTGAACATGTACCAGTTGGAAAGACTGTCGGGATGGCCAGGCAGCCGGTTGATCCTGCTGTAGGCATATCCTCCGCCGCCGGCAGGTGTTATCTTTTGGACCACGACACTCTTATTCCATTTGCCGTATATAAGTTCCTGGCCGGGTGAAAGAAAATATTTCCTCGTACTATCCTTCACCAGCGAATCCAGTCCCACAATAAGATTGCCTTCCAGCAGACGCACTTTGATATGATCGCTGCCTTTCTCGGCCGTCACTTCGAAGATAGTACCCATCACCGTCGTTTGAAGCCCCTCGCTATATACGATAAAGGGAATGTTCTTGTCCTTTATCACCGTGAATGTCGCCTGCCCCTCCACATGTACCTCCCGGCAATTGAACTGCTCGAAATCTTTACGGTAACGCACCGTGGCACCGGGGGACAACACCATTTCACTGCTATCCGGTAATTGTACACGTACCTTTTTTTTGTCTGCATTATGCTTTCCGACCCATTCCACCGCCAGCTTCGGCTTATCGGTCTTCTTATCTTTCTTTTCTCTCAGCATCAGCAGCAGCCAGGCCGCCACCAGCAACAGCATACAGGCCGCCGCCACCAGGGCCCGTATATATCCTACTTTAGGTACTGCCTTCACCGCCGTCTGCGAGACGATGGCTTCCAGCATTTCCTCCTTATAACCTTCGGGTAAAGGGGTCACGGCATCCGATTCCTCGTAGTCTTTCAACAGGGACGCTTCAACCATCGCGGTCTCTTCTTCCGTACAAAGTCCCTTGAAATATCTCTCTAACAATTCTTCGCTGATCTCACGCATGGATGGTTGATAAAATCTTTGTCTGAATATATATACAGTTGAGGAGAGTGTCTACCCCTGCCGGAGAAAAAATATTTTATGCCGGAGCTGGCGAAAGGATTTCGTGACATGGTCTTCCACCGTCTTGACGGAAATTTCCATCTGCTGCGCAATCTCTTTGTTGGAACACCCATGAAAGGTCTTGAGGATCATTATCCGCTTACGGACAGGCGGTAATGTATCGATTGCAGCGCTGACGGCATCCGTCTGCTCAAATTGTACATTCCCCGCCGGCGAGACTTCTGCAACGACAGTACGGCCATGCGCAGCATAGGCCTTCTTTTGCGTCGCCTCTTTTTTAAGATGATTGATCAGCAGGGTTTTGGCAATAATAAAGATCTGTTTTTCCAGCGGATGGTCATGAGAAAGGCTTTCCCGGTACTGCCAGAGACGGATAAAACATTGCTGCGTAAGGTCTTTAGCCGTGTCGTGAAGGGATGTCTTTTTCAGAAAGAACCGGAATAACTTCGCGTGCAGCTCGTGGTATACCCCGATAAAGGCCTCGTGATCGCCTTCTTTTATCGCCACAAGTTTTGGTGAGAGAGAAATGGATGGGTGATTTTCCATATAGGCCGCAAATTGCAACAAATCGATTTTAGCGGCAGCTGGCAGAGGCAGACTTAACCCAAAGATAACTCTGCTACCCTACCCAAAACCATTACCACGAAAGTGGTAAACTTCAAAATATTCGACATTTCCCGTCCATTTTCAAAAGAAAAACTTTAAATTGTAGTATCCTATTAATTGACTATCCTACCGTTTTAGACTTTACCCATCCACAAAGAGCGACACTTCACTTTCCGCGCCACCATCTGCAATTTTTACTCATTCATTTGCAGGCCGTATCAATATAACCCACAACTCAAAAACGCTAAAGTCTATGCAACACCAGTATTTAAACCCGATCAGCCTTATAGGCTGCCTGCTTCTTTCTTCCCACCTTCTTCTTGCGCAGACAGATGAAAAAGTGCAGATGGAACAGGTAAAACAACAATGTAATGCTCTGCCATTGGACAAAAGAGCCAGACTCAGCGTCACCCGTTTCACTGTAACCACGGTCCAGCCTGGCAGAGAAACCCAGCAGAACGCCAACGCCAACAACCGGCTCAAGGCCCTGGGCACCGTCTTCAACAACGGTAATGCCCCACAGGCCGACAAGATCCCTCCCATCCTCGGCGATAACATGACCACGATGCTCACCAATGCACTACAGGAGGTCAATTGCTACAGGGTACTGGAAACCCTCAGCAACAATAAAGACCTCACCGGGGAGATCGACGCCGGCGCCAATGGATATAGCAGCAAAAAGACACCCAAAGCAGGCAAACAGCTCGGCGCACAGATCGTAGTGACCGGAGAAGTAATAGAATACAGTGAAAAACAAAAGGGAGTGTCCGTCGTAGGCGTTGGCTCCAAAAAGAAATATATCAAAATGGGATTCAACCTGAAGATGATCAACCCTGAGACCCGGGATATCATCGCGTCACACGTCTTCCGCGTAGAATCAAGAGCAAGCAAGAGCGTTTCTGTATTAGGTCTCGTCAATACAGGCGATACCGATCCCGCCGTGGCAGCCGTCCTCGAAGATGGAATAGTTGAGGCCGTACAATACATGGCCAAAGTAAGGGATTCATTAAACATTACAGCAGATGGCGCCTTCGCCGGCAATGCCGCCTCCAATGGCGAGAAGTCCACTGAGATCACACTGAGCAATGCCACCTTTGCTTCCTATACAGCACTCGCAAACATTATCTCCGCCGCTTCCGGTTTCAAATCAATGGAAAAATCCTTCACCGGCGGAGTAGGCAGCTATTCAGTAACCCACAGCGGCTCGACAGACGACCTGCTGACACAGATCAGCAAAAAACTACCGGGCAACTATGAAGTCACAGGCGAAGACGCCGGTAAGATCGACCTCAAAGTAAAATAAAAACAAATCCCCTCCGCAATGGAGGGGATTTTCAATATTCTATTAATGGTGATGCTCTCCGCCACCACCATGTTCTCCACCCCCGCCATGTGGCTGCCCCTGGGGACGCGCCTGAGGCTGCGGCCGCGCTTGCTGACGCTGCTGCGGCTGCGGCCTGTTCATCTGCGGCTGCGGGCGATTCATGTTCGGCTGCGGCCTGTTCATTTGCGGCTGCGGCCTGTTCATATTCGGCTGCGGGCGATTCATATTCGGCTGTGGCCTGTTCAAATTAGGCGCCGGCCTCCCGGCATTATTATTTGGCGCAGG
>DATJJA010000153.1:0-34591 GCA_035492595.1 Puia sp.
TTTCCTAATCTTACCCTTGTTGCCGTCTATACGCCGGCAACGACCAACTCCGGGGGTGTATTTGGAGAAGACAACGGAGGCTGGGACCGGTTTATGCTTGATGCCAGCGGCCTTCCCAGCCTGGTATCCAATGGAAATGGACCGACATATAACATTCCAGGTATCTATCCCGTGGGGTCGCCTGTGATCACGTCCATCATCTACCAACAAAATGTCACCAATGGTACCACGGTAAATGCCAACGGTACAACTAAAAGTACCATCACGACCACGGCTAGCCCCCAAACATCCAATAATTTTGGTGTGGCTTCCATCGGAGACGGAAATACAGGTCGTGACTTCAACGGGGATATTGCCGAAATGATGGTTTTTGGCACTAATATCAATTCGGCACAAAGAATAATCATAGACAATTACCTGTCTTCAAAATATGGTATTCCGCTCACCGCGGGAGGTATCTACACGCAGGGCGATGTGGCCAATGGCAATTTTCACTTTGATGTGGCAGGCATAGGGCGCATCGATGCCGCAAATATCAGCGCCGACGGACAGGGCTCAGGGATTGTGGAAATGCTAAATCCATCTGATCTGGGTGATAATGAATTTTTATTTTGGGGGCATAATGGAGGGACGACACAAGCCAGCAATACCACCGATGTGCCGGCAGGCGTACAGGCGAGGTTTGACAGGGTTTGGCGGGTAAGTGAAAGGAATACGGCCAATACCGCCGATGTAGACGTTGGGAACGTTGACATTCGTTTTGACCTGACGGGTTTAGGAAGCGTTACCGCCAGCGATCTGCGACTGCTGATAGACGTTAATAACGACGGGCAGTTCATCGATGAAGCGCCGATCAGCGGCGCTACCGGCATCGGCGGAAATCTCTATCAGTTTGCGGCTGTACCCGGCGCCAGCTTAACCAATAATAGCCGGTTTACGCTTGGCACCATCAATTCAACCACCACTCCATTACCAGTTACGCTGATCTTTTTTACGGCTGCTATAACAGAAAACCATTCTGTAGTACTCAGGTGGGCCACTTCAAGCGAAGACCAGAGTGATTATTTCGAAGTACAACGCTCGACAAATGGCACTACGTGGCAATCGAGAAAGAAAATAGCGGCAGCTGGCAGTTCAGCCAGCACGATCGATTACAATACGAGCGATGCGACCGATGGAATGACGGGTGCTCTTTATTACCGGCTAAAAGAGGTCGATCGGGACGGGAATTCCGTTTATTCCACCATTCAAAAAGTTACTTTCGGCAGCAACAGGCAACTGCAGGTTTTCCCGAGCCCCGCACAAAATATTGTTTATGTCCAGGTAACGGGTCCGGGTGATAAAATAGCAGCTTTACTCAATAGTGCTGGTCAGAATGTTTTGCCCGGGTTAAGAGTAGATGTTATTGGCAATGACTTTTATTCAATGGATATCAGTGGCCTGCCCAGGGGAACATATTTTCTGAAGACCACCAGCGCCGCTGCCAAATTAATTAAGATTTAAGGAATAGCATCACGGACGTAGCGATCATCACCAGCGCAGTGCCCCAGTGGATCAGCAGATGGGTTACGTCATGTATGCCATTGGTAGCCAGGACGATCAAACCATCGGTTACAGGCACAATTGTCGCCGTCGTAAATACCCATGCCGTCGCGGTACGCATACGCATCCATACTAATGGCAACAGTACCAGACCCGAAAAGATATCCCGGATGCCTTTGATCTTACCATAAACGTCGTCCTGTGGATTGACGAAGCTGATCCCGAAGCCATCAGCGCCGGTCTGCGGAACTGCAATAAACCTGGCCCCGACAAAGATGATACCCAAAGCAAGTAATAGTGTGATCCACCAGGATAAGGAGCTTGTGCCCCATGCGTGATCCCGCTCACCCCGCTTCTGATAGGAGGAATAAAATGCGGATGTGTCTGGTCCCTGATTGATTTGTGTGTTCATAATTGATTATTTTATAAACACAAAACTATGCGGACAAAAACCCGCGTTCGTGCACCTGGGTTAACTAATGGGAGACCAACTGCCGGGCCGCCAATTATCTCCACTCATCCATACCGCCAATTATCGCCGCCCCTTCTCGCCCCCCGTCAACCTTTTTCTTATCCGCGACAACGATTGTGGCTTAACCCCCACATAAGAAGCAATATAATACTGTGGGATCCTCTGCACCAGGTCAGCATAAGATTCCAAAAATTGCTGGTACCGGCGCGCCGGCGGATCGGTATACAGAGACCTTATTTGCTCCCTGAATGACAGGAACACCTGCTCGATAGCAAGGCGTCCAAACCTTTCCCCTTCTTTTAGGTCCGCATACAACCGCTGCAAATTATCATAGCTGATCAGGTATAAAGTTGTTTCTTCCAAAGCCTGGATAGCCGTGTCAGATGGCGTACCCGGCAAAAAGCTGCTGTAATTGCAGGCAAATTCATTCTCCTTGTTGAAGTAATGCGTTTTCTCGTTGCCGTCCTGTGTGACAAAATAACGCAGCAGCCCTTTCTCGATAAATGCTACCGACCGGCAGATCTTCCCTTCTTCCAGAAAATACTCACCGGGCTTCAGGCGCGACTCGGTGAACAGGTCGCTGATGATAGCCTCCTCTTCGCTGCTAATCCGAATAAAATATTTGACGGCTTTTATTAATGCATTCATCAATTCTTAAGATTGATCAGGTTTACCACCACTTTTATCATCATATCCTTTTCTTCCGGCTTGCTCTCCGCGATCATCAGCGTCAGCGCGACAAGAGCGTTATCTGCAATCTTTTTGCTTCCATCAGGGCGGTACAAGATCCCGTTCTTTTCGAGGAACCATACGAAGAGGAAGGCCGCGATCCGTTTGTTCCCATCCGAGAACGAATGATTCTTGATAACAAAGTATAAAAGGTTGGCTGCTTTTTCCTCCACGCTCGGATACAGGTCCTTACTGCCAAAGGTCTGGTAGATAGCAGCCAGCGAACCCTGAAAGGACTCGTCCTTTTCGTTGCCAAAAAGACTACTGCCACCGAATATATCTTTCAGGCTTTTGATAGCCTCCATAGCCGCCGGATAAGTGATCTGGAAGAGTTCCTTTTTCGAAGTAGCTTCGATTTCCAATACCTGGTGATCATACCGGTCCAGGACGTCGAGGGCATAGGCATAGTCCGTGATTACCTTTAGTAGACCTGTTGCCTCATCTGAGTTTAAGGCTTTGCTTTCGATAACATTGCCCAAAAGCTTTACGGTTTGCTTTAGCTCATCCAGCTGGCGGGATTGCTCGGTAAATTTCTTTTTATCAAGAGCATAACCCTTTGTAAGATAGTCTTTTAGGACTTTATTGGCCCAGATGCGGAATTGGGTGCCCCTTATAGAATTAACTCTATAACCAATCGATATGATCATGTCGAGGTTATAATACTCTAAGTCTCTATTAACCACTCTTTTACCTTCCTGTCGAACTGTTCGGAAATTCCGAACAGTTGAATCACTCTGTAATTCCCCTAACTTAAATATGTGTTTAATATGCTCACTGATATTAGCCTTGCTCGACTGGAATAATTCAACGATTTGGTTTTGTGTCAACCAAACCGTTTCATCTTCAAGCTTTACTTCAATTTGAGCGTTGTTTGCATCATCCTGATAAATAATAATACTTCCTGTTTCTTCCATGATCTTTAAATTTAAAATGTTTGGCACCAATTACCAAAGACGAATTCAAAGGAAGAAACAAAGACCCTGCAAAAACACTAAATTCCTTAGTTGAAAAAATAACTTTTACTCCCCACATTTAAACCCCTTCTTCCCCCTCTTCAACTCAACCCACAACCCATCCTCAAAAGGCTTCGGCGACAATTCCAAAAAGACAGGAAAATGCTTCACATCACTACAACTCTTCACATGCGCCATAAAATTAAGCCGGATCGGTTTCATAGCCATATAATCCAGCATATCGACCGTACCCGTATAAGTCGCGGCATCATCGGGCTCGGAAGCCACCTTCTTAACAGACACCCCGCCAGATCAAAACCTCCCACCGCAAAATCAGAGCTGTCCGCCGCCGAACGCTATTTGTCCAATACCGTAACACGGAGAAAATACTGTCTCAAAGAGAGGATATGCAGCGAATAGGCCAGCGGCACCAACAAACCCGGTAGGAATATATAGGGAAAATGTCCCAGCAAGGTATTGGCCGGTTCGTTGTGAAAGTAGCGCAGCGGCGTCGGCATGCTCAGCACCGAGATGATAATAATGTTGAGGAGCAGACCCAAACCGACAATATTGTAAGCCAGCACGATCCACCGCGGCCAGCTTTTCCGAACAAAGCAATAGTAAGCCACAGGAATGGCTAATAGTCCCGACAGCACATCAAAGTTTCTCCCCTCAAAGCTCATTTGCACCGGGATAAGCCCCCGCATATAATTCACCCACAACGCAATCTCCACCAATATGCGAAAGGATTGCCAATAGATCAGCCGCTGCGGAAGAACCCCACGCAGCCACTGCGTACCGGTCCTGGAGAAGGCAACGATCAGCACTATCGGCAACGGCAGCAAAACGGCCAGTCCAACCCTTGGCGGAAGAGCAGAAAAGTCGGCAAAAAACCCCGAGAGCGAAAGGACGGTAAGCAGGACGGCCCAAAAAAACATAATGATCAGGGTGTTACGAAAAGATGTCGTGAACATATAGCGATTTTTATACCCCAAAGTTGAGGCGCCGCCCCAACAACCCCATAACCAAAGTTGCTATTTTGTCTTCTCCCTGTAATGAGTAGGATACAGACCAAGACGCTGAAAAAAAAGCCGGCTGAACGACTGCGGATTATCAAAACCCAGCGAATACGCCAGATCAGCTACCGGCAGCGTCGTTTTTGACAATATCCCCCTCGCCTTTTCAATCCGCAGATCCTGTATATACTGATAAGGAGAAAGCCCATACGCCAGCTTGAACAAACGCAAAAAATGATATTTCGACAACAGGGAAGCCGCCGAAAGATCCTCCAGATCTATTTTTTCTCCGACATTGGCATGGATATAGTCGACCGAACGCGACAGCCGCCGATACAATTCCACGCGGGTGCTCATCCGGACCGGCGGCAATTTATCAACAGCCTTGCTGACATCCCTTTGTTGTTGCAGCAGGTAGCCAAGCAGGTGAGTCAGCTGCTGTTCAAAAAGAAGCCGGTCAAACCCGTTCTCCCCTTGAGCCTGCAAGATCCGGTTGATGACGGAATTAAAGTGATCGTCCCTGCGATGAAGCTGGTTGAAGAATTGAAAGATAGAGACGTCCTGCTGCCTTCCCTTTTCAAGAATACTGTCCGCTGGTGTCAGAAGGGCGTTGAGCACAGACTCTGCGAAGTATTCCCCAAAATGGATGTTAAAGGTCTCGGTCGCACCGCTGTTGAAAGTCCCGGTCGGTCTGCCTCTTTCGATCTGCAGGGTATAAGGCTGATTGCGATTGCTGATAAAATAAGTGTCCGGGTCGACCTGCCGTGTAACGCCGTCGACCTTGCAAAAACTATTCCCGCGTATATTAAGGAAAAGAGAGAGCGGCCCCTTTATATCAGGCCGGAAACATTCCTCACTGCGGGTATGGATGATGACACTGGGAAATCCCTCCGTATCCAGCGGCAGGTTGCCCCAGCCCAGCTTGTTACTAAAGCCCTGGTCGATCTGGCTTTTAAGCCAGGCAATATCCGGGAATTCCTGCAGGATCATGCTATAAATTTACATAAATATCGGGTAAACGATCCTGGTGGCTGGGGCAGAGTTATTGCATAGATGTAATAACTAAAGCATCATAACTTATGAGAAAGATCGCACTCGTACTGTGCCTGCTCGTTATAACAGCAGTCACACTGGCCCAAACTTATCCGGGCTATCGCACCAGTAATTATACAGGCGTCAATGGCGTCTTCTTCAACCCGGCCAATATTGCAGACAATCGTTTCAAATGGGATGTCAACATCTTCGCCATAGATGGTTTCGTAGGAACCAGCTCGAGAGGTTTGCGTTTCAGTGACATTACCCGCTCCTTTAATGCAGATTCTTTAAAGTCGAAACTGCTCAGAGGCAGCAAGAACGTCAACAGCCTTTCTTATGCCGACATCCTGGGCCCCTCCTTTATGATGAGCCTCAATCCAAAGACATCTCTTGCACTGACGACACGTACACGCGTATTTGCAAACGGCCGCAACATCGATGGGGACCTTGCCGGAACGATCCTCGACAAAGGAGTCACCACAGCGGGCATCCCATTTAATTTTAATAACAATATGCTCGTACACGGCACGGGCTGGACCGAGATAGGGCTCTCCTGGGGGCAGGTGCTAAGCAAGACAAATAGTCATAATTTCTTTAAGTTCGGCATTACGGCGAAATATCTCGCCGGAACAGCCGACTCGTATCTTTCTACCAACGGGCTGGCAGGAACGGTCAACGGCCCCGGCAATACCTATCTGACCAATACCACGGGCTCCCTGGCCATCAATACTACCGATGCCAATTTCGCCGATTACAAATTCAAGGACTTCTTTAAATTCAATGGACATGGTGCTGCCGGAGACATAGGTCTGGTATACGAATACCGGCCCGACGCTGATTATTCCATGTATGTAACAGACCGCTTCGCGAATAAGTACAAGCTCCGTGTGGCCGCCTCACTCCTGGACGTGGGAAGGATTTCCTTTAACAGGAGCTCCAATCAATCTTCTGTCTACAATGTAAATATTCCCACAACGGGGCAATTCCTACTCAACCAGTTCGCCGGCAAGCAGATCAATGAATATAAATCGATCCTGGATGCAAGTCCCTACTTCACCGGAACAAACCAGGGGAGCAAATACGATGTCGACCTGCCTACTACCCTTCAGGCAAACATCGATTACCTCGTAGCGGGAGGATTTGCGATCAATGCAGGAGGTCAGTTCAATCTGAACCATCGTGGCACCCTGAACTTATATAACTACAATTCCTATAGCCTGACGCCACGTTGGGAAAACAGTCTCTTCAGTGTCGAATTGCCGTTGAACTATAACGAGCTGACAAAATTCAATGCGGGGGTAGGCTTTCGCGTTGGTCCGTTCTTTATCGGGTCCGGCAGCGTGCTGTCCGCGCTGGTGCATGACTCCAAACAGGCTGATCTGTATGTGGGCTTTCATTTCGGAATGCCCTACAAGAAAAAGATCAAACCCGATACCGATAAGGACGGCATCTACGACGACGTGGACAAATGTCCCACAGTGGCCGGTCTGAAACGCTACAACGGATGCCCGATCCCCGACACCGACGGAGATGGTATCAACGACGAAGAGGATTCCTGCAAGACGGTGGCCGGTCTGAAACGATACAACGGATGCCCGATCCCTGATACCGACGGCGATGGCGTCAACGATGAAGAGGATTCCTGTAAAACAGTCGCAGGTCTGAAAAAATTCGACGGCTGCCCTGATACGGATGGGGACGGAATTCCCGACAAGGACGATAAATGCCCTACTGTTGCCGGAGTCGCGCAATACCAGGGCTGCCCGATACCCGATACGGACGGAGACGGTATTCCCGACGACAAGGACCTTTGTCCCAACGAACCTGGCCCCGCTTCTACAAGAGGCTGCCCTATTCAGAAAGTTGTCTTACAGATAACGGCCTCCTTCAAGAACATTCTATTCGATTATGGCAAATCTACTATCCGGCCTGAATCGGATACGATTCTGACCAATGCAGCCAAAGTCATGAACGAACAGCTGCCAAACTCGACTTTCTATATCGACGGATATACCGATAGCAAGGGCAGCGTGGCAGTGAACCGACGCCTCTCCAAAGCCAGGGCCCAGGCAGTAGCCAATGCGCTGATAAAAGGAGGTATTGACAAGTCAAGGATCACCGCCCGCGGTTTCGGCAAGGACAATCCTATCTGTGATAATAAGACGGAAGCGGGAAGACAGTGCAACAGAAGAGTGGAAGTGGTGATACGAAACGTCAATCAAACGGAAGAACATCCGAGTATCAAGGTTAATTAAAGGTAAAGAGGATCGATAAACGAAGATGGATAAAACAAGGCGCTGGATAAAATTCCGGCGCCTTTGTTATTTACCAGTCACCATGCAAAAAATGCCAGATTAATTTATTAAATTATCGCACCAAATGACCAAACATGAGAAAACTCCTGCATCTGTTGCCAGCCTTCCTTTTTTTCGCTCAATTGCACGCTCAATCGCAGCCCCGGCAGCCGCAGGTCCATCCGCAATCCCGGCAGCCAGAGATCCAATCCCGGCAGCCGGAGATCCAATCGCAGCAGCCGCCGCAGCAGGCAAAACCTCAATCCTTCCTCCCTTTTAAAAAATATCCTTTCCCCACCGAACTGAGCGCCGCCGCCACCGGCACAGCCATAACATGGGCCATGGATGAAGAAGGCCGTCGTAATGTCTATGCAGCCGCAGGACCAGACTTTATACCCCGGATGCTGACCGGTTTCCCGACCGATGACGGTCAGGAAATATCCAGCCTGTCCGTCTCCGACAACGGCCAGTGGGTGGTGTTTGTTCGCGGCGGTGACCACGGCGCCAACTGGGAGAGCGATCAGCCCGTCAATCCCGATTTTGAAACGCAGCCGTTCAAAGTACAGATTGCCAGTGTCCCTTTTGCCGGAGGCCCTGTCAAATATCTTTCGGAAGGGGACGCGCCTGTCGTCTCGCCCGACAGCAGGGAGGTCGCATTTATAAAGAACGGTCAGGCCTGGTCCGCGCCCATAGACGGTTCAGCCCCCGCAAAGAACCTGTTCACTACCCGGGGGAAGGTCGGCGGTTTACAATGGTCGCCGGATGGCCGGTCTCTGTTGTTCGTCACCAATCGTACGGACCACTCCGTCATCGGCGTATATACAAAAGGGGTTTCTTATCTGAAGTGGATCGCGCCTTCTTTCAGCAGGGATGAGACACCCCAGTGGTCAGCTGATGGACGCCGGATCGTGTTTGTCAGAAGACCGGGTTTGGGTGGCGCTCCCGATTCGCTGCTGGTAAACAAACCCCAGCCCTGGAGTATCTATATTGCAGATACCACCGGCGGCAAGGCCGCCCTGCTCTGGAAAGCCCCTGCCACAATGCGCGGGTCTTACCCTTCCACTCATGGAGAAGCAAATCTGCATTGGGCCGCCGACAACCACATCATCTTCCTGTCTTACCAGGATGGATGGCCGCACTTGTATTCCATCGATGCGGGAGGCGGCGCGACTCCCCAACTCGCGAGCACCGGAACTCCCCAACTCGCGGGCGGTGGCGGAGCTCCCCAACCAGCGGGCGCCGGTGGAACTCCCCTGCTCTCGGGCGCCGGGATCGTGCTGCCCAAACCAGTTCTGCTTACTCCCGGTAATTTTATGTGCGAGCACATCGTACTCAGCCCGGATAAAAGACATCTTTTGTTCAGCGCCAATGCCGGCCCTGACAGCTATGATATAGAAAGAAGACATGCCTGTATGGTCAGTGTCGACAAAGCCGACATGCAGGTGCTGACCCCGGGCGCAGGTCTCGAATGGACGCCGGCGATGACCGGCGATGGCAGCACGATAGCATTTATCAGCGCGACCGCACAGCAGCCGCCATTGCCAACAGTTATGGCAGGAAAAGAAAAAAAGATCTTATGCGCCGACAAGATCCCGGCCGACTTCCCGCAAAACAAGCTGGTTACGCCGACACAGGTTATTTTTAAAGCCGCGGACGGAGTAATGGTTCATGCTGATCTGTTTATGCCGCCGCCCGGCGCGGGAGCCGCCGCCGGCAACGCATCACCACCCGGCGCGGGAGCAGCCACCGGCAGCGCTTCAGCGACTCGCTCCACATCCCGCAAACCCGCCATCGTCTACGTCCACGGTGGTCCCCCGCGTCAAATGCTCCTGGGCTGGAACTACTCCGACTACTACTCCAATGCATACGCCTCCAATCAATATCTCGCCAGCCTTGGGTTCATAGTCCTGGCCGTCAACTACCGGCTTGGCATCGGTTACGGTTATGAGTTTCATAAACCGGCAAAGGGCGGCGCAGCAGGTGCATCCGAATACCTGGATATTAAGGCGGCAGGGGAATGGCTGTGCAAACAAAACTTCGTCGACAGCTCCAGAATAGGCATCTATGGCGGCTCCTACGGCGGTTATCTGACAGCGCTGGCCCTCGCCCGGGATTCAAGATTATTCAAAGCCGGCGTAGACTTTCATGGTGTCCACGACTGGACGGCCCAGTCCGGCGGACTGGCCGCAATGAAAGACAAATACGAAAAGGCCCCCGATTTCGACCTGGCCCAAAAAACAGCCTGGCTCTCCTCCCCCGTCTCGTCGATCAATACATGGAAGTCGCCCGTGCTGATCATCCAGGGGGATGACGACCGGAACGTGCGTTTCAGCCAGAGCGTAGACCTGATCGATCGCCTCGAAAAGAAAGGTGTCCCCTACGAGACATTGATGATCGTCGACGACACGCATCACTGGATGCATTTTGACAACGCCGTGACGGTCTATGGAGCCGCCGCCGCCTTTTTTGTGCGAAAGTTTATGCAATGATCAGTGCCACAACAACATAGTGTCATCACGACAGGACTCCCCAAACAGGGCAAAGTTTTTGCATATAAAGCAGTAGCTAAAGACCTGCCTGCTTATGAGAAAAACACTACTCCCCCTGTGTCTGCTCGTCATGACGGCAGCCACGCAAGCCCAACCCTACCCAGGCTATCATACCAGCAACTACACCGGCGTCAATGGCGTCTTCTTCAACCCGGCTTATATTGCCGGAAATCGCTTCAAATGGGACGTAAATATCTTCGCGATCAATGGTTTTATCGGCACCAACCGTTCGAACTTACGCTTTAGCGATATTACCCATTCCTTTAATTCCGATACCCTGAAGTCCAAACTGCTGCGGGGAGGCAAAAATGTTAACAGCCTTTCCTATGCAGACATTCTGGGTCCCTCCTTTATGATCAGCCTCAGCCCAACCTCATCCATCGCGCTGACGACCCGCACGCGGATCTTCGCAAACGGCCGGGATATCGATGGTGACCTCGCTGGAACCATCCTCGACAAAGGCAATACGACGACGAACATCCCGTTCAACTTTAATACCAACATGCTCGTCCACGGAACAGGCTGGACGGAGATAGGGGTCTCCTGGGGACAGGTATTCACCAATAAAGGAAGTCATCATATCCTGAAGGGCGGCATCACCCTGAAATACCTGGCTGGCACGGCAGATTCCTATCTTTCGACCGCCGGGCTGGCCGGGACGGTCGATGGACCGGGTAATACCTATATGACCAACACGACGGGAAGTGTGGCCATCAATACTACAAATGCCAATTTCGTCGATTACAAATTCAAAGACTTCTTCAGATCCAATGGGCATGGGGTTGGCGGAGACATCGGCCTTGTATACGAATACCGGCCCGGCGCCGGCTATTCCACAAAAACGGCCTCTTTCGCGAATCAATACAGACTCCGCGTGGCCGTCTCCCTGCCTGACCTGGGAAGGATCTCCTTCAACAGAGGTTCCAATCAGTCCTCCATCTATTCAGTGAATATTCCGCCAACGGGTCAATTTCTTCTCAACCAGTTCTCGGGGAAACATATCAATCAATACAAGGCGATACTCGATGCAAGCCCTTACTTTATGGGAACAAACCAGAACAACTCCTACAATGTCGACCTGCCCACGACCCTGCAGGCGAACATCGATTATTGGATAGCCGGAGGGTTTGCCATTAATGCCGCCGGCCAGTTCAATATGAATCGTCAGGGCTCCCTGAACCTGTATAATTACAATTCTTATAGCCTGACGCCAAGATGGGAGAACAGTCTCTACAGTGTCCAGCTGCCGTTGAATTATAATCAACTGACAAAATTCAATGCCGGTGTCGCCTTTCGCATCGGTCCGTTCTTTGCCGGATCGGGCAGTCTGCTTTCAGCGCTTGTTCATGACTCCAGGCAAGTCGATCTCCATGTCGGCATTCGTTTCGGAATGCCTTACAAGAACAAGTTCAAACCCGACACAGACAAGGACGGTGTAACCGACGATGTGGATAAATGCCCCACTGAAGCTGGCCTTCCACTCTACAATGGATGCCCGATACCAGACACCGACGGCGATGGCATCAACGACGAAGAGGATTCGTGCAAAACGGTGGCCGGTCTGAAACGCTATAACGGATGCCCGATCCCGGATACCGACGGCGATGGCGTCTACGATGACGAGGATTCCTGCAAGACAGTCCCGGGTCTGAATCAATTCAACGGCTGTCCCGACACGGATGGGGATGGGATACCCGATAAGGACGACAAATGTCCAACCGTTGCCGGTGATGCACAACACCAGGGCTGCCCTGTACTGGATACGGACGGCGACGGCATCCCCGACGACAAGGACCTTTGTCCGACCGAAGTTGGTTTTTCTTTTACCAACGGCTGCCCAATAGAAAAAGTGGCTCAGCAGATCACTGCTTCATTCAAGAACATTCTCTTCGATTATGGCAAATCCACCATACGGCCTGAGTCGGATACCATTCTGACCAATGCCGCAAAGATCATGAAAGAGCAACTGCCGAACTATAGTTTCTATGTCGACGGATATACCGATAACAAGGGCAGCGTGACCGTGAACCAACGTCTCTCCAAAGCCAGGGCCGAGGCAGTTGCGGGTGCACTGATCAAAAGAGGGATTGACAGGTCCAGGATCACAGCCCGCGGTTTTGGCAGCTACAAGCCTATCTGTGATAATGCAACGGAAAAGGGAAGACAGTGCAACAGAAGAGTGGAAGTGGTAATAAAAAACCCCCGCTGACAGCGAGGGTTTTAATGTATATTATTTCATCTTTTCTCTCACCGATCTCATCCAATACCCCCCTATCACGCTTCTTGCCTGGAACCCAACCATCTTCCCATTCGTCGTCTCATGCCAGTCACTCAACGGCACACGGGATGGCGTCTCGGTCGCAAACTTATAAACGGGCCCGATGATCTTTTTAAAGTCGTCAGGATTATCCGCCATCGCCGCCGTCCATAGGATCCAGTCGGACTTTGTGTACGTCTTTCTGCTATCCAATGGCAGGCCAAAATTCTGCTGGCGGGTGAGATAGTAGCTGATCTCGGTATCATAGACCTTTTGCGGGAACAGCTCCAGGTGCAGGACCTTATCCCAGACCATATTGTATTTTTGACTCCAGGTATCTTTGTTGTCGAAGACCAGCGCGTAGTGATCTCCGGCATTGTCCTTGTCTACCCATTTGGCCGCCATGTCTGCCGCCATCGCCGAGTATTTCGCCGCAGTTGCATTGTCACCGAGCTTTTTTGCCATCTGGGCATAAACGCCGATCGCAACGATCGCCTTTACCGATAAGTTCGCATTGTGCGCCAGATGCCCCGCAAAGTCGTCCGTACACAGCTGGTTGCCCGGATCAAAACCGGCTTCAGCAAGATAGTTGACCCAGGTCGTCAGCGTCTTCCAGTGCAGACGGGCATAGGCCGCGTCATTCTGCACCCGTACGATGGCGCCAGCCAGAATGATCATGTTACCACATTCCTCCACGGGCATGTCCTCGCCATAGGTCTGTCCATTGGCAAGGGGGTAGGTACCCAGGTCATGCGCCGCAAATGGTTTGGTCCATTTACCGCTCTCACTATAGTAAAAGATGCCGTTGAGCATTCCCTTCAACAATTCAGGGTTGTACAGGAGATACAGGGGCGCGGAAGGATAGGTCACATCCACGGTATTGATCGATCCGTTGCTAAAATTCTCTTTTGACAAAAACAAGAGATCTCCCTGCGGGCTCTGCACGAGCTGATGTGCGGCTATACTTTGACGATATGCCATGACACAGAGTTTCGCATAGGTCTCACCACCAACGCTGACAGCATCCGTATAGACCTTTTTATCCAGGTTATCACATTTGGAGAGTGTGGCCAAATAGTGGTTCCGCGCATCGGTCAGCAGCCTGTCCATTGTCGCCCCCGGGGTATTACGCCACCAGGGCCGGAGATTGGTGCCGAAGTATTGGATGGAGTAGATATCGTCATACCCGACCATGATAAATTTATTCTGCCGGATCGAGGTGACGTCCCCAAAGGATAATACGGTATTCAGCATGGAGGATTTACCCGCATCCGGTGTGACAGATTGTTTTGCACCCGGCGCAGCCACATATACATACCCCCAGTCTATCCGCAGATTGTCCCCTTTCTTTTGGAGGACCGGCTGCTCGACCGTGCCGGCCTTTAAGACAGAGAGATCGCCCCTTTTGTAAGTCTCGATCTTTACCGGCTGATAGGGCTGGTTGACCGCGAGATTGGTCGATACGCTTTGAGTGAGTTCTACTTTATGCTTCCCGGCATCTGTAGCCCGGACCTCATAGCTGATATAAGAGATCGGAACGGAGAACAGGTTCAGTTCCGTCATGATCAGGGGAGAAGTGAAGCGGACCTGCAGATCGATGGCTCCGCATTTAAAGGTATAGGTCGTTTGCGTAGCCGTTACGTTCACCGACGTTTGTTCGGCCGGCAATATTCCCGCCTGGTCTTTTTGAATGAGCTCTTCCGACAGACCCGCGTCTATCCAGCTGCCGCCACCGGTATTCTTACAGTGCATCGCCAGGATATTCTCCCCGACCTGCAGTTTTGCCTTGATCTCATCGGATAAAATGATCATCTCATAGTCGCTGTTGGCGCCATGCTGACGGGTGATGCGCTGACCGTTGAGATAGACCTCCGCGTCATCATCATGGAAAAGTTTCAGCAGGAGCCTGCCGGAGGGAACGGAGCCGATCGAAAACCGCCGCCTGACCCAGATATCTTTGCCCGTCCAGCTTACACCCGCGTTGCCGCGCTGGTCGCCAAAAGGCCCGTTGCCGGTCTGCCAGTCCTGGTCATTAAAACCGGGCTGAGCCCAGGCGGGAGTTGCCTTGGCAGCGGCAGGAGCAGCAGCCGCAGCTGTACCCGGAGCGGCAGCAGGAGCAGCACCCGGTGTCGCATCTTCTGCTGGCGCGGTCTCCATAATATATTTAGCGGGATAAACACCTGCATCTCCCGCCGGCAGGATCGACTTGTATTCCGGCGAGGCCGCTCCCATAAAACGATAGGAGTTGCCGTCGACCTTGATAATGCCTATCAGGGACTGGTCCTTCCCCGTCCAGTGATGGGTGACCGATTCATTTAGCTTGTCGGTATTCGACCAGACGCTGAAGTAGGTATTGTGTGTGATCAAAGGATAGGCCGGCATCTGGCTGACCTGTGCGCGAAGGGAGACAACCGTCATAGTCAAAAGGGCAAAACTCAGCAGACGAACGGTATGGGGTGTGGATCGTTTTAGAAAAAGCTGTTTCATCGACAAAATTTGATCGTTTATAATTCGTCAAAAGGTCGGTAAAAATATCGTAGGCCGTTGCTACGTCCCGATCAAAGTTTAGTCGATTTGTATCATTTTATGTCCAGCCGCCAATCATTTTGTGACCGGCTGCCAATCATGCGTGGCCGCAGGCGGCAAGCTATTTAACGCTAAATTTTAGCAAAATAACGCCATTCTTAAATCGCTTTTCCTCCAGCAGCTCCAGCGACTTGCGCTCTTCCAGGGCAGGGAACATCGGTATGCCCTTTCCCAACAATACCGGGTTGACAAATAGCCAGAACTCATCGACCAGGTTTTCTTTTATCAGCAAGCGGACAGCCGAAGGACTCCCGAACATAACGATCTGTTTCCCGGGCTTCTCTTTAACGCCCCTGATCTGCGGGGCAACATTGTCGCTGATGATCGTCGCATTGGGAATGCTTTTACCAGACAAGGTCTTTGAGAGCACGATCTTTTCGACCTTATTATACCAGGCCGAATGTTCCTTGTCGTGTTTCGATGCGTTGGGGCTGTCCCCGGCAGTAGGCCAGTAGCCATCCATCATTTCCCAGGTCACTCTGCCGTAAATAGCAAGATCGGACATTTCGGTAGCCTGGGAAGCCAGCTCGAACAGCTCACTGTCGACCCTGATCCAATCCATTTCGCCGTTGGGGCCGCCTGTAAATCCGTCGAGTGAAACGTGCATGAAGGAGATGATCTTTCGCATGATAATTGTTTTAGTCTTGTTTGCGACAAATTTATCCCATCGCTTTATTCAGCGCAACGATCGCCGTCTTAAAATCCTCCCTGGCAATAAGGAACTGAAAATTCACTTTCCGCAACGCAAAACCGGCGCTGATGATATTGATATTGCTATCCGCCAGGGCGCCGGCGCTCTTTGCCAGCAGACCGGGCTGATCCATATTGGTGCCCAGCAGACAGACCATTGCTACCGGCTCGACGCTGACCTTTTCAAAAGCGGTCTTCAGGTCGTCGATAAGCTGCTGTTTAAAATCCGATTCCCAGATGGCAATGGAAATGCTGTTGGCGCTGGTCGTCTTGAACGTGTAGCTGATATGATGCTGATAGAATAGTTGCATGATCTGGAAGTCACTTCCCACATTGCCCACCATCAACGGATCATAAACGTCGATCAATATCAGTTTGTTTATCCCCGTTATCACCTCCACGCGTTTGGCTTCGGAGACATATTCGCGTGTGATCAGCGTACCGGGATGCGCCGGTTCGAAGGTGTTTTTTATCCTTAGGTTGATCCCGTTGATCTCCAGCGGTTTTGATGCCTTGGGGTGAATAGCTTCCATGCCCACGTCCGCCAGTTGGTCGGCGATGTCGTA
Source organism: Puia sp. (assembly GCA_035492595.1). Classification (GTDB taxonomy): domain Bacteria; phylum Bacteroidota; class Bacteroidia; order Chitinophagales; family Chitinophagaceae; genus Puia. The sequence goes on from DATJJA010000153.1 coordinate 16,690, forward strand.
GTTGGTATAGCCGACGGGTTGCACGTTCTCGACGCCAACCAGCGCCGGATCGGCCGTTGAAAGATGGTATTCTTTGTGAATGATGGCTTCCTGTGGTCTTAAGATCTCGGCGATCTTGCTAAAGGTAACTTCGGAATAGCCGCGGTCAAATTCCCGCATGATCCCTTCCGTACCTTTGGCATATCCCGTAACGATACAGATACAGCTTTTGAGGTCGATAGTGGAAAACGCGTCCTTTATTCTTTCGTCGATGGTAAAGGGCCGCTGGTCATCAAAACCGCTGAGGTCTACCAGCCGGGCATTGAGCCCTTTCTTTTGTAGGATATTCGTGAGGTTATAGGCTGAATGCGTTTCACCAATGGATGCAAGAATTTCGCGTGCCGCCGAAAGAATGCCTTCGCGGCTGACATAACCCGAAGCGAGAATATTCGCCAGGTTCTCCAGGTACTTCTGCGCCTTTGCCACATGCTGCTCGATAAAGGCATCGGCTATGGCCAGGTCGAGTCCGAGACCGGCGTATTTTTTATTGATCTCCTTTAATTTGCCAACCAGCTCTTTTAAAGGATCATGAAAATTCTCGCTCTTCACGATACGATGATATACACCGGGCGCACCCGTCTTCTTGTCTTCCAACAGGAGATTGGTGACGCCTGAAAAGGCCGATACGACCAGGACCCGATTGTATAATTTTTCGCCGGTACGTCCGAAATAAATGATGTTATCGATGACCTGCTGAAGGGCACTCATCGACGTGCCGCCTATTTTCTCAACTGTTAACATTACAAAAACTGCTTTAGGAGGGCCAAAGCTACGGGATTTTACTTTACTCTGACCCCCCGGCTGCAGTATTATTGAATCACTAATTTCCTGATCTCTGTGCTGTTGTGGCTGGTTTGGATTTTTAGGAAATAGACTCCTTTTGAATAATTTTCAAGATTCAGCTGATTGACCCCTGTTCTTACCGAGTAAACTTTCAGCGTTTGGCCGATCATATTGACCAGGCTGGCGACCATCGGTTCGTCATTGTCGGCTTCGATCTCCAGCTGGACCATATGTGTATAGGTTGGGACCGGGGAAAGCCTGATGATCAGCTGCCCGCCGGTGAATTTCAGCAGCTTTGTGACCGAGATGGTCGTGTGTCCGTCAAGGTCTTTTTCCCGGATGCGATAAAAGTCGTTGCCGATGACAGGCTGATCATCCGTATAGGAATAGTCTTTTGTTCCGGCAGCACTGATGGCAGGATCTGTCGCGACCTCCCCGATGGGCAGGAATGTATTGCCATCAGTACTTCTCTCGATGATATATTTGTCCGCACCGGTCTCGCCGCTGACGGTCCAGTGCAGCTGAGCCGTCTTACCCGACTTCTTTGCATCGAAGCTGAGGAAGTTGACGGGCAGCGACACCGGTGCGAACGGTGAAGAGCTGATCTTTTTGTCCAGCAGGGTTGTTCCGCTGAAAGCAGTGGCGATGCCGAAAACGCCGTTCTCGTTGGTCAGCAGGATGTCATCGATATACCATCCGTCGCCGGCCTGCAACGGACTGCTGCCGAAACGAAAACGGATCTTTGCCGTAGCGCCTGAGAAACCGGTGAGGGAAATTATAGTCCTGATGAAGCTGCCGCCGCTGCTGCCGCTGAAGGCCTGCCGGTTAGGGATCCCGGCCGTAGTCGGATCGAGTGTATTGTTGTAGCCGTTCTGCGTCATATAGGGTCCGAGGTCGGACCAGCTGTTGCCGTTGTCTGTCGATATTTCCACCACGCCGCCGTCAAAGGCCGATTCGGTCTCGTAATAATGCCAGAAGGACAAGGTGGAGATGGAGTCCGGATGGAGATCACCGGTGGTCAGCGCGAAGTCCGTCTGACCCGCCCGGTCCGCGGCATACCAGGAATGCGTGCTGCTATGCGCCCGGGTCGTGACATCGGAAAAGATCGTCCCCCCGGTTGTCAGCGTAGGGGTCCAGGTATAGTTGGCCGGGTCCCTGCTGTCATTGATCAGGGTATCCGGAACGGCATAGGTACCAGCGACACTGGCCTCGACGGTAAAGGTCTTTGTTTCGCCGGCCGCAAAATCATTGCCCGTGAATTTGACATAGGGGGCCGTGTATGTCCCGCCCGAAGAGCTCACATAGGACAGGTTGGCGGACAGCGTATCCACGATCGTGATGCCGGTCAGAGGCGTGCAGTTGCAGGAAGCCTTTACCGTATAGAAGATATCGTCACCCTGGGCCAGCGTGGTCTTGTTGACGGTCTGGGTGAGGCTCAGGCCCGAAGGCAGATCGGTAGCCGATGTCTGGTCGAGGTAACTGTTGGAGCTGCCCTGGCTGGCACTTTTGCCGATCCCCCTGCCGGCAAACGCCTTCCAGATCGCGCATTTATGACTATAGTTATAAAGCAGGGAGTCGGCCTTTAAGATGGCATCGCGGCCATCCACGAATCCGGGGCTGCAGGGCTGCAGTTTCATTCCTTCTATGACCAGCTGCAGGGCCATGTTGTTGCCCTTTGTGCCGTGGTAGATATCCCCGGAGATCCCTTCCTGCTGGATGATATTCCAGGTCATATCCCAGAGCGTGGCGCACCAGATCTCTCCTATCGCATGTACTTCCCCGCCCGTAGAGACGGCCACGCTGTCATAGGTCCATTTATTGATGGTCTTGTCTGTGGAATAAGGGTAGTGGCGGATGCCCGGACCTGTTGCAAGCTGTCCGGCGACATAGGTGCCGAGTGATCTTTTCTTAGGCCCGTCGGTGACAGCCGCAGTGGACCAGTCGGTGGTAACCATCAGGGCCATAAAGTCGCTCCATCCTTCACCCATCTGTTCCGCGTTGAGGAGGCAGTCGGCGTTGGCCGGCCCCCCGGTGAGCCGGTTGGAAATCCCGTGTGTATATTCATGTGCCATGACGCCATTGTCCAGCGCGCCATCAAGGTCTTCTCCTTTATTGTTGAGTGTTCCGTTGAGACTGGCCAGGTTTGCTTTCAGCGTAGCGCCGTCAGTCTGTGAGATCATGATGGCAGGGATGGTAATGGTGGCATCATCTCCCCCCATAACTATGGGAGGACCGGCAGCATTGTTGACCATTATCACCGCGATGGCTCCGGCGACCTGGGCGTTCTTGACCTTTACGGTGTAGTTGCAGCTACCCCTGTCGATAAGGGCGATCTTTCCCGCGACGCTGTTGCTAAAACCGGTTCCACAACCAAGATGTGTGGCTGGGTTGATGTCATCGTTCACCTGGATAATATTCCCGGTGATCGGAGCTTGTACTGCCAGCCGGTTAAAAGCGCTGAATACACCTTCCAGCGCAGCATAGTCACCCGTTATAGCTCCGGGGGTATTAATATGGAGACTGGCCGTATCGAGCGAATTCCAGACATACATCAGCATTGCGGGACTCTCTCCGTCGGGACCTGTCGCGAAAAAGGCATTGTTGACACCTTGTGCTTCCTGCGCGAAGGCGTATACAAAATCGCCTTCCTGTCCTCCCCTGCCCTGGTTGCTCGCCTGGAAATTCCCGGCGGCTTCGTCAAAACCATACTGGTAGCTGATATCATGCATGGTATTGTTGGCGTAGAAGAGGTTGTCCAATCCCGCGCGGATATTCGTATAGGCACGGGCTCTCTGCGTCGGGGCCAGCGTGCGGTCAAAGGTCAGGGCCGGGATGATAGTAGTGGACGTATCGGAAAAACCTGTCCCGTCGGTTGTGCCTAAAGTGTCTTCCACTGCCCATACATTGTTGCCGCGCGTGTAGTCATAACTGGTAGTGTTGTCGAAATGCCAGCCGAGACTTGTGGCATTGTTACCGGAACCGGCGATGAGCCAGGGGTTGGAGGAGAGGACGCGGGGGCCGAAGTTGGCGGATTCAGTGGGGAAGGGGTAGATGCGATAGCTGGCGCTGGTCACTGCCGGCGGCGGCGGGAATTGCGATAGTGATTGCGGCGCGGCGAATTGCGGCGAGGCTGCGATATTGCGGCTCTGTCCCAGGATCGATCCACTTTGGGCTCCGGCTACGACGACAGCATTGCTGCCCCAAACCGGTGCCGCCCGGTCCGGATCCGGCGCCACAGCCAGCGACCCGGCGGGTTGATCTGTCATCATACAATCTTTTGCCTTCTCCGATACGATAAGGTTGCTCTTCTCAATGACCTGCCCTGTCTGCGCGTCGATGCGGACCAGCCAGTCACCACTGCCATCCGGGGTTACGATACGCACGTTCCAGGAAAGTTTCACCTCTTTGCTATCGTTGACCGGCAGCCAGACCAGGTCCGAGCTGATATTCTTTTTGGATACACCACCATTGCTAAAGAGATAATGACGGCGGACATCATCCTTTTGGATCATCCGGGGTGTCTGTCTGACTGTGAGTGCCAGGTGCCCGGCGGCGAAATGGATGGCCTGCAGCGCTTCGACCGAATAGCTGACCTGCGGGCCGGCTTTTAGCGCTATCGCCGGGATGAAATTCGCTTTCTTCTCAACAAGGGTATCGTTCCTGAAAACGTATACACCTATTTTATTGTAGACAGGGACACCCAGGTAAGCCTGCTGCAGATAGACCAGGAAAGATCGGGAGATCTTGTCAGGATAGGCGTCAGTGACCTGGTAACTGTCGAGCTCGGCCTGGCTGAGACCGGTGAGGCGGAGGTTCTTGCGCAGCAGGTCCATCGCCTTTTGTTTTGGAGTAGGGGTCTGGGGTTGAGGGGCAGGGGTCTGGGGTTGCGGAACCTGTGCCGCCGTCTGCGGAGTCTGCGCATTCACTACACTAGAGGTCAATAAGAACAGAAAAAGGAGGGCCCTTTTCCCAGGGGTGTAAAAAATACTCATAGGTCATTCAGTTGATTAAGAGATGAGATGTGTGGGGAAGATCAGCAGAATATTGGTGGCAACGGGCCTTGATATAAATGTAAATAGTAATAATATGACAAGCCAGGCTAAGTTAGCCCGAGCGGTCAAAGTTTTATATATCGTTTAGTAATTGGCGAATATCAATGAGCAGATCACACCTACCCATTTACCCCGAAATAAATCATTTTTAAACAAACTTTCATTAGTTATTGAAAGTTCAGAAACATATGTATATTTGTGCTGTCAAATACCTGCAGCATGAAAACGCTAAAAGACCATGTCATTCTCTACGACTCAGAATGCCCGATGTGTAAAGTTTATACACACGCCTTCACCTCGACCGGAATGCTTGACAGGGAGGGCCGGGCGCCCTACCAGGAAATGCCGTCCTTTGCCTGCCCCGTGGTCGATCAGCAGCGGGCTGTGAACGAGATCGCCCTTGTCAATACCGTTACCGGGGAGGTCAGGTACGGTATTGAGAGCCTGTTCAAAGTGATCGGCCATTCATTCCCTGTCTTTTCGCCACTGTTCGCTTTCCCGCCGTTTGTCTGGCTGATGCGAAAGCTCTATGCCTTTATCTCCTATAACAGGAAGGTCATCATCCCTGCTCCAAAAACAGCGAAGGACACGTTACAACCGACGTTCAATCTACGTTACAGGATACTCTGGCTGCTGTTTACGGTTTGGTTCGTTGGCTTTGTCCTCACCCGTTATGCGGGCTTATTGTCAGGGGTACTTCCATTGCGCAGCAGTTCAGGGATTCTGCCGCTGGGCAGCAGTTCAGGGATCCTGCCGCTGGGCAGCAGTTCAGGGATCCTGCATGCAATCAGCAGCTATAGAGAATACCTCATCGCCGGCGGCCAGCTGCTTGTTCAGGGCATTATCGTCAGCCTGTATGCGCCTGCGAAAAGATGGGATTACCTGGGTAATATGATGACTATCTCCCTGGCCGGATCCTTGCTGCTGCTGCCTCTGATGGCGATCGGCTCTCTTGTTCATATATCCTCTCCCGTAGCCGCCGGATACTTCCTGGCGGTCGCCGGTCTCATGCTGCTGGAGCATATCAGAAGAACAAAATTACTGTCCCTTGGCTGGACGCTTACACTCAGCTGGGTGGCATACAGGGTAGTTGTCCTTCTTATCCTGCTGCATAAATAATCTTAACGATCTCCAAAGAATATTTACTCGATATCTCCTTTATAAAAGAAGGAAAATCAATATGCGATTTTTCGTCAGCACCATCCGAGATCGTCCGGATTATAGTAAAAGGAATATCATATTCATAACAGACCTGCGCAACAGCTGCCCCTTCCATTTCCACACAAAGAACTGAAGGCAACGCCGCCAGCAGATGATCCTTATCACGTGTGTTCGCGAAAAACTTATCCCCGCTGGCAATATCGCCGACAAACAAACGCGGCACCGCAATACCAAATTTATCCAACTCGCCTGAACCGATGGCTGCATGAAGATGGTTCTTTTCCAAAAGGTCCCCTATCGCTTTGGCAGCAGGCTCCAGTTGCTCCGCGGCACATTCAAAAAAGGTCTTGCCTAAAAGCGGGATCTCAAATTGTTCCATCAGCGGCCGGGCGTCCATATCATGCTGGATGAGACGACGGCCCAGAACGATATCCCCGATCCGCAGCTGTGGGTCGATGGCCCCTGCCACACCCGTAAAGATCAGCTCGGTGACCTTGAACTCAAGGATCAGGGTGGATACCGTGATGGAAGCAGCAACCTTCCCCCACCGGGAAAAGACAACCACCGCCCTGATGCCATTCAGTTTACCTGTAGAATAGGTCCTCATACCGATGGTTACCCTGGATTCTTCACTTAGTAATTGTCTTATGCTGTCGATCTCTTCGGGCATGGCTCCCATAATTCCAATTATTCGTTCTTTCATCACCGCAATTTAGGAATAGTCCCCGTTTGCATGAAATTGTGTATTTTCGGAATATGCCGATTCTTACCGAACAGCCTTCGCCACACAGGCATTTAGAAACCAGATCGATCGAAGAGATCACCAACCTGATCAACCAGGAAGACGCCACCGTAGCCAAAGCCATCGAAAAGGCCCTTCCTGCCGTCAACAGGCTCATTCATGCTATCGTCGACAGCCTCAGAGCAGGTGGTCGGATGTTTTATATCGGCGCCGGCAGCGGAGGCAGACTGTCCGTTCTCGACGTCATCGAATTGCCCACGACCTATGGCATTTCCAAAGGCGTCGTAAATACTGTCCTTGCTGGCGGGATACCCCGGCTGGCCGAGGCCAGGGAAGAAATGGAGGACGATCGCCAGGCGGGATGGGAAGCGCTCCAAAGCGAAAACATCACCACTGCAGACATCGTCGTCGGCATTTCTGCCTCCGGCACCACCCCCTTTGTACTCACCGCCCTCCAGAGCTGCCGCCAGCACGGCATCCCCACAGGTTGTATCGTCAGCAACCCCGATTCACCCATCGCCGCCGCCGCGGACTTTCCCGTAGAGGTCATCACCGGACCCGAGTTCATCACCGGCAGCACACGTATGAAGTGTGGCACAGCTCAGAAGATGCTTTTCGATATGATCAGCACGACCACCATGATCCAGCTGGGCAGAGTGGAAGATAACCAGATGGTCAATGTCCTGCTCATCAACGATAAGATCACCGACCGGGCCGTGCGGATGCTGATGGAGAAGGCCGGCATCGCCGATTATGATAAGGCCCGACAACTTTTGCTGGAGCAGGGCAGCGTCAAAAAAGCGCTTGATCATCTCAACGGCTCCGGCGCCCCGCGATAATGCGCCCCCGACATCACCTGATAATGTGTCCCCGACATCACCCGATAACCCAACTATCATGAAGTCCTTTAACCGGCCCATCGTCATCATCGGGGTTCTGTTCTTTGTCTTCGGTTTTGTCACCTGGCTGGGGTCGGTGCTGATCCCCTATCTGCACATCGCCTGCCAGCTAAATACCTTTTCTTCTTATCTCGTAGCCTTTTCGTTTTATATTTCATATGCCGTCATGGCCGTTCCTGCCGCGGCAGTCCTGCGAAGGACGGGTTACAAAAAGGGGATGGCCCTGGGCCTGCTCATCATGTCGGCCGGCGCGATGATATTCATCCCCGCGGCCCTGACCCGCTCCTACCTGCTCTTCCTTTCCGGCCTCTTTATCCAGGGTACGGGGCTCGCTGTCCTGCAAACGGCCGCGAATCCCTATGTCACGATCTTAGGGCCCTTGAATAGCGCGGCCAGGCGGATCAGCATCATGGGGGTCTGCAATGGGATAGCCGGCGTCATGGCCCCGCTGATCATCGGTTCGGTGGCATTAAAAGATGCGGATACTATCCGGGAGCGTGTCACCCATCTGCCTGCGGCGGAAAAGACAGCCCTGCTGGATCTGCTTGCCCATCGCGTCATCTGGCCCTATATCATCATTGCGGTTGTCATCGCCCTGCTGGCCTGCTGGGTCTTCTTTTCAGGCTTGCCGGAACTGGATGCAGACCCAACGACGGAGGCCCCCGGCGAAAGCGGCGCGGCGGCAAATAAGCCAGTCGCGGCAACAAAAACGAGCATTTTCCAATTCCCTCATCTTCTGCTCGGCGTACTAACCTTATTCCTCTATGTAGGCGTCGAGGTCATCGCGGTAGACACCATCATCAACTATGGCGCCTCACAAGGCATCCGCCTGTCCACCGCAAAAAACTTCTCCAGCTTCACGCTCAGCGGCATGCTGCTCGGTTACCTGCTTGGCATCTTATTGATCCCAAAATATCTTTCCCAGACCCTTGCGCTGAAGATCTCCGCAGGGCTCGGGCTGGTCTTCGTATTTGCAGCCTTGTCGACACACGGTCTCGTGTCGGTCGTCTTCATCGCTTTCTTAGGTCTGGCCAATTCGTTATGCTGGCCTTCTATCTGGCCGCTGGCCATCGACGGCCTCGGGAAGTTTACAGCCATCGGCTCTTCCCTGCTGATCGTCGCCATCGGGGGAGGAGCGCTGCTGCCCTTATTATATGGCTGGCTGGCAGAGCTGTCCACGCCACAGCGCGCCTACTGGGTGGTCGTCCCCTCCTATCTCTGCATCGCCTGGTATGCCATGTGGGGGCACAAGGCGGGTACCCCGCGTAATGACTAAGGATGGTATGTCGCGCCATCGCCAGCGATGGTATCCCGAGTGGTATCCCCAGCACTGACCAATGAACTCCTGCAAACGGTTGCGTATCCGCAAGTGCATGAAATGACATATTTTACCTTCCACAACCATTCACCGCATGAAAGTAATTTTGTGGATCGCCCTTTTTGCATTCGCGGGCGCCAAAGCCCAGGAGAAAGTCGCCGCCAATACCAAGCTCACCACCTATAAAGAAAGCAAAGAAGATTTTCCAAACCCTGAACGGGGCTTCTATATCCCGGTCGGCACCAGCTCGACCCATTTCCAACCACTTGAGACAGCCCAGCTCAAAAAAATGTTTGACGGTCCGCAAAAACATGGCAAGGCGACCTACGCCATCTACTCTACCCTGCTCATGCGTGAATATACCCTGGACACCTTCAAACAACGGGCCCTCACCGCCAATCTACTCGACAGGATCGACCACGATCTCAGCGTCATCGAAGAGGCGGGGCTAAAAGTGATCCTGCGCTTCGCCTACACCAATCATACCAACACAGGTAACTGTCCCGATATCTACAAGATCTGCCCGCCGTATGGCGACGCCCCCAAGGACATCGTGCTCATGCACATCCGGCAGCTGGCGCCGCTGCTAAAAAAACATGCGGCGATCATCGCCGTCCTCCAGGAAGGGTTCATCGGCATCTGGGGAGAGAATTACTACACGGATTATTTTGGAGATGCAGGCCGCAACGGGCCCGGGCGGATCATGGATAGCAGCTGGAAGGACCGCAATGACGTACTCCACGCCCTGCTGCAAGCCTTACCCGATGACAGAATGATACAGGTCCGCACCCCCCAGATCAAACAGAAATATGTATATGGACCCGAGGCACGCACCGATTCAAAACCGCTGTCGGCCCAGGATGCCTTTACCGGCAAAGAGGCTTCCCGGCTCGGTTTTCACAACGACTGCTTTTTGGCTGGCCCCGACGATTATGGAACGTATTATGACAACGGCAGCTCCACGCAGCCTGAAAAGGAAGCCAATCTCCCGCTCCGGAAATATCTGGAGGATGACAGCCGCTACCTTCCTGTTGGCGGCGAGACCTGCGACGATGCCTATAGCCCGGCAAATGATTGCGCTCCGGCCGGGCATGCAGAAGAAGAAATGGCAGGCATGCATTACAGCTTCCTGAACACGACCTATAATAATGACGTCAACAACGACTGGGATTCATTGGGATGTATCAGCAGTATCCGGAAAAAGCTGGGCTATCGCCTCGTGCTTCGTGAGGCCCGCTTTCCAACGCGGGCGCGATCAGGCGGGTCTTTCCTCTTCTCTATCCAGCTCCGCAACGTCGGTTATGCCTCTCCGTATAATCCGAGGGCGGCATCCCTGGTATTCAGAAATGCCGCCAACGGTAAAGAAATAATCCTGCCCTGCCAGGTCGATCCGCGTAAATGGTTCAGCGGTGACATCGAATGGAAAGAATCCTTGCACCTGCCGGCCGGCACGCCCCCGGGAGAGTATCAGCTCTTCCTGAGTTTCCCCGACAAGTATCCTTCTCTCGCCGGGCGACCCGAATATAGTATCCGGCTGGCGAATGAAGATTGCTGGGAGGCGTCTACGGGATATAATAAGCTGGGCATTAGCCTACAGGTTTTTTAAGTATTCCTCTTTGACCCTTACCTCGTCTTCACAAACAGAAAGAGTCTTGAAAGAACCCTCATCTTCAATGGTGATGACATATACAGGTGTGCCAAACATACCGGGCACCATAAACTCCTTGACATAGGCTATATCGTAATCAATGTAGGTCTGCTTTACGAGCCTTCTGATGTCGCGATCCAGCATTGTCCCTTTATAACCTTTCTCCGTGCCGTTCCAATTCCCTTTGCTGTCATATTCAACCCTGTACCGGACATCACCGGAGGCAAATATGGCCGCGTAGCCGTTTCTGTATTCAAACCATCGTTCACCTTCCGTTGCCGCGAAGCGTTTTCGGAAGTCTCTCTCTGCCTTTGTATTGAGAGGTGAAGAATAACCAAGATCCCGCATCGCCGAGACGATGGACGCTTTCCGGATCATACTGATACCATTCTGTGAAAAACTTGAATTTACCACCCCCAACACACAGCCCGCAACCAGCAGGCTTGTCAATAGAACATTTTTCATAACTGATTTTTTTATAAGTCCGCAAGCTAAAAAGATTGCAAGTCTTAAAAATTATCAGTTTCCAATTGGTCGTTGTGGATTTCCAACCGGAGCACACAAGGCAAGGACGTTTTCTCTTATTTAACGCACCTTTCTTGTCGCCTCTTATCTCGCCTTTCTTGTCGCTTCTTATCTCACCTTCCCGCCACACCCTACCTCACTTTTCCCGCCGCATTCGCCAAGACAACATTCGAAAGCACCGCCGCATCCGTTTTGGCCGGCAGATGCGAGCAGAATCCCAGACCGACATAGAACGGCCCATCGATATGCAAAGTAATGGGACCTCCGACCTGGTGCATCGGTTCTCCCTTCATGCTTACAAAGACAGCAAACTCATCCCCATGCTTTTCCAGACCGATCCGTTGGGCCATCCCGATATCCAGGCTATCCCCGGGATTGCTGGCGCTATGCCCTTTCTTACGATTGACCCTGACTTCTTTCATCATTTGATTTTTTTCCGGCCTCCAGGCGATGTGCATCAATCCGCCTCCATGAAGAGCAACCACGGCTTCCTTTGCATCGTCGTCAAGACTCTGGCGGATAACCAGCACCGCCTTCCGGTCATCGTAACCCGCGGTATCCGGGAAGGCGACGTCAGCAGCCAGGGAAACATCGCCGGACATTTTCTTCCAGATATAGCGGAACTCATCCCGCTGATACCAGATATTATAACCTGCGGAGACGATGGTATATTTTTTTGAAGCGGCGTCATAGCTGGAGGAGCCCGGCACCAGCGCAGAGCCTACATCGCTCTGACCCTTGAATATACCGATGGAGATATTCTCTGTCCGGGCCGGCCGGTGGAAATCCAGTGGGGGTGGCACCTGCTTGTGTGTGGAAGAACCGGGGAGGGCCCAGTCGGGGACTTCTACCTTGGTGGCCTGTGCGGATGTCTCGTACGACCAGGCACATAATGCCATGGCGGGCAGCAATCTTAATAGTTTCATTTTTAGATCTTGTTTATCTTGGGATAAAGCTAAGATTTGCCATTTGCCCTTTTGGATTTTGAACTACATCAATACCACATCAGGCACACAAAAAGAGAAAAAAATGTTGTAAATTCTACATCTTTACTACATCAAACGGTCGAACGGTTATGTCCCCATCTTACTGGCTCACCCGCTTTCTTATCCTGCGTCTGCTGGGCTTGATCTATGCGGTGGCTTTTCTCGCGGCGATAAACCAGATCATCCCCCTCATTGGCTCCGATGGCCTGTTGCCCGCCGGGACCTTCATAAGACGCATTACCGAAGGTCTTGGTTCGACGGGTGCGGGTTTTATACGTCTGCCCTCGATCTTTTGGTTTGTCCATTCCGATCCCGCCCTGCTGACCGGGGCCTGGATCGGGTTTATATTATCCTGTGTCGTCCTGGCGGGATTTGCCAATGCGCCCATAATGACTGTGCTCTGGTTCCTTTATATGTCTTTTGTCAATATAGGCCAGGAGTGGTATGGATACGGCTGGGAGATCCAGCTTCTCGAAACCGGATTTCTTGCGATCTTCCTCTGTCCTCTTTTGGACGGACGGCCGTTTCCCGGACGCGAGCCACCGATGCCGGTCATTACGCTGTTCCGCTGGCTCATCTTTCGTATCATGCTTGGCGCCGGGCTGATCAAGCTTCGCGGCGATGAGGTGTGGCATAATGCGACGGCCCTGTATTATCATTTCGAGACGCAGCCTCTGCCCGGCCCGCTGAGCAGATGGTTCCATTTTCTTCCCCGGCTGGTGCTGAGGTTTGGCGTCTGGTACAACTGGCTTGCCGAGCTTGTCGCACCATGGTTTGTTTTCTGGCCGCGGCTCGCCCGCCTCATCGCTGGTGTCGTGATCGTACTCCTGCAGATCATCCTTATGTGTAGCGGCAATCTTTCGTTTCTCAACTGGTTGACCGTTGTGCCTGCGCTGGCCTGTTTCGACGACGCTTTCTGGTCGAAGCTGCTCCCCCGTCCCCTCGTCCGCCGCGCGGAGGCTGCAAAAGTCCGGGCCGTTCCATCCCGGCCGATGATGGTGACAGCCTGGACGCTCACTGCGGTGATATCATTACTGTCCATTCAACCGGTCTTCAATATGCTGTCACCCCGGCAGATCATGAACACTTCTTTCGATCCGCTGGATCTGGTCAATACCTATGGGGCGTTCGGGACAGTGGGAAGGGAGAGGCTGAATGTAGTATTCGAAGGCACCATCGATCCCGTCCCCGATGACAAGGCCAATTGGAAGCCTTATCCCTACAAGGGGCTGCCGGTCGACCTGGATCAACGGCCTCCGCAGATCGCGCCCTACCAGCTTCGTCTCGACTGGCAGATGTGGTTTGCCTCGATGTCGACACCGGAGGAATATCCGTGGACCAGGACGCTGGTCTCGAAGCTGCTGAACAATGATCCGGGAGCGCTGAGTCTTTTTGCCGGCAATCCGTTTCCGGACAGGCCGCCCCGTTATATACGCGCGGTCCTTTACCGGTATTCTTTTACAAAACAGGGAGACCGCAATACCGGCGCCCCATCGGGGACGGGTGACGCAAAAGGCCGCTGGCGGACGGATAAGGCAACAGGCCGCAGGTGGACGGATAACGCAAAAGGCCGCGTTTGGACGCGCGAGCGCATTGGCGCCCCCTGGCTGCCGCCCCAGGCGCGATAGCCTAAAGAAAAAACGCCCCATTACAGGGCGTTAAATAACCAATAAGACCAGCTTATTCAGCCCGATCTCTCAGCGCCTTGATCTCATCATGAACGACTCTCAGCTCATTCTTTTGCTCCAGCACGGTCGTGGACAGGTATTCGGGCAGATGTTCGCTGCTCAGGGCTGATTCATAAGCCTTTTGGGCTGCATCCTCACCATATTCGCAGCTTTCCAGCACGGCATGCCGGGTATGCCCGGTAAAAGTCGCCTTTATTTCCATCCAGGCGCGGTAGATCGACCCGCTGCCTGTGGTACCGGAGGGAATCGTTCCGCCAAGTGTCTGCAATTCATTGCCCAGGGTCATTTTGATCTTGCGGCTCTGGTCGATGGCTTTCAAAAAGATCATTTTCAAGTCACTGTCTTCAGGTTTGAGATCCCTGGCGGCCTTTTCATAGCCTTCGATCCTGTCGTTATTTATCCTGATAAGATCTTCCAGCACTTCGGCTGTCTGTTTGGATGTAATTGTTTCCATATTTATTTTTAGGATATTACAGTAAAAAACTATGCCACCGGCCGTTCACCACAATGCCCACTACGATATCATCGTCCTTGGCCTCGGCGCAAATGGCAGTTCGGCCTTGTACCATCTTTCCAAAACAGGCAAGCGGGTCCTTGGGATCGATCGCTTCCATCCTCCGCACCGCATGGGTTCCTCGCATGGCGAGAGCAGGATCATCCGGCAGGCGTATTTCGAACACCCGCTGTATGTCCCGCTGATCAGGGCGGCCTATCCACTGTGGGAAGAGCTCGAAGCCGTGTCCGGGAAAACCCTGCTGCGCAAGACCGGCGGGCTGATGCTCGGACGTGAAGACGCGGCCGTGGTCAAAGGAGCTTTGCTCAGCGCAGAGCTGCACGATATCCCGCATGAATACCTCGATGCCGGAGCTATCCGCAGACGTTTCCCCGCCTTCCGCGCGCCGGCGGATACGGTCGGTGTCCTGGAGACAGAGGCCGGTATTCTCCTGCCGGAAGAATGTATCCGGGCCTTTCTTTCTTCCGCTGTCCGCAACGGGGCGATCCAGCAAACAGATGAACAGGTTCTGGAAATTCAGCCGGGGAAGGATGGCGTCACGGTGCTGACAACCAAAGGAAGATACATGACCGACAAGCTGATCGTAAGCGCCGGCGCCTGGACGGGCGGGCTGCTGCCCGATCTTCGGCTGCCCCTTACCGTCAAACGACAGGTGCTGTTCTGGTTCGACAATGCCAATCAGCAAACGCGGGCCTGGTTCCGGCCCGATCAGATGCCGGTCTTTATCTGGGAGTATGAGCCGGCAAAAATGTTCTACGGCATTCCCGACCTGGGCAGCGGGCTTAAATTAGCGCCTCATCATCGCGGGCGCCAGATCGATGCAGACAGTCTCAGGCAGGATACCTCGGATGATGAAATAGCAGAAATGAGAAGCATTGCCGCCGACTGGCTGGCGATGGACCCTGTCTATCGCGACAATACGGTGTGTATGTATACCAATACCCCCGATGAGAATTTTATCATCGACTTCCATCCTGCATATCCCAATATCATCGTGGCCAGTCCCTGCTCAGGGCATGGATTCAAATTCAGCAGCCTGACAGGTCAGCTGCTTTGCCAGCTGGCTGTGGATGGTCACACCCGATTCGATCTCTCCCCGTTCAGGATCGGGCGGTTCCTCTAAACCCCAGCCTCATCAGCCGATCATGCTGTGCGTCTTCCAGGTGATCCGATAGGCGACGATCAGGACCCAGCCGATAACACATACGCCAAAGATCCGCAGGCCATGCAGATTATTCACGGCCACACCGGAAATAAAAATGACAGCCGTAATAAGGGATATGAAGATCCCCAGCCATCGGTCGATTAGTCAGGTTTGGTTTTCCCGAAGTTAAGGGAAGGTGGCGGCAACATCGAAGTAGGTGATATTTTATGACTCGGCCCTAAAATCAACTTATTAGTAGACTTTTTTCATAATTAATTTATTTTTTCCACTATTTAGTTGTGTTTAATACCTTTGCCACATGACCAGCAAGCAACAGGTAGAATCATTTCTAAAAGACGTACTTGAGAAAATCAGGTGCTTCGATGTTGCTTTCCGGCCAAGGGATAAAAATCTGGACGCATTGGCTGAATTAGACATTACGCCGGTTAAAAGGATCGAATACCTGATGAATTTAAAGGTTGAGGATTATTATTCCGGCCCTAATAAGGACACATATGATCCGGGCAAACCGGATTATTATGAATTTGGTATTCAGGTTAAGGGAAAAGAGGTCTACATAAAAATCAGCCCCGGCATTCCAGGCAAGCGGGTTGATTGTATGTCCTTTCATATTACTGAATTCCCTATTAGTTATCCGCTAAAAAATAAATGAACATGGAACAAAAAATCGAATGCCCATATTGTGACGGAATGGCCAGCCTGCAAAAAGAAAAAAGGGAATTAACCTATCGGAAAGATCAATTTACGATTGTAGCACATTTTTACAAGTGCGAAAAATGCGGGGAGGAATTTACAACGACTGAAACAGATACCATTAGTTTAATACAGGCACACAACCAGTACAGACAGAGGTATAATATACCATTCCCCGAAGAGATCGCGGCTATCCGGGATAAGTATGAGCTGTCGGCCGCCAAAATGAGTGAGGTCCTTGGCCTGGGAGCAAATGGTTACAGCAATTATGAAAAAGGAGAAATGCCTGTACCGGCTTTGGCAAAATTGATTGCTACGGCTGCCAAACCAGAGATCTTCATGGAGTTCTTAGCGGATGCCAGGTCTCACTTCTCCGATAATACATTCGAAAAAGCAAAAGAAAAAGTCGTATTTCTGATTGAACAGGAAAATGAATACAACCCCTTCTATTCAGCGCTGAACATCTATAAAGAACCCAACAACTTCACAGGATATAAAAAGCCCAGCACAGATAAAATTACCGGGCTGATCGGTTTATATATTCAAAAATGCAAACCGGAATTCAACGATAAGCTAAAATTGAATAAACTTCTGTTCTATACCGATTTTTGCCATTATAAAAATCATGGGAGATCTATCAGCGGGTTGTCATACCGGGCTATTCAATATGGTCCCGTACCTGCCAACTATGATAATATCTATGCATTTCTGGAGAATGACCAGGTCATCAATGTCGAGTGGATGAGGCTGTCCAACGGAAGCGCAAGGGAAGTATTTAAGACTGGGTCAGAACCGGATTCAGATCTGTTCTCTCCCGATGAGTTGGAAACGATCAATAAGGTTATCGGTCGGTTTAATGACACTTCAACCTGGGATATGGTGGATTTAAGTCATAAAGAAAAGGCCTGGCAGGAGCTGGAAGCTGGAAAGGAATTGATAAGTTACCAGGATTACGCTTTTGATCTTAAAATGGTATAAGTAAAGAATCAGCTCTTTTAAAGGTTCAGGCTGTGAATCCACGTCAAACTTCAAAAGCTTTCCTTCTTCCCAAACGGATATAGGCTCGATAAAACTGCCCGTTGAGAAATTACAGTGTCGTATCGCTCCCACTCCCTGTCCATTGATCTGAGCATTGATGGGGTAGGTAATACCGGATCGAAAAATGAATTCGGATGGTTCCGCCAGCTGTGGAAAGCTGATCACATTTTTCCATACCGTTGAAGCATCGGCATTTATTTCGATAGAAGTCGTCACCGACCGCAGTTCTTCGGCCGGCCCGCCAGGCGCCCAGTACGCCTGGCAGCCAAATAAAGAGCCCAACCGCATAGTCTTTGTAAACATTGGTTGCAAGGAAGCTTAAACCCCAGCCCAATATGCAGGGTATGATGATCGCGATGATCTTTCTGTAGGTTGTAAGGGTCGTTGGAAGGGTTTCGCTCATTCAAGAACGGGGTTAATCCATCCAAATTAACAAAAAAGGCGACAAAAGCCAACCCGGCAATAAATTCACAAAAATATAATCTGCAATTCTCCTTCAGCAGCCTCCCCGTCCTTATTATTACGTTTTCCCCATTTTAAAAATTTACCACCTTGAACCTGCTGATTGTTGAAGACGAACCGGTGCTGGCAAAAAACATCCGTTCTTATCTCCTGCAGAACATGTATGTCTGTGAGACGGCTGCTGATTTT
>DATJJA010000154.1:0-8406 GCA_035492595.1 Puia sp.
CCAAGGTCGACGACGATACGGATGTTGGAAAGCGCCGCTTTCCATTTATCCGCCGCTGCCGCAGCATTGGAATCGATGCCCAGATCCAGCTCGCCCTTTCCATTCTTATTCTTGTAGTCTGCATATACCTTCAATATGTCCGGTTCGTCGATAAAAGGGTATTGAAAATTAGAAAGCAAATTCTCCAGGTGAAGCTTTCGGTCCGCCATTTTCATCAGGCCTTCGCCCAATATGTCAACCTGCTTTTCCGCGTTGGTCAATTGCAATGCATTGGCAATATTGGGAAACGGGCCTTTTGAATTAAGGAGCTTGTAGGCGTCAGCGAAATAAGTCTCATTGCTGAGTAATTTTTTGACGCCGGGAGCGAATTGTGGTATGTCGAACAATAATTTTTGTGTCCCGGTGGATTGCAGAACGCCATAATTGATCTTTGAGGCATTGGTAACGACAACGTCCGCAGGATTGGCGATCCTGTAATTCGCTGCTCCTTCGGCCCTGATCAGCGGAACGGTTTGACCTTCTTCGACGGGATTGACGTCGCCGGTGTCCGTATTTTGCCGGACCACAGACCAGGACCCGTCCTTTGGAAGGATAAGCGAGCCCCGGGCGGCGCTGACAAATATATGTTGACCGGCAGCGTCGAGGCCTGGATTGATATCTGCCCGGGAGATGCGCATTTTCTGGCCGGACCCTGAGATATCAATAATAGAATCGAGTGGTCCTCCCAGGGAGCCGTTCTGGAAGGTGAGCAGTTCAGCATATAGCCTGGGCGGGATCAAAATGCCGGTTGGGGAGATCTGCACATATCCCAGACGTTTTTTGGATTGTACGATATATTCGCCGCCGCCGACAGGTGTACCTCCGCTGGTTACATCGTCCATGTGTACGTCACCATCGAAGACCACTGCCTGCAGCAGGACGGGCAATTGTTCGGAGAAGCTGATGCCGTCTTTAATAAAATTCCAATCCGAGGGATTGATCTTTCCCAGCTTAGCGGGCAGGCCGCTTTCGTTCAGGCTAAAAGAGGAGGTAAAAGTTCCTCCCGGCGGATACGTATTTATCTCCCGGACATTTGAAACGCCTTTTATTGCGCCGGGATGAAACACATAAGGTTTTGTTACAGGCAGCAGCTGGGTACCGAACCTGATGTTATAATCGCAATTATAAAAAGCGTCACTTTCGGCCTTCCAGCCGGAATCAGAACGGAATACATACCCATTCGGCGACCGCATCAGGGTAATGGTCCTCACTACATGCACGATACCTGTGCACATGTACATTACGCTACGGACCTGTATCACTTCATGAGCGGTACGGCCCATTAAAACATCAAATTTGGCCTGGCTGACATCTGCAATAGCCGCAGCGCCGTTCAGCCAGTTGCTGAAGATGCTGGCGCCATATCCTGAAAAATCTATTCTTTCCAGCGGAACGCCGCCAGAAGGTTTGTCAAAGACTTTATTGAAGATGTCTCTTACATCTCTGCCCAATGTACTACCCGTAAGTTGATAGCCCAGCAGAAACCACCGCAGGTTATTATCTATCTGGATCGTTTGCCCTGTAAAAGTATTGCTTTGTTCGGCCAGGCCTGAAGGAGGTGCTTCAGCGTGGATCTGTAGGCCGCCGCGCAGCTTATCGAACCAGGGCATATGAAAATGAAGGCTCGCATTATTCTCTTCGGAGACTTTTGTGTTGCGGTTGAAATGCGCCATTGCGACGAGCGCAAAAGGAAGGGTGAACGTGGAATGCAGCTGGCGGGGATTATTTTTATCGTTGTACTCCTTTATAAAATGACGGGTCACGGGTAAGGGGGCGAGTGGAACCAGGTAAGGACTTTCCGAATAGATATGTGTGGGAATACCGTCATTCTCGTACACTACGAGGCCGGGCGTATAGGTGATAAGATCGTCATATGGAACTCCGCCCTGGGGTTGTGGGAGCGGAACATTGAATACGGGTTCCCAGGAGATCTGTGGCAGCGTTACCGCGCGGACATTGAGACCTGTGGCAACGACGTCCATATTTAAGATCTGCAGGGGAAGCGCCGGTGATTGATAAGCCGCGGCAATGCCTGCCTGTTCGTCCCGGGGACGGAGATTGACGTTGCCGTTCTCCTGGCGGTCGACCTCTATGGCGGGGCCGAAACTGATACCCATCTGGTCGGCATTGCTGGAAACGTCCAGTAGGAGGAAGGTGTCGGCGAAAAAGGAACCGCGTTTGCCTGAGAATGTGTTCGGGTTGTCGTTGGCGGAATATGCAGCAGCCAAAGTTGTGTTGGGTGACTGGTTCCTGTTTTGTATGGCGGCTCTTTCGACCGCGGAAAGCTGAAGGTCGAGATCTTTTATATTGCTTAACAGGGGATGGGTCCTCAGTTTGTCGATGACGCTGAGATCGGCCGGGTCGGGTTGTTGGCTGATCTTTGTGAAGTCCGCTGCGAGTTGGGAGGCGCTGGCGACAGGGGCTGCGGTTGCAGTTAGGGACGCGGCCCGGACGCCGGCAGGCGCAAGGGGATTGATTGCAGCAACGGCAACGGGGAGCGGGAGCGCATCTTTTTCGACGGGGCGGGAGGCGGCGATATTTTGATTAAAGACCGATACCCCTGTTTGAAAATTCCTGCTGACCGGCAGGCCATTGGCGGCTCTCTGCGGTGGTGGTGTGGGCAAGTTCAGCGGTGCAAACCTGAAATAGAGATAAGCAGGATCGCCGGCATTATCTCCGGCATTGGCAACCGCTGCCGGATCCGGCCATTTTACAAATGCGGCAAGCGCCATTTTTCCGAGGCCGGATCGCAACCCTGCAGGGTCCCGCAGATACGCCGTATAGCTGGCAACATAGGGATCTGGCAGGGTGGGCAGGTACAGGCGTATGGCAAACATCAACGAAAGGGAGCCTTTGGTCACTGTATTGGTGTCCTTCAGATCGCCCGATAAAAATAAGCTGTAGGGAGAGCTGACATTGAAGAGGGCGTTTCTCAATGCGATGGAATATCTTTTGGAAGCCGCGGGGTTAGCCGCATTTCCGTCGAATAGCAGATCGGTATCGAGCAGCAATATGCGGAATGTCGTTCCTGTTTGTATCACACCGCCCAATGCGATGGTGGACGAAATGTTGAAGGGGTTTCCGTTGGCATCGACCGGTTTGTCTAGAGCTGCTTTATAATTACAGAAAAAGGTTACCTGTTCTGTTCCTTTTGATGCGCTGACAAAAATAAACGGGAATGTTTTCCCGAAGGCGAGCGTTATATCAGAATGATGAGCAGACCCGCTGTTTTGCCATAGTGTCCATTTTTGTCTTGCAGCCGTATTCTCTGCAAAAAAATCTATTCCCGTCAGCATACCCGGCTCGACGATAATGGCGGGGTGGATGAGATTCGTCCTGCCGCCTTTCAATCCTTTCCAGCTGGCGGAAATCCCTTTTTGTAACCCGATACAAAGAGAGCCCGTACCGGCGGCCTCTCCCAGCTGTGAAGGATCGACCTTTGCGGCGGGTAACAGCCAGCCGGTATTGGTATCATATTTTGCCGTGCCGGCCAGAGTGCAAAGCTTCGAGGCAGAAGAACCGACCTGGAAGGTATCGGGCGTATCACTGTTGGTCGAAGCCGAATAGGGAACGAGGATCTGGCTGAGGAAGTCGATCCATATCGGGGCGCTGTTCCTGAACTTCAGGCGGGTATCGTTAGCCAGTACGGTACAGGAGCTGTCCGCCGCCTGTATGGTGCTGGCAAGGGAGTTGAATTGAACGGAAACGTTCCGGGGAAGCTGAACCGTTGCCGCGGTAGCATCAAACCCGGCGTCGGGGGAAGGATCGGTTACTATATTTTGTTTGAGATCAAGCTGCAGGGTACCCGTCGCAGATGGGGGGATAAGGATTGTTTCCCCGTTAATGACTGCATCTATAGTAAGATCCAGCATGCCGCCGGTGATCTTCAGCCCGGTATAATACCCATTCAGTAAAGCCGTCCGGGCAATGAGATGAGACGCTATCCAAACGGATCCGGCTTCGATCCGGTAGCTTTTTCTTCCGGTCAGCGTTCCCCAGACAGGAATCAATAAAACGGGTTGTGCTTCCCCCTGGATAAAAACTTTCACCAGCCTGGTAGGATGAAAGAGATCGAACCAGACAGTCAGACCCTGTTCATCCAGGAATGGGCCAAAGGATTCCGCAGGTGCGAGGCCGGTGCCCCATGAAGGTACGGAGTTACCCAGTAGATTATTCCGGAATGCCGTTTCACGCCGGAAGATAAGGGGCGCTGCAGCTGTTGTCAAAGTTGCTGAAGCTGTGGTGGTGGCTGCAGCTGCTGTGGCTTCATCCAGCAGATCTGACAAGTGATCGAACCGGGATAGGACGGGATCGGCCTGTGTCTCTTCGTGGGCCAATTGCGTCCCTGAGATGACGAGGTCGGGGTTATGGATCAGCTGTTCTGCGAGTTTGCGGTGGAGGGTCTTGAGATCAGCGATGCCCGTCGTGCCTGTGGCGCTGAGCGTACCGGTCAGCTTCTGAAGTCTCTCCAGGAGAAGTTGCTTGTCCATAAAGAAAGGAGTTTTGTTGTATGACGCAATCTACGGACGACAGGGGGATCAGGTACTGATACAGGTGCAGCTTCATGGACCGGACCGGGCAGGACTAAATGAGGGTAGGGTGAAATTAAAGTATTAAATCCGGCACAACAATACTCCTTTAGTGGTATATTATATATGGACTAGTGGTATTCAAATTATGGAACCAATACAATCTTCCCATGCGTATGATCCTGTTCCAGCTCCCTGTAGGCATCACGCACTTTATCCAGCTGGTAAACCCTGGCTATGGGGATCTCGAGACGGCCCGTTGAGATCAGGCCGGCAAGTTCCGACAACACTTCCAGTTTTGCACCTTCCTGGTTGCCATCTGTCTTAACACCATATTTTTTTGCTGCTTCGAAATCAATGATCGTATCGATCCGGTCGGGTGCAACACCCAGGTTGACGGCCAGCTCGACATAGCCGCTACCGTGCGTATCGATAAAGGCATCTATCTTTCCGTCTGAAACCTCCCGGATACGATCAGCCATCCCTTCTCCATATGTAACAGGTACAATACCGTGATCGGACAGCCACTTATGATTCGCTTCGCTTGAAAGGCCAATAACTTTTGCACCTGCATTTTTTGCCAACTGTACCGTTACCGACCCTACGCCACCCGCAGCGGCGGAAACGACCACCGTATCCCCGGACTGTAAATCGACGGCCCTGATCGCAGCATAAGCAGTTGTGCCAACGACAAATAGGGCTCCGGCCTGCTCCCAGGGTACATTTACAGGGCGGAGGGTCAGCTGATCGGCCTCCGCCAAAACATAGTCGGCATGGCTGTCCCGGTTATTCGTAAATCCGATGACCTCATCGCCAACAGCTATCTTTCCGACACCTTCACCTACTTCTTCCACGATCCCAGCCAGATCACTGCCTTCCCCGGAAGGGAAGGAGGTAGGGTATATATTTTCCAGCCTGCCTTCGCGGATCGAGCTTTCCCCGATATTGATACCTGCAGCCCTGACCCTGACCAGTACCTGCCCTATTCCGGGGACAGGCCGATCTACTTCAACCACATCTAATACGTCCACTCCGCCAAAGTGGTCAAATTTTACCGCACGCGGATGCATGATCTTTTCCATAACATTTTATTTTTTTCATGTAATGGAAAAAGAGCAATTATTGTTCCATGGGGGAAGCGGGAAGCGGCCCAGGCGAATTTTCTTGAATTACTGCTGCACCCGCACATACCGTTCGATGATCTCGCGGTCGATGTTCTCGGCTTCTACTTTTTCCATTCCGCGCTGGATCAGGGTATCATTGCTGATGCTGACTGTAAACGGAAAGGTTTTCCCTTCCCAGTTGCGGGAAGAATAATAATCGAGGTGTTCGGTATATTTATCGCCGGTAAGCGTATAGCTGCCGCCGCCCGCATCGAAGTGATTGGAGGAATCCTTTGGGCTGTTCAGGTCGTGTTTCAGAAAGGCAAAATGAGTGTCGTTGATGATCTTGATCATGCTGCTTTCCTTTGTATAATCCGTTACGGTACTGACGCCCTTTGTGATGGTTGTGCCGGATATGAGGCGCCAGGTGCCATTGAGACGAAGGGCTGTAGATGGTTTGGAATTGCAGGCGAGCAGGAGGCCTAAAAGGCCAAGCAATGGCAGGTGTTTGTATTTCATGGAATAAATATATAAACTAACGATCACAAAGAATACTTATTTTCACCTGCCTTCAGCGGGTACTCCCGTCCCTGCCACAACAGTCTTCCACTGGTACCGGCGGGTAATGCGATCCGGATATCCCATTTCCCATTTTCAAATTTGTATGATGCGGAGATCATTCCGTTCGGATGCGGCATTTCTCCGCTGACATTCTGCAATGTTCCCAGGTGTGGTTCTACCCTGATCTTTCTAAAGCCCGGGGTTTCGCTGTCCAGGCCCAGTACGATCCTGAAAAACTCGATATTGGGGCTGGCTCCCCAGGCATGGCAATCCGACCGGGACGACTTTACATCCGACATCTCCGCCCAGGTGGTCAAACCCAGCCGGATATTCTCTCTCCATTTCTCCAGCCAGCTAAGATAATCATTTCCATATCCTGCCCTGGTCAACGCCAAGTGAAGATAGTATTTGAAATAGATGGAAGCAGGCGCAAGGCTGGTATCTGTCAGTAATAACCGCGACAAGTCTTTTAGTTCCGATCGATCGGCTACCCCGGTTAGAATGGCCAGCGCATTGGCATGCTGGGAGAACAGGTCTTTTGCCGACCGGTCAGCGAACAGCTGCCGTTTCTGATCATAGTACTTGTTTCTGATCGTCTTTTTTAGTTGGGCGGCATATTGGCGGTATTGTTCAGCATATTCCTTCATGCCATTGCGGCCTTCGATATCTGCCGCCAGCTGATATGCCCACAGCAGCTGCAGGTCCAGTACGGAGGAGCTGCCATCGGCCCCTACAGGAGCCATACCCGTTTCCCAGCCGGGGCTGTTCACCCAGTCTGTAAAGGTCCAATAGGGTAGACCGCGGAGTGAGCCATCCGGCTGTTGAAAACGACGGAAGAAGCTCAGTACCTGTCTTGCTCCCGGTAATTTGTCGATAACAAAAGCGGTATCCCGTCCATACATCCAGTAGTCGTGCAGCATGCCGATCCACCAAAGCGAAAAGGGTGGAATGAGCTGTGGCATTTGCGTAGGATAACGGCTGAGCGTAACGCCTTCCGGCTGTCTCGAATTGTCGATCTGTTCGATCGCGTTTTTTACGAGTCTGTCGTCGCCGCTGTTGTACAGGGATACCAGGGCCTGGATACGCGTATCTCCGACATATTGCAGCTGTTCGTAATAAGGGCAGTCCATATAGGTCTCCACCGCGCAGAGACGGGCTGTATGCCATCCAATATTGAACATGCTGTCGAGTTCTGATGATCCCGCCTTGAATGTTGCTCTTTTCTGAAAAGGGTACCCGGTAAATGTTCCGTAGATGTCATTCAGGACCAGCGGTTGATCTTTTGTAACGATCCTTACCTGGATATAACGCCAGGTTCGCCAGGAAAGGGTGGTGAAGACCTGGTTCGCGCTGCCATCCGGGAGGATGCTGTCTTTCCTGCCGATGATGATCTTGCCTTCTATGTCGGAGCGATCGCCTTTCATCGGCCATTCGCTTTTGCCCGGTGCTCTGGAATACAGGGCTTCCGCATAGGTCAGGGACATCGTAGCATGCAGGCCGCCACTAAAGACGAGGGTGGGATAGGCATTGGTCAGAAAGGACTGATCCAGCAACAGCGTCACTGTCGTGCCTGCCGGAATGGTCAGGGATGCAGGTCTTTGAAGCCAATCTGCCGGTACAACGACTCCTTCTGCCCTGCGAAAAGCTGCGAGCCGCTGTCTTGTCAATTCCATCGGCGGCAGCGTCGAAGGCACGAGCATCCAGGCCGTGGTGGGTGCAAAGGAGGTGGGGATATTCTTTGGAACTGCTGGCGCGACTACCCGCGCCCTCTTCCAGCCTGTTTCGGGGCTATTGGTGTTTGTCCAGTTGGGAACGTGTTTGCTCATGTCCTGGAGCTCGCCAGGCCCGGCGACATAATACCCCGGTACTTTTACTTTTATCGGCGACCAGGCGCTGTCCCTCGTACATTTCCAGCTGGTATCCGTATTCAGGGCTCGTCCTTCTGCGGTGGCCGCCTCAAGGATAAAACCCGTATGGAAGGAGAGCTGGGCTTCCTGTCTTTCCTCCCCTTCATTCCAGACCATGGCGGCGATGCAGTTGCCGCCGGGCCGCAGGTACGGCGCCAGATCGATCGTAGCGTACTTCCAATGCGCGACGTCCCCACGGGCCGGGCCGAGGGATACCAGGCTGTCGTTGACAAACAGCTTGTAGCGATTGTCTGCAGAAACAAATAC
>DATJJA010000155.1:0-30353 GCA_035492595.1 Puia sp.
ATCTGCTATGATCTGCTGCATGCAATTGATCGTTGCCTGCACCATGCCAAAATCCGCCCATACAGCTGAGATCCGTTGTTCATCCGCAAGGAAAACGACGTTGGAAAAATGACCGATCTCTTTCCGGAACGGGTATATTTCAACATCTTTGTCGATATGTATATAAAACCGGGATTCTCTTGTTGTTAATTTTTCCAGCAGCCGGGCTAATTGCCGGGGACTCTTGTGAGCAAGGATTATATAATTCAGCTCCATATCTTCGAGAGGTTTCTTCGCATAAAGTAAAGAACTGGTCTTCTATACTGGTCCATGGCCTTCGACAACAAACGCTGCACTTTACTATATTTTATATTATTGTGCTGCATATATAGTTGCATCCAGTTCAGAAAATACTTTCTCACTACGTGATAGCTGCCTTCCTTTCTCACCCATTGCACACAGGAGCCGGTACGCTGCCTGTATTTGTTGTTGCACTGAGATGAAATATAGATGGGTTCATGAAGGTAGAATTTCATTAAAAAAGCCTGATCTTCATATAGCTGGTATTTACCGGTAAACGTAGATTCAAATCCGCCAAGTCCTACCAACGCTTCCTTTCTGACCATGATTGCGGAAGGACAGGGTGCAGCTGCCTTTGCCAGCGGATACATTGTTTCTGCCAGTTCAGGCGGTTCAAAAACCCTATCCCTTTCCCTGCCAACCTGCACAATGACGTCCTGCCTGGGCGGCGTATCCCAGCTATACCAGTAGTCGGAGGCTTCAAGCAGCATGGCTACCTTCGGATATCTGCGCATGATCATTATTTGTTCAAGCAATTTTGCGGGCGCCCATACATCATCGGCATCCAGGAAGGCCACCAGTTCTCCCCTGGCTATTGAGATGCCCAGGTTACGGCTCGCTGCGGTCGACTTGTTCGCATGTCCTTCATGCTCTGTATAAATAATTTTTCCTTCATAGGCATTTGCATAGAAACGCGCGATCATCGTGCTGCTGTCGGATGATCCATCGTCTATAAGGATGAGCTCCCAATTCGTATATTCCTGCTTTATTACACTTTCGATGGCCTCGGACAGGAACCGCTCTTCATTTAAGAAGGCTGTAATAACTGACACGAGAGGTCTTACTGATGCATTCATGTCTTAAAGAATTATTTGGTTTTAAACCAATGACGTAGTTGTCTTTCAAATTCCCGTCCATTCCAGTTCATCACCTGGAACCTCCCCAGGCGAAACAGATCAGACTGCCTGGTAACGATTTGTCCACAGGTGGTGAAAGCAGCCGCCAGCTTTTCCTTTTTTACCACCGCAATGGTGGTATCGCCATAATCTCCGTAAGGATATGCAAGAATATTCCTGGCATGGTCCCCGGTTCTCAACAGGTCATTTCGGTTATTGATGATCTCGAGTGATTGTGTTTCCGGAGAATGCAACGGCAACGACGCATGTGTAACGGTATGCATGCCTGCATCGAATAACCGATGACTTACAAGATCCTTCAGTTGAGCCGTCGACATGGGGACACCCAGTCGGTCGAAATTATTCAAACTGCCTCCCCAGAATCGTATCCTGTCGAGCGCGGATTGCAATTCGGCGTCGGGCAATGGCTTCAGGCAGGACCACACCAACAGGTAGAGCTCACAGCGTTTTGTGGGCGGGTTATCGGGAGCGACCCATTCCAGATGCTTTCGACGGATCGTTTCATCCATTATGGCGTCCTCTCCCAGGAAATATTCTATCAGCTCGTTGTTAATGACCATGGAAAACACCGACGGAAGTATTTCGGCATCGAGCATGATATGCTGCAGCTCGTCCCACCAGAACAGGTGTTTCCGGTTAATGAACTGGGTAGCAACAAAAAAAGTGGCGGGGCATTGGTATTTTTCCAGTAATGGCTTTGCATTGATAAAATTATCGCTGTATCCATCATCAAAAGTGATGCAGACACAGTTGGATGCGACAGTTCCTTTCCTGAGCTGCATCACCAGGTCGTTGACGGCAACGACACGAAACCGCCGGCTCAATACCTGTAAATGCTGCTCGAAATATACAGGGTGTACTGCCAGCTGCCATGGATCTGCTGACAGATGCACCACACGATGATACATGAGAACTATTGCCTTATGCTGGAAATAACCTTTGAGCCGCCTTGCCCATTTTCTGATCTTCATCACTTTTATTTGATTGCAGCTGCCGTAATAATGAGCTGGTATTGCGGGTCGTTGTACTCGACCTGTTTTATATTTATTTCAGGCAGCCCCAGCGCATATAAGAACGCGGTGGCAGTCAGGACATTTCCGAAGGACTGTACCTTTAGCTTGCCGGGATCGAATACTTCGGACAGCATCCGCTGTATGGAGGCGGTAGTAAAAGACCACATCCAGTATTTCCCCCATTCCCCATGATGAATATGACTAATGCCCGGAACGGTCAGCAATAATGCCCCGCCTGGCTTCAATATCCGGTAACAGGTTTCCAGCGCGCCTTTATAATCGTAAATAAGGTGCAGGGTTTGCGTAAGAATGATACAATCGAAACTATCGGAAGGCAAATGAGGCGCATTGCTCAGGTCGCCCACAAAGGTAGCCTTTGGATTGGTATCGTCGATATACAGGATGTCGCTGACAGCAATACGCGATCCCCCATAACGGAGAGTATATTCATTGTCGCCGATCTCAAGCACCCTTCCTTTTATATGACCCGATGAAGCGGCAAGAAAATTCTCGATATAGTACCGGTCTACGGGACCACCGCGGTCATACCCGAAATCAGTGCTAAATGGCGTCACGCGATTCAGATCACCCAAATTTACCTTCCCCGGTGGCAGCGTATGCCGTCCCGGACTTTTAAAAAGCAGCCTTTTAAGCCGACTTTTTGATTTTTGTATTAGCATAGCTGTCTTTGATTTTAGATATTTGGCATATGGCATGGGATGGTACCGAAAGGATATAGAATGTTCTACGAGCATCCTCTTCGTCACCGGCCAGGTAGGTTTATGCGGAAGCGTATCCAGCATTTTCATACTATAGTATTTTTTCCAGTTGCGGTTCCCCGCATCGAAGCTTTTCTTCTCGGCTTCGGTTTTGATAAATTTTTTCTGCCTTTGCAGCACAAGTAAAGTGTATTTGAACATCTTGTATATATCACCCGACATATTTGAATCGTGAAAACGGTATACGGCAATGGTGTGTGTATGATGACAGACGGGATATTTCTGGACCACATGCAGATACAGGTTATAATCTTCGGAAGCCTTCAACGTTGTATCAAAACGGAACTCGTCAAAAACCCATCTCCGGTACATCACGGCGGCATGCATGCCAATATAATTCCTCCTTAGCATCACATTGTAATAATCCCCATCTATTTTTTCGCCTTTTACCTCCCTGTAATGTTCCCGTTCATTGATGATAATATGGCCGCCCGAAACAAAGGCCGCCTGTTTATTATTCTGTAAAAAGGATATATTGGTAGTGAGGGCATTTTCTACCAGCCAGTCATCGGCATCCAGGAAAACAAAATATTTTCCACTGCTGTTATCGATGCCAGTATTTCGTGCCGCCGAGAGTCCCTGGTTGCGCTGGTAGATGTACTTCACCGGTGCATCGTTGACGTACCTGGCGTATACCACCTCTTTTGTACAATCTGTTGAGCCATCGTCTACCACAACGATCTCGACATTCTTGTGGTTTTGCGACAGTACACTGTCTATGGCGTCAGGAAGATATTTCCCATGGTTATAACAGGGGATAACCACCGAAATAAGGTCCTCCGTGGTGTCGGGAAGAATAGCCATATTTAAAAGGGGTTTGTTTGTGAAGGTTTATTTTTGTTCCTGGCGAAAAAGAGTATGCCTGAAAAAATGCCATGTAACTGGATGAGTATCATTTTACGCTCATCGGCCCGGAAAAACCGCTTGATCAGCAACGGCATACAGCTTTTGAAGATCATTCTGTACAGGTACCTGCGGTAACCTGCTTCCTTGATCTGCGACTGCTGTATCAACGCGGCGGCAGCATGGCCCCGCATATAACTGAACACCTGCCGTTCCAGGGCATTGACCTCCTTGCGGTGTTCGTGAAATCCAACGGCCCGCGGATTATAATGTATCGCAAAGTCTTTCGCCAGTAATCTGTACCACAATTCCGAATCTTCGCTGCAACCGGCAGCGCCTGCGCCAAGCCTTTCATCGAAATAGCCGGCTATATCGAATACCGATCTCCTGAATGCCATGTTAGCCCCGGCGCCGATATTCCATACCCTTGGGCCGGTCGCCAGACCGTCGTTAAAATATGTTTTGTCGTACAGCTTGTCGCAATATCCGCGGTTGAAGCTGTACTGCTTCTCGAATAATTGCTGACTTTCCGTATTGAGCGAGGAAGCTATGACCAGCCCGGTCATCGCGCCTACATGTGGCGTAGCAAAGGATTCCTGCACATGGAAGACCCAAAGCGGGTGCAGTACAACGTCATCGTCGGTAAAGGCAATGACCGGAGTACCGGCCAGGCGTATGCCTGTATTCCTGGCAATACTTAAACCCGGACGCTGTTCTTTATAGTAAATGACCCCGGCAAATTGCTTTACAACGCTATAGGTGCTGTCGTCTGTCGGGGCGTTGTCTACAACGATCACCTCACTGGGCAGGCAGGTTTGTGCAAATAGCGAATGCAGACATCGGCAAAGATCCCGGCTCCTGTTGCGCGTGCATATGACCACTGATACATCTGCCGTCCTGGGTAATTTCCTGTCGGTATAATGGGAGAACAGCCGGTCCATGTTCCGGTTAAAATCCGTGTAGTTCCTTTGCAAAAAGGATACATCGATATCCTCGGCCCAGACGCCCATTTTCATTTGATAAAATTGAATGGCCGGAGCTATGGCTGCCCATACCTTTTGCCGCGATATTTCTGCGTCATGCCATTCGTGCTGTTCGACGAACAGGTGACCCAGCGGTATTTTTTTCCACCAGTAGGAAAAATAATACCGCAAAGTGGGTTCCGGTTGGGCCGGTTCAGCCCGATGCAGCTCATCCAGTTGAATACTCCTGATAATGTAGGGGTTGGCTTTGTCCATTACAATTGGTGGCTTGTATTAAGCAAACTGATGCCATTTTTCGAGACGTCATAGGAACTCAGCGCAAAAGGGAAATGCGGGCGTACCGCCCCGACCCATTTATCATACCAGTGTATATTCTCGCGGTGATCCTCCACGTCAAAATGCAGACATTCCTCGTATTCAAAGATTGTCCGGGATGTATCCTTTAAGATGTACAGGGAGAAATAATAAGACCCGTCATTCAGAAATTTTCCCGGAATGGTACATTCACCCTCGATCATGCCCTCATTGAAATCGCCCGAAATGGAAGGCACATCGAATATGCAATCGCCGGCCAGGGAAAACAGCACCAGGTTGGCAGAAAGATTGATCTGGTTATTGTAATTGTAAAAGCGGAATTTTACCGTAATAGGCGTTCTTATATCTATCGGCGCCATAGGATTAGGCAGGTGGGGGATCAACTCCACGGATAATATCCTGATCCAGTCATTGCCCGGCGCTTCCTGCGGGCTCTTCCATTCTCTGTTCCACAATTTTGTCTGATAGGCGCCGAGGTACTTATTCACCACCATTTGGGTATCCCCCATGGCATTGATCGACCCCTTCTGCAGCCAGATCGCTCTGGAGCAAAGATTATTCACGGCCTGCAGATTATGGCTTACAAACAGGATGGTACGTCCTTTCTGATGCGACACATCCTTCATTTTACCCATGCATTTTTTTTGAAATTCAGCATCTCCAACGGCCAGCACCTCATCTACGATCAGGATGTCAGGCTCTAAATGCGCAGCCACACCAAAAGCCAGGCGAACATACATGCCGGATGAATACCTTTTTACCGGCGTGTCCAGGAACTGCTCGATGCCCGAAAAATCCACGATCTCATCGAACTTCTTCCTGATCTCTGCCTTTTTCATACCCAGCATGGAGCCGCTGATAAAAATATTCTCACGCCCCGACAAGTCAGCATGAAAGCCAGTGCCGATCTCGAGCAGGCTGCTGATCTTGCCACGACCTCTGACAAAACCTTCAGTGGGCCGCGTGATCTTCGACAAAACTTTCAAAAGGGTTGATTTACCAGCCCCATTCCGGCCGATGATGCCACATACTTCCCCCTCTTTAATATCGAAGCTGACATTCCGCAGCGCCCATAAATGTTCCTTACCAACGAAAGTGTTGTCCCGCGTCTCCCGGATCTGCCCGGGAGAATCCGCATTTTTCCGAAACAGGCCCTGCAACCACCGGTTCAGATCCCGCTTGAATGTTCCGCTGCCAATGGTTCCCAGCCGGTATAATTTCGATAGGTTCTCAACTTGGATAATTGTGTCTGACATATGCTATGAATTGGGTTAAATGACATCTACCAGCCTGTCGGCTGTCTTGTTAAATAATAACATTCCACCGGCAAGCAGCACTATCATAAACACGGTGCTGTACAATACCTGGTCTGCTGTAAACTGTCCTTTGCCCAGCATGGCAAAACGAAACGCTTCAAACTGTACTGCCAGCGGGTTAAGGTTCATTAACCACTTCAACTTGGCTGGCACGATCGACATGGGGTAAAAAATGGGACAGACAAACAGCAACAGACGTAAAATGATCTGCAGCAACCCCAGGAAGTCACGGTATTTGGCGGTGAATATCGAAAACACCAGCCCGGCTCCCAGGGAAATCCCTGCCGTGGTAATGATAACAGGGATAGCCAGTATAAGGGTGTTTAGCGGTACCGCTACATGTTCTACGAAGTAATAATAGGTCAGCGCGGCAAAAAATAGCAGGAGCTGTATCAGGAAGCGAAGTCCGCTCAATAATACAACTGAAAGAGGTACAATGATCCGTGGAAAATAAACTTTGTTAAATACCAGCACGTTCTGTGTGAACGTGACAGAAGTGCCTAAAAATATATCCGAAAACAGGTTCCACAGCGTAATACCGGCAAGATAATACAACAAGGGGGGAATGCCTTCCGTAGGCACCCCGATGATCTTATGGAAGATCAGTAACGACGTCAATACCGTCAGGACAGGCTGCAGCAATACCCAGAACGGCCCAAGCAGGGTTTGCTGGTAGGACGACAGGAACTCTTTTCTTACCAGCCTGAAAAGAAGATCTTTATATTGATACAATTCCTTCAGGCTGGTGCCAAGCCATGAGGTTTTTTTGTTGATCTCCCATTCCAGTTTTACTTTTTGTTCTAGCATAAAAACAGTTGTTGTTATGTGTTACGAAATCGATTTAAGAAATGCAGCAGGTAAAGTTTCATGACCCAGTAAATGGTCTTTACA
The DNA here is from genome assembly GCA_035492595.1 of Puia sp. Taxonomy (GTDB): domain Bacteria; phylum Bacteroidota; class Bacteroidia; order Chitinophagales; family Chitinophagaceae; genus Puia. Next base: position 7,337 of record DATJJA010000155.1, read on the forward strand.
TCGTGGTTCATTCGCAGGGCGCCATTGGCCTGTATAAAAGCCGCCTTGGGGTTATCCAGGTAGATGCGGTTGGAGGCCTTGGCATAAGCGCGGGAAAAATTCTTTACGGCAATTCTCTTCAGCGATTTTCTTTTTTCCTTGGGTAAATAGTTCTGAACGATCCCGATCACCGTTGTGATATCCCGGATATTCTGCCCGGTCTTCAAAGAATTGCTGGTTATGCTGGCGCTATGCCCCTGACCGCCGCGATACAGTGCCAGGCACCTGGGCGAATAGGCAACAGGATAATGAGCCGCAATGCGGGTCCACATCTCCCAGTCTTCTCCATAATGCACAGCAAAAAAACTGCCCAGGTGTTCATAAACACTTCTTCTTACCACCATAGCGGCGGCCTGCAGTAATTGCTTTTGCGCGATCTGCAAAAGAAAGTCCCCGATAATACCAGGCTCATTCAGCAGTTCCTTTCCCGGTGGCGTAATAAGATTCTTATCGTCAATATAGGCATACCGTGTAAAAGCCGCTCCCGCCTGCGGAAACTGGTTGAACAGTTTTTCCACCTCTTTGTAAAATCCTTCCAGGACGAGATCATCTCCATGCAGCAGATGGACAAGATGACCTTTCGACCTGTTCAGGCAGGTTTCAAAATTCCTGAGACTGCCCTGGTTGCTTTCCTGCCGGAAGAAGCCTACGCGACCCTTCCCTATTTCCTGCACCAATGCGCCGATATCCCCGTCGGTGCTGCAATCATCCACTACTTCAATTTGCATTTTTTCGGGACCGGGGTCCTGCATGAGCACGCTTTCCAGCGTCTGACACAGCCACTCATTACAATTGTAGGTTGGAATTAAGACCGACCATAGGGGGCGATCTTCTGCGGATGAGACCGGGGTGATCACCGGCGGGGACGTGGGGATACGATTATTCATCAAAAAGCATTTTTTTGACCGCTGATCATTTTTGCCAATGTCATAAATATGATCCTGACATCCAGCCATTGATTCCAGTTTTCCATATACCAGATATCATGCTCTACCCTTTCCTCTAATTGCTGCAGCGTAGTGATCTCGCCTCTGTGTCCATTGATCTGTGCCCAACCGGTAATGCCGGGCTTCAGGAACTGGCGGACCATATATTTATCGATCATGGTCGAATAATCTTTTGTATGCTTGAGCATATGCGGGCGTGGACCTACAATGCTCATATCTCCTTTCAGTACATTGAGAAACTGTGGAAATTCATCGAGATTGCTGCTTCGCAGGAATTTTCCTATCCTTGTTAATCGAGTATCATTCCTGGCAGCCTGTTTAATATCCGCATCCTTGTTCATCTTCATGCTTCTGAACTTTAAGCAGAAGAATACTTTTTTATCCCTACCAGTACGCTTTTGTATAAAAAATACAGGACCCGGTGATTCCACACGGATCAGAAATGCCAATATAGGGATAAGCCAGGTTAGTATTAACAGGGTAACCAGCAGGCTGACAGTGATATCGAAAATTCTTTTCCGGATGCGGTTGGTCATCTCACCCAAAGGCTCTTGTCGTAAGGAAAGTACGGGAATGTCCTTTAGATAGTTGATGTAGTAATTCCTTTTGACAAAGTGGCTTAGGTCGGGAATCAGGCGAAAGTGAATACAGGCATTATCAGCTTCCAGCATCAATCGGTAAATGCCGGTATGCTGTTCAGGCGCTATAGTGGAATATATTTCGTTCACCTGGTGCTGGCGCGAAGCCAGGATAGTGTTATCTACCGAATCGATGATCGGATAATTGGTTAGCTCATGTACATTCTCGGCTTCTTCACAAAATCCGACGATCTTAGTATCCATTTCGTCTTCTTCCAGGTAGGAAGCGAGCTTTTTCGCCATACTATTATAACCGATGATCATCACCTTATGGGAAATATGGCTATGATACTTCCAGAAACTTCGCGCAAAAAGAAGGATGAAGCGGTTCAACAACAACAAAACCCCATAACCAACCATCGAGGCAGCAATAAATAACCGCGAAAGTATGAACTGACGACCAAAAAAAAGGTACAGCATCACCAATATTAGCCAGTAGCTCCAGGCATGCATCGTTCGCCTGGCAAATGCCTCGAAATGCAGAATATTTCTTGTGTCGTATACATTTACGATCCAGGTTACAATGACCCAGCTTATATTCAACCCGATCCAGAAGATCCAATACGCCGTGCCTGATCTCTCGTTGATGGCATTGAAGAACAGTTCAGACAAGGCCATCGACAAATTCAACATCACCAGATCAAGCAGCAACACCCCCACACTGATCAGTTGCAGGAAAGGCTTGTTCATATATATATGAAATTTCCTGAATAATTACGTATTTACCGGCAAACGAACACTTTATTGAAAAAATCTACGAGTTTTCGGCTTTCATAATCCCACGAAAGCTCGTTCACTACTTTGTAATAACCATATTCTCCCCTGCTTGTACGGTCTTCCGGATGGTCGAGCAGCCAGATTATTTTGTCGGCAAAATCCCCGGTATTTGTATTACTGGCATACAAAGACGCATGATCTGCTGAAAAACGACCCTCTTTAAGGTCATATTGAACGATGGGCTTTTTCAGGGCCATGTATTCCATGATCTTATTCATCGTCGAAAGGTTGTTCATCTCCGTAGGCCTGTCGGGATTCACGCAAACATCTGCTGTGCTGATGATATCGACCATCGTTGCATCATCCACCCGGCCGTAATAATCTATATATTCCAGTAATCCCATATCACTGGTCAGCTGCTTGATCTTCTCCAGTTCGGTACCGCCGCCCACAATGGCAAACTGCACATCGCGACGTTTATAGACGATGTGTTTGATCGATTCAAGCAACAAATCCAATCCTTCCTGTGCACCGATCACCCCTAAATAACCTACCATATAGTTCCTGCCATTTTTATACTTCTTGTTGCCCGGTGTGAGCTTCAGCCGGTCCAGTTTCGGTCCGCTGCGTACCACGGCTATTTTTTCCGGTTTCATTTTCCCCCTGTGGATCGCAATTTCCCTGTAGGACTCGTTGGTGGCAATGCTATAGTCGGCCGCAGCAAAGGTCAGCCGCTCCAACCCAAGTAAACACCGGTAAAAGAAATCCTTCTTTCCATATTTGGCAAAGTATAGCTCAGGGTTGATGTCGTGATGATCGAAAATATATTTAACACCGAATGGCTTAAAGACCAGGGCTACAAGAAATATCAGGTCAGGAGGATTACATCCGTGAATAACATGAAATCTTTTTTTCAGAAAGATCTTCCAGGCCAGCACAAATTCCCAAAAGAGCGCCACCGAATATTCCCGCAGATACCCAAACGCGCCCTTTGCCTCTGCAGTCACCGAATGCCTGTATATATCGATTCCGTTGATGGATTCAAACGACTTTGTATATCCTTTCATTTTAGGACATATGACAGAGACCTTCGCCCCGTTCTCGGTAAGCGTGTTGGCTTCCTGCCATACCCTCCGGTCGAAAGGAACGGGCAGATTCTCGACAATTATTAAGACATGTTTTCCTTTGAACATCGATTTACCAGTTGATACCAACATAATTTGCTTTCGACCTGATCGGGTCCGGCAACCGGACCATGTCTATGATAATGGCCGACGATTCGGTTTCCAACAACACATCTATATATTCGGATTCCCTGTTGCTAACTACAATGACATCTACATCATCGATCAGTTTGCCAAGCTGGCTCACCATCAGTTTTGACAGGTGAGGGATATGTACATCGATGTACTCTCTGTTAGCCCCGTTTAATTTGGAAAGATGGACGTTCTTATCGTAGATCCTGATATCATAACCCTTGCCGATAAGAGCTTCGGCAATAGTCACGGCGGGAGAGTTACGCAGATCGTCCGTACCAGCTTTGAAGCTGATGCCCAGAAAGGCGATCTTTCGCTTGCCCGTTTGCTGTATCAGCTCTATTGCACGGCAGATCTGAAGTTCATTGGTCTTATCGATGTTCTCGAGCACCGGCAGACGCAGATACAGGTCGTGAGCCAGTGTTTGCAGCCCTTTCAGGTCTTTAGGCAGACACGAGCCGCCATACGCAAAGCCTGGTTTGAAATAGCAGGGCGAAATGTTCAATTCTCTGTCTGTGCAAAAGATCTCCATCACTTTATGTGAATCTATATTCATGGCCGAACAGATGTTCCCGATCTCATTTGAAAAAGCAATTTTCAATGCATGGAATGAATTGTTCACATACTTCATGATCTCGGCGACCTCGATATCGGTAACTATAATCTCCGTAGGAAGATGTTTGTACAGCGAAGCAATGATCGCCGCAGCCTCTTTATTTGACGCGCCTATCAATGTAAATGGAGGATGATTATAATCGAATACAGCCGTTCCCTCGCGAAGGAATTCAGGGTTGGACACAACGGCGAAATCGACATTGTTCTTTTTTTGTGAGATCTCTTCCACTATCCGGGCAAACTCCGCCACCGTTCCAGGAAGAACCGTCGATCTGATAGCAATCACATGAAACGACTTCTTTTTCTTCATAACTAGCCCGATATGATTGGCCACCTGGAAAATGTACGAGAGATTCAGATGCCCGTTGGTGCCCGATGGGGTTCCGACAGCTATTATAGATACATCTGTATTCTCTATTGCAGAAGCGAAGTCTGTGGTGGCAAAGATCCTGTTCCGGGAACGTTCCTCCTGGATAATGATATCTATATCCTTTTCAATGATGGTGGGAAGACCACTATTGATCTGTCTGACCTTCGTTTCATTGACGTCCACGCCGATCACATTATGACCATTCCGGGCCAGACAACCAAGGCTTACACATCCTACATAGCCTAAACCAAAAATGCTGATATTCATATGCTTATTTTTAACTCGGTTTTCAGCAGCAGAGAGCCGGAACAAGGCATGGAGCCTATAATAACCGGGGAGGGCGTCTTTTTATAAAATCTGTCGGAATACCAACCCAGACAGGGATCCAAAGCCCCCTTTACAACCGACCACTGCAGTTGCCGGTCCAGTACCATCACCACCTTCCTGTCGGCGATCGATACAACCGCCCGATGGCCATCCAGGTCATATTCAACAGCAGGGTGCAGGTGAAAAGGCATTTCAAGGAAGACCTGCTTACCAGGTTTACCTGTAATATGATCCGTAATGACGATTTTATCTTCGGACTTGAAAAATTCGATTTTCCTGGCATGCTGAACGTGGTATTTCTCATAACCGGTATGCGCGGCCATCACAAAGTCATAGTCGTTCGACAGGCCATATTCCCGTACGTCGACCTTATAATGGTTCAGCCATAAAGTAGGTCCAACAAAATCAGCCTGATCTCTTCCGCGAATGCCAATGGTATTATGAGCGCGGGTGCTTACAAAATAATGTCGCCATCCGGCATGGGTATGATAACAATAGGTGCCCGGATCGATAAAGATCGGATGCCCGTCGAGATATAGCACAAAAGAAAGCGCGTCGGCATGAGCATGCGCGGCAATAGACAAATAGCCCAACGGAGCGGCATCGAAGTGGCAGTATATCTCCCTGCCCGGGGCAGCTTGCTTTTTAAAAAAGAAATGACCTTCCTCGGGATAGAATTTCGAGCATCTCAAAATTTTCCTTTTCCTGGTAGTCGTAAATAAATAACCGGCTTTGTCGCCAAACAATATCCGGTTCTTCTGATCTGGCGCATACCCGCCGTCCAAAAAACCCGGATCGTTGAAATAGATGGCGCCGGCCTGTAATAGCGAAATAAAATTGTTGTCATGTATATCTTTATTAAGTAAGAAAACGCGGCCGTCGTCCTCGTCGCCATATTTTGGGAACTGTCCGTTAACAGTTAATAAATGGCTGATATAGCTTACAATAGACCTGAACATATTACTGAAACTAGCAGAAAAAGGGTTCTTTGTTCGATCACCTGTTACCAGGGCAATCAGCAGGAAGTCGGATATGAACTGTATGTACTCTGCCGCCTCTTCCCGGTTGATGCCGTTGGCCGAATGCTGCCGCACGATCTCCCTTTCAAGCCCATTCTTTGCATACTCTTTCCAGCAATTGCTTTCGGCAAAGATCCATTTGCTGGAAGCGACGAACAAACCGGCAAATTCGGCAATGAGATGGTTGTTGGCCGATGAGTGCAGGGAGGGGTGCTTATAAGAGAATTTACAATGCTGATAAATGGAAGGCACCCAGGTAGTATTTACAAATGTTCTGAAGAACGTATTCCGGTCTGCAATCTCTTCAACCCGCAAGATCTCCCAGGTAAGGAACCAGTTGATCAGCCTGATATTGATCTCGATATTGCTATACCAGTTGATCCCGACCAGGTGGGGGTTCTTGTCGACCCAGTCACTGACCAGGCGCATGATAAGAGTAATATAATGAATATCTCCGGTGCTTCTGTACAGGATGGCAAGGCGCGGCAGAAATAACATCCGGTTCACTTCCCATACATGCTTGGCGCTTCCCAATCCCCCGGTTCGGATGTCGATATCCTTCGCATATTGCTGAGGAAAACAACGGCCGGTCAGAATGTCGAATGACCAGTCTTGAATATCAGCCGGGTGTACCGGGATGCCAAAGACATCGATCTGTTCCGTTGCCGCAAATGGCCCATCGGTAAAAGGCAGTATAGCTGCAACGGCTGTATAGTCAATAGCGGCGTTGGGAATGCCCATTTCTTTTTTCAGGCTATTCGATTGCCGCCGTTGCGCTGCACGGTATACTATTTCGGGCAGGGTCATTGTCTTAAGCCGTTGTAAATACCAGGAGTTCATGACAATAGTGATGAATAAACGGATGAAAGCTGGGGTTCTACGGACCTGGGATAATAATCCTCGATCATTTGCATAGAGCGCGTTCCGTGCATTTTTATATTTTCCGGATCGTTTATATAGTACATTATCGCTTTGAGAAGCGCTCCCTGGTCTCCCGGGCGATGAAGCCAGCCGTTGAAACCCTGCTGTACGATCTCCGGTATACCGCCGACGGTGGTCGAGATGACCGGCGTTCCATAGCTCATTGCTTCCAGCACCGCCACAGGCGAACCTTCATAATAGGAAGGCAGGACGAATACATCCGAGAACTGCAACAGATTGTCCTTTTCGCTGCCGGTAACCCATCCTTTAAACTCAACCATCTCCCCCAGATCACCCGCTTCGATCGTTTTCTCCAATTGCCCGGTCTGGCCGCTGCCTCCAATAAATAATTTGATCCTGTTGAGTAATTCTATCCTATGTTCCTTCAGCACCTGCAACAGATCGAATATGCCTTTGTCCGGATGTATCATCCCCAGAAACAAAAAATAAACCACCCCATTCTTTTTACCCGCACAAATACCGCTGTCCTGTTGATGTGGTATCACGATATTGTTGATCTTGTGAACATTCTTCAAATGAAAGGAGGTCTCAAAATATGCTTTCCACGAATCGGAAACAGTGAAGGTCACATCATTCAGTTTCAAAAAAAAACAGATCAATCTTTTGCTGACTGGATTACTGCTGTCATAGAAACGCTTGAAATTTCCTGAATGAATGTGATTGATGGTCTTCTTGCGAAAGATCAGTTTCGCAATACAGGCAATTATCAGCTTCCTGTAGAAACTGCCCTGCTTGGACGAGTGAATATGTACCACTTTTATTTCCCTTCGGGTCGACAGGAACCCGATAAGTTTAATGATCTGCTTTGTAAAATACATCGCTTTCAGGAAATTATTCTTGAGGGGCCTGTGACTGGCAATAAAATTAAATTCTTCATATAGATCCTTATGTACACTTATTACAGCGCCAATACCCCCCCTGTGGCCCCGGTAATCGGGCCCAACAAGCAACACATGTCCTGCAATCGATTTTGAGATCATATACTTGTAACCTGGCTACTATTCATAAAAGGGAATATTGATTCAGATATTCGACTGCTGTACGGCGAATAGAGTATCTCTTATCCGCTATTTCGCGGGAAGATTCACACAACTGTCGCATCTTGCCTTTCTGCATGGTAGCAATTACTTTCCTGATGGTATCAGCCAGGTCGTCTTCATCCCCAGACCTGAACAAATAGCCACCGGGTATATTACTCAGTATCTCAGCCGGGCCGGCATGATCGGAAGCAATTACAGGCAGACCGGCCGCTATACCCTCCAGTACGGTCAAACCAAATCCTTCCGACATCGATGGCTGTATGAGTATGTGATAAGAAGAAAGACGTTCGTAGATCCAGTGTCTGCTTCTTTCCCCTAAAAAAGATACATGCCCGTTCAGATTCAATGTATCGGCAAGGGATTGCAGGTAGGGTAAAGAAGGGCCTGCACCAATAAGGTCAACATATATATTATCCCTTCTTTCGACGACAGCTAATTTATACAGCGCCCTTAGCAGTACATGCTGTCCCTTAATTTCATGGATCATCCTGCCCACCTGCACGATCCGGATCGGCAAATTTTCATCGCACGGGTAATTCATTCTGGGGAAAATATCGATGAAGTTGATGCCATTTAATACTACAGGTGACCTGATACCTGCCCTCACACTGATATCGTCGGATACAGCTCCGGATATCGAATACACCTTCCGGTATTTTTTTAAATTCGTCGTGGCTGCTTTCAGGCAATGAATGGTCAGCACTATCCTGTTTCGGCATATCGGCAGTAACCGGATGATATTGTGGTTATGACAGTGGATAACCGTAGGCCGTATTTTCAACAACAGGCCCCAAAGCCTGAACAGGAAGCGGATCGATCTTCTATTGCCTTCTTCCCGTTCTAAAGAATAAAAATGAACATTCTGATTGATCCTGCTGACCAGGTCCATGCTGTATTTCTTATTTATCAGTATGATGGCTACATTTGCCAGGGAAGCCTGCTCATTTGCAATATCCACCAGCATATTCTCCGCCCCGCCCGACTCCAGGGTAAATATTAAATGAACGATCCTTTCCATGATCTGTGTTTAAAAGTTGACCACGCAATAATTGATTTCCTGACCAATAAAGGAGGGGCAAGTAAAATGAGGGAACCAGCCATTTTTATCATTGGCCTGTTGCTATAGCTAAGCAGTTGGTGACTATCCTTTTTTCTGTTGCAGGCTACGCCCAGCAGGACAACAGCCAGTAGATTTTTTGACAACGCCTTTGAATGAAAAAGTAACAGGTCCTTATGATGCAGCGCATAATACGATTGCTTCGACTCGAACTTCGCCTGTATCACCGAAATATCTCGCAGGCGGGAGGCGGTGGTAAGACTGTCTGCCCGGCCCCTTTCCCGTTCCGCTGCAAGATAGGGCGCCAACAGTTGAGGGGACGTTGTTTTAAAGACACGCAACCAGTTCAAATATTCATACATCCGGAACTTTTCAAAAAAAAGAAGATTTTTCATTACATCGGCAGCCACCACATGGGTAAAATCACCGGATATGTTCGCCTTTATCCAGTCCTCATAATAGACCTGCCTGCAATCAACGGCTTTCCTGGCCTCTTCGAGTCTGTCAGATACCCAGAATAAAAAATGTTTATTGTCCGGGTTTGAATTGATCGTATCTGCGATCCTTCTTAGGCATCCGTCGGCCAGCCTGTCGTCGCTGTCCAGGAAAAGGATAAACTTTCCCGAGGCTTTCTCGATACCGCGGTTCCGGGTATAATTGACACCCCGATTACCGGGGTTGCTGATTACGATCATGTTTGAGTATCGCTCTTTGAGCTTCATCAGCAACTCAGCGGTGCCATCGGTAGACCCGTCGTCGACAACGATCAGTTCCAGGCCCTCGAATTGCTGCTGCATCACGCTTTCAACGCAGTTCTGCAACGAATCGGCCCTGTTATATGCGGGAATTACTACGCTGATCACGGTGTCGCTTGTTCTTAATGAAAGATGATAGTATATAATGCATGAAAACTCCTTTTGATAAACCAGCGACCATAGAAAAAAGGTATTCCAATTAACGAAAGTACCTCCGTTGGCCGTATTCCCCGCTGGCCGGGAAGAATGGACCGTAGGTCAGTCCATTTGCCAAAACTCAGAACATGGTTGACCCTGTATCCCGAAATAAAAGGCAGGAAGTGTAATAGAATCTTATCGTACATCCGGTAGCGCAATTCCACAGCCGTTCGTTCGCGATGTTGCACGCGGCGGTTGCTGCTCAACTTGTGGCCGGCATGTTCAAGGTAATAGCCCAGAACCGGCGTCGCTTTTACCAATGGGAGCCGGCGTATTACCCGCAATTGAAATTCATAATCAGACACCAGCTTGAACTGCTCATCAAAAAAACCTATTTGCTCATGGATCGTCTTTCGCCACATGGGGAAACATCCGATAATGTGCCGCTTGAAAGCTTCTTTTTTACAGTAGTCATACGTCGGGTACTCATATAGCTTATCAGGATAAGGACCATAGGTGTTCGTACCATAAAAGTCGCCATAACAAATAGCCGCATTACTTTGTTCAAGAGCGGTTTTCTGAGCGATCAGCGAGCCGGACGTTCTGATATCGTCTACATTCCAGATAGCCAGGTATTCACCTGCAGCCGTCCTGACTGCCCTGTTCCATGAGGCATACAACCCTTCCCGTTTCACCAGGAGATGCACAAGGCGCATGGATGGCTGCCTGTATTTATCGATCAGGTCCAGCTCTTCATCGGTGGGATCATTGTGAACGAGAATGAGCTCGCATTCCTGAATATTTTCGATCCTTCCATAGTGCAACAGGAATTCCTGCAGGAAGGAAGCACACCTGTACAGGGATGTAATTATCGAGATATGGATACTGGCCATGATTTTTCGGACCTGTTGCCAGGTAAGGTTATTCGAAAATAGTAGGCCGCAAACAGCATGGTCATACACATGGTATAAGGCATAGCAATGGTACTTCCATAGAAGGAGGTTACAAAAAGGCTGACTATGTAAAAGATGCCGGTCTGCATATAGGGATCACGCTTTTGAGTGAAAAATGCTCTTACCAGGAACAGGTGAAGAAATATAAAGATCAGCGAACCCACGATCCCCAGTTGCAAAAGCATGCCTGCCCACACGATATCTATATTGGCGACCTGTGAAATATTTCCATCGTCATCCGGGGCTCCTATGTAAAACCGCAGGGTCCTTGCCTTTTTGGAATCATCCGTCATAAGTCCTATTCCGAAAACAGCCCGGGTCTCATCTTTCGATACGAAACGCCACCGTTCCATAAAAAGCAGTTTTCTGAACTCGGTGGTCGACAGATCGCTTAAGGCAATAGTATGAAACTGCACGACCTGTCTGCTAAGTGACGTATTCCCAACGTCTTCCACTCCTTTTGAAAGACGTTTACCCATAAAATCATCTGCGCCGATGAGTATTCCTATGGAGAGTGCGCAATACAGGATCGCATTACCGAGCCGAAGCTTGTTATTGATGATCAAATACAGGAAAAAACAAAGCAGCACGGCGACGATAAGATTCCTGTGCTGGGTTAACAGTACGGCCAGCATACATATGCCTAGTTGCAAATTCCTGAACCGGATCCGAAAAGTATATACAGGGAAAAATAAAAAAAACAGTACAGGGCAGATTAATACAGGTACATTATAATACCGGGAAACGATTCCCCCCCCAGGGTCCACGACAAGGTCAGATATGACCTTGTTTAACAAACCCTTATGCAGCAACGGCTGCAGGCAATACACCAGGGAAGCGATGGACGTGGCGTAAATTACCAGCCTCCATATTTTTTCAAAGTCAGCGATCCGCAATGGCAGAAAAAGGAACAGGCTGATAAAAAAAATAAAGTTCCGGAACACCCTGATCGTCACGCTTAGCTCGATCTCTTTTACAAAAATGCTGTACAACAACAGCACCACCAGGAACAAACAATAGACGGCCAGTATCCTGAAATGATTCCATACAAAATACGCGGCAAAGAGCTTCGGCCTGATAAAAACGATGGCGACAGTAAATAAAAGTCCCCAGTCGTATGCTTTTGTGATACCCAGGGGTGGCATTACCATCCATTGCACAGGGATCATTTGAAATCCTGCTGTCGTCAGGAAGAACAACAGAAATACCGCCAGCCAGGCCCTGCCAGTTACATAACAATAAATGGCAGGCAATAAGCAACACAATCCTATCATTTTAATATTCCTTGCAACGCAGTGACCGCTTTTTTTCCGATCGCATCCCAGTTCAGTTCGCTTTTATAATGGTAGAATGCCTGCCAGCAAAAAGACTCGTACAGCTCCTCGTCGCGCCAGAGCGATATGATCCTCCTGGTGGCATCTGCCACAAAGTTCTCTTTATGAAGACAATAACCGGTCACTCCGTCGATAACAACAGAGCGACATCCTCCAACATCGGTAGTTATGACAGGCAAACCGAAAGAGGCAGCTTCTGAAAAGACCACCGGAGTGCAATCTGCCAGGGTAGGCAGCAGGAAAAAATCAGCATTTTCATATAAGCTGCGCAGTTTCTTCATTCCGGCTTCCCCTTCCTTGGAAATAAAAGGATGATGTATAACGAAGGAAGGCAGCGTAAAACCGGGAGGTACCCGGCAACCCGCCATAGTGATCGTTGCTGGCATACCCATTTCATTCAACCGCGCGATAGTTTCAATGGCTACCCCTGCCCCTTTTCTGACCCAGTCAACTCCTATAAAAAGAAAGTTCTTAGGCAATGTCTTCTTTCTCCGGTCGAACAGCGTTTTCATTTGCACCGTTGAAATGTCCGACCCAAGATTAGACCCGAAACACAATTGTCTGATCTTGCCCGGGTTTGCCCTGTAGTGGGCTACAGCGTTATTCTTAGCCCACTCGGATGTATAAAAGATCAGGGAGGCATTGTGAATGGCCTCCTCTTCGGCCCTGTTCCCCTGCATATAACATCCCTCCCACAATTTATTTCTGTCGATATACAGGCTGATCATACCATCATAGGTCGCATCGGTGTAGAAAACGATCGGTTTATCAGATCGCAAAAAACTAACAGGGAGGGATCCGGCGGCGAAGATAATATCATACTGCCGGCCGGCCAGTTGCCGGGACGCCTTACCGGCCATTCTCCTTAAGTATAAATTGTCACGTTCAGGCTGTTGAATTTTCCGCCAGCATAATTTGATCAGCTTTCGTTTGACCAGTTGGGCCAGGGAAAACCTGACGGAACAATCTATCCTGATAAGCTGAACACCCTGCTGCTCCAGGCTTTTAGCCATATAATAACCAAGCCCCGACCAGTTGCCAACATCAGTAGAATCATAGTTCGTAAGAAAGGCTATGCGCATAGATACGGCACTATCAATCCGATAAATGTATAAACAGGTTGCAATAAAAAGTCTGCACGGGCCTTTATTTTTTCTATATGCGACTTGTGTATATGTGCGTAAAGTGAATAACCTAAGGAAGGCAAGGCTATTTTTACGTAGTTATATTGCACTTCTATCACCTTGCCCTCCCGTGCAATTAAAGGACCGTAAGTGACCTTCACATCATCATTGACATTGACATCGATTTTTTCGAGGCTCACATTCGAATAATCATTGAGGAACTTCTTTAACGAATCTATTTCCGAATCCCTTATAATAGCAGGTTTGCCCAACCAGTGAACCAGGTTCAGGACGCCATCGGTTTCTTTGATCATTATATATTCCGATTCATCTGCATGTACGAAAACATAAGAGGCGATCAGGGGTTCATGAATGATCTTTTTTCTGTCCGCCCAGCGCCGCTCTACCCTGTTGAGCGGACAATAATTTTCAACCTTCTTGTTGTTGAATAATTTTACTACTTTTTTTTCCCATTTAGGCCGGGTGTAAACAGCCAGCCAGCGTTTCTCACAATGCATAAAGAAGTGTTAATAAAATTAATGTAAATTATTCTTGGTTCCGTTGTAAACATACCCATAGCCATAACCATACCCGAAATGATATTTGCCAAATCCTCTCGCGCGGATATCATTAAATACAACCGAAATGTTTATCAGCTGATCGTTCTGATCGAGTCTTTGTACAAATACTTTTGGCGTATACTTATGCCTGATCACGTATAATGTAATATCGCAATGGGCAGATAATACATAGGCATCCGTTATTGAGCTGACGGGTGCTGTGTCTATGATTAGATAATCGAAGACCCCGCTTAATTGATCGACCAAATCATGTATCCTGCCATTTTCCAATAGCTCTGAAAAATGATTGTCGGGATATTTGCCCGCCGGGATCACGAATAGCGTGTCGAGGTCGCTGTATTGTTTAATGATACTCTCCAGGCTGCACTTATCCTGTAAATAGTCGGCGATTCCCGGGCAAGTTGGGATGTTCAGCTTATTGCTGATGTTCGGATTGGTAACATCCAGTTCCAGCAAAGCTACTCGTTTCCCGGTAAGGGCGAAGGTCAAACCAAGGTTCAATGCAATAAAGCTTTTTCCTTCCCCGGCAATCGTAGATGTTACCAGTATCCTTCTGAAATTTGCCTTATTCTTATTAAGGGTAAGGGATACCCTCAGTTGCCTGAATTGTTCTGCTATGAACGTCCTTTCATTTTTCCCGGTTACAATGGGCGCAATTGTCTTATTATGAATGATCTCTCCAATAATAGGATGAACCGTCATGTTTTCTATCTCCTGCCTGAACAATATCTTGCTGTTGAAGGTCTCTTTGATGGTGATCGTCGCCATACCCGCCAGGAGAGGAATGGCAAAAGCAAGCAGGTATATTCTTTTAGGCTTTGGACTAACCGGGTACTCCGTAGCTTCTGCCTGGTCAACAATAGTGGTACTGGGAATGGATGCCGCATGGGATAAAGCCATGTCCTCCCTTTTTTCCAGCAGAAAGGTATAAATGCCGCTGATGATACTTCGTTGACGGTTGATATCCACCAACTGCTTTTCCTTCTGAGGGATAGCGCGGATAGCGGTGGAATAATTATCGTTAGTGCTACGCAGGTTTTGCTTTCTGGCTTCAAGCGTTTTCCGCTGGCTCCGGATATTTTCGAGAATGCTGGGCTGTATCTTCTTTATCTGGCTGTTCAGCGACAGCAGGGTTGGTGAATTCGGCCCCTCGATATTCTTAAGTTTTTCGATTTCCAGCTCCGCATTGTATAATAAATTCAGCAGATTTGATAAAATGGGATCGTTGACTCCAAGCGTAGCCGGTACAATTCCGGTCTTATTGTCCTTTTTGAGGACATAGTCTTCCACCTGGTCCAGTACGGCCATTTGCATGCTGATCTCACTTAGTTTCTGGTCGTTGTCGCTCACATTCCGTAAAAAAAGCCCCCCTTCCGTACCTATATCGATAGAACCAGTATTTTCCTTATAGGCCTGGATCTGCTTCTCGATGGAATCAAGATCCCTCGCCACGTGTTCCAGCCGCTGGTCTACAAAAAATAAGGTGTTGGATACCAGGGTATTTTTATTGTAAACAGTCGCTTTATTATAGGTGGCCATCAATCCATTCAGGATATCTTCAGCCCTTTGGGGCACAGCGTCTTTCAACAACAGTTCCAGGATGGTAGAGGATTTGCTGATGGAGGTGACCTCGAGATGATCTTTTATTTCCCATCCAAGTGCAGCTGGATGACTTAGTGTAAAATAATATTGATTAGTGTAGCTTCCGTCATGACGGGGATTGGCCTTGAAACGCAGGGTATCGTCATTGATCCTTACCCAGGTATCCAGCGGATGGGCTATCCCGGCGATGGTCACCTTTTGCAGATTGCGGTCGAAGGTGAAAAATATCTTTTCGGACTCGGACAGATTATTGGGATGTTTCGCTTCGATCCTTACCGGACACGTAATATAAGCAGGGAGGTCCCGGAATTTTCCCTCGGTATACACCTGTGCATAAAGGCCAAGCTCCGTTACGACCTTATATAGCAGAGTTTTTGAAGAGATCACCTCACTTTCGTTCTCAATCAGGTTGGCCGTATTGACCATATTCAGGAATTCGATACCCTTGGAGTCTTCAGCGCCTTTCGTTTCGTCCTTTATCAGAATCCTGGCTGTAGCCTCAAAAAGAGGAGTGGCCAGCTGCAGGTAAAACCAGGCTCCGGCCAGCGCCAGTACCAAAAGAACAATGAAGTAAGGCCAGTAGACAACATACCTCAGCCACAACTGGTAAAAATCCAATTTCTCTGGTTTCCCGGTATTGTCTCCCGATCTGGTATGCATATTGAAAAAGGTTATCGTCGTGTAAGAATGTCGAGGGTGATCACAGCAAATGACAACGCACTGAAAACAATAGGTATCCAATCGTGGGCCTTCGAAGAATTGGAAACTTTTGCTCCATTGGGCTGAACATATATTATGTCGTTCGACTTCAGGTAATAATAAGGCGAACTGAAAAGATCGCTCGAATTCAGATTTATCCTGGCCGTTATTTTCTTCGTGTCTTCCTCGCGGATCAGCAGCACATTATCCCTCCTGCCATAGATGGTCATATCTCCTGCCATGCCAATGGCTTCCAACAGGGATATTCTGGCATTGGGGATATTGAGCACTGAAGGCCGCGTCACTTCGCCCAGCACCGTTATTTTAAAGTTCAAATGTCTTACCGTGACAAGGGGTTTCTGTAATGACCCATCTATCAGCAGCATGGCGGTGAGCTTTTCTTCGAGTTCCAGCGGGGTAATGTCTACTACCTTGATCTTCCCCAGTCGCGGGAACTTGATATAGCCGTCGGGCGCAACCAGGTAGCCGCTCACGGGCGAGATGGCGCTGTTATAGCTTGTTGAGGAATAGCCAACCGTATTGGGGATATTGAAATCACTGGAAGCCTGCGGGCTTAGGCTTGTTACGGTGATACTCAGTATATCGTTGATCTCGATGAGAGGTTTTGGAGCCTTGTTTGAAGAAAGTACCTCCGCAATACCCTGATTGGGGAAATAAGCGGTTTTTTTTGAGGAGGCGCAGGAAAGGCCAAAAATAGTCACTATTAATAAAGGCGCTAATCGGGTCATCATAATAATAACTGGTTTAGTTCATTATAAATTAGCAACGGCTGCGCCGATCTCAGTTACATAAGTACCGCAGCAAATAAAAAATTCGTCTTGTACAATTGATTTCCCCTGTCGTTCACGTGACACTTCGTCAATACCCAACAATTCGACACATCACCAAGCATGTGTAAGCTCTCGGGAATGTTTTGCCATTGAATATTGAATACCAGGAGGGTAATGGTGGATTCAGATCATAACAGAGGTGTTGGATCTCCTGGATGAAGAGGACTGATAGTCCTTGAATTTGAATAATGATCTGATAAAGTTAAACTAAATTGAAAGAGGCATTTTGCATACTTATATACATCAACTGTCCATAGTAGTTAGGTTTAGTTTACCAATGAATACAAATATGAAATAATGTGACATGAAAGTAATTATTAAAACAGTTAAAAAAATGCCCACTTTTGCCCACGATGGGCGGACTGGCAGATTTGCCAATTGTTCCCCAAGGTTATTGGGGAGTTTCCTCGGGCCGGATCTTTTTTTTTCCTCTGGTATGCAATTTACGCGCCATCACCTCTATATGACTCCAGGCTGTTAATATGCCCAAATTTCAATACGAAGAACTATAAATACAATAAACTTTCTATATTTGCATGCCAGCCTCAGCGACCACATATTCAATTACATTTTGTGCCATTACGCAATCCTCACCTTAATGGATTAAGCTCTTCCTTCAATTAAAGCTTATCACTATGGACCCTGAATATGTACACCTGTTGAGGCATTATACAGAAAAAATGCTTGGTCGCAGAATATTGTCGTCTACTGATTGCCGTTTCCTATTCAACGCCATTACGCAACAACTCGGGTCGACGCTCAGCTTTAATACGCTGAGGCGATTTTTTAAGCTAATGGAAACCAAACACGAGCAATCGATTTATACATTGGATGTACTCTCCGCTTACTGTGGTTTCTCGTCTTTTGATGATTTCATCACGATTGTCAAGCAAAAACCGAGGGAAACAAATGGGCAGCAGAACACAGACCTCTTATTTTACCTCGTCATGCTTTTCAAAGAAACCGAGGTATCGGATGAGAACGATTTTACTTTTTTCCGTTTTGTCAGGCAAACCATCGTTTTCATGGAATATTATCCTGGTTTGATCGACCAGTTCCAACGGGAAATTGCCAAGACAAACAACGGACAGCTCTACTATTTCGAACAATTCGTCAATTTCGATCGCCTGAACTCATTTTATGGCGATGGATTGCGGTATTATCTCTACGAAAAAAAGACCATGGACGGGCAGATCTTTGGGAATTACCTGCTGTGCATGCGGTACTGGCTGGCCATGGACGATGAAAACCTCCAAAAACATTACCTGGCAGTCATACAGTATGACCTGAACAAAAAGAGCTCACCCCCCACGGCCGCACGTTACTATGCCGCGCAGCTGATGCAGACCGGCGCCAGCCCCGAGCCTATACTCATCAATATACGCCAGTACTATGCAACGATATCCCTGACCAAAGACAATTTTGTATCGGTGTTCCGGTTCTACTCCACCCTGGCCCATGCCCTGCTGCTAACAAAACAATTTGAAGAAGCCCTTTTTTATATCGATGAGTTCCTGAAGAACAAAAAAAAATACGTATTACCGCCAACCGAAAACAGCCTGCTGGAATCGATCCATCTGTTTAAAGCCATGGCCCTGGTCCGTTCGGGTGAAAAGGCTGCAGGCAAGGAATGGCTCGATTCCCTTAATACCTGCAATTTTTCCATTTTGTCGAAACAATACCTCACCATCCTCTATTTTTCGGTAAAACAATTATTGAAAAAAAGCAGGAGCGAACAAAAACAGTTACAGCACCTGGTGCGAACCACCGGTTTCGTGAGATTGCTGCATCTGTAACATCGCCAGGCCCGTAAAAATAACGGTCACGAATAGGAATAACTTTTTCCGCTGGTCGGAGTCGCAAACTGCCTTCATATTGGCGCGAATGCCCCTTACAGGAGGATCCCTTGTGCCTTAACTTTGTTCGATCACCAACATGAAACAAAAAAACTATTTTATGTCAAACAATGCTGTTTCGCTGCACAGAGTTCTTAAAGCATCTCCGGAAAAGATATACCGCGCATTTACGGAAGCCCCGGCGATAGCTTCATGGTTACCTCCTTATGGATACCTTTGCACCGTTCACGAAATGAATGTAGAGAAAGGTGGTTCATTTAAGATGTCATTCCAGAATTTCTCGACCGGCAATAGCCATTCATTCGGTGGAACATACACGGAACTCAAACCTGGTGAGTTTTTGAAATACACTGATAAATTTGACGATCCCAACCTGCCGGAAGAAATGGTCACCTCAGTCTGGCTTCGGGAAACTATGGCGGGTACAGAAATAAAAATTACGCAGGAAGGAATCCCCGCAGCGATACCCGTAGAAATGTGCTATTTAGGCTGGCAGGAATCGCTGGAAAAACTAGCTAAGCTGGTAGAGCCTGTGATACCGGATGCTTGATTTCAGCAGATATCCACCATTTACAGCCACTTCTCTCATTTATTGTCATCTAATTTTTCGCTCAATTCGTCGATCATGGCCTTCCCCCTGTTAACGTCGGCGGTGATCTTTGTTTCGTCGAAATCATGCTCCGCCGTGAACACTTTCAGGTGTTCTTCGAAGGCCTTCCAAAGCTCTCGTACAACCTTATCGCCCGATGCAGCCGCCGACTCTTTAATTATACGAATCTTCTCGTAGTCCGCTATGCCTTCCCTGAGCTTTTCATAGCGGATACAGCTGTTCGCCCCGGGGTATACCAGGAAACAGTCGCCTGCAGGCCAGCTCCCGAACCGGGCATCCCGGACCGGGTCTTCCGGCCATGCTTCATAGGCCCAGCGAAGGAATCCATTGTACCCCCGGGCAGCGGAGTACCAGCTGATCCACCGACCCTCAATGGGTGGAGAAAAGACAAAATTATTCGGTTTGGCAGGATTGCAGCATACATAAAACGTTGAAGTAGCCCCCCTGGCTGCCCGCGCCTTCAACTCTTCCGGACCGGGCTCATTGCCGTACAAAAAACAATAATCATCCAGCAGACCGTCCAGCTCCTTATGCCAGTTTCCGGCATAGGTGATCTTCCAGTCCTTCGAATGCTTTTTGACCACCCGAATGGCCGCCAGCGTTTCGTTCATTTCACTTTCGTTGATCCCGATATAGGTCTTTCCAAACCATCCTTTCTGCTGCAGATGCGCCCGGAAATCTGTCAGGAAAACATTCCAATGATCGCTATACTCCTGCGACCCCGGCCTCCAGGTCTCATATATATAATTGCCGGTAGATTCATCCATATAACGGAAACGATCTCCCCAGGGAACAGGCGAATAGAGGGTTATCGCCTTATCGATGCCCAGACTCATCGCCAGCTGCACATAGCTATCGAAGATCGTATAATCATATTTCCATCCCCCATTCTTTTTTTTTATCCATTCGATCATCCCCCCTTCTATCATATAGGAATTGTCCGACCAGGGCGAATGCACCCCATAGGTTGTGATGTATTTGCCGCCTGCATTTGCGTATAGTTGCAGGTGTTTTTTCAATAATGCCTTGTGTTCTTCCGACCATGGCCGCAGGTGGTTGCGCCAGGCCAGCGGCCAGGGGTTCTGCCAGAGGTCCAGCCGGTACTTCCATTCGTGAGGCGGAAGCAGCAACTGGCTCTGTACATGGATCTTCACCTGCAGCTTCGCCCTGGCGTTCGTCGTGCTCACTACGATGGTTCCGGTGTACAAGCCCGGCTCCGCGCCTGCCGGCAGGTCGATGCACAACCAGACCGGTCTTACCGTCCGGCCCGGAAGCAGAAAACGCTCCAACGGTTCAAACCGATCGGGCATCAGATAGCCATTCTTGTAAGGCGTGTTCCCGCACACGGCATCCTTTGCGCCGTAAGGATAATTGGAAAGTACATACCGGACCAGGTTCAGGGTGTTCCTGCTTCTCAGGGGCCTTCCTCCTCTATTGACCAGGTTCACTGCACTAACCCTCACCTGCTCCAGCGTATCGGGCGACCAGATAAGGATCTGCGCATTCAGCCGCTCGCCCCGCCAACCAGAAACGTCCCACACTATATTTTCCTGCTGCTCCGGCGCCTCCGTCCGGAACCAGGCCCTGTCCGTCGAGACAAAGGCCACATGAAGCCCTTTCTTTTGATCCAGCCAGGCCTGTTGGTTGACCGGTGCGTCCAATGCATATTCAGCCTGATAATGAGCATACTGTGCCGGCAGCAGCAAAGAATCCACCTCGCCCGGCATTCGTTGCCCGAAAGCCGCGTGTATCAGTAAAAGGTCCAACAGGCAAACTATCGCTCCTCTTCTTTTCATTAATACAATTGTTTATGATGTTAACAGGCAAAGAATTTTTACAAGACAGCTGCGCTATGCGCCTTCTGGTGCTGGGCCTTATAATGCTCCAATAGCTGATCTCCGCCAAAATCATGGCAAAGGTCCCGTATAACCGTATGTACGTGGTTGGCATTATTTTGGGTATTATCATATTCAATGATTATTGTAGGGCCCTGGATACGATAATAATGTGGCTTTCCGAGCCCGGGTTCCGTATAGCCCGCCCAGGCAAACCGAAGTTTGTCAAGTCCTGCCTCTTGTATTTCTTTAAGCATTTCATCAGCAAACAATTTGGTAAAACGATGCACGTAAAGGCTGATCAATTGGAGCATTTGTTCCTGCTGCGCACTGCTCATTTCCGGGTAAAGAAGGCCTTCCGGGTGCGCTATCATGGCTTCCCGGTTGTTATAAGTGATAATATCGCCCGGGGCAGTCTTATCCACAATGGCCATGGTTAATTCTTCCTTTGTTAAAGAATGAAGCAGGGCAAAGCCGGCCTCACGTTCCTCTTTCAATACTTCTTTCCCTTTCCCGGCGCCTTGCTGCACAACAGCTGGATTGGCTCCCAGGAAGCCGGGGGTGCCGGCCACTAATTTCCCATTATTTGCCGAAAAATTGAATGATACATGATGACCTTCAAGCCTCCAGCCCCAAATAGTGTTATTCCTGGGAATTCCAAAAATGGTCAGATGGTATTTGCCAGGATCGCGGAAATGGTCATTTGGCTGGCGGTGCTCCAGCTCCTTCAGAATAATTTCTAATTGTATGATCTCCCCGACTTTTTCTACGGTCTTTTCACTGAGGCATGTTTTTATCAAATCCCAGGCTGCCTTTGTTTGTCCTGGATTCAGCTTATCCATTGCAATACCTTTTGGCCCCGCAACCGGGAAGTAGTGGAAACTATATCGCTCATCTACGTCGAAGGGGTAAAAGCAGCTGGCTTGTTGTCCTGAATCCAGTAAGCTTAAAAACACGGTGGCCGCGTCCGCTATTTTCTGGCTTTTGACTTGTATAGTAAAGACAGCCGCAAAGACAGCTATTAAGAACAATTGCTTCATAATAAGGGGATAACAGGCGTATGCCCAAAAAATATCTACCTATAGAATTTACGAAATTTACCCGAAACAAAAAATTAATTATTCTGTTTTCCAACGCAGCCAGGTCCGGGAATTGTATGTCTTCTAATAGGACGAATATATAAGCTTATTTATTGTTCATACATGGTTATTATACTGTACTACACTAAAACGTTTAATGTATGAAGAAGATGTATGCGGCTTTCGAAAGCCTTTTCAGTGGGGGAAAGGCATATGAGCCCACCAACCAATCACAGTCCTCACCTGTAACCATTACTTCGTTTTCACAGCCGGACGTTCTCCGAAAAAAGATGGAAGAGGGAAAACTTTCCCATGGAGGAACAGTTACGGCCAACCTGTCGCCTGTCCGGCTGGACATGGATCACGGGGGCGTAGTGATGTATTTTTGCCCTATGAAGACGATGCAGGTATTAAATGTCGTGACACAAGGAGATGGCGGCACTATTCCGGCGCAAGCGAAAATTGAAGGGCTAAGCGTTCCCTCCCATTACAAGTCAGGGTTTTATGAGCTCAAGAATGTCGAAGTGACTTCCAATGGAGCAATTCTGGTCAAGGCGACTGAAGGGACCCTTTGGGAACAGGTAGAGAGTAGTTTTCCGGAATGACCGGCAATAAAAATGCATAATCACACCT
>DATJJA010000156.1:0-41036 GCA_035492595.1 Puia sp.
GACAAAAAACGAAGACGGCCGTAGGCCGTCCGCGGGCATCATAATGGGTCTTAAGCCTCCCCCGCGCGAGATCAGCGAAGCCCGCGGTAGCGGGCGAGCTAATCTCTTACTCTCGCACGTTAGTGTCTTCAAGGCTCGAGAAGTGCCATGCATGAACTTTCATAGCGCTTATGTATTTGCCGCATCAACTCATCCAACTTCTTGCCGGAAAACGATTGGGTACGGACGCAGGCTACGGAGGCAGGCACATTATTTTGAAATGGTCGCGCTTATTTCCGGGCCAAACCACCGTTCGGGGAGTACATTATAGCCTACATCAAGGTAACGAACGGCCTTGATGCGGGCCAGCTCTGGAGCGTCAGGGGCTACATCCTTATTTTTGAGCTCGAAATGATGCTGGTCAATTCTTACAACAACGTATACATCTCCAGCTAATGTTGAGTTGTCGGAACGGGAGCGATAGCGGAGGGTATCCCCAGGTGATACTTTATCTCCATGATTCAAGGCTTTCCACATAGGTCGTACGTTTTCATATTCAGATATTGGATTCCAGGTGCGACCAGGTCAGAACCGTACCTCTCAAATTTATGCACGTGAGCGGAATGTTCATCGGCCGGTTTACTCAAGCGTGTCAATGATTTCGCGATCTCTCCTGTTTGCGAAGTGACTGAGCATAATGCTCCATAGGTGCGGGTGGAGCCTGATCTGTTCGTTTTGTATTAAGTGGGTTTCCTGCCTTTTGATCTCGATCAGCCGGGAAACCAGGTGCTCACGGGAAGCACCGGCTTGAATAGAAATGAGGAAATTTCTTGCATCAAGCAAGATACGTGTCTTTAGTTCGGGTGTCGGCGTAGCAATTTGGACAGTCATTTAAGGGATGTTAAACCGGGTACAGAAAAATCAACAAAAACTACACCAATATACGCCGCCCCTGGGCCGTTCAGACCCCACCGGCGAAATGCTTTCTTCTCCGGATGTTCTTTTTAAAGGCTAATCGCTACACCTGAAGTTAGGATTTATCCGAATGTCGTATTAGACGCACAAGCTCGCTAATTGGAAAAAAAGGAGAAAATGTTGTACCGTAAGCCAGGTCTTAACCAGTATAGGCATCATCCTTGCTTTGGCATAAATTAAGATTCCATTGGCCAGGAACATCAACTAGTTGCAGTCTCAGACGTGATTATTTCTCTCGTCACTAAAATTCATTTCTATGACAGGACGCATGATGATCTTCCTATTTGATGACGATGAGGACGAAGCACTGTTCCTTGAATCGGCTTTAGGAGCTTTAGAGGCGGCTTTTTTCTACGGGGCCAGCGCCTTGTCATCAAGACCGGCGTTGCCGATCCGGACGCTTTTTTTGCCTCAGCGTTAAAGGCAGGTGCTACGGAACGCCGCCCTGATCGTAATTCTTTTTACCATCGCGGTGGGACTGAAGCGGGGGCCGGCTTCCTAAATTCTTTCCAATTTGGGATTTAGCTTTGTTGACGAGCCGCGGTAGTTCATGCTCCATTTTTGGGGTTTGGGGATCCCGAAAGCTTGCGGTCGGGTTGAAGGCGGCGCTGGATAAGACGAATTCAAAGTTATGAGGATATACCGTAAAAAGGGCGCGCCAGGGACGCGCTATGGGGGGCCGTTGGCGCTGATGTTGGTGCTGGGTGGCTTTTCGGGTTGCCTGGCGCAACCGTCTTATGGGACGGATCAGCTGACCCTGACCAAAACGATCCCATTGCCGGAGGTGAAGGGGCGCATTGACCACCTGGATGTCAACCTCAAGGAGGGCGTTGTTTATGTGGCGGCACTCGGCAACAATACGCTGGAGGCGGTGGACCTTGTGGCCGGGCAGGTGGTGCATAGTGTTCATGGGTTGGACGAACCGCAGGGCGTGGGATATATCCCGCAGACAGGGGAGGTGGTTGTCGCCAACGCCGGCACCGGGGATTGTTATTTCTATAATGCGCATACCTGGGAGAAAGTGGCGACGATCCGGTTGGGCTCGGATGCGGATGATGTGCGGGTCGATTCTGCGGAAGGGCGGGTGTATGTGGGATATGGATCGGGCGGGATCGCAGTGATCGACGCGGTGACCCATCAACAGGTAGGGGATATCAAATTGCCGGCACACCCGGAGTCGTTCCAACTCGATAAGGGGTTGCAGCGGCTATTCGTGAACCTGCCCGATGCGCATCTTGTCGGTGCGGTGGATCCGGGGCAGTCGACGCTGGTGGCAAAGTGGACCAACGATAAGGCCAGTGCCAATTTTCCGATGGCCCTCGATGCGGACCGTCATCGGGTGCTGGTCGGTTACCGCCATCCGGCCCGGCTGGTGGTGTATGAGGGCCGGACGGGAAAAGAATTGTCTTCCTGTGAAATGACAGGTGACGCAGACGACCTGTACTATGATGCCGCGTCGGGGAAGATCTTCGTCAGCGGAGGCGCCGGTGCGGTGAGTATTTTCCAGGCATCCGGCGACGGAAGTTATAAACAGACGGCAAATATCCCGACCCGGGGCGGGGCGAGAACTTCCCTGCTGATCCCGGAGCTTCGGACCCTGGTGGTGGCGGCCCGTGCGGCGGCGGGTCAACCGGCGGGTCTATTGGTATACACACTCAGAAAATAAGGATGTTACAAAAAAAGACAGATGCGAAGATGCTACTCTTGCACAGTAAGCCCCCGTATGTGGTTTCCGGCCCCGGCGGTGGGGAAGCGTTGATCTTACTTGCCTCTGTGGGCATACCGCTTCTTTATACCAAGTCGTTCCATCCGGGAAATCAGTGTGGTTGCGGGGAGCCCTAGTTTCACAGCGGCTCCGTGAGGACCGGAAATTCGTCCTCCGCAGGCCTTGATAACCTTCAAAATATAATCTCGTTCTACTGAATGCAGGGGGTGAATGACAAAGTCCCGGGAAGCCTCGGCCATAGCCTCTTGTTCCTGTGGCAGGTGGAATTTTCGGATGATATTACCACTTGTGAGCAATATTGTTCGTTGTACGATATGCTCCAGTTCCCGGATATTTCCCGGGAAAGGGTAGTTCATCATATACTTCATGGCCTTCGCCGACACGCTCAAGGTCTTTCTGCCCAACTTCCGTGCGTAAATCCCGGCAAAAAACAGGGTCAAAGCCTCTATATCTTCTTTTCTTTGTCGTAGCGGAGGCAGAGCGATGGGAAAGACTTTCAATCGATAATAAAGGTCGCTTCTGAACTTCCCGGCGGCGACTTCCTTTTCGAGATTTCGGTTCGTTGCGGCGATCACACGGACGTCAACTTTTATCCTTTTGCTGCCTCCGATACGCTCGATCTCCTTTTCCTGTAATACCCGCAACAATTTCACCTGGGTCTCAAGCGGAATTTCTCCCACTTCGTCCAACAGTATCGTACTACCGTGCGCCAGTTCAAATTTACCGATACGCCTGGACGACGCGCCGGTGAAACTGCCTTTTTCATGGCCGAAAAGCTCGCTCTCGATGAGGGCTGCCGGCAAGGCCGCGCAGTTCAATTTGATCATGTTCCTGTCCCGTCGGTGCGATTCTGAATGGATGGATTCGGCGGCCAATTCCTTACCCGTGCCCGTCTCTCCGGTCAATAGAACAGTCGCATCGGATGGGCCAACCTGAGCAATCAGCCTTCGAACGGTCATCATTTCTTTACTGTTGCCAATCATGCCGGAGGCGGAGGTTGCTGATCTTTCCCATCCCCGCAGATCGGAACTTTCCTCTTCCTGCTGCTTCCGGTAAAGCCTGGCCGACTGCAATAACTGTTGCGATCTTTCAAAGAAGAGGATATTGCCGATCGCCGTGCCTGCCAGTGATAGATAGTCGGCCAACAACCGCGTTTTTTCATTCACAAGATCGGTTTCGGTAGAATAATAGATACACAATACTCCCCTCATGTCGTTGTTTGTGATCAGCCGCCCCGCCAGCATTTGGGTGATCTTCTTCCGTCTCCAATATTCCGAATAAGCCGTCCGCCCGGTCAATTTTTCAACAGCGGAAAATCGGAGGCGGGACACGGGGCCTTTTGACAAGAGGTCGGCAAACAAAGCCTTCGGCATCGGCGGTTCGGCCGGCAAGGCATGAGCGGAAGTCTTGTTCGTTGGGATCGAAACAGGAAAGAAATTGACCGGATCTCCGTCTTTTTCACCGGACATCCATAAACTGATAAAATCACCGAAGAAGAGTGGGAGAAAAACCTCTCTGAGCCGTGCCGCCATATCGTCGCGACTACGAACAGACGCGATCTCATTTGCCAGGCTGAGCAGTAGTGAGGGGTCGTACCTGGCCGGTACTCCATTTATCATACTCATTCCTTTCTTTTGAACGCCTTTATTGCCCATATAAATTTACGATATATCGTAATCAATTCCTTACCCTAAAATTCGTAAACAAATATAGACCAAATAGTTGCAACCGCGGCATCCCGTTTGTAAACATATTGGTGCAACTGCACTCCTGTCGCCTAAATCAAATAAACATCAAATGATAAAGTATTCCTTGTTATTCATCATTGGTCTCAGTGCATGTACGGATCACGCCACTACGCCGGGAAATTCTTCAACCACAAAAGATACAACTATGACAAATGCGACAAAGGTCATCGATTACGCATCTGATCCACGCATCGAACGCCATACAAAACTGTTCCTGAAAGCCCTCAACACCAGTGGTGGTAAACCCCTTGAAAGCCTTACGCCTGCGGAGGCGCGGAAAGTATTAGTGGACGCCCAGGCGGCTGCGAAAGTGGATCTCTCCGGGATCGAAGAATCGGAGAAGACCATTCATAGTGATGGTAAGACGGTAAAATTGAATATTGTGCGTCCCGCAGGATCCAAAGCTGTCTTGCCGGTGTTTGTCTTTATTCATGGTGGCGGATGGGTGCTGGGCGACTACCCTACGCACAAACGCATGGTAAGGGACCTGGTCGTATTGACGGGTTACGCGGGCGTATTTATCGACTATACTCCCACGCCTGACGCAAAGTATCCTACTCAGCTGGACGAGATTTACGCTGCCACAAAATGGGTTGCCGGTCATGGCCCGGAGATCGGTGTCGACGGTAAGAATATGGCCATAGTCGGCAATAGCGTAGGAGGGAATATGAGCACCGTGACCTGCATCAAAGCAAAGGAAATGGGTGGCCCGGCCATCAAGGTGCAGATCCTGATGTGGCCGGTGACCAACGCTGAGACGACGGACGAATCCTGGCAGCAATTCGGGCAGGACAGGTTCCTCACGGCCCCGTTGATGAAATGGATGTACAGCATGTACAGCACGGACTCCGCTGAGTTAAACAGCATTTATATTTCTCCTCTGAAAGCGTCCACCGATCAGTTGAAAGGACTTCCCCCCGCACTGATCGCCGTAGCCGACAATGACATCCTCAGGGACGAAGGGGAAGCCTATGGCCGGAAACTCGACGAGGCCGGCGTACCGACTACGCTGGTTCGCTATGACGGCACCATCCACGATTTTGGGTTACTCAACGCCCTTGCCGAATCGCCCGCTACGAAGTCCTTATTCCTGCAAGCCGCCGCAGAGTTGAAAAAATACCTTCATTAAAATTCTAAAAACTTTATGATGTCCATCAAAAATATCGTCATCGTTCACGGCGCATTCGCCGACGCGTCCGGCTGGGAAGCTGCCTATCATTTACTGGTGTCCAAAGGATATAACGTTACACTGGTCCAAAACCCGACATCCACCCTGCAGGCGGATGTCGATGCGACCAACGCAGCATTGGATAAACAACAGGGCGATGTGGTCCTGGTGGGTCATTCGTGGGGAGGTACCGTGATCACCCAGGCGGGTAACCATGATGCGGTAAAGTGCCTGGTGTACGTCGCGGCCTTTATCCCTGATGAAGGGGAGTCCACCCTCGATCTGGTACAGTCCGTACCCATCCTGGAAGTCAACGGCATCTTACCTCCGGATTCAAAGGGACTTGTCTATCTGGATAAAGCGCTTTTCCACCGGACCTTCGCAACGGGTCAAACCAGCGAAAAGTCTGCCTTTATGTTCGATTCACAGATACCCCTAACGGTAAAAGCCTTTACGGACAAAGTGACAAAGGCCGCATGGAAATACAAGCCTTCGTTTTCCATTTTCCCGACGGACGACGGGACCATCAACCCCATCCTTGAAAGGAAGATGAATGCAAGGGCCGGCGCCACTGTAACGGAAACCACAGGCGGCCATACCTTCTTCATGCAGGAGCCCCAGGCGGCAGTCGACGTCATCATCAGGGCAGCCCATCTTTAATAACAGGAAAATGTCAAAAAATATGAAAAGCATTATCAAGGCAGGATTTACTGCAAGTCTTCTGGGAGGAATTATTCTTCTGGCTTCTTACTCCGGAAAAGAGGACAAAGGGAACAACATGCCGGTGGTATCTGCCCGGTCTGAATATATAGAAGTTGAACCCAATGTGCGGCTTCATGTCACCGATCTGGGCAATGGCAAACCGGTCATACTTATCCATGGATATCCTCTCAGCGACGCCTGCTGGGAATATCAGTATCACGATCTCGTGAAGGCCGGCTACCGGGCCATTGGTATTACCTTACGTGGTTTTGGCGAGTCGGACAAACCCTTTGGCAAATACGACTATGATCAGTTCGCCGCGGATATCAAGACAGTGCTCGACAAGCTGGGCATTCAGGATGCGATACTGGGCGGACATTCGATGGGCGGAGCCATTGCGCTGCACTATGTAGCGAAATACGGCGGCGCCCATGTCTCGAAGCTGGCGCTCTTCGATGCCGCTGCGCCCTGCCACACCAAAAAGCCTGATTATCCCTATCCCCTTTTCACCCGGGAGGATATTACAAAATGGGTGGAATTGAACAACACCGACCGGCCCGCTTTGCTTGCCGCAGTAGGCAGTAAGTTTGCACTGACGTCCTCTGCTCTTTCTCCTGGAATTGCGGCATGGCTGACAAATATCGAACTGCAATCCTCGCCTTATGCAATGGAACAGGCCCTGATCGCATTGCGTGATGAGGACCTGCGCAGCGACCTGCCCAAAATAAAAATTCCCACGCTGATCCTTCATGCTACCAGGGACAGCATCGTGTCCTTTGCACTGGCCGAACAGATGCACCTCGGGATAAAGAATTCGAGGCTGATTCCCTTTGAGAACAGCGGCCATGCCGCATTTATCGAGGAAAGGGAAAAGACAGATGAAGAGTTCCTGAAGTTTATAAAGGAGTAGTTTTCGATGGAGGAAAGCCGGGGAAAATATGTGTGCTGGAAGCTTATCGCCAATGCAACGGTTTTCCCCGGGTTTTTAGGGCATGAGCGCCGGTTTCTCTACTTTTGACAGAATAATGTTAAGCATCGACCCGCGTATAGTGTCCCGTAAAGCCTTCCAATACAGTTGTTGCGCATTAGCCGCCTTCCTTTTCGCGCGGTTGGGGTTTTCCCAATCGTCGCCGGATACGGGGAAAATAAACACCCTCATCAGGGAAAGCCGCGCAGCGCTCGATCGGCCCGGCAGCTTTCCGGACGACCTGCAGAGGGCGATGGATCTTGCTTCGGAGGCTGAACGACTGAGCCAGGCAGCTCATTACCGGCTGGGCGAGGGAAATGCTCTCCTGGCCTTATCCGATGTGACCTCGGCCAGGAAGGAAAAGAACCTAAGCGCGGGGTACGCGAAAAAGGCGCTTCAAATCTTTCAGCAGTATGGCGACAGGATCCGGATCGCGAAGGCGCTTATCGCGTATGGCGGAAGTTATGGTAATTCGCCGGAGGAGTTGCCCGATAAAGTAAACCTGTATGAGCAGGCCATACAAATTTTTAAGGATGAAAAAGACACCAGCAGCGTAGCGCAACTAACCCAATTCCTGGCCGATCTTTACTCAGATAAAGGAGATTACCGGATTGCCCTGGCGAAGGCCTATGAGTCGCTAGGGCTGTACAAAGCCATTGGTTACGAGAGATTACAGGGTTTATATAATGTCTTCGGGATCGTGTACGCCCAGCTCGACAGTCCCTCGCTTTCTCTTCGATTTAACCTGTTGGCCGCGCAGACAGGTGAGAGGCTCAAGGACAGCGGAGCCTTGATGCTCGAGATCTATAATTCGGTAGGTATCAGTTTTTTTGATATCAGTTATTACGATCAGGCCATGGAATATTTTAAAAAGGGATTGGTTATTGCCCAGGCTGCAAAGGATACTTTGTCTATCGGATGGCTCCAGCAGAATATGGCCGATGTACTTCGGAAACAAGGCCGTAACCGTGAATCACTGGATCTTATGACCAGGAACCTGCAGAGCTACCCGGTAAAGGACTCCCTCCTGGAATTGAACTCCTGGTTTCTTCTTATGAGAATATATATTGCGTTAGGCGATCTTAAGGCCGGAAAATTGTATTACGACAGGCTGTTGTATTACTATCACAAACCGGAGGCAACCGAAAGGAACAAACAGTTGATCAGGTTCGTGTTTGCGGATTATCTCGAAAAAGCCGGCCGTTTCAAAGAAGCCGAAACCTGGCTTTCTGCTGCTGAAAAGGCAAAAGGAAACATGCCCTTTCTGACAAGACAGTGGGTGCTTTTCGAACTTTATTCCTACCGGCTGGATTCTGCAAAGGGCAACTACACCCAGGCCATTGAACATTATAAACGGTATAAGGAAGCATCCGACTCTGCCTATAACATCGACAAGGCGAAACAGTTGGATCAGCTCAGAGTGCAGTACGAGACAGAAAAGAAGGATGACGATATTCAGCTATTGACCCAAAAAAACCAGTTGCAAAACACCGCCATCGGGAAAGAGAAATACACTAAGAATATATTTATCGCAGGTTCCGTACTATTATCCTCGCTGCTGGTGGTCAGTTATATCGCATTCCGGCAGAAGCAGATCGGTAACAGGCGTCTGCAAGCCAGCCGAGATCAGATCGACAAACAGAATGAAAGTTTGCAGAGGCTGGTCAGGGAAAAAGAATGGCTATTGAAAGAGATCCATCACCGTGTAAAAAACAACCTGCAGATCGTGATGAGCCTGCTCAATACGCAGTCGGCCTACCTGTCCAGTGACGATGCCATCCGGGCCGTAAAGGATAGCCAGCAGCGTATGCACGCGATGTCGCTGATCCATCAACGATTGTACCAGGCCGACCATATCTCCTTTATCGATATGTCCTGGTATGTCAGAGAGCTGGTGGAATACATGAAAGATTGTTATTTGTCCGACAAGGACATCCGGTTCGATCTGGACGTAGACGATATCCAGTTGGACATCGCGCAGTCTGTCCCGCTGGGACTGATACTGAACGAATCTATCAGCAACGCTATGAAATATGCGTTCCCCGGTAACCGGGAAGGAAAGATATCCATTACTTTGAAGAAGGTATGTCGGAATACCTGTTTTTTGGCTATTGCCGACACCGGGGTCGGATTACCGGACGGATTCGATCCGGCCAATACCGATACACTCGGCATGAGTCTGCTGGTGGGCCTGAGTGAACAGCTGGGTGGGCACTTACAAGTGCACAATGGACATGGATTAAGCCTCACAGTTACTTTTCTTTTGAATGGCCGGATCGAGGATGGAAGGCCCCAAAACTGATCATGAATGGAAAAGATAAAAGTATTGATTGTCGAAGACGAGTTTATCGTCGCCAATGATCTCCGGATCATGCTCAAAAAGGCGGGTTACACGGTGGCCGGCATGGCCTCCTCGACAGACGATGCGCGCAGGTTGATAAGGCTGCACAAGCCCGACTGGGTCCTGATCGATATCGTCCTCAAAGGGTCTGAGTCGGGCATTGATCTGGCTGGCGAATTGCGCAGACAAAAGATCCCCTTCCTTTTCATATCCGCCAACACCAACCAGGCGACACTTGAACTGGCAAAGGCGACAGAGCCTTTCGGTTTTCTGGTCAAGCCCTTTCGCGAACGGGACCTCATCGTCATGTTGGATATTGCTCGTTACCGGTATGATCTGGACCGGGGCAAGGTGCTGGAAAATACCGGCGTTGGAAGAGATGACGTCAACATGGAAGGCATCGTTGGGGGCAGCGCTGCTCTCAAGCAAGTGATGCAGCGAGCGGGCCTGGTGGCGCCGTCGGATGCTTCTGTTCTCCTTTTAGGCGAGAGCGGCACGGGCAAAGAGAGGATGGCCCGGGTGATCCATCAGCTATCGCATCGCAAAGAAGGGCCCTATGTCGTTGTCAATTGTGGAGCGCTGCCCCCTACGTTGCTCGAGTCCGAGCTCTTCGGTCATGAAAAGGGGGCTTTTACTGGCGCCAGCCAGCGACGCGCGGGAAAATTCGAACAGGCACACGGCGGAACCCTGTTCCTGGATGAGATTGGCGAGTTACCGCTGGATGCTCAGTCCAGGCTGCTGCGCGTATTGCAGGAAAAGGAGATCGAAAGGCTGGGGGGCGGTACTGTTACGAAAGTGGATGTGCGGGTCGTTGCGGCTACCAACAGGAATCTGCAAAAGGAAGTAGGGGAAGGCCGGTTCCGGCTAGATCTGTATTACCGGCTGAATGTATTTCCAATCGAGCTTCCCGCATTAAGGCAACGCAAAGAGGACCTGCCAGCTTTGGCGGACTATTTCATGAAGATCAGTTCCTATAAGAATAGAAAACGTGTCACCGCGATATCCGAGGGGGTGATGGCACGGATGATGGAGCATGACTGGCCGGGAAATATCCGCGAGCTTGAGCATTTCATCGAGCGCCAGGTTTTGATGGCCCGGATAAATATCATTGAAAATGCGGACCTGCCGGAAAGCTTTACGCTGCGCCAGGAACCCGGGGACAATTCGATGAAGACATTGGAGCAAATGGAGCGGGAGCACATCCTCAAAGCATTGAAGCTCTCCGGGGGCAGGGTCTCTGGCGCCGGGGGAGCGGCCGAAACCCTGGATATAGCCGCCACCACTCTCTATTCAAAAATGAAAAAGTTGGGCATTCGGTGGGAGCATGAGTGAAAAGTAGCCAATATTACGGGCGTTGAATCGGTAACTTCAGTGCTCCGATTGACCCGGGATTTCGTACGACCGCGGATATGGTACGGTCAACGATACTTTTGGCCGTTTCAACGATCGATTTTTTCAATTCACAGAGTAGGAACAGCCACTTTCTGCGGGAGGGTATAGATTTACAACGTTAAACAAAAGCAAACTCCAACTCAAAGTTGAATTAACATGGAAATTAAACAGACCACTGAAAATGCATTATCTCACTCAACGGTGACAGCTATTATTAATGCTCCAATCGAGAAAGTAAACATTGCAGACTGGCTTTTAAATCTGCCTGATGCAGAATATCAGCGCTGCTCAACCCAACATATCGGCGCTGCGATAAGCAGTACGTTTGATGGCCGGCCAGTATCGCTAAATGTGGAGACCATCGGAGAGGCACTGATGGTTCAGCATTACGTTGCTGATGTCCATCGCCCCGATTATTGCCGGATGCTATCTATTTCTGATTCCATTACCAAAGGTGGCCGCACCAGGGTTCAGGTTTTGTGGGAGCTGAAAGCAACCAGGATCGATGATCATACTACCCTTTACACCAACGAGATCCACGCAACAGCTACGCCGGAGATGTTCGAATACCTGAAAGAGCACGGACTTGATCTGAAGGATGCCGCTGCTGCAAGACAGGCTGCGTCCGATGCGCACAACCGTGAGGAAACGCCCAATTTTGCAAAAAGCATTGAAAACAAAGCATTGACCGGTAAATACAACCAGCCGTTCTGATATCATTGTTGTCGGCCAGCTGTATATCTGATAGCGCAGGCCCACTTCTCGTGCAGCAAGTCGACCGGGAGTAGGATAGACCCGGCTTTGTAATAGAAAAGGGCGTCTCAAAAGGAGAGACGCCCTCTTTAAAATATATTCCGATAGCCGGAGTATACGGGGTCAAGTTTAGTCGTTTAGTCCGAGATACCCTTTTACCGCAGTATAATCTGACCATTTTACGTTACTACCCGTGCTTGCCTTGGTATTGCCGGGCACGATCATATACCGATATTGCTGGATCTTCTTCCCATTGCTGGTTACAGTACTCACCTGCCCATTGGAATACAGCTGAATATTCTGCGCGTAAGCGGAAAGCTCGATATTAAGCCCCGATGTACCAGAATAAGGCAACGGGTAAATGAGCGGATTAGTTATATCACTGGTATTGATATATACTTTTACATCTGAATTATTCAACATCGCCGTAGTGAGTTTGGGCACGCTAATAATGGCATAGTAGCCAATCGTGTCGATCTTGCCTCCTGCGCGAATAATGGTATCAGGCAGAAAGTTAACATCCATCCAATCGGAATAGATCACAGTTCCCGCTGAGGAATCGCCTTTGGGCCCGGCAGGACCGGCAGGACCAGTAGCACCGGTAGCACCGGCGGGACCGGTGGCTCCCTGTTTTCCGCAGGAAATAATAAAAATAACAAGAAAAAGTCCGGACAGGACTAACGGGGATAGACAAAGTCTCTTCATAAATTGAGTCAGTTTTGACGTGTGAATGGTTAATGATTTCACACATGCTTCTGAGTTATGGGCGCTAAAGTACAGAAACCTGCCTGAATTTCGATCGGCTGAGATCGGAAAAGAAGGAGACAATATGAACGATATTCGCCCCAGGCCTAATGAGGGGAGAAGGGACGGTCGTCAGATTGTGGGCGTTGTCTTTACTGAATGTGTCCGTTGACGGCTTTGAAACGTTGTAATAGGGAGAGATCATTATATAGACGATGACGCCCGTCAGGCTCACGTATAGCCAGATCGGCATAGTCCAGCGGGCTATCCTTCGGTGTCTGGCGACGTCTCCGCTGATGGCCATGCCCATTGTATACATCGCTAATGGTACGATGATGGCCGCGAGTAATATGTGGGTCGAGAGGATAAAAAAGTAGGAGTATCGAAGCAGTACGGGTCCCCTGAATCTTGTGGCAGGGACAGAAAAGTGATAGGTCAGGTACGATATTAAAAACAGAAATGTGAAGCCGAAAGCGAGAAAGATGAAATTTCGGTGCCTTTCGGTATTTCTATGCCTGACTGCAGCGCGTGCGATGAGCAGGGAAAGAAAGGTCAGACCATTTAGAATCGCGTTCAGAAGGGGCAGAGCCGAAAGGTCGTGTCCCTTCATTGCGCTTATTTTGGGCGAGAAGACCGAAAGAATGATCAGGCCGTTGATCGCGATCGTGAGTGGCCAGACAGTGGCGATGTAATTTTTTCTTGTCATCGGGGTGGTAAGAGGGTGAAGGAAAGGGACAGATCTATTCATCGAAGGGGGCGCTTTCGAGCCGCTGCCGTGGATCCGGTATATCGACACGCCCCGTCCGGTGGTATTCTATGGCGGTGCAAAAGTGGAAGCGGTGCGGGTATGGCTGCTTGCGGTCGAGCTCGTCCCGGAAAACTTCGTATATACCGTTCTTAAAACCTAAGCGGGGATACCGGCGTACTATTTCGGTCACGTCTGCCGGAGCGATCTTTATTTCCGGCGGCAACGCGGTCAGATCATACAGTATTCCCAGCTGTGTAAGGCGCGAGGCGTCATCCTTGTAAAGACTGATGTCCGTCGTATGGAGGGCAATATTGTTCCAGACCTTCCAGCTGCGGTCATCGTCTACCCCGCGATCGAGGAGAAAATTGCGGGCTGCGTGAGCGCCCTCGATCTCAAACCGGTTGGGGCCGCGGCCCGCGTCGGTAAAGCCAAGGTCGTGCAGGACGGTTGAAAGAAAAATCAGTTCGTTGTCTGCTTTCGAATTTTCCCGCCGGGCGATCAGCCTGGCGAAATAGTAGGAACGCATTACATGATTGAATAGTAAGTCGTTGGATACCGCTCGTGCATATTCTTCCGCTTGACGGGCTATCGTGCTGTCGGGAGGTTTTATGTCAGATAGCATATTTGTCCTTTTAGATCGATGGATGGTGTATTATTTTCCGGAAAGGTCGCGCACGATCTCAGTCAGTTTGCCTGAATTTATTTCATAGAAGAAACCGTATAGGTTAAGATGTTTTGGCACGATCGGGCTGTCGCGCAGCAGGCTGATGTCATGCCTGATCGTCTTCTCAAAGTCAATAATAGCCATGTCTTCGTTGTCCCACATGCCTGAAATATCGACGTGGTGATGGTCATGAAATTTTTGGATCAACAGCTCGGGGGTGTAGGAAGTCATTCCGCAAAACGAATGGTGGACTACAACGACGTTCCTGTAAGCGAATAAATAGTCCATCGTTGCTATTGTTTGGAGGGCCTGCAGTGCGCGGCCACCGCCATTTGACATGGTGAACAGGGTACGGGTGTGACCGATGCGGTGACCGGCCTCGTCGAGTCTGTTCTCTCCCGGATATACCTCGTCGCCAAAATAGTCTGCTACCGCCTTCGGTATGTCCGATGCCCTGGGATCAAAGCAGTAGATGACGATGGTTTTCATTGGGATCGCCTGGTCAAACCCTTGAAAGGTGTTTTGATCGAAACCGGGAATATTCCTGAATTCAAATTCGCTGAAGTTTGCCATTTTGCTTTTTTTTATAGTTAACCTTTAAATGAAATATAGGTGACACAAAAGTACACAGATCTGTGTGTTTTCCAAAAAAAAGTATACGAACTTGTGTGGTTCGCGTTCACGGTAATAAGTGTTTGAGCTATAAATTGACGGCCAGCTTCCTGCTGAGGAACCGGAACCCGAATAACATCAACCTATTCTTCCAACCATGGACCACGTGCGGCCTGACTCTCTTTTCCAGTGCGTCCACCAGCTGTTTGGCTACCTGTCCGGCCCTGGAGAGGACAAGATCCGGGAACATGTCTACCGAACCGCCGGCCGGCGCAGGAGAATCCGAATGGCCTCCAGCTGCAGGAGTCCCCGGCCGGGTGCTCCGGGGATTGAAACCCAGGACAAATACCCCTTTGTCTTTGAATTCATATGACAAGGACTCGGAAAAGGTCACCACAAAACTTCGAGCGCCTGCGTACACGGCGCCACCGGGAAAGGAAGCATGAGCAAGTATGGAACCGATATTCACCAGCGAATCGCCGGCTGTAGCGCCGCGGAGAAAAGAGTGGGACAGCATGACCAGGACATCCATATTCAGGCACATCAGACCAAGATGCTGATCCAGCGGGATATTGGTGAAATTCCCGTGCGGCCCGGTTGTAGTGTTGTTGATCAGGACGTCGTATTTTTGGACCCGCAGATCGGCAGTTACCGTTGCCAGGTCTTCTTCTGTCGTTAGATCGGCGACGATATATTTATGTCCCTGGCCCGGGAGCTCTTTAATGGCGGCCACCAACTGTTGTTCAATCGGTGCGACCAGTGTTACCTGATAATTCCTGGCGGCGAGGAGCCTTGCTGTTTCGGGGCCGATGCCGACGTGGGCCCCGGTAATAAGCACGCGTTTCATAATAGTATACTTTTTAGCCTGTTGTGCAATTGGAAGCCTGTTCTCTTTATTGGACAAAATTGTGCCAGGCTCAATTACTTAGGCCTCAAATCAATAGACCGGCAGGCGTAATATGAGGTGTCGGGGTTTCGCCAATTCGTTGCGATAATGCGACTATAGTGTTGATTTATCAGGAGAAGACGTTCTGACGGGCGGGAATTTTATTCGGACAGGAGGTCTTTCGCGATCTTCTTATTCAGTTGAGCGATGTCTTTCTCGCCCGTTGCGTGCGCAACGGCCATTGCCCCGACAATGAGGCTCATTAATTGAAGCAGTAAGGTTTTCTTTTTTTTGGGCGTTGTGAGTCCGACTAAGCGGGATTTTATTAAATCCGAAAATTTTTCAAAATGCCGGTCGATCTTTTCCCGTAGAGGCTTAGAATCGTCGGTATTGAAATCGCTCAGCCCCCTGGTAAATGTGCAACCCTTGAAGTCCGCCTGACCAATCCAATCGTCAACGGCATCGAACACCGCCAGGATCTCCGCCACGGGTCCCCCTTTAATTCCCTTCAAGTGCTTTTCGAGGTTGGCAAACCGAAATTCTTCCCAAAAATCAAGGTAGGCCGCGATCAAGTCGGCCTTTGAGGGGTAATAGTCGTAAAACGATCTTTTAGAAACTCCGCTGTCTGCGATGATACGGTCGACGCCAATAGTATGTACGCCGTATTCATTGAATAGCGCAATCGCGGTCTTTAGAATACGTTCACGAGGTTTGAGCGCTTTCAGCTGTTCAGTCCGTAAATCTCTAAATCTCCTGGTCGAATCCGGCATGGTAGTCCCTGATTGTTGTTCCGAAGGACAGCAAATCTAGCCAATTTTTTAAACTTATCGGGGCGGAAAGTGAGTAGTACCGGCCGGGGATCATCCGGCGGAGAAATCTCGCCGGATCCCCAGCTTGCGCATCCGGGTAGCGAGAGTATTTGGGTTGATGCCGAGAAGTTCGGCTGCTCCGCCAGGGCCTGATACTTTCCCCTGGCACTTATCAAGGGCTGCATATATCTGTTCCTTTTCTGAAGGCGTCGGAGAAAATCCGGGCGCCGTCGATGGAGCCGCTCTTTGCGGATCAAGGGAAGGCAGATCGATCCGATCGATGAGGTCGCCGGGGCTCATTACCGAATGCCGTTCGAGAACGTGTTGCAATTCACGGATGTTGCCGGGCCAGGAGTAATTCATCATTTGCTCGATCGCTGCCCTGGACAATTCTTTTGCCGGTTTGCCTGTTGAATTGGCCATCTTTCTTAAAAAATGCTCAACGAGTAAAGGAATGTCTGGTTTTCTTTCGCGGAGGGGGGGTACGAGTATGGGGAATACATTAAGGCGATAGTACAGGTCCATCCGGAACCTGCCTTCACTGATCTCTTCGAGCAGGTCCCGGTTGGTTGCGGCTATGACCCGCACGTCGAGCTTGATCACGTGGTCGCCGCCTATGCGTTCGAACTCTTTTTCCTGCAGGACGCGGAGCAGTTTGGTCTGCGCGGTCAAAGGCATTTCTCCTATCTCGTCCAGCAAAATAGTACCACCCTGGGCTTGTTCAAACTTTCCGATGCGGCGGCCTGTTGCATCTGTAAAAGCTCCGCGTTCGTGGCCGAATAGTTCCGACTCGATGAGGGTGGTCGGCATACCGGCACAATTGATCTTAACGAACGGCTTGTTGCGACGGTCAGAAAGGCCGTGTATGGCAGCGGCGACCCCTTCTTTTCCAACGCCTGTCTCTCCATATATCAGGACGGTGCTTGAGACCAGGGCCACCTGCCTTACCATGCCCAGAACGTGCTGCAATTTCGGACTTGTACCTACGATATCCTTGAGCAGGTCGTCGTTGTCCCTCCGGCCGTTTCTTGTGCCGCGGTGTGGTCTGGCGGGGGTGTTGGCGTGCAAACGAATGCTCTCGAGAGACGATCCGATAAGGGGAATAAGCACGCGAAGCAATTCGGAGTGTTCTACGTTGAATCCATTTGTGTCCGTGCTAAAGAAAGTAAGTCTGGAGGTCCGACCCGAGGGCTCCATTACTGTGATCGGCAGTGTCGACTGAATCCGGAAGGTCGTGCGCAAACGTTCTTGTAAGCCTTTTTCTGATTCGGAAACATCAATTCGTCTGAACTCGTCGCGGCCCGATCGCTGGTACCAGTGCATGGCAGAAGCTGGTGATTCGGGGCCATCCATCTCGATATGAATATGGTCAAAGGGAATGGATTGGTGAAAGGCCCTGATAAGCAGAAGCATCTTGTGGTCCTGAGTGGCTGCTTCGTTAACAAGGCTTTTTAATAGGCCGCCGAGCCATTTTTCCTGACGGGCGCGTAGTTGCGTGGCCTTCCGGCGTCTGTGAATGGCTATATCCAGTGCTACAAGGATGTCCTTTTCCCTGAACGGTTTCACCAGGAAGCCTTCAGGGTTCGTTTCCTTTGCGGCATGAAGGGTGGACGGATTGGAATTGGCGGAGAGATAAATAAACGGAATGCCTTGTTTGGCGAGGATACCGGCGAAATGGATACCCGTGAGTGGCCCCTTTAAAAATATATCCAGCATTACCAGGTCGGGTATATCTTTCTTGTATAGTTTGAGGGCCTGGTCAACGCTTTTGGCTATTGCGGTTACGGTATGCCCGGCTTTTGTCAAAATGATGCTGAGATGGTCTGCCTCAATGAAAACGTCTTCAACGATGAGTATCTTTAGTTGCATGTTACCCCCTGTCTTTAAAGGATCTTTTGATGCCCAGCCGTTTCATCTTGGAGTGCAGTGTTGTAGGTGCGACCTGAAGTTTTTCGGCGGCGCCACCGGGGCCGGAGACCTTGCCTCCAGCCAGTTTGAGTATCGCAAGGATGTGCTCACGTTCTACTTCTTCAATTGTCCTGACCCGTCTGCCGGTGGTTGGATGACTGGTTCTCGTCGGTTTGGAAGGATGTAAAGCGAGCTGATCGATCACTTCGTCCGAAGATATCAGGACGCTGCGTTCGATGCAGTGCTCGAGTTCGCGAACATTTCCCGGCCAGTCATAAGACGCCAGCTGTTTGAGGGCGCCCGGTGACAATGATCTTAGTCGTAATCCAGCCAGCCGGCTATATTTTTCCAGAAAGAAAGCGGCCAGTTCGGGGATGTCTTCCTTTCTTTCTCTTAGTGGGGGGATCATAATAGGAAAGACAAAAAGGCGGTAGAACAGATCACTGCGGAACCTGCCGAGCTCGGACTCTCCTCTGAGGTCTTTATTGGTAGCCGCGATGATGCGGACGTCGGTCCTGATCGGGACGCGGCCTCCGACCCTTTCGAATTCCCTCTCCTGTAGTACGCGCAGTAGTTTGGCCTGAAGATCAAGAGGCAGTTCGCCGATCTCGTCGAGGAAGAGCGTCCCTTTATGCGCTAATTCGAATTTTCCTATCCGGCGCTCTGCTGCGCCGGTGAAACTGCCTTTTTCGTGACCGAACAATTCACTTTCTATAAGAGTGGCTGGCAAGGCAGCGCAATTTACTTTTATCATTGTACTTTCCTTGCGGGGAGACAGGGCATGTATCGCCGTTGCCACCAGCTCTTTGCCCGTACCGGTTTCACCATATATGAGTACGGTGGACGGGGAGCCGGCGACCTGAATGACCATCCTGTGCACGTCCATGAGTCCATTCCCGATGCCTGCGAAACATGCCGTTCCATTATTTAAGGCTACTGTATGCATTAGTGTATAGTTGGGTATTTACTCCTGAAGCAACTGTTGGAAATAGGAAGGTAATTATTTTATAGCCAAACTCATTCCAAATGTTAAATGGTTAAAAATCATTTCGTTATATCTATTTTTGCAAAAACGAAATGACGGTATTTCGCCATTTTGTGCAGGGTTACACGAAGTCTCGGCGGCAAAGTATGCAGCTATCAAAAAGGTTGGTGTGCGCCGGAGATCGAAAAGGGTCTGTAGCTTATGGGATGGAGCCAAGGAGGCGGTCGATCGCGCGTTGGTGTATCAGTTCGTGAAAGGCAAGGGTGCGGTAGTCTTCCGGTGTTATGTCCAGCTGAGCCAGCGTGTCCATCGAATTCGCGGCGGCGATGGACTCGAGACGACTGCTATAGAGGGCGACAGTCTCGATCAGGGATATGCGAACTTCCAGAATTTCATCGGTCGTAAATTGTCTTTCGGGCCTCGTTCCTTTTGCGAACAGGCCGAGGTCGAAGGCATGCCGGGGGCGGCTGGAGGGGAAATTCCGATATAGCATGTGCTCGCTGACCTGGATCATGTGGCCCATGTTCCAGATGATATTGTTATTAAATCCTGGCGGGATGAAATTGAGCTCTTTATCAGTATTGGCCAGTGTTCTTTCATAGAGGTTCTTACGACCGATCTGTATGAGGTCAAGATATTCGTTCATTCTATGGCGTATTGCATGGTACTTGATCGGACAGGGTAATTCCCTGGCGGGTGTAAAAGGCTAATGACATGCCATGTTGAACAAGCTGAGCGTCAAAATATTAGAGAACGGTCTCGGGAATCAATTACTTTATTTCGCCATTTTATTCACTTTTGGCCGTCGCAAATTCTTTTGCCGATCTGTATTTGAAACTGAACGTCCAGGAGAGACCGGAACGTGCATTTATTCTTATCTCTGCATCAAGGTCTTCGGCCAATCCCCGGATGAGGCGTAAGCCGAAAGTGTTGCTGGCGAGAGGGGTGATGTGTTCGGGCAAGCCGACTCCGTCGTCGCTGATGGACAAGGCAAGAAGCCCTGCTCCTGCGTGCCGGAAAGAAAGGGATATGCGTCCGGCCCGGTTGCCGGGGAAGGCGTGCTTTATGGAATTGGTGACCACTTCGTTGATAAGTAATCCCATCGGTACGGCCTGTACGACGTCCAGCGTAACAGGCTCGATGTCCAGCTGGAAAGATATAGTCTGTCCGGCCGGAGCCGTATCACGAAGGTAGTCGACGAGGTCTTCGATATAGTCCTGCATTTCAATAGCAGTAGCGTCGTTGGACTTGTACAGGCGTTGGTGGAGGAGAGCCATGGACTGCACTCTGTGCTGGCTGTCGAGGACGGCGCTGATGGCTGCGTCGTCCCGAAGATAGGCGGATTGTGTGCCGAGCAGGCTCATAACGACCTGCAGGTTATTTTTTACCCTATGGTGCACTTCGCGCAATAGCCACTCATTCTCCTTCAGCAGCTTTTCCAGTTGTGTATTTTTGGCTGTAATTTCCTTTTGCTTCAATTCCAGTTGCCGGGTTTGCCGCTGTTTGAGCCGATAGCGGCCGAATCCGACGCTCAATACCAGGATGGCAGCGGCGATGGAATAATTGCGTGTCTGGTTGGAGTGGACGATATCCCATTTTTGTATCTCCGACTCCTTTTGAAGTAATTTTATGTTGTTCTCCTTTTCGGCGGTCGCGTATTCGATCTGGAGCTCTTCGATCTGATGATTTTTTTCGACGTTGAAGATAGAGTCCTTTAGTTCGTCATAGTGCAGCAGGTCGTGGAGGGCTTCCTGTACGTGGTGCTCTCCCGAGTCCAGCTGAAATAGCAGCTTGTAGGCGGTCAGCTTTATACTGGAGTCGGAAATCTGGCTGAAAGCGAGTCTGTAGTCCGGCAATAATTCCCTGGCCTTTTGATACTGATGCG
The DNA here is from genome assembly GCA_035492595.1 of Puia sp. Lineage (GTDB taxonomy): Bacteria > Bacteroidota > Bacteroidia > Chitinophagales > Chitinophagaceae > Puia. The sequence goes on from DATJJA010000156.1 coordinate 20,993, forward strand.
AAAGAACGTAAAATTCCATGGCGGAGTGGTAGAGTCTAAATTTGTCGGTTGGCCAATTGGCCGCAAGCGAAAGCATCTTCTCACACCAATACGCCGCTTTTTTGAATTCCCTGTTGTTGGCATAGGCTGAGACATAGGTCCGATAGGCTCGGATCTGAAGAGATATATTGGCTGGAATGGGATAGTTCTTCGCTGTAGATTCGATGAGCGCGACGGCTCTTTCCGGGTGGCCTGTATTGATATAGTAACTGCTGATGTTGGTTTGTACTACATACATCGAGACAAGGTCTTTGTTGTATTCTGCCCAGTGGAAGGCGGCCTGCAAGTAGCCGATCGCTTTTTCCCACTCGTGGAGCCTTCCGAAAAGGATACCGATGATATTGTTGACCTGGCAGTACTGTTGGGTGGAGTCATGCGTCTTTCTTACGGCTTCCAGAGAAAGCAGGGCATATTTTACGGCTTTGCTGTATTCAAACTGGTTGCTGAATGCGTTCGATACCAGGATATAGGGCCCCTGTATGTTCGGATAGTTCGTCTGTTTGTACAGGTTGACGGCTTTCAGGCCAGATTGTTCAGCGCGGAGGAGGTCGCCTTTCAGGTTATAGAGGTCGCTGAGCGTTTCAAGGCAATTGGCCTGTAGCGTGATTTGTCCAGCCTTTTCAAAGCAGGCGACAGCCGTCTCGAGGTATTGGATCTTGCCTTTTAGCGAGGCTGTGTCCTGGTAGTCGCCATAAAAGCTCAGGGCCATCAGAGCTTTTCCCAGTAACAGCGGGGTAGACCCATTTTGTAAGATGTCTGCTGCCTGTTGATTGAGCTGTCTTCCCGTAGGTATCCCATCGGGCTTTTCCTTGGACAGGAGTGATTCAACGAGGAGGATATAGCCTTCGGCGTCGCGACTTTTCACGAAGGCGTTCATCCTTTTGGCCTGTTCGATGCGTGTTCGGGCGCTGTCCAGGTCGGGCTGATATTCGCCGTTCATGTTAATATGAAACTCGGCGATACGGAGCAGGGTGAAGATCTGTTGGGTGTCTTTTTTGCCGGGATCAAGCACTTTCAGCATCGAATCCACTTCGAACCTGAATATCCGCTGTGCCTTTGCAGGCATCAACATGACGAAGGCTAAAGCCGTAAACAGAACCTGGCGCATAGCGAATGATTTGGCGGGAATCAGTCAAAAGGTACACAATTTAGCGCTGAATTCTGTCGGGAGAAGGTCGCGGGATATTTGTCGTATCCGCTTGTGTACGAAATGTCGTCATTCAGTGGCGAAATATCGGCAGTCATACAGCCGGTGGAGAGTGGTCATGTATGTGATTGCTGCGGGTCATTGCTATTCAACGTCTGTCAAAAAAATATAGTTTTTGCTGGCCGGCGGCAATTATTATTATATTGCGGCGATAAGCAGGTTAAATTTTGCAAAGCCGGACTGATTTTTTGGACAAGGATGTGTTCCTCCGTCTGTCAAACGGAGACGCTACCGCACTGGGAGAGCTGATGAAGAGTTATTTTCCACTCCTGTGCGGGTATGCGGAGCATTTTGTACGGGACTCTTCTTTAGCTAAAGATATTGTGCAGGAAGTTTTTATCAAGTTGTGGCAGTATAAGGGCAGATTCGAGGCTGCCGGCAACCTGAAGGCTTTTCTTTATTTGTCGACCCGGAACGGATGCCTTAACAGTCTGAGGAGCCTTGAGAGGGAGAGTGACAGGCGTGTGAAGGCGACGTATCTGGACGCGCGGGAGATGGAAGCGATCGACGAGAGCATTGTGCGATTGGAGTACATGGCGGAGATCAACAAGGTGGTACAACAGCTGCCGCTGAAGATGAGGGAGGTGTTCAGGCTCAGCTTTGAAGAAGGGTTGTCCATAGAGGAGATAGCCAAAAAGATGGGTATTTCCGCCAAGACTGTCCGTAACCAGAAATACAAGACCCTCGTCGTCCTTCGGAGGCATTTCGGTCAGACGGGTATCCCACTTCTTTTCCTTATTTCTGGAATTAATTAGAAAAAATTTGTTTTCCGCTTGGGACAAACCCGATCGGGCGGTGTCTTATTTATACACCGACACTGATTTTCCATGGAAGCAGATCAGGATAAAGTCCAGTATTATGTGCTTATAGGACATTTGATCTTTAAGGAGATCGAAGGGCTGCCGCTGACGGAGCGCGAGCGGGAGGATCTGCGCGTATGGAGGAATGGAGGTGAGGAGAGAAAGTTGATCGATGAAGGATTGCGGGACAGGCGGGCGTTGATGCAGGAGCTAACGGTGCTAAATGACCGATATAAGGCCGCTGCGTCGATAGAGCAGGTATTCCGGATCCTGGGACTGGAAGTGGAGCGGCCCGGAGAGGTGTCTGCGATCGGCCGGGCCTGGATGAGGGGAATGTCGGCTGCCGCCGCTGTAATATTTCTTATGCTGGGTAGCTGGTGGCTGGTGACCAATAAGGAGGGGTCAGGCCCGGCGCCGCTGCGTCCGGCTGAAGCAGGAGTTGCAGTACAGAAGCCGGATAAGGCCGTTCTGATCCTTTCGGATGGAACGCAGATACCGCTGGACAGCGCGAGGGACGGGCAGGTGGCTCAACAGGGTGGTGTGAAGGTCGTAAAGATGAACGGGCAGGTCAGCTACCGGGGTGGAGACAGGGGGGAGCCGGTCGCATATAACACGATGGCGACTCCGCGCGGAGGGCAGTATTTGGTGGTATTGCCGGACAGCACCAGGGTGTGGTTAAACGCTGTATCGTCTTTGCGATATCCGACGGTGTTTTCCGGCCGGGAGAGAAAAGTGGAGTTGAATGGAGAGGCCTATTTTGATGTTGCGCCGAACAAGAGCAGCGTATTTGTGGTCGCAGCGGGCGACGTCGAAGTGAGAGTTTTAGGGACGCAGTTCGATATTATGGCCTATGGCGATGAGGCGATACGGCGTACGACCCTTGTGGAAGGGAAAGTAATGGTGGCCCGGGGCGCCGAGAGACAGGTGGTGACCGTGGGCCAGCAGGCGATGGTTGGCCGGGACAGCGGCTTTATAATGGTGGACGCGAACCCGGATATCGACAAGGCAGTGGCCTGGAGGTCCGGATCATTTAAGTTCAGTGAGGCAGATATCCGGTCGCTGATGAGGGAGTTATCCCGCTGGTACGATATCGACGTGGTGTATGAAATAACCGATTTTTCCGGAAGATACGGCGGCAGAATAGACCGGAGCCTTCCTCTTCCTGCTGTGCTCAAGCTGCTGGAGGGGAATGGTATACACCACTATAGGACGGAAGGTAATAAAGTGATCGTGCTTCCATAGCGAAAAATACAGGATCCCATCAAACCGACTCCTTTAATAGTTATTGACTTTTAACCAAAACTTCAACACAGCATGCTTTTACACGTTGGTGGAAGAGGTCTGCCCTGCAGGGAGATACTTTCCAGAAAGACTGCAATTTTTGTGCGTTTTCCCGTATTTTTTATGCTCTTCCTTTGTCTGCACGTGGCAGCGGAAGGGTTTGCGCAGAAGGTGACCCTGTCGATGCGACAGGCGCCTCTTTCCAGGGTGTTTGATGAAATTTCGAGACAGTCCCGGGTGTCGATCGCTTATAATGAAGAGCTGATGAAGCGCGCCAATCCGGTGACAATTGCAGTAAAGGACATGCCGGCCGAACAGGCGATAAGCGTAGCATTGAAGGGGCAGCCTTTCCGTCTGGAGGCAGAGGGAAAAATCATTTATATCCGGCAGGCTGCTGGTGTACCGGCGCCGGAGTCGCCGGGCAGGGGCAGTGATGTCCGTGGGAATATTATTGTCAAGGGGATAGTGAAGAATGAAAAAGGCGAAGTTCTCGCAGGCGCGAGCATACAGGTAAAAGGAACGGATCATACTGTTGTGACGGATGGTAAAGGTGAGTTCGAGATCAGGCAGGTTCCGGAGAATGCGACGCTGATCGTATCCAGCGTCGGTATGCAGGTCATGGAAGTTGCAGTAAAAGGCCGCACGCAGATTAGTGTAGTAATGAAAATAAAGGCCAGTGCACTGGATGAGCAGGTAGTGACTGCATTTGGCGTTGAGAAATCCAGCCGGGAGCTTGGTTACAGCACGGCGACGGTAAAAGGTGAGGAGCTGACGAAGGGAAATACCGGTAATATTTTGAGCGGTCTTTCAGGGAGGGTATCCGGTTTGAATATTGCTACGCAGAGTACGGATATGACACCGCAGATGCAGGTGTTGATGAGGGGTATCCGGTCGTTCTCTTCGACGAGCAATAATCAGCCCTTGTTCATCATGAACGGATCGCCGCTATCGTTCGGGTCTGACCAGTCGTCTGCGCAGCTGATCCTCGATTTTATCAATAACATCAATCCCAATGACGTGGATAAGGTGACGATCCTCAAGGGCGCCAATGCGACTGCATTGTACGGCCCCGAAGGGGTGAATGGAGTGATCATTATTACGACCAGGAAGGGAATGAAGGGGAGGCCGGTGATCAATTTTCGCAATTCCGTCAGTTTTCAGCGGATAGACTATCGGGCGGTGAGGTATGAGCAGCATGAATTCGGGAGCGGAACGGGCTTGGTGGATGCCAATGGAAATGGAATTTATAGCGGTACGATCAATAACGGATGGGGGCCAAAATACGACGGCAGCAAGGTGCAGCTGGGCCGGACGGACGAGAAGGGGAATCAGCAGATGGTGGACTACTCGCACAGATGGGATTATCGCCGGTTCTTCGATGTGGCGAGGACTGCGCAAAGCAATCTGTCCATTTCACAGGGGGATGAGAATGCCAATTTTTACCTTGGGCTTGCGTATAATGACCAGAAGGGCATTCTGCCCGGCGATACGCGAAATACGCTGACTGCCTTTCTTTCCGGCGGGAGGAAGATGGGCATATTCAATGCGCAATACCAGGTGAATTTTTTCCGGGAACTGGCCAATCTCGGGCCGGAAAATTACGGGCCGATCGGACCGACCTTTATTCCATTTCTATCCTATAAGGATTATAGGAATTACGAGTGGGCCGACAATAACCACTACTGGGCGGATTTCGATGTGATGAGTCCATACCAGGCGATTGCGTCGGACAGGGCCTTCAAAACACAGAATTCGGGTATTGTCAGCCTTAACCTGACTGCCAGGCCGTTGCCATGGCTGACGATCGCAGACGCCCCGGGGTTTGTAGTGAACAATAATTACCAGAAGCATGAGACGCAGCCGGTGTATTTTTCTGACTGGGCCAAGCAGAATGGGGGCTTTTTAAGGGCTTTTGACAGGCAGGCTACGCTCGAGGAAGAAAATACGACCATTTCTACGGTACACAATCATTTTACCGTGATGGCGGTGAACAAGGCCGGCAATTTTGATTTCCGCAATCTGGTTGGCAATGTGGTGGATGAGCAGCGTTATAAGCAGGTAGGTGGTAATTCCAATGCGCTTGCTATCCCGGTGTATAACCTGGTGTATTCTACAGACGTGGCTAGTGCATCTGAGCGATATGTATTGACCCGCCGGTATTCTTTTTTTGCGACTTCCACAATGGCGTATAGGCAACGGGCTTTTCTTGAGCTGACGGCGCGAAACGACTGGGATTCGAAGCGTGCGGCTGTCGGTCGCGGGAAGGACCTTTACGTGGGCGGAAGCCTATCAGTCCTGATGAGGGAGGCGGTACCTGCGTTGCAGCGGCTATCCTGGCTGTCTTTCCTGCAGCTGAAGGGGGCTGTGACGACGACTGCTAATATGAATATCCTGCCCTACCAGTCAGAGCGGACCCTCCAGAGTACAGTGGGATTCCCTTTTAACAACGGCTCGTTTGGCGGGACGGGGCTGGCCTCCTACTCTTATCTGCCCGGCAACCCGAATCCCTATCTCAAGCCTGAAAAGGTCCTGAGCGTCGAGTCCGGTTTTACGGCGAGATTCTTCAAGGATCTGCTTGCGGTCAACTTCGCGTATTACTGGCAGCGAAACAACGGCGTTATTACGGCTGCTTCAACGGGATGGTTGAGCGGGGCGCCGACGATAGACAATCTGGGTGTTATGAATAACTGGGGCTATGAGGTGGATATCGACCTTAATAACGTTGTCAAGAATGCAAATGGCTTCAATTTGAGTGGAGGATTCCGGATTGCCATGAATAAGAACGTGGTGAAATGGCTCGCGCCGGACTATGGCGGTGTTTATGTGGTTTCGCCTCCGGGGGGACGGGACGGGCTGGCAGGTACGGTGGCGAGAAAGGGCCATCAGGCTTTCGAATACTGGCTGTATGATTATAAGAAGGATGCGCAGGGCAGGACGATCGTCGATCCGGTGACGGGCTATCCCATTCCCGACCTGAATACCGCGGTATATGAGGGAACGACGACACCGAAATATGTCGGATCATTTAACCTGCTGTTTTCGTATAGACGCTGGACTCTCTCAACGCTGAGCGAGTTCAATATCGGAGGAAACCATTATTTCTCGAGAGGGGAGGGGCTTACACGGGCGGGGCTCCACGAGCAGACGACGTATAATGATAGGTTGCCATTTGTATTCCCTAATTCGGTGTACCTGGATGCCAACGGAAAATCGGTAGTAAACACGAGCATTAAGACACAGGCGGCCAACAGCTTCCTGTACAGTAATGTTTCGCAGGCGTCGGCTAATTTTCTTTCCAACTCCGATTTCCTGAGGTTGAAAGAGGTGGTGTTGGGCTACGAGCAGGTGTTTAAGACAGGGTCGATCAGGAAATTGAACCTGGGCATCTATGGCCGTAACCTTTTTAACTGGTATTCCAGGAGCAACCTTTACGGTGACCCGCAGCTGATCAAGGGACCGGGAAGATTTACGGCGGGGATCTCACAGGCAGGCGGGGGGACAGCGGGCAATAGCGGTAACGTAGCGCCGCAAGCAGGGTCAAGTCAGTATACGCCTCCCGGTGTGGTTGAATATGGTGTGATCCTTTCTGCCAATTTCTAATTGTACCTCAATAAAAAAGAAAAAATATGACAAATAATATTGGATACCCATGGTTGCTCATTTTTCTGGTTGCCTGTTTTTTCGGCAGTTGCAAAAAGTGGGTGGATGTCAACTATGATCCTTCGCAACTTTCAGATAATAATGCGACTCCCGACCTGATACTGCCGGGGTTATTGGAGAGTGAGGGAACAACGCCGGCCACCGGCAGGCTGATGAATGAATGGATGGGTTACTGGTGCTGGCCCTATCACGACCCTGCCGATCCTGTCTGCACCTATGACATTCGTGAGAACAAGTATTTCCCCGGCGGGTTTGCCCCTGCGATCGACGACGTGCTTTTTGAGGAGAATGCCAGGAAGAATGGGCAGCCATTCTATCAGGGAATCGCGAAATTTATCAAGGCCCTCGATTTCAGTGGAGCGGTCGATATCTATAACGACATGCCGTACAGAGAGGCGTACAATGTCAATATCCGGACGGCGCATTACGACAAGGGGCAATTTATATACGAGGATCTCATGGTTCAACTCGACAGTGCGATCGGTTTGATCGGCAATGCTCCGCCAGACAAGGCTTTGCACATATCGACGGCTGATATTCTTTGTCATGGGAATAAGGAGAAGTGGTTCCGGGTCATAAACACGTTGAAGTTGAGGTTGTTGATCCATCAGGCCAATCGCACTGAGCGGCAGGGCTATATTCAGCAGCAGGTTGCAAAGATCGTCCAGCAGGGGTCGGGATTTCTTGGTACTGGCGAAGATGCGAGCGTAAATCCAGGCTACGATAACGTTAAGGTGTCGCCTTATTTTGCCTGGAATTCGCAGTATTCCTTTTTTGCCAGGAATTACATTCCATCGGGCACTTATGGAGTCGTGCCGTCATGGACTGCGGCGTCGGCAAATACGACTGCGATGGATCTGCTTAAAAGGGATAGTGATCCAAGGCTGTCCTTGTTCTATAACCCGGCGGGGGCGCCGCTGCCCGCTGGCGCTGCAGAGCCATTTGCTCAGCCTGCGCCGGTCAACTTCAGGGGTAACAGGTTTGGGTTGATCCTGGATCAGCAGGCGTACCCCTTTCAGGGGACCAGCTTCATATCCCAGATCGGCGGCATTAGTTCGATGATGCAACCGAAGTCGCCTTCCTCACAGGGGATCGTCAAAGGCTATGATATGGACTGTTTTATCATTACCAGTGTCGAAAGCCTCTTCCTTCAGGCGGAGGCGATCTATCGGGGTTGGCTGCAGGGCGACGCGCAGACGGCGTATGAAAACGCGGTAAGGGAGTCTTTCCGGTGGCTGAATGCAGGGGGTAATAGTCTTAATCCGGCTCTTTCCGATAATGTGTTTAGTTCCTGGTACCAGTCCCAGTCGGGCAATGTCAACGTGTCGTGGGGCGCGGCGCCGGACAAATACAAGCTGATCATGTTCCAGAAATATATGGCGTTGAATGGTATCGATGCATTTGAATCCTATGTCGATTACCGAAGGAACGGCGCCTATCCGGATATTCCTCTCTCGTATAATCAGGGCAGGAAAGGAAATGCGATGCCGATCCGGTCGCCGTATCCGATCACGGAGTACACGCAGAATGCGGCCAACGTGAATGCGGAGGGGCCGATCGATATATTTTCCAGCAAGATATGGTGGATGCCTTAGTATTCCTTCCCAATGAACTTTTTAAATTTTCAATAGAAATAAATGGTTAAGAAGAATTTTGCCAGATTGTTGTGTCTTGTCCTGTCGGCGGGCGTCAGTGCCGGGGCGGGCGCCCAGACTTCCGGTAGCAACGAAATCCCGATGGACTCGGGACTGAGAACCGGAAAGCTCGCCAATGGCTTTACATATTATATCCAACGTAACACGGTGCAGGAACATAAGGTGACGATCCACCTGGTGAATAAGGCGGGATCGATCCTGGAAACGGAGAAACAGCGTGGCCTGGCTCATTTCCTGGAGCATATGGCTTTCAATGGCACGACGCATTTCCCGAAGAATGAACTGGTGGGCTATTTGCAAAAATCCGGTGTCCGGTTCGGCGCGGACCTGAATGCATTCACCAGTTTTAACACGACGGTATACCAGCTGCCGATCATGCTGAAGAGCAAAGAACAGCTGCGGGATGCGCTGCAGGTGGCGAGGGACTGGGCGCAGGGCATTACGCTGAGTGACGAGGAGATCGATAAGGAAAGGAATGTGATATTGGAGGAGAAGCGGTTGCATGCGGGGCTGCAAGAGCGTATGCAGGAAAGGACCATTCCGATCACTTATAATCATTCGCTTTATGCCGACAGGTTGCCGATCGGACTGGAGGATGTCATCCTTCATGCTGATCATAGTGAGCTGAGGACGTTCTATCGTGATTGGTACAGACCTGACTTGCAGGCGGTCATTGTCGTTGGCGATATCGATGTCGACCAAACGGAGAAGCTGGTGAGGATTTTGTTCGGGGACCTCAGGATGCCGCTGAACCCGCGGGAGAGGAAGGAATTCCGAGTTCCTCTTGAGGGTAAAAACCAGTATGCGGCGATCGCCGACGCTGAAATCAAGCTTCCGGGGATGGAAGTGCTGATCAAGTTGCCCGGGCTTATTGTAAAGACGGCTTCGGAATACGCGGAGGATATGGAACGGCAGATCCTGAATATGCTGATGAATGACCGGTTCAACCAGGCGATGCAGCAGGCCGATCCTCCTTATTTGGTTGGCGGTATGCGTGTAGGCGGTTTTGAGGGTGGAGTCGATGTGCTGGAAGGCGGTGTGACTACAAAAGCTGGAAGGCTGCAGGAAGGGGTGAGAGCCTGGTGGAGCGAGATGCTGCGTATGAAAATCCAGGGGTTTACGCCAGGTGAGGTTCAGCGGGCAAAGGAGATCATGGCTGCCGGGCTGGAACAGATGGGAAAGGAGCGGGACAAGACGGACGCCCTGGTCTATATCGACAAATATACAAAGCATTTTTTGACGGGGGAGGCCGCGCCTGATCTGTCGTATGACCTGAAACTTTCCAGGTCGGCGCTTGACACCATTACCGCCGGCGGTGTCAGCGCGTTGCTTAGAAAGTATTTCAAAGATACGGATCGGGATATTATCGTTAAAAGTGATGGAATGGATGGGAATGTGCTGCCTTCGGAAGAGGTGGTCGCCGGCTGGGTCCGGGATGAGGCCGGCAAACCGATGGCTCCCTACCAGGATAAGACGGTAAGTCATGGCGCCCTTATGCAGGAGCGGCTGAAAGGTGGCAGGATCGTGGAGGAGAAGGCGTTGCCTGCCGTAGGTGCGACGGAGCTAAGGTTGGATAACGGCGTGAAGGTTGTCTTAAAAAGCACACGATATAAAAATGACCAGGTGTTGTTTAATGGATATAGTATCGGGGGATTGAACCAGGTTAGCGATAACGACTTTTATTCGGGTAGCCTGGCGGCCAGTGTTGTCGCTGCAAGTGGGGTGGGTGACTGGACCCGCATCGAGCTCAGCCGTTTTACAGCCAGGAAGAATATCCAGGTCGTGCCCTACATTAACGATATCTATCAGGGAATGACCGGTGGCGGTACGCCGGAGAATCTGGAGGATCTTTTTCAGCTGATCTATTTGTATTTCGTCAGTCCGCGGAGAGACCTGGTTGCGTTTGATAACCTTATCCAGCAGCAGAAGGCCGCAATCGAGGCCGGCGCCGCCATTTCCCAGCAGCGGTTCAGGGATACGATCTATTCGGTCATGGGAGACTACCAATTCAGAAAGATGCCGGTGCCGGCGGAAAAGCTGGGCAGTGTAAGTATGGAAAAGGCTTTGGGGGTATACCGGGATCGGTTCAGCGACGCGAGCGGATTCACCTTTACATTCGTAGGCGCTTTCGATATGGAAAAGATGAAGGAACTGGCGGCGAGATATCTTGGGTCCTTGCCGGGGCTGGGCCGGAAAGAGGAGATCATAGATCTTCACCTGGGTTACCCGACGGGTCATATCTCAAAGAAGGTCATGGCAGGTACGGATGCCAGGGCAAGCGTTTATCTTGCATTTCCCGGGAAATTCGAGTATGATGTGCACGACGTGAGGCAGATGGATGCTGCCGCCAAGATCCTCAACTATCATCTGCTTGCCCGTGTGCGGGAGGATCAGGGGGGTGTTTACAGTATCAACGCTTCTGTTCTTCCGGCGAAATATCCTTCGGGCCAGTATAATTTTTCTGTCAGTTTCGTCTGCGATCCGGAGAATGTTGAAGTGCTCATCCTCAGCGTGAATAGCGAGATTGCCCGGTTGAAGACGGAGGGGCCGACAGACGATGACCTGGCAAAGTTCAAGGCGGAATATCGGTCGTTCTTTGCGCAGGCATTGAATGATAATCCTGTTTGGCTGAACTATATCACGGATCAGTTGCAGTTGAATGGGGAAGTGACGCCTATCGATATCGACGGGAGGCTGAAGGCTATCACAAAGGAGGGGATACAGCTGGTATTCCGGAAGTATTTTAACAACGGCAACTATGTCCGGATCGTTCAACTGCCGACGGGTAAATAGTAGCATTTTTTAACCAAATATAATGTTATGAAAAAGTGGTTAGTTCTTATGTTGGTGGGGGGCCTGGCGGGGTGCGGCAAGGCGGGCAGTGCAACTGGTGTCAGGACTTTGCTTGTCGAGGTGAAGGCGGCTGCGGGTTTTGACCCTGCTCAAGTGCAGACGGGTAAGCTTGTTCCTGTTGCATCGCAGCGGGCGGTGTTGGTCAGCGGGACAGGGATGACGCGGGCGAAGGTTGTGAAGTAGATCGAGTTGCATTTTTTCTTATGCATATGTGATAGTGTTTTCTCATGTCGGACCCAGTGGTCCCAGGGGGCAAGGTTTTTACCTTGCCTCCGTCGATTTGGGGGTCGATCGCCGGGATCAAGGGATGTACAGAGGTGCAAATCAATGCTACACGGGAAGATTGCAAAGAAAAATTGTCACGGTCTTTTTCCCGCATTCCTCAGTCCAGAATAGAGCGCTCGACATCGAGCTGCAGCATAGGGGGAGTTGCCTTCGAACAACACTCTTTTCTTATCATCCGCAACGGGAAACCCATCCTTTGTTTTGATTATATTTATCAGATTATTGGTGAGTATGAGCTAGCCATCGCCCTAAGTTATAACAATGAAACCCCGAGGCAGGAGTTGTTTCGTTGCCTTGAGGAGTCGCGATTCATGAATTTTTCCGGGCCGTTCTCCAGCCTAAGAACTTTTTAGGAATTATCGTTGCGATAAGCTTTTCGATTATCCTATTGAATTCGATTACAATGGGCACACTTATAAGAGTGAGACGGACTTTGATACCGATGTTAGATAAATCTATTTGCCCAGGCCCATTTGGGACATATAAGTTTGGTTGTCCCAGAATAACGATTCCTCGATCATTAAGCCGTCCTTCCAATGGCCTACCGTACACATGGGGATCTTAAAGGCCTTGCCGGTCGGTTGAATAAATTTCCCGTTGCCCAGGGGCATCGGTTTGGTAAATGTCCCTTCCATCACGCCCGTCACACATGTCCATTCCCCCGTGCTGTTACCGAAGCGGATCGGATGGACTTTGATCCTGGTGTCGGGAGCATATACGAACATGGCCATCATATCTTTAATATGTCTGTCGAGCCCGTCGGTATGATGCCCGTCCGGCCAATTCACGATGATGTTGTTCGCATGGGATTCATGAAAGCGAACCCACTGTTGCTGAGTGAAGACAACATAATCGAGCGTATCGAATTTGATCAGATGTTGCTCAAGGGAGTCGCCACCGCCCGCAATTTTCTTCAATAGGGTTGTCATGGAATCAACTTTCGCCTGCATTTCGGGCGAATTGCCGCCTCCATTTGAAGCGCAGCCTGCGACAGCGATCATGCTGACAAAAATGGCTGCCATCCAAATAATCGAAGGGGATCTGTGCATAGAGCGTTTCATGCTGGTTCGATTTAAGTGTTTATCATCGGTGGCGAAATAAATAATATTTCAATTGTGTGCCCACCGCCGTTAGCTATTAGGCGCCGGGCTTTGCCTCTTCGGGGCCGGCCAGCGAATCGTTGATCTCCTTCCTGTAAAAAGAAGGCGTCTTGCCGGTGATCTCTTTGAAGAATTTATTAAAGTTCGTCATATTCTGGTAGCCGGACTGATAGCCCACGTCGGAAATGGACAGCTCATGGTTTTGCAGCAGCTTGCAGGCGTGTCCCACCCTCAATTCGTTAAGGAAGCGGGAAAAGGATTTCTGCGTCCGCTTCTTGAAAAAGTTGCAAAAGGCGGGGGCAGAAAGGTTGGCTACCGCCGCGATCTCCGCCAGTGTGATGGGGTCCGTGAAGTTTTGGATCAGGTACTGATAGACCGTGCTCATCCGGCGGGTATCCTTTTCGTTGAATGAATGCTGATAGCCGATGGAAGCAAGACATTCGTATTCTGTGGCATCGAGGAAGAGATTGATGATATCGAGGAATTCGATCACCTTTTCGAGACCTTTTTTGTGAACGATGTTCTGCAGTCTGCGAATGGCATGCTGCTGCGTTTCTCCAAGGAACCGGATGCCCCTGCGTGCCTTGTCCAGGAGATGGGTGATCTTTGTCTTATACTGTTCTTCGTGGGTGAGATGTATAAGGAAGCTGGGATTGAAATAGGTGACGATCGCCTTTGCCGTGCTCCGGGAGGGGTCCTTCAGGTAGTCGGGGTCGTTATACCAGATATGGGGCAGGTTGGAGCTCATCAACACCAGATCGCCCGAGGAAAAATTCGCGATATTGTCGCCGACGATCCTTTTGCCGGAGCTTTCCAAAACGAAATTCAGCTCACAAAGTTCATGGAAATGGAAAGGGGTGCTGAAATGGTCGCAATCGAGCTGTTTGATAAAGAACGTCTGCTCTTTCTGCAATCCTACTTCTATCAGTTGCGCCTTCATGACAGTCAGGTTTGAATACCTAAATTAATACTATTCCTGAGCCTGTAAAAGTATTTTCTTCATTTGGATGCCCGGATAGGCATAAAACATTAAAATAATTGCAATAGCTGTTAATGGAGTTGTAGATATGGCCTGGCGGCGGGTCTATCTTCGTATCGTTGATTGCTTCATTCTAACCTCTATCCAGTCGCCTGACTCCTATATTTTGTAACAATATTTTTAAACGACCAACTGCTATTATGAAAAGAGAATTCAGGTTCTTCCTACCTCTTATTAAAGCGATCTGCTTTTTAAGTCTCCTGTTCATCTGTGTCCAGCCTGCATCCGGCCAGGAGCCTGCGGGTACGGTGAACGGTGTTATTTCGGACAGTGCCGGAGCCCCGATCCGGGGGGTGAGCGTTCAGGTCCTGGGCAGTCAGAAGGGGACTGTCAGTAATGAGCGCGGCGAGTTTCAGATCAAGGTTGCCAACGGGGCAACCCTTGTATTTTCGATGTCGGGATACCGGACGGAAAAGATAGAAGCACGGACGGGTAAAGAAATTCGCGTTGTGCTGCTGCTGCAGGCGGGCGTGCTCAACGATGTGGTAGTCATTGGGTATGGTACGCAGAAGAAGGCGGACGTGACGGGGGCCGTCGCCTCTGTGAAAGCCGCCGATATGGCTGACAGGATCACCTCCAATCCGCTGGAAGCGTTGTCCGGAAAGGTTCCAGGACTCAGCGTCTATAGCAATTCAGGCCGTCCGGGCGGCGGGGTGAGCGTGAACCTTCGTGGTTTCAATTCCATATCCGCCTCCAATGCTCCCCTCTTTGTGATCGACGGGATCGTGGGCGCTGATTTTCAATCCCTCAATCCGAGCGACATTGAAGCCGTGGATGTGTTGAAGGACGCATCTTCTACTGCCATTTATGGTTCCCGCGGGGCCAATGGAGTTATCATCGTGACTACCAGGAAGGCGAAGAACGGTGATTTCGGTATTGCCTACAACGGCAGCGTCAGCGTCAACCAGCTGGCCAGACGTATGGACATGCTGGATGCCAAAGGCTGGACGGAGTGGTTCAAGCGCGCCTGGGCCTATGATCCCAAACGCGGGCCGTTGCCTGATCTGCATGCGGACTACCCCAACCTGTTCGACGCGAACGGCAATCCTCTTTACAATACAGACTGGCAAAAGGAGGCGACGCGTACGGTGACGTCGCATCGTCACTATATTTCGATGACGCAGGGCACCGCGAAGTCGAAGAACGGACTGTATGTGGGCTACCAGGACGACCAGGGTATCCTCCGCAATACGTATTACAAGAAATTCTCGGCCCGTTACAATACGGAGATGAACTTGCGTTCCTGGTTCACGGTCGGGGGGGACATCGGCTACAATCAGATCAAGACCAACAGGGTGGACGATTTTGCCGTTGGGGCGGAGAATGCCACCCGTATGATGGTGGAGTTCCTGCCTATCTTCCCGGTGAAATATCCCAATGGGGATTGGAGCCGCCTGGACCAGTTCGGGTACAATTTCGATGGGGCCGGCGGCCACAGCAAAGCCGGGATCTATCCGGCAGAGAACCCCGTAAGACAGCTCGATCAGATGGTCAATCTTTATTTGACGGACCAGGTGCTGGCCAACTTTTACGGAAATGTGCGTCTGGCTCCCGGGCTTACGTTCAAGACCACGTATTCCACGCAGATATTATCGACGAAGAACAATCTCTATGTGGGCAAGGACCTGGAGGACATCGGGCTTCCCACCAGCGGGGCTGCCAGCGTAGGCAATTCGAGGACGGTCTACTGGCAGGCGGAGAATTATCTCACCTATGACAGGAACTTCGGATCGCACCATCATCTGAATGCTGTGCTGGGGGCGAGCTGGATGGAATCGACACAGGAGACATCCTCGGCCAGCGCCACCGGCTTTTCCACCGACTATTATCAATTCAACAATCTTAGCGCCGGCGCCGTGCTGGGTACGCCTCAGTCCGGATATAGCAACTACAAACTGAATTCCTACTACGGCCGGGTCAACTATGCCTATCTGGACAAATACCTGGTGACCTTTACCGGACGTTATGACGGATCGTCCAAGTTCGGGAATGCCACCAAGTTCGCCTTTTTCCCGTCCGGCGCCGTCGGCTGGATCGTTTCCAAGGAGAATTTCCTGGCCGATAATAATTTCATCTCTTTCCTGAAACTGCGCGGCAGCTACGGGATCACCGGCAACTCAGAGATAGCCCCCTATTCCTCGCTTGGCAATGTGGGTGTATACACGATCAGTCTGAACGACCAGATCGTAAAGGGCACCGGGCCCGTGAGTGTTCCGAATCCCAATCTGAAATGGGAGCAGACGGCGCAGACCGACATCGGCCTGGATCTGCGGGTATTGGACAACCGGCTCAACCTGACGGCGGATTATTATAAGAAGAAGACCACCAACCTGCTGCTGAATGTGCCCATTTCGTCCGTCACCGGCTATACTGCTGTGACGACCAATATCGGCAGCCTGCAGAATACGGGTTTCGAACTGGCGGTCAGCGGCGACATCATACGCGGTCATGATCTTGGCTGGAGCGTAGGAGCGCAGCTGTCCAGCAATACCAACAAGATACTTGCGCTCGGCACCACCAATGCCGACATTTTTCCCGGGCCCAATTTCCTGGGGCAGACAAATATCCTGCAGGTGGGAAAGCCCATCGGCAATTTCTGGGGATTCCAGCGGATCGGCACCTGGGGTGACAAGGAGGCCGCGCAGGCGGCGCTTTATGGCAAGAAGCCCGGTGATATCAAGCGGCTGGATGTGAACAATGACCATGTATTCGATAACAGCGATGCGATGGTGCTGGGCAATATGTTTCCGAAGTACGAACTGAACCTTACCACCACCGTGCGTTACAAGAATTGGACGCTGAGTGCGGATGTACAGGTGCGGCATGGCAACAAGGTGATGAATATTACAACGCTGACGGTGGAAGACAGGCAATATTACGCCAACAGCTATGGTACTATTCTCAAGGACGCCTGGACGCCCGATCATCAGAATACGCTGGTGCCTTCGCTGCGACTGGCCAATATCGATCCCTGGGGTACGGACCTGCCATTCTTTATGGACAGCCGGTGGGTGGAAGACGGATCATTCGTGCGGGGCAAGAGTATCAATCTTGGCTATGCCTTTCCTGCCAAAGAGGCCGTTCGGCTTGGACTTGCGGGTCTTCGGCTGTATGCGAATGTCCAGAACTTCTTCCTTATCTCGAAGTACAGAGGTTTCGATCCGGAGGTCAGCACCTTTGGCGGGTCGTTCGCACAGGGCATCGAATTCTATGGATCACCCAGGCCACGTACCTATACGATCGGGCTTACTGCTAATTTCTAAACATATTGCATATGAAAAATATTATTCCATTCCTTTTGATCGCACTTGGTCTTTCCGGATGTAAGAAGTGGCTGGAAGAATCACCCAGGTCCGTCATTACAACGAATCAGTATTACAAGACGCAGCAGGATGCGCAGTCGGCTGTCAACGG
Source organism: Puia sp. (assembly GCA_035492595.1). Taxonomy (GTDB): domain Bacteria; phylum Bacteroidota; class Bacteroidia; order Chitinophagales; family Chitinophagaceae; genus Puia. Next base: position 38,326 of record DATJJA010000156.1, read on the forward strand.
CATCTATTATTTCCTGTATCCGCCTTTTACCGGGAGCGGCAGGAATTATTCGTATGCCATGCTGGAGCTGGTGACCGGCGAGTTCCGGACCGTGTCCGAGGGCAATGATCTAACGAATGTGTACAGTCTGCGCCAGAACTCGGCCAGCCCGTTGTTGCAGCAGTGGTTCACGGCGGCATACCAGGGCATAGAGGCGGCGAATCTGGTCATTGCCAATGTGCCCAATATCTCCATGGACGATGCCGTCAAGAAGTCGATGATCGGCGAGGCGAAGTTCCTCCGCGCATATTATTATTATACTCTCGTGAATATTTTCGGGGACGTGCCGCTGAAGCTGAAGCCCACGGGGCAGGCCTCGGACGGTCTGATCGCCAGGTCGCCTGTAAAGACGGTCTACGAGCAGGCTATCGTACCCGACCTGAAAGATGCCGAAGCCAGCGGACTCCCGGCTACGCCGGACGGTAACGGCAGGGTTTCCACCGGGGCAGCGAAGGCCTTGCTGGCAAAAGTGTATCTCAGCATGGCCGGATTCCCCGTCAACGAGACGGATAAGTTTGCGCTCGCCCGCGACAAGGCAAAGGAGGTCATTACCGGCGGGAGTTTTCATCTTTTCCAGACGGATGGGACGCTGACATGGTTCAACAAGCTGAACAATCCCGACTTCGACAATAAGGAAGAGAATATCTTCAGCATCAATTTCGGCCTTGACATCGTCAACAACATATTGCCGATCGAGCTGTACCCCAAGGGCGTCTCGTTCAACCGGAATGGATATGTCAATAACGATATGGGGTTGTTATATCCGGAGACCAGCTTTCTCGCGTCGTATGATCCTGCGGATCTGCGGAGGCAGGAGAATGGCTTCTTCTACGACACCATCAACGTGGATGGGGTTAAATATTCCTTTCCCTGGAGCCTGTATAAGTTCTTCGATAAGAATCTCCTGAATCGTGCCCCGAGGTCCGGTAAGGATTTCCCGCTGGTGAGGTATGCAGATGTGCTGCTGACCTTTGCGGAGGCGCAGAATGAAGCGGATGGCAGCGCGAACTCCGACGCTTATGCGGCCGTGAATGCTATCCGCGGTCGCGCGGGGCTGCCGCCCCTGTCGGGTCTGAACCAGGCCGATTTCCGGACGGCGGTGTGGAAGGAGCGGGTGTGGGAGCTCTGTGCCGAGAACAAGGCGTGGTATGACATCGTGCGCACGCATAAGATATTCGACGCCGCACATGGCAATTTTGTGGATGCCGTGGGCTTTGTGTTACCATCCGGTGCAACATTCCAGACTGGCAACCTTCAGTTTCCCATTCCTCTGGCCGAAGTACAAGTCAATCCCCTGTTGAAATGAAGATGTATGTAAAGACCCTGCTATGCATTGTTGTCGTGCTGGGACTCCGCGCCGGCCGCGGCCAGGGACTGTCGCATGATTATTTTACCGGCGGCACGATACATGTCGTGCCGTCCTCTCATCAGGATATTGCCTGGATGGACACTCCTGACAGCTGCAGGAGATTTCGCGACCTGCATGTCATTACACCGGCGTTGCAGCGCCTCAGGGAAAGCAGGGATTTCCGATTCTCTGTAGAAAATGCCCTGAATCTGTATGAATACCTGGACAGGCATCCGGACAGACTGGGAGAGATCGCCCGATACACGCGCGAGGGGAGGCTGGAATGGGGCGCCACCTACAACCAGCCTTATGAAGGGCTTTATGATGGGGAGGCGCTGATCCGTGAGGTGTATTATGGCAAGAAAAAGCTGCAGAAGCTGATACCTGGCGGCCGGTTCGTATGTGCGTGGTCCGAGGACGTACCGGGGAGGTCGATGCAGACGGCACAGATATTTTCAAAGGCAGGGATCAAATATCTGCAGTTCAGCAGGTTTCAGCCGGGGGTATACAAATGGTTCAGTCCTGATGGAAGCTATATTACCTGCTGGACGCCGGGGCAGTATGAGGAGTCGGGTCGCGTGATCAGGAATGCGGCCAGTGAGGAGAAGCGTACGACTGCCTTTGCCGGGAAGCTGGCTGCATTCAATACCTATTACAGGTCGAGGTCGCTGAGGCCCGATCTTATCTATATCAGCTCCGAGGATTTTTCCGAACCGCTGGATTATGACGCGTATTTCACGAAATGGAATAAGGAGGTGGGTGAAGGGCGGTCGGACCTGCCACGGATATCCTATGCCACCGGAGCCGATGCGTTGGCTGCGCTGAGCGACGGGCATGGCAAGATCGACAGTGTTGCAGGAGAGTATCCCAATCTCTGGCTTTATATCCATGGACCGACCCATGAAAAGGCCGTCCGGGCAGGGCGTCTGGCGTCAAAGCTGCTGACGGCCGCCGAGAAATTCTCGGCCGTGACCGCCGCAATGAAGGGGAGTTTTACGGACTATCCGCAGCACCTCTTCGACGATGCCTGGCAGCATGCCATCTACCCGGATCACGGATGGGGTGGTGTGCATGGCGATAGCACTGACCAGATATTCGCGAACAGCTATGTAATGGCGGCGCATACGGGCGATTCCATATTGCGCAGCCAGCTGCGCCTGATAGCGCATTCCATAAAATACAGGGGGGAAGGGACGCCCATTGTCGTCTTCAATCCGTTGTCCTGGACGCGCAGCGACCCGGTGGAGGCGACTGTAAACACCGAGGGTATTTATGATAACGCATTCCGGCTGGTAGACGAGACGGGCCGGCAGGTAGAGTACCA
>DATJJA010000157.1:0-5629 GCA_035492595.1 Puia sp.
GCAGATCCTTTTCTTTTAACAGGCGCTCTAATTCCCGATTCTTTCCTGTTATTTCCTTTTCCTTTGCCTTTTTGATCCGATAGCGGTTGATAGCCAGTCCAAGCAGGATCAGCAGCATCACCAGTCCGGCGATGGCTACTCTCCGCTGGAAAGCCGCTTTTTCCAGCGCATCCTGTTGCAGATGATTTCGACTGTTAGCGACTTCCAGTTCATGCTCTTTGCGGGCCACATCATACTTCATACCCAACTCCCGGATCTGTTTATGCATCCGAAAATCACCAAATGAATCCACAACATTCCTGTAAAAAACATAATCCCTGAATGCCTGATGGGTATTTCCTGCCAGGGAATCGAGGATAAAAATGGCTTTCAACAACTTCAGCCGTTCTGCCCCCGAGATCACCTGGGATGGATATTGCCGGGCCTTTTGCAGGTAGAACCTGGCGGGGTCCGGCCGATGAAGCTCTGCATAGGAAAGGGAAAGAATGGCATATCCGCCGGCTACGTCTTTTCTTATTTGGGGTATATCGCTCAGCTGATCGCAATACGCCGCCAATTCGTCACTGTACCTGGTCTCGTCGGAAAAATGGCCCAGTGCGCTGGCCAACAGCAGTTGTTCCCGCGTAATAGCCAGCTTTTCAAAAAGGGTAATCGGCGGATAACTGGGTAAGATGCTATCCAAAAGTTGCTTTGCCCGCTCAACCCGTCCTTCCACGGAATAGGCGTTTACGGCTGCTATGAAATTGATGTACCAGTGCCGGTCACCTTCTTTATTTTTCTTGTAGATAGACCGGCTGAACCAGTTGTAAGCGGCATCCTCGTCACCCATAAAAGAGTATACATTTCCCACCCGTAGATAAAAAATGTCTGAAAAAGCGTAGTCTTTTACCGAATCCATGGTCTGGACGGCGGTAAGTGCGTAATCCAGCGCTTTCAACTCCCCGCTGGTCTGTTGCTGTATATAAGCCAGTACAGCATAATCGTATTGAAGATGGCGGAACCCCGCTGTGCGTGTCAAAGAGATTAACTGTAGTATCTGTTGTTCCGCCGACTCATACTCTCCTTTTACAAAAGCGTTCTCTACGATCCTGGTGCGGGCTTCGATCTCCCCAATCTTGTCGCCGGATGCTGAAAACAACTGTTTTGCGCTGTCCAGGATCGACCACCGGACCGGATCGAAAAAGGACCGGCAGACGGCTTTGTCCATCGACACATGCGCCAGGATGCTGTTGTTTTGCACCGCCCGGGCCAGGACTTCCGCCCTTTCAAACGCATCCGCGGATCTTTGGAGATCATTTCGCTGAGAATAGCAGTGACCCAAAAAAACAAGATCTATTCTTTGCCATCGCGAATTATGCAGGATGTCTGCGTCTTCCTTCGCTTTGCTCAAAAAATAAAGCGCGGTATCCAGGTCTGTTTTTTTTGCGCCAGGCCGAAAGAGATACCAGGCTCCTATTGCCGTCAGTAACCTAATCCTACCGGTGTCCGGCGTATGCGTCAGCAACGCGGCCGCGGCGCCCGGTCTCCCCGCCTCCAGTTGCTGCTTGCCGGGCCATGAAGAGCCATCGTTATAGGCTTCGTCATACCAAAGCGATAACGGCAGCCCCTCTCCCTTGGCGGCAAGTGTCATAGCACTGTCCATGTCGATCAATCCCTCATTGATCCCAAAAAGAAAGTAGCCGGTTACTTTTACCAGCAGTCGCTGGTGGGCAAGATCATATCCTGGATAGGCCGGTGTCTGCGCTATCCCTTGTCCGATGGTTAAAAGGAAAAGAAAGGAAGGGAAAAAATGCTTTTTCTTCATAATTTCATCCTTCCGCAAAATAATCAAGTTTGTGCAGAAATCAGGGTATAAAACGATCGGTCCGCATTCGTTCAAACAAGTTATAAAATGAATCCTCGGTGCTTTGGAAAAGATTAAAACCCAGTTTACGGCTTTTGGACATATCGGTCACAACTTCAATGGGTCTGCTGAGATCAAGATCAGTATGCCAGGGCGACGCCAGCCTGCTGAGATCAGCTGTGCGCAACTTGTACCTGAAAGCAATTTGCTCCCATACCTCGGTGTCCTTGCTCATCTCCGCTTCCAAAGGGTGAATCGCCCCGTCAAAGCCCACAGATCTAACATCAAAGAAGTTGGCCAGTCTGGGCCATAGCCAATTCCAGCGAAAAACATCTCCATTAACCACATTGAAAGCTTCATTGCGGGCGCTTTCAGTCGTAGATGCCCAGATCAGGTGTTCTGCCAGCAACCTGGCGTCAGTCACATCCGATAACCCATTCCACTGGGCCGATGAGCCGGGCCAGATGAAGGGGCGTCCTGTTTCCTTACAAATTGTGGCATATACAGCCAGTGTTGAACCCAGGTTCATCGCATTGCCGATGGCCTTGCCAATGACCGTGTGCGGCCGATGGATACTCCAGGTAAATCCGTCCCGTTCGGCTGCCGCATAAACTTCATCTTCCTGCGCGTAGTAAAAATTCTCTATCTCCAGTCGCGGGTGTTCTTCCCGTAATGGTGTTACAGGCAGAAAGCCATCTTTGGCGTAAGCCTCGAATGGTCCGAGGTAGTGTTTTAATCCGGTGACCAATGCCACGTGTGCTACACTTTTCTTTTTCGATAGTACGTCAAGCAGATTACGCACCATCAGGCTGTTAACCCGAATATTCTCGGCCTCTGTATCGTTACGCATCCAACTGGTAATGTAAATATGAGTCGGCCTGACATCCGCCAACGCCCCCTCCAGGCCCTCCTTATCCAACAGATCCGCCGCTACCGGTATTAATCCGGCCATAGAATCAGCCGGTGTCCGTGACAACCCATAGGTGGGTACTCCCTTATTGATCAATTTTTCCGCCAGGTTACCGCCGGTAATGCCGGTAGCCCCCACAACCAAAGCTATTTTTTCCATCGTCTCATTGCATTTTAAATGAATTAAAAAAAGACAATGGTAGCGATCCCGGAGCGCCGGACAAAGGACATAGGTCACAAAAAACAAGTGAGGTAGATCACATCAGTTGCCGGACAGTCGGCTGAGTGTTTCCCTGGACACCCCGAGATAGGATGCAATAAGCGCCTTAGGCAGCCGTTGCTGCATGGCCGGGTACATTTGGATAAACTGCTTGTAGCGTTCCTCGGCGCTTTTACTCAGCAGCGCCAGGATCCTGCGCTGTAGAGCCACGTAGCCCGCCGAGGTTTTTTTTAAAAAGAAATATTCCATTTTTTGCAGTTTCGCACATAGCTTTTCCCGTTCCTGCAGGGATATAAACAATACGGTCGTATCCTCTATACAATCTATGTTAAAGGTCGCCGTTGCTCCGTTATGAAAGGAATTGGCGTCGGATATCCACCAGTCCTCCATACCGAACTGCATGATATGGCTGCGCCCCCCTTCGTCAATATAAAAGGCCTTAACCAGACCATCAACAACGAAATGATCGTATGGAGCCCTGTCGCCGGCCTGAACGATATACTGATGTTTCCGGTATTGACGAAGGCCAAAACAAGAAAACGCATATTCAAATTCATCATCTGTCAATGAAACGATATTTTCTATTTGCCGCCTGAAGGTTCGTCTGATGTTTTCCGGTTCCATACGTTCAATTTTATCTATCCGCAAAAATAAAAAGGGAGCAGAAATCCGGACATATCCGGGTTATTGCTGTCATAGCCCCCATACCCCTGCGCGGAAAACCATTAACGGGTATCCAGGACTCGCCCCGAAAAAATAAACAGCACTAAAAGAGAGCTAAAAGCCTTTATTTTATTAGCAATATAATATTGATTTTCAGCAAATCCTCTGGAAAAGAGGCGAGAATTGTCGCCTTATTTCCTACATTTGGATAGTTTTACATATGAACGATTGCACGTCACTAAACGATTCCGAACTCCTGCGATTGCTAAAGCAAGACCATGCCCAGGCATTCCAGGAATTGTATGATCGCTACTGGCAAAAACTCTACTATCTCGCCCACAAACGCCTCAAGTCGGCCACGGCCGCCGAAGAGATCGTTCAAAACGTTTTCCTGACTATCTGGCGAAAGCGTAAGACGCTGAATATAGATCAACCTGCCCCCTATATGGCCGCCGTTACAAGATATGCCGTCTACCACTTCCTGGCCGCCGAAAAGCAGCGGGCGGAGAATGAAGAGGCGGCAGGCAGCCGGCAGCTGGAAGTCGTGGCCCTGGAGATGCTCATCGATGACAAACAGTTGCTGGAGATCGTTCGACACGAGGCGGATCAACTGCCGGAGAAGTGCCGGCTGGTCTTTATTTACAACAAATTAGAAGATCAGGCCTTACCGGAGGTAGCCAAACGGCTCGATATATCGGTGAAGACCGCGGAAGCCCATCTGACAAAGGCCCTGCGCCTCATCCGCAGAAGGCTGAAAGACCATGCCTTTTTTATTTTTTTCTGACTAAGGGTAAAAATTCATCCCACAACTCAATATAAAAAAGAGCATCTTGGATAAAGCGTCATTGGCTGAATTAGCTCAACGGTTCCTGGCAGGCACTGCTACCAACGAGGAGAAAGCGTTGTTGCATCAATGGTACGATGTAGCCGACAGGGAAGAGATCGAATTGGTCTTTCTCCCCAAACCGGAGACGGAGGACGATGTCCGGATGCGTATAAAGGCGCGGTTACAGGCTGCCATCGGGCAGGAAAACCAAAAGACTCCCCGCCGCATCGGGTACTACGCCCGATGGATAGCTGCGGCGGTTGTCCTGGTCGCCGTGAGCAGCACCGGCCTGTATTTCTGGAATGCACAAAAAGCTCACCGGTCAGACGCCCCCCAAGTAGCGGTCGTCCACAGGGACCTGCCTCCCGGGGGTAATAAAGCCACCTTGCTGCTGGGCGATGGATCGACGGTAAACCTCGGAACGGCGCAGAACGGCGTGATCCGAAAGCTAGCCGGTACGCTGATCGCCAAACAGGACGGGCAATTGCGCTACGATGTTTCCGGGAAGGGCATGGATGCGGAAATGAATACCATCCGTACGCCCCGGGGCGGCCAGTACGAGGTAATCTTACCCGACAGCACCAAAGTATGGCTCAACGCAGCTTCCTCCCTCACTTATCCCACCGCCTTCACGGGCACGACCAGGGAAGTGCAGCTAAAGGGCGAGGCCTATTTCGAAGTGGCCGGCGATAAGAACAAGCCGTTCAGGGTAGTGGTGGACCATCTGCAGGTAAACGTGCTGGGTACGCATTTCAATGTGATGGCGTACGAGGATGAAGGGGCGATAAAAACGACCTTGCTGGAAGGAAGCGTGAAGGTGACAGAGGGCGGAGCGTCCCATTTGCTGAAACCCGGCCAGGAGGGTCGCCTCGACCGATCGTCCGGGGCATTTAAAATATCAGCGGTGGATGCGAATGAGGCTGTCGCCTGGAAGAACGGCGTTTTCCAGTTCGGCGGCGCCAATATCGAAGCGGTGATGAGAGCTGTCGTCCGCTGGTACGATGTGGATGTGGAATACCAGGGAAGGCCGACTGAACATTTCAGAGGAACGATCTCCCGCGGCGTCAATGCCTCGGAAGTGTTCAAAATGCTGGAGCTCACAGGCGCCGTCCACTTCACGGTCGATGAAAAAAAGATTATTGTGAAACCTTAAAATAGGTGTCGTGTG
>DATJJA010000158.1:0-17325 GCA_035492595.1 Puia sp.
CCGGAAGGTCGTACTCCTGCCGTGCTGGAAAAAGCTTCCTGTCCTGCTCCTGCTTTGTGCGCCTGTGTTGCTGATCCTGATCGGTGTCCTGTTGCTTTTCGGTCAACAACCCGATTCCTTTGTTCGGGCTTTTACAGATACCTACAAAGAGGGTTTCTCTCAACTGAATGCGCAATGTGATAATGTGATCTGCCCTCAAGGCCATTTCCTTTGTACCGTTGCAGCAAAAGGGCATGGCAATTTCGTCAAACCCCTTCGTTCCGGTATTCGCGGCGGCCAGGCGATAACCTGTAACCGGCAATTACTCGTAGCCAACGCCTTCGAAGAATTGCTGGAACAGAAACTGCCCGGTCTTCATCGTCCCATCAGGGCCCTGTATAACAAGGTTGGCGACTTTATCCATAAATATTATGGAGTCTTTAACAACGAGTGGGTCGCCGATCTTGTCTATGTGTTGATGAAGCCTTTGGAATGGCTGTTCGTGATCGTCCTGTATGCTTCGGACCGAAAACCGGAGAACAGGATCGCGCAGCAATATATGGATTGGAACGACAGGAAGGCTTTGGCAAAATCCAATAATTAATATGATGGACCCTGATCCCATACAATTTTTTATTGCCATGATAATACCTCTGTTTTGGTTCTCAGCTGCCGTTGGCGTTGCATATGATTTTATACGTTATATCTCCCGTGAGACCGGAGTAGCAATAATATGGCGGCGCATCTTTGAGAGTATCGTCCTGCTGATGTCGGCCCTCTATGGCTGGGAGTGGATCGCCGAGGCGGGTACATTAAATCCCGTTTATGGACTGGCCGGACGTGCAATAGTGCTGTTTTCCCTGGCGGCATGTGTCTACTCTTCGTACCGGAAAAACATAATTGCCCTATGGATCGACATTGCTGTAAATGGTTTCCTGTTGGCGGGATTTGTATTCACGATCTTTTATGCGGTATGCTCTGGCACTTTCGGCCTGTGCGTTTTCCTCTGCCTGCCCGTTAACATTTTGTTTGTCCATGCCCTGCTGGTAAACCACGATCAATGGCGTGTCCGCTATCAGAAAGCTTAAGCAATTTAACACTCCCACAACAACGAGGAAAAAAAGTCCCCAGTCCGGATAATCCTTGCAGCAGTATTGTCCTAAATTTTTCCTCAGCCGCTGGCTGTACACCCGGGCGAACCCCTGGCACGGATTTTTCAGAAACTAAGGCAGACAAGGATTACAAATAGCAAGTGCGTAGATCCAAGGTCTGATTCTTAAAATTTTCTAAAAATCATTTGATATGCAAACAACACAGACCAACACGGTCACTGATGCTGCAAAGAATTCCAAATTGCAGGAATTCTTTATCGATCAGCTGCAGGATATTTATTGGGCCGAACAGAAGCTGGTGAAGACATTGCCAAAAATGGAAGATGCAGCCAATTCCAATGAGCTGAAACAAGCCTTCAACAGCCATCTGCAGGAGACCCGGAATCACGTGTCGAGACTGGAAAAGGTCTTCGATCTGATGGGAGAGCCCGCCGAGGCAAAAAAATGCCATGCGATGGCCGGTATAACAGACGAAGGTGAGGAGATCATCGATGAGACGGAAGACAACACGGCTCAGCGCGATGTAGGTCTTATCTTCGCCGGACAGAAAGCCGAGCACTATGAGATCGCCAGCTATGGCGGCCTGGTGCAACTGGCCCGAACCCTGGGGTATTCAGATATTGCAGAGATCTTGGGGGTGACGCTGGCCGAAGAAAAGAAAGCGGATGGTTTGTTGACCCGCATCGCAGAGAACGGGATTAATGTGCAGGCAAAAGAAGAAGTGAACGAAGACTAAATGTGCGACTGATGCAAGGGCCGGTAAGATATGTCTTACCGGCTTTTTCGTTTTATGCCGCACCCGGCCGCCCCTACTAAAAATCCACGCCGAGCGAAACATTCAACACCGGCTTGGTATTAAAAAATCCATTCATCTGCCAGCCCGCATCAAAGCGCAGGAAATAACCCAGCAACGTACTCCTCGCTCCAAAACCATATCCACCGGCAAAGGGCCCGATGCCGCCTGCTTTCACAAGGACCTGCAGATTTGGCGTGTACTGCGGATTATTCGGGTCCTGTCCGTTGAGCTGGGAGTCGTCGGGATAGACCTGCGTCGGGCGTTTGATCTTACCGTATTGTCCATTCCAGGCCGAACCCAGATCAAAGAACTGTATCAGCTGGAAGTTGCGCAGGAACGCATTATTGATCGGTTTGTTGAACAGCGTGGCAAATACCGGCAGACGTAACTCGCTGTTGATGACCACCGCATTATTACCATTGGCGATATTCTGGCGGAAACCGCGCAGGTTGACAGCCAATGACTGGAAGGCATAACTGGCATCCGGAGCAGGCTGCGGATTGGAGTATGCCTTGGGGAATAACCATCCGTCCGTACCCCCCAGGTAATAAACGACCTTATTGCTCCCCCACGAGAAGTCACCCGCAGCCCTCACCGCCCAGATAAAGTTGCGGTAGATAGGAATATAATTACGGGCATCAAACCCAAAATTGTACATGTATTTGCCCGGACCCGCACCATAACCGCTGTTCAGCTGCGTATTCCAGTCCATATAGAATTTATAGCGCAGACCATTCCAGATATTCGTCGCCTTTAATAAGGTATTGTCGTATACATATTCCAGGTGCACCAGCCCATAGGTCTGTTTGGATTGCGGCTTTGCTTTCAGGGCGATGGAGTCTATCGGCGACAGCGGCGGGAAACCATTGACATCGGGCCGGATTATCACCTTGTCCGTACGATAGCCCAAAGAGAGACGAAGACTGCGGGTCTTGTCAAAAGGATATTTTATGATGAACTGCCAGAGATTGGAATAGGATTTTGCATCATAAGGATAGGCAGATGCCAGGGCGGTATCCTGGTAGTTACCCGTCTGCGTCAACCGATAATAGATGAGGGAGTAATCGAACAGGTGTTTCAGATAGTCGACCCGCGCATAATATTCACTGCTGCCATCAAAGAATGATCCGTTGCCGGGGGTGAAGGCCGCACCCTGGGTAGTGGAAATAGGAGTGCTGGTCGATCCGCTGCCAAAGAAAGGCAGACGCATGGCACCGGTGAAACGGATGTCTTCGAAAAGATCGAAGATAGAGGCCTTGAGCAGACCGCTAAAGGCGTCCTGGCCGGACATATTTATTGGCAGTGATCCTGTATAAGGCTGAAGCCTGGTGATCAGCACGTCATTGTTAAAGCCGGCCGTGAAATTGTCGACCGAGAACTTGAGCTTGTAGTCAAAGAGTTTTGCCTTTTTCAGGATCGGTTCCTCACGAGCCTCCTGTGCGGTCCTTGGCGCCAGCGGATTGCTGATATTGGCAGAAGGGCGCCGGTTGGCGGCCCGGCTCGTGTCCCTGCCGAACTCGCTGTCGAAGAAGTCGGAGGGCTGTCTGCGGGAACTGTCCGATTGCCGTACCGGGGCCGGTCGCAGGACCTGCGCGGCAACGATCTGGTTCTCCTGTACCGTCTTTTTGCGGAAGTCGGTCATCCGCGCATTGATATTGCGTTTGGCCAGCGCAGCATCGTCCACTTTCAGCTTATAAAGGAATTTCAGATTCCCTTCCTGGCGTACTTCACTGACCTGGCCATTGTCGCCGGCCGCCTTTGTTTCGCTCAGCCCACTCTGATAATTGGTAATGGGGAAGACGTATGAGGAGTCATTGGTGATCGCAAAGACATAAGAGGTATCCGGCTCTTTTTTGTTCTGAGCCCGCAGGGTCGAGTCAAGATCTTTTGGATCAGGATTGTGCAGCAACTCATCCCCAACCTTATAGACGGTGTCCAGACCGGCGCGTCTTGTCGTAAAGAAACCCGCATACCGGTTGGCGATGCCGTTCTCATCGCTGACAAACGTAAAGTGGTTGGTATTATACTGGGTAGGGTAGCGGGCATTCCCGTATTTCAGATAGGTAAGCTGCGAGATCTGTTTGCCTTCATTGTCATTCCAGTTGTCTACAAGAAATATGTTGTAGTGATAGTTGGATGGCAGAACAGTATCCTTGGTGACGGCGTTCTTCGCAGGCCGGTTGGACGCATAGATAATGCCGGTCTTTCCGGGAAAGGCTACAAAGGACGCATCGAGCTCATCATAGATATCATTGGTGATCTGCTTGTATTCAGACTTTTCAATATTATACGTATAGATATCCGACTGCCCGTTCCTCACAGCGGTGAGCAGCAGGGTATTATTGTTCAGCATGTACTTCATGTCCTGCACCTGCTGGAAGTCCGGGAGGTCCTGTACGATCAGCTTGTATTTTCTGACGATGTCGTAAACAAAGAGTTTGGTCTTACCCCGATCCCAGTAGACGACAGCCAGCCGGGTTCCCTTGTTATCCCAGGAGATCAGCGGATAGTGCGGGTTGATCTGTTCCTGCAGACTCCTGACGCCATTTTTGAGCAATACCTTGGTATTGATATAGTTCTCGTGGAGGACGACCTTGTACATGCCCCGATTGTAATCCACTACCGCATAGGTCTGGCTTTTGGGCAGCGGGTTGGGAGTGAAGTGAAAAAAGTCCTTATGGTCATTGATGTCTTCGGTGACGGAAACGGTTCCTTTCGGGAAGTTGCGGCGGCCGCGGATGTCCTTCTCGTATTTTTCTTCCTGCTCCACCATAAAGTCCTTGAGGACCTCCTTGAATTTCTTTTTGCAGATCCTTAAGGAGGCATTGTTCAGGTTCCGGTAGACCCGGGAGAGGTAAAGGAAATAGGTAACGTTCTCTTTTTTATACTTTTCAGCCAGGTAATTCCAGAAGGCATGACCCGCCAGATTCGGCTTTTCGTATGCGAACTGATAAAAGTTGGTGTACCGGCCGGAAAGCATGGCCGATTTCAGCTGGTCATCCAAAACAGTATTCCAGTTCTCCCCGGCATATTCGATATATCCATCGGTTAGCCATTGGGGAAGGTCGAGCAGGGCCTGGTTGGTCGCGAACTCCCCCAGGTCGTCGCCAAAGAGGATGTTTTCGACCAGGATCCGCGCAATACCTTGTCTCAGCTGGATCCGGAGATTGTTGTGGTCCCCGTTGTAATAAACGACCATTTTGTTGTTTACCAGCTTGGTAATCCCCCCCGTCGTCTGCCAGTCGAGGTTGAGCCCGATATTGGACTGTTCGAGGTCGTTATAGGTATTATATATAATGATATTGGCGCGGCGCTGAAGGCCGTATTCCACAAAACGTTCGATACCGGGCAGCTCTTTTTCGGCTTCCTGGGCGACATATTTGCCTAATTCCTGGCCCCCTTCGCTAAAATAGCTGTTGAAATTGGAGGTCTGATAGTATTTCCACTTGAAGTTTTTGAATTGCAGGCGGTTTTTTCCGAATTCCACCGTATTTACCTGGGCGAGGGCACGGCCGGAGTAAAAGAAAAGTCCCAACAGTAAGAACCAAAAAAAATAGTGTGACTTCAACCTAAACTGATGAAATTGCATACCTGCTTTTCTTTAAGTTTTTAAAGTTATAACAATCCCAAATACCGGTGAAATTGATTTTGCTATTGGCAAAGTTGATGGAACCAAGAAAATTAATGATATATGCTAACCGTAAAGTCCTTTGAATTCAACCCAGTACAAGAGAACACATACGTGCTATTTACCCAAAAGGATGCCTGCTGTATCATCGATCCGGGCTGTTATTTTCCCGCGGAGCGCGCTGTTTTGCAGGAATTTGTTGAGCAGCAGGGATTAAGCCCTGTCCTGCTTTTGAACACCCATTGCCACCTGGATCACGTTTTTGGGAATAAGTTCGTCTATGACACCTGGGACTTACCCCTCCATCTCCACGAAAAAGAGCTGCCGGTCCTTGCCGGGGCGCCGGAATGGGGGCTTCGGTGGAGCATGCCCTTTGAGAACTACCGGGGGGAGCATATCTTCCTTACACCGGGGGAGCAGGTGAGCATTGGCGAAGACAGGCTGACCGTCCTTTTCCTTCCAGGTCATTCGCCGGGCAGTGTGGGTTTTTATGCCGAAAAAGAGGGTTTTATTATCGGGGGAGATGTGCTTTTCCGGGAGGGCATCGGCCGGACCGACTTCCCGGGCGGGGATCATGCGACGTTGATGAATAGTATTAAGGAGCAGCTGTTCACGCTGCCCGACGACACCATTATATATCCGGGTCACGGCGAACCGACAACGATAGGCTGGGAAAAGGCGCATAATCCGTTTATTAAATAGGTCAGGCCGCCGCCGCAGGCGGTTTCCCCAAAAACTTCCCAATATAAGGCAGCCGCTGAAACTCCTTCCGTTCCACGCGAAGCACGAATAATGCGTAGCCGGCAATGAACACCGTCCCCAATCCCAAACTAAACACCCGGTTCGGCCAGAACCCAACGATAAAACGGTGCAGGAAATAGATCAGCGCCACAATGACCATATACGCCGTCAGCTTCTTCCACGCATAAGGCACCCGGTAAACCTTCTGACCCCAGACAAAAGAGATCACCATCATGCTCCCATAACATATAAAGGTCGCCCAGGCGGACGCCATATACCCGAAACGCGGAATAAAGACAAAGTTGATAAATAGGGTGATCGCCGCCCCGATCAGCGTGATATAGGCCCCGGCCCTCGTATTGGTCGAGAGCTTATACCAGATGGAGAGATTGTAGTAAATGCCCAGGAATATGTTGGCAAAGAGCAGGATCGGAACGACCTTCAGCCCCACCCACATGCTGTGATCCGTAATAAAATATTTCCAGATATCGATGTAAAGCACCACGAACAGGAACATCCCGCTGATCAGGATGACAAAGAACTTCATCACCCGGGCATAGGTCCGCTGCGCGCTGTCTTCAACGGACTGCTTGAAAAAGAAGGGTTCGGCGCCCATCCGGAAGGCCTGTACGAAAAGGGTGATCAGCAGGGATAGTTTATAGCAGCCACTATAGATACCCACCTGGAACTTGGCATAGTTACCCGCATGGGGCAGCCGCTGATCCAGCATGATCCGGTCAAAGGTCTCATTGATCATCCCGCCAAAACCGGCAACGGTCAGTGGCAGCGCATAGATCATGATCTCTTTCCAGAGCGGGAAGTTGAATTTCCATTGAAATCCCTTCAGCAGCGGCGACAGCAGGACCAGCTGGAAGAAATTCTGGAGCACATTGGCCAGCAGCACATAGGTGACAAAACCCAGTTTCGGGTAGTAGATAAGGGCGATGATGCTGTTGGGATGCGTCTTTAGCAAGGCCGGACAGACGGAGAGGAAAAAGTAGGTCAGAGCGATGTTCAGTAGTATACCCGACACCCGGATCAGGGCAAATTTCCTCGGCCTCCCCTCATGCCGAAGCCGGGCAAAAGGCAGGGCCGACAGGGCATCAAACGCTATCAGGAAGGCGCTGAGCACCACATAGGACGGATGATTGGCTATATCGATGGCCGCGGCGATGGGCACGCGGAAGAGCAGGATCAGGACCGTGATCAGAGTGGTGCTGCCGGCAAGCGAGATCAGCAGGGTGGAGTAGAGATGGTCGTTTTGCGACTCTTTTTTCTGAATATACCGGAAAAAGGCATAGTCCAGCCCGAACAGGACCCCGATATTGACAAAAGAGATGGTGGCATAGACCAGGCTCATTTCCCCATACTCCGGCGTACCCCTGAACTTATACGTCAGATAAGGGGTCAGCATGTAGTTCAGGAATTTGGCTAAGATCGAGCTCGCGCCATACCAGACTGTCTCTCCCGCTAATTTTTTGATACTGCTCATAGATAATACTAATGACTTTCGTCAGACCAGCCGTCTTCGACGGCCGCAGGATGGACAAAATTAACCCCGGCGATCGGATATTGGTCTCTCTTCCAACGGGTTTTTGTAAATTTTGGTATATTCGGTAAGATTAGCATGGAAACCTTCGAATACATCAAGTCGGTCATCAGCATCATTCTTGGCCTCAGCCTGGCCAAGCTGCTCCAGAGCGCCGTCAAGCTGGTACAACATCCCGGCCGGACCCGCCCCTACTGGGTGCATTTGGGGTGGTCGCTGTATGTCTTCCTGGTGCTGGTACACTTCTGGTGGTGGGAATACAATCTCAAAAAGGTGAGCTCCTGGTCTTTCGAGGGCTATTTCTTCCTCATCCTCTATATCACCACCTATTTTACCATTTGCGCGCTGCTCTGGCCGGACGACGTAAAGGACTACAACGACCGTTGGGAGGATTATTTCTATTCCCGGAAGAAATGGTTCTTCGCCGTTCTTGCATTCAGCTTCATCGCCGACGTGGTGGATACCCTGCTCAAGGGGCATAATTATTTCCTTCAGGCCACCGTGGAATATCCCGTTCGCAATGCCCTTCATTTCGGACTTTGTATAGTAGCGATGTATGTCAGCAACCGTCGATTCCATGCAGTGCTGGTCATCCTCTTCATCCTTTACGAGCTGACTTATATCTTAAGGCTGTTCAACACCGTCAACTAAAATGCCGGCATCCGGGAACGCGCTTCCGGCCGGGGCGCGGCGCCGCAGCATCATAATATCTCCTCTTCTCTGATAATACTGTGCTTTAATGCGAATATCACCACCCCAGCCGTATTCTTCACATCCATTTTTTCAAGGATGCGTGTGCGATAGCCTTCGACGGTGCGTTTGCTCAGGAAAAGCAGGTCGCCGATCTCCTGCGCGGTATGCTGACGGCAGATCAGGCGGATGATATCCTTCTCCCGGTCGGTAAAAAGGGTGGAGGGCGCCTTCAGCTTCGAGTCGAATTTACTTTTGACGATGAGAGAGGCCAGGTGGGCCGTAGTATGTTTGCAGTAAAAGATATTACCTTCATTGACGGTCAGGATGGCTTCCATGATCTCCTTCTTGTCCGCGTTCTTTAACAGATAGCCCTTTGCCCCTGTTTCCAGCATTTCCACGATCAGGTCCTCTTCCTCGAACATGGACAAGGCAATGATCTTTAATTTGGGATATCGCTGTAAGAGTATTTTGGCAGCCGAAATGCCATCGAGCCGGGGCATTTTTATATCGGTCAGCACCATATCCGGTTTTGTCTCTTCTACCAGCTGTAATAGCTCATGGCCATCACTCGCCTGCCCCAGCAGGGAGACTGATTCTTGTTTGGACAGCATAAGCGCAAGTCCATCCCTAAAAATTTCATGGTCATCGGCGATGATCAGACTGATACTATTTTTCATCCGGATATATTGTTAGTTGGTCAGGGGCTAGCTCCAAATTTAGGCAATGCAGGGCAGATACGGCCCCCAGGTGGGAATTATTTGGATTAAAGTTTGGCGCCGGAGAGCGGATGATCCTTATGACGTATATCCGGGCAACCCGTTCCGGGCGCGCCGAAAATTCTGCTTAATTCACCGGTATCTTAATAAAGTAGTTCGTCCCGGCGCCGGGCATGGAATCCAGCGTGAGTATTCCATTTAATATTTCACAGCGGCTTTCCAGGCTTCTGAGACCGAGCCCATGTGAGCCCGCAAGGGCTTTTTCCTTGTCAAAGCCTTTTCCATCGTCCCTCGTCAGACAAAGCAAATGCCCGCTTTCTTCGCTGAAGCCGATCTGCAGGGTTTTGGCCTGAGCGTGTTTGATAGTATTGTGAACGATCTCCTGCACCATCCGGAACATATGGATCTCTTTTTCTTTGGGGATCTTTATCTCCTTGACGATATAGAGCTGGATATTGACGGAGTGTTTGGTGTTGACCTGGTTGATAAACTCGCGGATCGCCTCGAGCAGACCCCTCCTCTCCAGCGTATTGGGCAGCAGGTCGTGGGAGATGCGGCGCATGCTGCTGATGATCTCATCCAGGTGCCCGCCGGTTTTGGTCAGGATCAGCCTGTCCGTTTCATTCAGGACATCCACGCTGCTGATATTGAGCTTTACCGCGGACAAAAGTGGCCCCAGGCTGTCGTGCAGGTCTACTGCAATGCGTTTGCGCTCGTTTTCGCGGATGGTGATCTCGGCATAGATCTTTTCCCTCTGCAGCCGCATATACCGGCGATGATACCGGATGATGGATACAAAAAAATAGATGATGATCACTGTTATTATCAGAGACACCAGGAGCGTGATATTTAGGATCTTTGTTTCCATCATTGGTGATCTGCCTGCATATAAGGGCCTGGTCCTCTATTCGAGGGTGAATTTTTGCCGGGCGGGTATCAGCAGGAAAGCAATCGCAAAAATAATATTTGTAAGGCCATTAATATACCCGAACGATATTATTATATTACTCGTAATGTTTGATTGCCCAAAAAGACTTGCCTGATAAGCCCATTCGTAAAGAATTTTATATATAAAAAAGATAATAAATCCGATACAGATGAGAAAGTCGGGACGACGCAGCAGATTGCGATTGTCATGAGTGATCATGAAATTGATCTTGTTGACACTGAACAGTACGGTAAGAAAGGAATAAAAGAACATGAAATAAGGAGGAAACTCCGTGATATGACCAAAGAAAAGGTCCTCTATCACCCAAACCAGGGCGAAAAGCAGGACCAATCCGTAAAAAGCCATCTTCCTCGTACGTAACAGCCCCCACACATGAAATTGCCAGAGGATAAGGAGGGATTCACTCAGAGCATAGAGATTATTGGGAATAGCATTGGTATGGTGTTTTACTTTTATAAGATAACCGTCGACAGCTTCGGTAATGACGGCTAAAACGATCAGGATAAAAAAGGGCTGGTAGCCATTACCTATGCGGTGACGGCGTACCAACCCTGTGATAAAAGGAATTATGATCGAAAAACTGACCAGGAATAATATTAATGAATGCATAGTTTGTTCAGATAAGCATTAATCCTAACGGTCAGGTGGTGAAAATAGGTTTCAGGTAGATAGTAGTTAGTACGGATCGTTGTGGCTCGCTGCAACTTAGTTCAGACCGCTGCCTCCGTCGTCACAGACCGTCGGACAACGCTGTCCCTGTTCGACTACCTGCCCGACGCCGGATTTCAGCTCTTCGGTCTTGATGGGTGTCGTGCCCGGCGCAGGGTTCCCGTTGATGTCGACCAGGTGATCGATCATGTCATTGCCATTTTTGTCATAAGGCACAAGGATCAGCTTGATCTCACCGCCGGGACCACGGCCAAAATAGATGCGGATACCCTTGGCTGAACCTTGTTTTTCATTGTGCTCGCGGAGCAGCTTCACAAAAACATCTGTCGGGAAGGATTCCGCATGCCCGAATTGCATGGAATCCTTGAAATTGGGGCAGCTTTTGTTAAAACTGTCGATGGAAGCCCTGAAGCTTGCCGCAAGCTGACGGGCAAGGTCGATGGAAATGGCGTGATGCTCGATGGTGGTGTCATTGGGTGCGGGGAGAACGACCACGTTCTTGTCTCCTTCGGGTCCACAGCCGGACAGCCCGATAGAGGTAATGGCGATCAGCAATAAGGAGAACAGGGGGACGAGCCGGTTTGGGCTAAGGGTTTTGTTCATAAGAATTGTTTTTAAAAAGAATTTGAATTGGCCGCCAAAATACTACTTCCCTTTCTAATGAGTTACAAGTATTTATGCTGAAAAAATTAGGTATAACTACGCATGTTTTACAGTACAACTGCGCTAGGAAGCCTGCCGGGGGAGATAGAACTTTGCTGGGCCCCTTAAAAGGCAACCCCTTAAAACGGAACAGGATGTTCAGAAGATAATTTGCTAAGCTCCTAAACCCCGCCCGTTACTGCAACCCCCTACCGTTGCTGCAACTCCCCACAAAGGGGTTGCAGTAACAAAATCATTAGCCCCGATTAGTTCCCGAGGAACGAAGGGAACGACCGAGGAGAAGCAAGGGACGACGCTTCTCCGAAGGTCCGAAGCTGGGCCGCGGCCGGGAAACGATTCCAGGATCAGATACTGTTATTCCATTAAACTTTCCAGCAACAGCCCGCGAGAGCGGGCTTCCTGCTGCTATGACAGCAAACACTTTTCTATATGAACGTGTCGTTGCCCGGTTAGGCGGTCTTGGAGACCGCCTAACCGGGGCCAAAGATTTTTTTACGGCCTTCCTTCGTCTGACCCTGCCTCTTCTTATTCTCGATCCTCCTCTCCTTTACCGCCTTCGACGGCTTCGTAGCCCGACGCATTTTCGGTTTCTTCAACCCCTGTACGAGCAGATCCGTCATCTTCCGGATAACCTCCGCCTTATTGCCCAGCTGGGTGCGGTGGACCTGGGATTTTACCAGCAATAACCCATCCGAGTTGATCTTTGCCGACAATTTGCCTTCGAGCGTGTCCTTTTGTTCATTCGTGAAAAGGGCGGAGTTCCGGATGGAGAAATAGCCTTCTACCATGGTTTCCACCTTGTTGACATTCTGCCCTCCCTTCCCTCCGCTGCGGGCTGTTTTGAAAATTATTTCTTTTGTAATGTCGATCTTCATTATTTTAGTCGCTGGGAGTCTGGCTTCTTCCCGCGGCAAGTTAAAGATAAATTAAAAACGTCCTGGGTCAAAAGCTGGTCCGGGAATTGCAAAATGGATTCTGAGCCGACGAATGTTTTGCCGCAATTCACCATTAACCCGGCATGAAAAATATACTCAGGGATTTATTAAGAAGAGCAGTTCCGCACATTGTCGCCATTCTTGTATTCGTGGTGGTGGCAGTAGTGTACTGTAAACCTGCCTTTGAGAACAAGGTCCTCTTTCAGGAGGACGTGCTCCAATGGCAGGGCATGGCGCGCAATTCCTTCCAGTACAAGGAGAATCATGGGCATTTCCCCCTTTGGAGCAATAGCATGTTCAGCGGTATGCCCGCTTACCAGATAGCCATGGACCCTCAGTCCGTGAGCATCCCGGAGCTTTTTTATGGCGTGCTGACCTTTTTTCTTACGAAACCGGCCAGCTTTTTCTTTTTAGCCTGTATCTGCTTCTATTTCCTGGCGCTGGTCCTGCGGGTAAATCCCTGGATCGGCATCATCGGGGCCCTGGCCTATGCCTATGCCACTTATAATCCGGTGATTGTGTCGGTGGGGCACGATACAAAAATGCAGGCCATAGCCCTGATACCCGGGGTTATCGGCGCCGTGCTGCTTGTCTGCGAGAAGAAATACTGGACGGGTATGGCTCTCACGGCCCTGTTTACGGGGCTGATGGTCCAGACCCAGCATATGCAGATCGTCTATTACACGATGATCATTGCGGCAGGCCTGTTGCTGAGCTATAGCATTTCCTGGCTGCGTAGCCGAAATGTACGCGAGTTGCTGCGGGTCGTGACCATCGTCCTGGGGGCCGCTATTATAGGTATCCTCAGTAATGCAGTGGTCCTTTTCACGACTTTCGACAGTTCGAAGGAGACGACCAGGGGGGGCAGCGAGCTGGCCGATGCGCACGGCAATTATTCCAATGGCCTTGCCGAGCAGTCGGCGTTCGACTTCAGCATGTACAAACTGGAGCCGTTGGTCATGATGGTTCCCAATATTTATGGAGGCAGTACCGATATCGCCTTGTTACCTGCTAATAGGTCCAGGGCCGTCCGCGCGATGGAGAAATTGCCGCCTGAGCTGGTGAAGGATATTGGGGAAGATGGACCCCGTTATTACTGGGGTGGGGTAGGCGAATTGTTATCGGGCCCTCCTTATGTGGGCGCCATCATCATTCTGCTGGCCCTCATCGGTTTTTTTATTTTGGACCACCGTCACAAATGGTGGATCATGGGCGTTGGGCTTCTTACGATCCTTATGAGCTGGGGCGGGTATTTCCTGCCGTTCAATAGTTTTCTCCTGAAGTATCTGCCCATGTATAATAAGTTCCGGGCGCCCAGCATGATCCTGGTCGTTCCGACTTTCTTATTTTGTATGATGGCGGTGCTGGCCTTACAAAAGATAGTGCAGACAGAAGACCGTTCGGTGTTGTGGCGTCCTTATAAATGGAGTATGCTGGCGATGACGGGTGTCTTCCTGCTGCTGGGCCTGCTATATTTCCGGTTCAACTATGCGGGCAACTGGGAAGCAGCGTTGTTGAAGAAGGCGTCTGTCCTCGGTGGTGAGGCACTTACTTCCATGCAGGTTTTTGTACAGGGGTTGCGTGCCGACAGGCAAACGCTTTTTGGGGAAAGCCTGCTCCGAAGCCTGGCGCTGATCTCGACGGCGGCGCTGGTGATCGGTCTGTATATCCGCGGCATCCGCCGGTCCATGCGGCCCATGCGGCCGGTCTACCTGGTGGCTATCGTGGGAGTCCTTGCCTTTGCCGATGTGATGAATATCGATCTCAAGTATCTGAACAGCGATAATTACCAGGAGAAGAAGGACTATCAGGAGAATTTTGCGATGACCGATGCCGACAGACAGGTCATGGCGGATAAGGATTACTTTAGGGTGTTCGATCTCCGGGACAGCATCTCCAATGCGCTGAGTTATGGCGCCATGACGGCCTATTTCCACAATTCGATCGGCGGTTATCATGCGGCCAAGCTGAAGAGCTATGAGGATCTGATCAATCATCAGCTGTGTAATTACCCTCATTGCAAAGGTGTGATCAACATGCTTAATACGCGCTACATCATCCGGCATACCCGCAAGGGCGGCGATACGGTCATCCTGAACGAGGGGGCCCTGGGGCCGGCCTGGTTTGTACGGAATGTTCAGTTCAAACCGGGTGCGGCGGAGGTGATGAGCTCATTGAGCGGTATACATCCGGGTGACACGGCGATCGTGTTTTCTGACGACAGCGCCCGGGTGGCCTATGACGCGGTTCCAAAAGATACGGATGGGTCGATCGAACTGGTGAAGAATGACAATGATGATGTGATCTATCTGTCGGAAACTACCGACAGGCGGTTTGCGGTCTTTAGCGAGATCTTCTACAAACGGGGCTGGAGGGCCTGGATAGACAACCAGGAGACGCCGATCATCCGTACCAATTATGTATTACGCGGGCTTTCTATTCCGCCGGGGCGTCATATTGTGCGTTTCTTCTTTCGGCCGACCTCTTATTATGTGGGGCGGCAGCTTCAATGGATGGCTTCGATCATATTCCTGATGATGCTGTCCGGCGCCGTCATCGTTGCGGTGTGGCAGATCAAGGCGATGCCCTGGCCCGAATATCCGGAGCCGATATTGCAGCCGGCTTAAACCCTTATCTTTACTCCCAAAAAATGAGAGCCGTGATCCAGCGGGTAAGCCGCGCCTCCGTCACCATCGATGGACAAATAAGATCAGCAATTGAAGGCGGTCTGCTCGTGCTCGTAGGCATCGAGGACGCCGATACAACAGAAGACATCGGATGGCTGAGCGGGAAGATCGTCAATCTGCGCATTTTCAACGACAGCGATGGCGTCATGAACCTCTCCATAAAAGAGACCGCCGGTGATATTTTGCTCGTAAGCCAGTTCACCCTGCATGCGTCTACAAAAAAAGGTAATCGCCCCTCTTATATCCGGGCCAGTAAGCCGGACATCGCCATTCCGCTTTATAAAAAAATGATCAGCCAGCTCGAGGCAGACCTGGGCAAAGCCATCGGAACCGGTGAGTTTGGCGCCGACATGAAGGTGGAGTTGCTGAATGACGGGCCGGTCACGATTGTGATGGATACAAAAAGTAAGGAGTAGCAAAGCAGCGCCGCCGCTTGCCAGACTATTATCTTATCTCAAACTTATACCCCATCCCATATAACGACCGGATATAGTCGCCACAACCTGCCTGGTTCAGCTTCCGCTTCAGGTTCTTCATATGAGAATAGATAAAGTCGAGGTTGTCGTAGCTCATGGCCTGCTCACCGGAGAGATGTTCTGCGATAGCGTTCTTGGAGATGACGCGATTCTTATTGGATGCCAGGTAAAGTAAGAGGTCGTATTCCTTGCGCGTAAGGTCCACCGGTTCGGTGCCCACGACGACGGTCTTGCCGACCAGGTCGATGATCAGCTCATTCAGCACCAGGGTCTTGTTGCCTTCGAAACGCCTTCTGCGAATAACCGCAGCGATGCGCGCATTCAGCTCAGGCAGGTGAAAAGGTTTGCTCAGGTAATCGTCGGCGCCGAGGTTGAGGCCGTCGATCTTATCGTCGATGGAATTTCTTGCTGAGAGTATAATGACCCCGTCAGTTTTGTTGTTTGCCTTCAGGTCTTTCAGTACAGTGAGACCATTACCATCTGAAAGCGAAATATCCAGGAGGATACAGTCATAATCGAAAAGCTCTATTTTCTCAAGTGCCGTTCGGCAGTCTGGTGCCAGCTCACATAGGTAATTTTCTCCTTTCAGGTAGGTGGCCATGCTTTGGGCCAGGTCGATCTCGTCTTCTACGATCAGGATTTTCATATATAAAATAACGGATATAATCTGTAGGGATTCTGAATCCTTCGCTAATATTCATGCAAATGGTTGATTTTCAATAAAAAAGGTGGCCTGAAAAGGCCACCTTTTTTATTTATACTATTTGAGAATTAGGCAGTAACAGGTTTATCGAAGTCGAAATCCGGCGTCTGAGCGGCCTTGAAGGCTACAGGGTCACCAAAAGGTCCGATGTATTTCGAATCACTAAAGGCAAGGATCGGCCAGAAGACAAAGCCGAGAAGAACCAGCCCTACCGTAAAACCTTCGTCCTTGCCAAAGCTTTTTGAGATCATATTCAATCCCCATATCCACCAGATAAGGAAAAGGGGCCCCAGCAGGATAAATATCAACCACCATCCAGGCTTACCCCCAATCTTGAAAAAAACATAAATATTGTAGATGGGAATGATACCTTCCCATCCCTGCCGGCCGGCTTTTTCTGCTATCTTCCAGAAGGCGACAAAGTATAGCACTATGATGGCAAGTTCAAATAATCCAAAAAGAAACATAGGTATATAGTTTTTAGTGTAAGCCAATATACCCCCGATTTCTTATAAATGCAATACCCCGGTATTAAATAACGGTAAATAGGTAAGTTGCGTAATTTTACTAAAATAACTACCTGCAATAATGGCCGACAATAGCCTGACTCCACCGCTTCCGCACAATACTCCTGCGTCACCGCCCCCGCCCAATTCCACTGTGCCATCGCCTCCGCCCGACACCACAGCGCCATCGCCTCCGCCCGACACCACTGCGCCATCGCTATCTATCCGCCAGGCCCAGGACCTCGTGGATGGCTGGATCCGCACTACAGGGGTTCGCTATTTCAGCGAGCTCACGAACATGGCTATCCTCACCGAGGAGGTCGGTGAAGTGGCGCGGCTGATGAGCCGTCTTTATGGGGATCAGTCCTTCAAAGATTCCGATAAAGGCAAAGAGCTCTCCGACGAGCTGGCCGATGTATTGTGGGTCGTCCTCTGCATTGCCAATCAAACGGGCATAGATCTCACCACGGCCCTGGAAAAGAATTTTACAAAAAAGAGTATTCGCGACGCGACAAGACATCAG
>DATJJA010000159.1:0-52392 GCA_035492595.1 Puia sp.
AAGGAAGAGGCGTCAAAGGATAATAGACCATTGTAGCGATCTTACGACCGAAACGCCAGCGGCGCCATCGACGTCTTTCTCTTGAAATAATTGGAAAAATGCGCCAGGTCATCAAAGCCTAAACTATAAGCGATATCTGCCACACTCCACTCCGTTTGTTTAAGCAGGATCTTGGCTTCCTGCAAAACCCTGTTTTTAATGAGTTCCGTTGTGGTGCTACCCGTCATTTCCTTAAGCACTTTATTAAGGTGATTGACATGCACCGCCAGGCGGTTCGCATAGTCTTTAGGGCTACGCAAATCCAGCGTTTGCCTGGGAGATTCGACGGGAAACTGTCTTTCCAGCAGTTCCATAAAGAGGGAAGATATCCGCTCCGATGCGTTCTGGTTCCAGCTGAGCGCAGACATCGGCTGTAGCTTCTGACCGTAGTGGATCAGCTCCAGTACCAGGTTACGCAGGAGGTCAAATTTGAATTTGTAGTCGGCAGACAGTTCTTTGTGCATTTTCCGGAAGATATACTCTACCTCTTTTACCTCTTCCGCTGAAAGCTGGAATACCGGAACCTGCCCCGGTTGAAACAGGGGCAGCTTATCCAGCGAAATTGCCGCCGTTCCCGGCAAGAAGAACTCCGGTGTAAAAATGCAGAACATACCCGTCTGATTTCCATCCTCGGGCAGCCAATGATACGGTATCTTAGGTGTCGCAAACAACAGGGCATTTTCCTGGATATCGATCACCTTATCAGCATACTCTGCCCTGCTTCTTCCCCTCAACCAGCTGATCTTGTAATAATCTCTCCGGCTGTAGGGCATGATGCGGCTGCCGGTTTTTTTGTCAAAGAGTTTCTCGGTTTCGAAGACGTTGAAATGACCGATCTCACGACTGATGCCTTCGGGCATCGGGGCGCCGTTCCTCTTATAGAAGTCATCCAGCGTGGAATGATTGATCATGTCGTTTTTCAAAGTCTAAAGGTACTATTTTTTTTAAACGAACATCCCGCCGGACGCTTCGATACGCTGACCATTGACCCAACGTGCATCCTCGGTACAAAGGAATGCCACCACACCACCGATGTCCTCGGCTACACCCGGCCGCCCCAAAGCAGTGACGCTGCTCACCATTTTCTGCAGATCCTCACTGTTGCGCAGATGGCCGTCACCAAAATCTGTCATGATGGCACCGGGGGCAACTACGTTGGCGCGAATACCTCTCGATCCCAGTTCTTTGGCAAGGTAGCGGGTAAATGTCTCCACGGCGCTCTTCAAAGAGCCGTAGGCCGATGAGCCAGGAACAGAAACACGCGTCAACCCGGAAGAAATATTGACAATGCCGCCACCGTCGTTCATCAGCGGAATGACCTTTTGAGTCAGAAAATAGACGCCCTTAAAGTGTACGTTCAGCAGGTCATCAAAGAACGCCTCCGTAACCTCACTGATAACACTGTAGCCACCCTGTCCGGCATTATTGACAAGGAAATCCAGACGCTCGCTTTTAAACTTATTGCGAAGAAGGTCTTGAAGCTTAATAATAAAAGGATCAAAGCTTTGGATGGAGCCTGTATTCAGCTGCAGCGAGGCCGCCTGCCCTCCGCTCTGTTCAATTTGCGCAACAACCTTTTTGGCTTCCGCTTCCTGTGACCGATAGGTGACGATCACATCTATTCCTTTTTCGGCCAGCTTTAGCGCCATGTCCCTGCCGAGGCCACGGCTTCCGCCTGTTACCAGGGCGATATTTCTGTTGTTATTTTTCATTTTTTGTCGATTTTTTCTTTAACAAAGTTCGCCTCAAAACAAGGCTTGCTGTTTGTAGCGATCAATCGACTATTTGAAAAATTCAATCAATTTTACATTCGCCACCGGGCCATGGCGTTCACCGGACGAGCGAGAAGAGCCGCCTCCCCCTTGGGACGACATAGGTGGCCAGTTCAGACGCGTTGCCGTCGCCGACGTTCTTCGCCGAATGGATCGTGTGGGCTGGAATAAAAACGACATCGCCGGCCCTGAGCCTCATCGGAGGATCGCTTCCCACCTGGTACTCCAGCCAGCCTTTGAGAACATAGATGATCTCTTCGCCCGGATGCGAGTGCCTGAGGATCATCGCTCCCTGATCGAAGTCAATACGCACCTGGATGGCCTCACGTCCGGGGATGCTGAGATCGTGCCGCTGGAGCTCGGTGCGCTTGATTCCCGGTTGCTGAGCCAGAGCTGAGCCAGGAGATACCAAGGCCGTCAGCACAACAATTGTAATAACACAGGGGAGGAAGTTTTTTTTCATTTTGTCAGATAAAGTCTATTATCATGCCACCATTAATCAATTGACTATTAGAATATTGCAAAATCAACTACTCCTCAAAACCACTCTATTTCGAAACTCCCGGATCCCCGATAACGAGATGTCGCGATTAAAATATTTGCGTAACTCAAAAGTTACTTATACATTTGAGTAACTTTTGAGTTACCCATTATACACAAAAAAACTACTCCAATGGCAGCACCAGATTTTAACACCACGTTCTCAGTAGGCCAGACTCCGGCTGAAGTATTCAATGCAGTCACCAACGTCCGCGGGTGGTGGTCGGAAAATATTGAAGGCGGCACAGCCCATCTCAATGATGAGTTTACGTATCAGTTCAGAGACCAGCACAAGTGCAAAATGAGATTAGTAGAGGTCGTACCCGGCAAAAAAGTCATTTGGCTGGTTTTGGAAAACTATTTCAGTTTCACGCAAGACCAGAAAGAATGGGTCGGTACAACGATCGAGTTTGAGATCGTTGAAAAGGAGAACAAGACGGATCTCTGCTTCACACACCACGGCCTGGTACCGGAACACGAATGTTACGATATTTGCTTCAAAGCCTGGACCGGCTATATCAAAAATAGTTTGCGCAACCTGATCACTACAGGCAAAGGTCAGCCGAATCCCAGGGAAAATGTTACAGCATAATAGATACAACTATTCGTCAATCATGGAAGCAATAGCCGCAGAGAAAGCCTCTTCATAAAACCCTGTTTTGAACCTGCCATTTCTCCAGGATCTTTATTTTTTTATAACAGATCCGCAGAGGCACTAATCCTACGACCCCAAACGAACAATCGATGAGTCGCCACCCGATCGGTATCCCGCGAACAGTGCCCGCCAGCAGGGCCAGAGGAAAAACCATTACACAGGCCATCATCCCAAATTCAATGATCCATTTATTTCTCACCGGGTTCCATAACACACCGACAAACGCCACGGCTATTACCAGGTGTGCAAAAGCCAGCCAATCATACCCATAGGCCAGAAAAGGATAACGTTCATTGACATCCTTCAGCGCCTCATACACTTTCTTCACCCAGTCATGCGCCCCGCCCTTAATAAAGCCCGGCCACAAGCCAAGCAGCCAGGACAGCTCCTCCTCCAACGCAAAGGCGGTAAGACCGCTAAATACCAGGGCCAGGATAAAAAAGATGGTCCATCGGCGGACAAGCTTTCTCTGTTTCAGGTAATCCCGCCGCAAGATCCTTCCGGCTGTTGTTGTAGTTGCCATTTTAAAAAGTACTTTGAATTACAAAGTAAATAATTAAAATCCACCTTTCCAAGCGAATCCGGAAAAATTGATCCCGCTACCGATCTTTGCACTGGTCAAACAATGAGTTCTTCGGCACAGTAGAAGCCTTGGGAGAAAGCGTAACAAAATTTACAACTGGTGAGGAGGTCTTACGCTGGAGATAATAGCAAAGGCCTATGCGTTTATAGCGGATCATACAGCAGAAGGCAAGGTCGTGATCAACATCGGTCAGTAGAAAATATATGACCCCGATGCCGGAAAATAGACTACATTTAGTGTCTAAAAATAGCCCATGAACATCCGGATAGCTAACATCAGCCTCGATACTACCGATACAGAGATCAGAAAGTTGTTTTCTCCTTACGGGATCGTCGACTCGGCAGAAGTAAGCAGAAATCCTTTGAATGGCCGGTCTCTAAGAAATGGACATGTATCAATGCCCGTGCAGGCACAAGCCCGGCAGGCAATCGTGTCACTGGATAAAACCGTACTGGACGGAAAAATTATCACTGTAAACGAATTACCTGCCGAGTTTTATTAACCCTCTATTATCCTTTTTGCGAAAGTTTGGTAAATTCAGTACCATTAAAGATCCTGGATAAACCGGTATCTTTTGACCTCATGTAATCTTCTAAGTTCTTCGCAGACACTACCCGCCAAAAATTCTTCTTCTTTAATTCCGAATAATCCGGAGTCTTGATAAAAACCCCTTCTACCGTAGCTCTTGTCTTGAAAAAGATCTTAGCCGGCTCCTTAAGATCATCCTTACTGTTGGCGATAAATTTCTCGATCTGCTCGATTGTCATAATAAAAATAATTTAATAATAACCGTAACACACAGCGTTTATATTCATACCTGCACCCACTGATGCAAACAAAATAATATCTCCTTTTTCAAGCTGATGACCGGGCATCTGGTTCTTTCTGACCAGGTCAAACAACGTGGGAATGGTTGCAACCGAACTATTGCCGAGCCATTGAATACACATAGGCATTACACCGTCAGGGACGTCCGTTACTCCATATAGTCCGTAAAAGCTCTTTATGATGGCTTCGTCCATCTTCTCATTGGCCTGGTGGATAAAGATGGCCTTCAAATCCTGAATTCCATATCCACTGGCATCGAGACAATCCTTCATCGCCACAGGAACGTGACGCAAAGCATATTCATATACTTTTCGCCCTTTCATCTTGATATACAGCGCATCCTGGCTCGTTTCAGGATTAAATGTCCCATTCATATGGATGTACCCGGTCTCTTCCCCGGAATCAGATCTCACATTTGCAGACAATACTCCACTGCTTTTGAGGCTGACCTCTTTGTATTGAAGTATACAGGCCCCGGCGCCATCCGAAAAGATCATACTGTCACGGTCATGCTGATCGAGAACCCGGGACAAAGTCTCTGCACCGATCACCAGTGCGTTCCTGGCTATGCCTGCCTTGAAAAAGGCATCCGCATGTATCAAACCCTGAAGCCAGCCAGGACAGCCAAAGATCAGGTCATATGGGATACAGGCCGGATTCAAAATACCCAGCTTCTGCTTAACCCTTGAAGCCAGTGATGGAACGATCTCCGTCATGGAAGAATTACTGCCGATATCTCCAAAATTATGCGCAACTATTATCTGATCAATTGTCTCCCGGTCGATGCCGCTGTCTCTGATGGCCAGTTCGGAAGCCTCTGCCGCCATGTCGGATGCAAGGATATCTCCCTGTGCATATCGCCGCTCAACAATGCCAGTGATCTTACTGAATTTATCGATGACATCCATAGCCGTCCTGCCCAGCGGTGAACCGTCTTCGGAATAGAACTCGTTCTCAGAAAAATGACTGTTCTTCACAACTATTTCCGGTATATAACCTCCCGAGCCTGTAATGATTGACCGATACATATTTGACAAATAAAAGAAAACTGCAACAATGGCATTTGTTTTGCGTTCCTTTACATTATTAATAGCTATACATGATTAAAAAAAATTCCGGCATCGACCTCTTAAAAAAGAACTTTGGCAGTGTAGAAGAGAAGTTCCTGGCGTTCTTCGAAAAAGGCGAGCCGCGTTGGCCGTTGGAAAAACGCGACTATCTTAGAAATCACCATCAAAGCCTGGATCACTTCTTTCCGGAAACTATCTCCTGGGAGAAATTGAAGTTGACCGGATTGCCGGATAATATTTTGCATGAGGTCCGCGCAGCTTTTGAAGCATTTCAGCGAGGAGAAGAATACAATTGATCCGACAATGACCCTGATTGTTCGAAAGCCTCCAAATCTTTGATCTGGAGGCTTTTCGTTTTATCAGCTTTGAAGTTCTAACCAACTCGGTTTTAACCTGTTCGGTTTTAACTGACTCGGTCTTAACCGTATTACCATCTGCCACCGCGTGAAGAACCGCCAGAACCACCGCTCCGGTTGTCCGTCTTTGGTCTTGCTTCAGATATAGAAATCGACCTGCCATCAACCTGGCTTCCCTGCAAATCCTTCATAGCCGCCTCAGCAGCCTTGTCAGGCATTTCCACGAAACCAAATCCGCGTGACCTTCCCGTTTCTCTGTCCATTACAACTTTAGCAGAAGTCACTTCACCAAACTTTGCAAATAAGGACTTCAGTTCTTCATTGGTAACCTGGAAACCCAGGTTTGAAACATACATATTCATACTAATAAATTAAATAGTTAAAACTACTGAGCCAATGCAATAAAAAGTAGAGGAAACGGGATTGCGGGAAGGTAAGAAAGCAAAATAGCGAATCGATTACTTAATGTTGGAAATCTCAATAATATCCCATAAAGATATTCAATTTAATTGGGGTAGCCTAATAAATCTTCATACCTGCCTGAATGCCAGATATCCAACCATTCATCCCCTCTCCCGCGACAACAACACCCCATTCATAAAAAGATGACTGAAAAGAGGCACTTCCTCCGGCGCCTGCGGTTTGTACAAAGCCCCGATCAGGTCTCTTCCGTCAAAATCAGAGAAGATGGTAAAATTTCCCGCTTCTGTTGTAAAGACCGAGATACATATATGTGTATGCCTCGCCTTCCTCAAACTGGCAAGCAAAACAGCATACCCTGCAATACAGCAGGCATCCGTCAACAGTTCAGCCCGTAATTCATACGCGGCTAATACATTCTGTCGGGTATTCCCCCTCGAAGGCTTATTAAAAAAAGAAAAGACCAGGACGGTCGAGTGGCTGATACGCAGCAGATCGGGAAGAAAAGAAAAACATTCCGAGCGGCTTCTGATAAGGTTAATTGTGAGATCAAATTTTTCCTGGACCATTTTGACATATTCAGGACTTCTTTGATTTTTTGATCTTACTCTTGCTTTTAAAATATTCGGCTTCTACCAGCTCATAGATCTGTCTTTCTGTAAGACCAAAGAAACTACCGATGATGTAAATCTCTTCGAGAGTAAAACCATCCACTTTCTTCATTAATTTATTAAACCGATCGACCTTCTTTCCCAGATCGGTTGCGACTACCGTTTTGGGTATGTATTCAAAAATGTCATTAAACGTCTCTATGTTGCCATCGGCAATCATAGCTTTAATCAAGTTGTAACGACTGTCTTTCTTAATCATACTCAAAGAAAAGAATTAAAATATTTCAGGACTTTTTTACTCCCAACAAGTCCTTTTTCATTCCCGTTTTAGTCTTTTTTTTACTCCCACATATTCCCTATAATCTCTCTAAGCTCAACTCTGTCAAGCTTTTCTCAATATACCTTTCGGTACAAAATACTAACAAATTTAGCATATTTACTACTAAATAAATTAGCATACCGGTGTTTTTGTTTCCCCAAGACATCACCATGTACCTGGGTAAAACTTACTTTAGTTTCAAATACGGCACTTACTCAACAGCAGAACTCGTCACCGCAGCAGCAGAAGATGGATTGACCACGCTCGCCTTAACCAATATCAACTCGACCTGCGACGCCTGGGACTTCGTTCAATACTGTCAGGAAAAGGATATCAAACCCATTCTGGGCGTTGAGATAAGAAATGACAATAAGTTACTATACATCTTGCTGGCCGCTAACAATCACGGCTTCAGGAAGATCAATGAATTTTTGTCGCATCATCAGCTTCTTAAAAAACCATTCCCGGACTGCAGCCAGCCTGCATCCGTTTTCCCTGATCCTGCCGATGGCTTTATTATATATCCTCTCGGCAGTAAGCCCCCCGAACAGCTGCTGGACAACGAACGCATCGGAGTTCAGCCCGCTGAAGCCGGCAAGCTCCTCCAACAGCCCCTGGCCATTTATAAGGACAAATTCATCATCCGTCAACCGGTTACCTTCCAAAACAAGACCTATTACAATCTCCATAGATTGCTCCGGGCAGTCGATCGCAATACCCTGCTGACCAAACTTCCGCCTGAAGACCTGGCCGGACAGCAGGAGTATCTCCTTCCACAGATGGATCTGATGATGGCCTTCCGTCAGTACCCCTTCCTGATCACCAATACCTACCGGCTCACCGATGCCTGTTCAGTGTCGATGAATTTCAGCCGGCACAAGAACAAAAAGCTCTACACCGCCAGCCGGGAAGATGACCGGATACTCCTCGAAAAGCTGGCCCGGGAAGGATTTCGCCAGCGTTATGGCGCCAGCAAAAAACATAAGGACAGACTTAATAAGGAGCTGCGCATCATCGACGAAATGGAATTCACAGCCTATTTCCTCATCACCTGGGATATGATCCGTTATGCAGAAGTTCGCGGCTTCTACCATGTCGGCCGGGGCAGCGGCGCTAATTCCCTGGTTGCCTACTGTCTCCGGATCTATTCGAACATGGAAAACTTAATTATCTCGAGGATATTTTTTTACATGTCAGCAGATCCGTAGTAGCAGTCGATATTAAAATAAACCGTGGCCGATTCAAACGTCTGATGAATAAAGTGCAGGATTTCACCGTTGACGAGATAGCGAAGATCGGAAGATTGTGTAGCCTGACGTTGCCTGAAATGTTTAACCTGGTTGAAAACCAGTTGGAGAAACAAAAAAGAAATAAGTTGTCCTGAATACCACACCATAACCATTGCCACGACCTTTCCTATTGGCAAACTTAGACCTGCCTTAAAAGACCTGTTCGTTAGCCGTCTCTCCTGAGGCGGCTTTTTTTGTAACTTACGGCTGTGTTATACAATCCATTGCCAATATTGACCCCGGGCCTTCTCGACAATGAACTGAAGCTGGGGAAACGCTGGTTTGTCCGTCAATCCTATCCACGCGGCATGGAAGCAGGCCTGAAGGCTACCTTAACCGTAAGGTCTTATCCTGCAGAAGATAAAGAAACAGCAGAAGCACATCTGGCCGCGATCGGAAATGATAAAATGGCTTTTTTATACGATGCAGCACTTCCCGAACACCTGGAAAGGCTGAAAACCGCCGCAAAACAACCTGAAGGCTACGCAACGTTTTATATAGGAACAAAAATAATAAAATGGAATCCGCCTTCCGGATACAAAGAAAAGGTAAGACATTATATCCGCAGGCACCACTCATCAGAGTCGAAAGGGAAAAAAATAATAGTGGAACTACATGAAAAATATGGAGAGCTTCTCCTTAAATTTAAATACAATAACAAAGACCAGGACCTTATTCCATTTGACACGATCGAAAATTACTGACTATGTGCCTTGATATTTCCTTTTACAATATGCTTCCCCTGTTAAAGCAGGAATTCCCTGATATAGTCGATGATAGCGGAAAAGACCTTGATCCTGCTACAGGCATGCATTTCATGGCTCTCGGACACAGCCGCTACCCGATCATCATATTCGAAAATGGCAACTATCACCGTAAAGACTTCGAGTGGGGCATCATCGCCGAATACATGGACACTCCTGAAAAGATCAAGGCCATGCGCAGATCGATGGTCAACGCCCGTAGCGAAAAAATACTCGATGACAAACGCTCATTCTGGCATCGCATCCGCAGGACCAGATGCCTCATACCCGTAACCGGCATCTACGAACACCGGGAGATCAAAGGCTGGAAGAATAAAATACCCTATCACATCGAATTAAAGGACCGTCCAATGTTCTGTATCCCCGGTCTCTATCACTACAATACAAAGACTCCTTCCGATCCTGAAACAGGAGAAATGAGGGGAATGTTCACCCTCATTACCCGCGCGGCCAATCCCGTCATGCGCCAGATCCATAACAGCGGCGACAATGCCTTCCGGATGCCCCTCTTCCTGCCAAAAGAAATGGAGCTGGAATGGCTAAGACCCGGTCTCAGCGATGAAGAGATAGGAAGGATCCTGTCCTATGAATTACCTGCTGACCAGCTGATCTATGAACCGGTGTTTAGCATAAGGGGCAGATCCCCACGACCGGACGGAAAGCCAAAATATGCGCCCTTTTCCTATGAAGGCCTGCCACCCCTGGGTAACGATGAAGGGCAGATCCAAAAAGCGCTGTTCTAACATTTAACGGTTTTCTTCTTCTTCCCCAACGAGCCCCGCGCTGCGATCTTCGCGATATAAATCACGACATCAGGCACGGTACAAGCCGTCCCATTCATATCGACGCTGACCACACCGATCTTCTTTGCAGTAGCCATCGCCTCGTCCGTTAAGGGAATCACGTAGGCCCCCACAGCAATGATAAAACCATTCATCGTATATCGCACGCGATTGTCAGCAGTATGTATAGTTTTGGCGACCCGGGCCAGCAGTTTTTTTAACTCCGGCAGGTCCAGCTCACTGTCAGGCTTAAGAGATACCAGCCCGCTCAATGTCGCCCATCCGGCAGCGGCGATGTTTTCTTCTTTTGCATCGATCCATTCCATCGCAAGCTCATGTCCATACCGCCCGCCGGTCGCAACCCAGGGCACAATGTACTCGCAGATGCTGTTCGAGACAGCCTGTTTTACCCAGGCCTGCAGATCGGCCTTTGTCATTTTTTCATCGTCAGCGATGAGCCCGGCAAGGTACATAGCATCGGCATTCCCCGTTGCATAAAGATCTTTGGCCAGCTGGTAATCTTTTTTGATCTTCTTCTGAATGGTTTTCAGATGTTCGATCTTAACCCCAAAAAAGGGTTCCTTATACCCGTGCTTCAGCCAGATCTTTTTTATGCTTTCACTACCATGCGCCTGCAGGTCGGCCATAATTTCTTTTACGGTCATATTACAATATACGAAATTCACCAAAAATTTCATCCCTGATGCAGAACCCATACCCGGTTCTAATTATCCTGCTGGCTGGTGTCGTAACCAGTATATCGTTTAAAAAGCTGACAATTACAGCGGCCATTACCGGGGGTATCCTGGGTTGGCTCATTTATACAGGCGGGGGATTGCGCGGACTTTTATTTATAGCTTTCTTTTTTATACTGGGAACCGGAGCCACATCCTGGAAAAAAAAGGAGAAATCGTCCATCCGCGCCAATGCGGAACATCAATCTACAAGAACCGCCGGCCAGGTGATCGCCAATGCGGGCGTCGCCGCACTCGCCGGCCTGCTGGCTGTATTACTTCCAAACTGGAAAGGCCTTTTTCAACTAATGATGGCCGGTAGCATGTCGGCAGCAATGGCGGATACGCTGTCCTCTGAGCTGGGGATGGTATATGGACGCCGCTTCTATCATATCCTGACAGGGAAACCCGACGAAAAAGGACAGGACGGAGTCATCAGCATCGAAGGCTTGCTTATCGGGATAATAGGGTCCGCCATTATAGCCCTCATCGCCAATGATCATTTTTGGGTTATTGTACTGGCCGGTACCATCGGCAACCTGGCCGACTCGCTGCTCGGCGCCTTATTCGAACGACAGGGACGAATTTCCAATAATACCGTCAATCTCCTCAATACCCTGATCGGAGCGCTGGCAGCCGGTCTGTTGGCCCGGATAGCTGCCTGATTCACCAGCTATCGGTCCTGGATGGCCCCAAAGCAAAAAAACTAACCAAAATGCCAAATTATTTAGCAAATCCCCTTATCTTTGAGTTGTAATCGATAGCCCGCCGAAGGGGCTGCACTGATCAAGGCCATAATCGTTAGGCCCTATCCTATTATTGACTGACCGGCCGCTACAAATTGGCCGGTCATTTTTATTTAGCGGTTTCTGGGTAGAAAAAAAACAAAAATCCTGTTGGGCCTCATGTCAAAAATCGCCCGTAACCCGCTACCACAAAGGATTTTACATTCTATTTCACAGCTTTGAGATAATAGAATTAACATTAAGTTGTCTGGCCCGCCCCACAAAAGCATCCTATATTTGTATCATCAAAGCGAGCAAATATCAAAGCTCTCGAATAAAGAGCCCTTTTAGATAAAGATTTTTCATATGGCAAGCAATCGTTAGAGGTCGACTGTTTCTACAGTGGACCTTTCTTTTTGTACTAACTCCTCTCGCTTCTTTTTCCCGCAAGCGCAAAAAAACCCAATAAAAAGTTTATTGGGACCTTATAAAAACTGAAATCCGCGAACAAGTCGCGGACTCAGCTTCCTATATGTAACACGCGCAGTATGCTAAATGACTCAACTCCTAGAAGAACCAGCTCGATAACTGTGACCGGCTGCTCTGCAACCAACTCTGCTGAGGCTTCGGTGTATTATCGATCAGGTTAGAATCCACGACCTTCACCTTCACGCCAATCACCTTCGTGTCTTTCATTCTCTCCCTCATCCCGACAGGCAAATCACTGATCTCATTGGTTTCCGTCAGAAGAGTTGCCACCCCTCTCACCTTTACAAAAAAATCCATCCCCTTCTTGAAGAAATCCAGCTTAGCCGGCATCTCTTTCTCAAACGCGTCTATATGCATTGTCGGCTTCGGAATAACAAACCAGATATTTCCTTCTTCATCTACTTCAACATCAGATATCACATGGGTCGGAAGTTTTACGATCGATACGCTTTCAGTAAAAAACAAAGCGCTCTGCAAATTCATAATCTTACTCTTCAAAATCCCTTGCTCTAATTTCTGTTCAGTTGTGGTAGAGGGTGTCATAGTTCTCAGTATTTGGGTAAAGATTAATTGTTGTTTGTCCGTCATCTTGTGTTGCTCTATCGCTGCGGACATTCAGTATAAAACAATTGGCATACCAACTCACAATTAATTGATTATCACGAGTATATAATCACCCTTCTGCATGCCGGCCGTCCCAGATTGGGATTAGTTTTCCAAAAAATAATATTGCGGGACCAATGCCGACCTATTTTTGTGCCCGCTATACCTATATATGAGAGCATGTCTCGTCTTTTTATTGATTTTTATCAGCACCACGCCCACCTTCGCCTGGCAGCCTACCCCCCCGGACACCATACCCGGCAAAAAAGACCTTGTCCCCTTCACTATTAAGCTGCCGGCAAAAGATTCTGCAAAAGCAGCATCCAGAAACCTGCTGGCCTTTCCCTTTGTTGTCCGCTCACTGGAGACAGACTGGGGCTTTGGCGGCGTTGTCGCCCGTTTCTTTAAAGCGGAAAAGAAAGACACCACCATCCGAACATCAGATATCAATTTGCTGGGCCTGTATACGCTGAGAAAACAATTGATCCTCGTACTCAGCTCGACCATCTTCTTTCCGAAAGAAGATCATATCGCCCGTTTCCAGGCTTCCTATAGCTACTATCCCGATAATTTCTGGGGCCTGGGCAATCGTACGACCCATACCGACGAAGAGGGGTTTAAACAAAAACAATATTTTATCAACCCCCAGTTTCTCCGACGTATACACGGTAAATTCTACCTCGGCCTTACCTACGAGTTTCAGCATACCGGGCCTGTTAGTTACAAACCGGGCGGGGCCTTCGACCGGGAGAACATTATTGGCCGTTATGGGGGAAATACATCCGGAGTCGGTCCTATCCTGTCCTGGGACACCCGGAATCATGCCTATAGCCCCGACCGCGGCTTTTTTGCTGAAATGACCTATGTATATTTTGATCGGCATCTGGGCAGCGACTTTAATTTTCGGGTCTTCAGCATTGACCTGAGAAAATTCTTCTATCTCTCCAAAACATCCGTTTTAGCCCTCCAGGCCCTGGGTGGATTTACTGGCGGCAGCACCCCCTTCCGAAAGCTGGAAGAGCTGGGAGGCGCCGACATGATGCGGGGCCTTTACGCAGGACGTTTTACCGACAAATGTCTGATGGCCTACCAGGCGGAATATCGCCGCTTTCTCTTCTGGCGGGTAGGTATGGTAGGATTCGCATCGATGGGAGAGGTAGCGCCAACGCCAGACCGTTTCGAGCTGGATGGATTTCACTACGCATATGGCGGTGGAGTACGCGTTATGCTGAGCAAAGAAGAAAAGCTCAACCTGCGGGTGGATTATGGCGTCGGCAAACATTCCAATGCCTTTACAGTTCAGCTGCGGGAAGCATTCTAGGGATTCCTTTTCAACCCAACTATCCCGATCAATATCAAACTCATATATAGAAACTGGTAGATATCGAACGTTCCCTTGTATAGGAACAGCTCAACCAATTTCACCCCGATCAGCGCCGTTCCCATCCAAACAGCCAGAGCCGTAGAGGCAGGGATCTCCTTCATCGCCATGGAAAAGAATACAATATTCCCTATCCCGAACAGGACATAACCGGCAAAGGGCGCCAGCACGGCCCAGTTGGATACCTGGGTGAAAAAGCTCCGCCATTGGATAGCCCTTAGCTTCTTAACACTCATAAGCTTGAGCGAGAAGGTCCATGCGATCTCAAACAGCGATGCGATCAATAAATAGGCCCAGGCCATAATAAAAGAATTAGTTTTCAACAGGCTCAATAACCGTGCCCTCGGCCGGTCGCACCGGCTGCAAATGCTTATTCTCTCGCGCCGGCATCAGCCTTGCCGACAGCCAGGCTATCACCCGCTGCCTCGAAGAATGATAGGCCCTGAACCACGAATATTTACTCACCAGTTTCTGCTCATCGACCTTCTTCACAGCAAACAAATGCTGCAAAAAATAATCTTTCGGATAATCGTAGTATAACCCATATTCCGACGGCTTTTTCCGCCCCGGCAGATAGGCAGTCCCGAACAGCCAGTCCCAGACTGCGAATTTAGTGGAATAATTGGCATAAAACACCGCCCGGTCATTGGCATGATGCCATTGATGCATCTCCGGTCCGTTGATGAAATACTGTAGCTTTCCGGACCGGACATCGATATTGGAGTGAATATACATCCCCCAGACGGCGTCGATCAGGGCCTTGATAGGCACTACTATGGGGTTTGCGCCCAACAGGACTATCGGAGCAAATTCTATCGTTTGATTTATCAGTATCTCCAGCGAATGCGACCTCGTACCCGCCAGCCAGTCGACCTCCTTATTGGAGTGATGCGCTTCATGCGTACGCCATAACAATTTGGAGTGGTGCTGCGCCCGGTGAAACCAATAGATATAAAAATCATGGATCACCAGGAAGAACAGGACCTGCAGCACCACCGGCCAGGAACCTGCCAGGTGCATTGAGGACAGATGCCAGGTCCTGTCCAGCGGAATAATGATATAGTCAAAAATGAAGATCTTCAGAAAATAGCTTTGGATAAAAGTATACCATATCAGGTCCACCCAAAAACCATCCCGGAAAATGGGTATTCCCTTGGTATATGGATACTTCCGCTCCAGCCAGACAAAGACAAAAACGCTGAATACGAGTATGCTGGTAGTATAATATACGATCGTTTGCATCAGATACCAATTGCAGACTTAGTCCTTCTCAGCCTTTTCATAGCACCCAGTTCGCTTTCATAAACGCGTTTGACACCATCCCCCATCGACAATTCCACATCCCGGATATCCCGCACCAGCTTCTGCATCCCCTGTGGTTCCACTGAAGCCGCATGATCCGATCCCCACATAGCACGGTCCAGCGTAAAATGTCTTTCCACAAAAGTCGCGCCCATCGCAACAGCCGCTACCGTAGTGGCAAGACCTGTTTCATGGCCGGAATAACCTATTGGCGTTTCGGGATACAGCTCAGCCAAAGTCTCTATCATCCTCAGGTTCAGCTCCTGTGGCGGACAGGGATAGGCAGAAGTGGAATGTGCGATCATCAGGTTGTCCGTACCAAACTTATCCACGACTTCCCTGATCTCATCCATCGTAGACATACCTGTAGAAAGGATATAAGGTTTGCCCGTCTGTTTTACCTTTTCGATCAGTGCATGATCGGTCAGAGAAGCAGAAGCAAATTTATAGACCCCCGGATTGAATTGCTCCATGAAGTCGACAGCAACTTCATCCCAGCAGGATACAAACCAGTCGATGCCCTTCCCCTTACAATAAGCATCAATCTCCGAATACTCATCAAATCCCAGTTCTACCATATGCCGGTAATTGATATAGGACATCCGGCCCCAGGGGGTGTCCCTCTCCAGGTGCCACTGATCCTTCGGTGTACAAAGTTCCGGCGTACGCTTCTGGAACTTCACAGCATCACATCCCGCCTGCACGGCTTCATCGATCAGCTTCTTCGCAATGTCAAGAGAGCCGTTGTGATTGATGCCTATTTCAGCGATAATGTAAACAGGGTGCCCGGTACCGACAGTTCTGTTTGGGCTGACACGGAACGTATTCATAATTTGTAATTTTTATGTGTGATAAGCCATTCTGCAAATTCCCTGAAGGCGCCATATCCGCCTTTCTCTGCACAGTGATAATGTACGATACCGCTCACCTGTTCCATCGCATCCGCAGGACAGGCGCTAAGCCCCGCTCTTTCCATCACTTCCAGGTCATTGACATCATCTCCTATATACGCGATCTCATCCCATCCGATCCCCCGCCTTTCCATTATCTCATTCAGGCGTCCTAATTTATCTTTCACCCCCAGATGTAGTTCGATGATCTGCAGCTTCTCCGCACGCCGGGCCACTGAAGGCGACATCTCTCCTGTGACGATACCCGTTTCAATACCCGCCAGTTTTCTGAGTCGCTCCACACCCATCCCATCCCGGATGGAAAAACGTTTCAATACCTCGCCACCTTCCCCATAAAAGACCCCGTTATCCGTCAGCACGCCATCCACATCGGTCAGGAGCAATTTTATCTTACCAGCCTTATCTTTATGTTCTTCACCCATATCAATGATTTAGATCGCCCCAACTGTGCCTGCAACATCGCGGCGCCAGCTTATATCGCCGTCCACCCCCCATCTACTACAAGGTTGGCCCCGGTCATATACCTCGAAGCATCACTCGCCAAAAAAACTATCGCCCCCTGGTAATCCGAAGGAGCAGCCATCCTGCCCAACAACGTTTTCCTGGAATAATTCTCTTTAAAAAAAGCATCCTGCTGATTCTCCACACCACCCGGTGAAAGCGTATTGACCCTCACATTCCTGCCGCCCCAATAGGAAGCCAGAAACTTTGTAAAACCAATGACTGCCGACTTGGTGACGGGATAGGACGGAGACTTATAAAAGGTTTGCTCCCCGCCCTCATTCCGGTAGATGCTTTGATCGGGCGCCACAATACCATAAGTGGAAGCGATGTTGATGATGCTTCCTCCACCCTGTTCCGCCATCACACCACCCAACACCTGCGAACAAAGGAATACCCCGCTCACGTTTACCTTCCATGACCGGTCCCACATTTCCAGCGGATAGTTCTCGAACATGGACTGCTGGCCGGCAAGTAAAGGGTTCTCAAACATATCATTGATCGCCGCATTGTTCACAAGCACATCGATCCGTCCATATCTATCCAATATCCTGGCCCTTGCGGCTTTCAACGAAGCCACACTGGTCACATCCAGTCCAATGGCCAGATGCCCCTGGCCCAAACTCTCCGCTACCCGGCGCCCCGCCTCTTCATCCAGGTCCGCTACCACGACCCTTGCGCCCGCAGCCGCCAGCGCCTCACAATGCTGGGTCCCTAATAATCCGCAGGCCCCTGTGACGATGGCAACCCTGCCTTCCAAAGAAAAAATATCCATTACGCCTTTGTTGCTGGTTTCATATTAAAATTGCTGACTTTGCGGAATACCGCTTCTACAGGTTTGCCTTTCAGTCTTGCAGCTACATCCCCCACAGCCACCGCTTCCTTCAGCAGACCCAGCACCTCCCGGTAAGCGGTCAATGTATATGTCACGTCTTCATCCGTATGACTGTAGCTCATGTTGTGAAAGCCGGACCAAAGGATACCGCGCTTGATCAGCTCCTGCTGCACATATGATTTAACCTCGAGCGGATTACCGGCAGCAGCATCAAAGCTCACCAGCGATCGGCAGTCATATCCCGTGCATCGGGTATAACTGTCGATACCTAATTCGAGAGCCAGGGCATTATATCCATCTTTCAGCTTCTTACCCTTCTCCGCGAGATAAGCAGGCACATCCTTTTCGA
The DNA here is from genome assembly GCA_035492595.1 of Puia sp. Taxonomy (GTDB): domain Bacteria; phylum Bacteroidota; class Bacteroidia; order Chitinophagales; family Chitinophagaceae; genus Puia. Next base: position 17,859 of record DATJJA010000159.1, read on the forward strand.
TCATCTCCTGTATGGTAGCCACAGCAGCCGCCAGTGACAGCGCTTCGCCGCCAAACGTCGTAAAGAAGAATACCTCTTCCTGGAAAAGCGACATCACATCCCTTCTCCCTGTCAGCAAAGAGATGGGCATCCCGTTCGCAAACGCCTTCGAGTAACACGCCAGGTCCGGAGTCACGCCAAAATATTCCTGTGCGCCACCCACTGCGATACGAAAGCCCGTCCACATCTCGTCGAAGATCAAAAGCGTTCCATTAGCCGTACAAAGGTTCTTCAGCTCCTGCAGGAAATCATCCGCAGGCGCCTCGAATACAAAAGGTTCCAGGATCACGCACGCAGTGTCGGCATCCAGCGCTTCCTTTACGGATTTGATATCATTATAGCCAAAAGTAGCGCTGAGGTCCTTCACCGCCGCAGGGATCCCGCTGTCACGGCTCGTGACGGAGATATACCAGTCATGCCATCCATGATACCCACAGCACAGCACCTTATTCCTGCCTGTATACGCCCGGGCTACCCTCACAGCCGCGCTGGTCACATCGGCGCCCGTCTTGCTGATACGGATCGATTCAGCATTGGGAATGATCTTATGGATAAGTTCCGCCAGTGTCACCTCCAGCTCGTGCATCATCGAAAAGGTGATCCCATCCTTCAGCTGTTCGATGATAGCTTCATCGACCCGGGGATATCCATAACCAAGGGACAACGGCCCTATCGCCATATTGTAGTCGAGATATTCATTCCCATCCACATCCCATACACGGGCTCCTTTTCCCTTCTTAAGATATTTTGGTGCAACCCCATTGATGTACTGACCGGGGCCCTTTGCCAGGGTCTGCGTCACCGGGGTCATAATGGGACGGGCCCTTTCATATAATTTATTGGACTCCGTTATGACAGGATAGTCTTCGTTGGATCTTACTTTATTGGGCATTTGTCATTATTTTATCGGCCATTTTTTTGGGTGTAAAACCCTCTGTCTCCAGCACCTGGTTGAGTAAGCCGGGTCGGAACCAGCGTTCTCCAAGGGACAGCGACAGCACATCCGCTGTCATGCGCCTTTGCAGCAGCAATTCCGCCACGATGGAATAAAGCCCGCCGGTCCTGAGATGATCTTCGATCGTAACCAGCTTACGGGAATGGGTAGCTGCTTTGACGATCACCTCCTCATCCACCGGCTTCAGGCTTCTCATATTTACCAGACTGACCCTCAGCCCTTTTTCCTCAAGCAGCTCTTTTGTCCGTAAAGCATTCTCAAACAAAAAACCATATACCAGCAGGGTCACATCACCACTGCAATCCCCAATCACCTCGGCCTTGCCAGGTTGATACGGCGTATGTTCGTAGCTTCCCTTTTTATGATTGATGCGCACATAAGCCGGTGCGGGAGATGACCATACCTCCGGCAACATTTTTACCAGGTCGTCCTCGTCAGCAGGACAGTATACTTCCATGCCAGGGATACCCCGCAAAATAGATACATCCTCGATGGCCTGATGAGTAGGCCCATTACCATCCGATAGGAAGCCGGGAATAAAACCGCTTAGCTTTACCGGAAGATGAGCGATGCCGACATCCGTACGGATGAATTCGAAAGCCCTCATGGTAAGGAATGGCGCCAGCGCATGGATAACAGGGATCCTGCCCCGCAATGCCAGACCCGCGGCCATGCCGACCATGGTCTGCTCGGTAATGCCCGTATCTACGAAGCGGGAACCCAACGCCCTGGGCATATTCCGCACCAGCGCCCGGTTCTCTGCCGTCATCACAATAAATCGCTCGTCTTTCAAAGCAGTCTCTGTCAACAATTCTTCGTAAGTCATAGAAGGTATATTACCGTACTACTAAAGTTTCAGATTCGATCAATGCATTTTGATTCCCGTGCAGCTCCTGCAGCAGTTGTGTCACCTCTTCGGGGGAAAAAGCGCAGAACCAGCGGTCAGCCCTTGCCTCGATGCTTGGAAGTCCTTTTCCCCTGACCGTATCGGCAATGATCACATTCACCTTGTCCAAGCCATGGTTAGCAAACGCCTCCTGGAGTTGTAAAAAATTATGCCCGTCTATCCGCTGTACATTACATCCAAAGGCCCTGAACTTATCCTCCAGAGGCTCGAGAGGGATAAGGTCCTCTGTCCGGATATTCGCCTGGAATTGATTGCGGTCGATTACGATGGTCAGATTATCCAGCTTATAGGCATTGGCGACCAATATCGTTTCCCACACGCTGCCTTCATTCAGCTCCCCGTCACCGGTGATCACAACGATCCGGTTATCGCTGCCCCGCAGCTTGCAATCCAGTGCCACCCCCGTCGCGACGGCCGGCAGATGTCCCAGTGAGCCGGAATGGAACTCTACTCCGGGAATATTCCTGTTCGGATGCCAGTAAATGCTATCCGAAGTGGAAAGATGATTGCTGAGCCGGCTCGCATCCAGCATGCCCATCTCTACAAAGGTGCCGTATAGGGCAGGCACATCATGTCCTTTCGACAGGAACAAAAAATCCCGCAGCGGATCATCCGCCTGTCCCCCCACCGCTTCCTGTTTGCTGCGCCGGAGATGACAGGCGTAGAGATATACCATTAATTCGACACAGGATAAAGAGGCGCCGATAAAACACCCGCCTCCGGCCGACATCCGGATTATATGTTCTCTGACCCTCATCGCAATGGCAGCCAAAGCACCCGTATCCTTTATGTCTCCAGCAGCAAACTTTGTCTGCTCCGCTGCGACTGTCTTCAGTTCTCCCAGGTGATTGCGATACCAGTTCACGCCGGCCAGCGACCGGTTGATCATATAGATGTCCGGCCGTCTTTCTATCAGGGATAGGATCTCAGCCATACCAAACATTGGGTTGACAGGATGCAGCTCCTCCCAAACGGCTTTGATGAATTGGTAGTCCTCCTCATAGTCTATAGTCAGCCGGTGGGTCATTGAATAGTCCACACCTCCCTCCATCACCACGTTGCCGATCCGGAACTGCTCCGGCCGTTCCCAGATGTATGGAGTGGTATGCTCCCGTTCAAAAGGGCGGCTGGCATTCTTCCACGCGTCTTCTATCGCCTGCAATGACATTATTTCGACATCATTACCATCCGGATAAGTAGCCGGATGAAGATTGCTTACATAATCATACTTATCAGCACTTTCCAAATAGAAACCGATCACGGTATCGATAACGGCCGGGTCGATCAGGGGGCAGTCGCCCGGTATCTTGATCACGGTATCCGCACCGTATTTCAGAGCCGCCTGGTAATGCCTGTCAAGGAGGTCTTCATCATGTCCGCGAAAACACTCCAATCCTTCCTGCTGGCAAACTTCCCAAACCAGGTCATCCGCAGGATTCATCGTGGTGGCTACAACCACCGTCCCACTCAGCTTAGCCGCAAGTACACGCTCGACCTGCCTTACAAAAAGAGACTTCCCCGACAATGGCCTGAACACTTTATCCGGCAAACGGGAAGACCCCCTCCTGACCTGGATGACCGTAACGATCTTTCTTTCTGTTGTATTCATTTAAGCAAATTGAAGTTTTGGGGGTCTGTATCGGTGCCTGAATTCACTGGGAGCACCCTTGAATTCTATGTATTGCCTGCATACGTCCGCAATATGAGCAGCTGAGGCTCCTCCGTTCTGGACTGGAGCCAGCCGCTTCAATTGCTCAACATCAAAATAGGAATGTACTTTTTTCCCCAGGGCAATACCAATATATACAACAGTAGAATACTGCGTGATCAGCTCCTGGCAATTGGCGATCATATGCTCCGTGTTCCCTTCGGTATAGATGAGAGCGGAAGGCGCGTTCTCCCTGATCTCCCGGACAGCACGATCTTTTATTTCATTGGGATGCAGCTTGAAGATCAATTGCCTGTTCCCCGCAATCCCGACGCAGTGACGGATAAAGGCCGGCCGGTCATCGGTGTTGAAGGTCTCCCGAATATCCGAAGTAGCCACCAGCACATAGTCTCTGTGCGGGAAGTCGTTATGGAGAAAAGCAGCTGCATTATCGTAATTGGGAATACCCGTGACGACGATCTTCGAAGCGTCGGTCCCCAGACGGCTGAACTGCTCTTTATAGCCTTCAGAGGCAGCGCAATAGATATCGCAGATATTGCCGCTCCCGTTAAAGGCCGTGTTTTTGGCAAAATAGCCGGGCAGTCCCAAACGACGGGTCCACTTCCCCCAGGAAGTAAGGGGATCCGTCATCCCCTCCTGCACCCAGACCGTCTTCATCTGCCTCAGTTCTTTGGTGACCAGCAGATCGGTACACAGAAGTACCAGGTCATAAGAATTGTGATAAATGCTTCTGGCATAATCGTTACGCAAGCGATGTTCCTCAAGATAGGCATCGCCTTTTCTTTTGAACTCGCCCGCAAGAATAGTGTGGTCGAGAAACCCGGTGCGTCTTGCCATACGCAGCACCGGATGATTGCTGTATAACTGGCTGAAGTAGCAGTCATATTCAGGCAGCTGGGATGCGATCTGGTGCATCTGGCTTGCCTGATTAGGAGATCCTATTGTAAAAAGTATCTTTTTTCGTAGAGACATGGTATCCTTCGACATACGTTAGCATATTAAGATTACCACCATCAAATCGAATTTCCGTAGTAGTAAAGTTAGTAAGCTTGTCTAATTAATCCGCAAATTAATTTGTATCTTAGGTACCAAGTTAGGAGAGAAGCAGAAATCACAATTCCTTAATATTTCCGTTCCCGTTCCGGGATAGCCAGGCAAAGCTAGATCCTGGTGAATATTATTTATCCATATTATTTATCCAGATAAGGCAATATCGCCTTCTGCCAGATCTTATACCCTTTCTCATTCATGTGCAGCTTGTCCCCGATAAACAGGTCCTCCATCGGATGACCCTGTGGTGTCAGCATCAGGTGATATACATCGACAAAACGGACATGACTGTGTTTGGCTGTAAAGTCCCTTATCAGATCATTGGCCTCCTCCATGCGTGGCATCAGTTTCTCTCTACTTGGGCTCGGCTTGATCGATACGTACACGATATCCACATTCTGCAAATGCTTACGAATAAGATCATACAATTTCACAAATCTCTTATAGACCTTTTTTGCCGTCACTTTTTCAGAAGATGCCAGGTCATTGTCGCCGCAGTAGATCACTATCTGTTTGGGGTGATAAGGGTAAATGATATCTTTCGCATAGTGGATGACGTCATCAAAGCCGGACCCGCCAAACCCACGGTTGATGATCGTGTAACCCGGAAAGTCGGATTGCACATTCGTCCACTTGCGGAATGACGAGCTGCCGACAAAAAGTATGGCTCCCGCAGGAGGGTGCTGAACACTATCTTTTTTCCTGAATTCGGCTATCTCATTCCAGAACGGAGGCTGCTTTGGCTGCGGCAGAGGTTGCTGTAAAGGTTGCAGCACCGGCGCAGGTTGAGCCTGCTGAGCAGAAAGCGGCAATTCTGCCAGCGATAAAAAGATTAGCAGAATAATACCTGTCAAGCTCGATTTCATATGTGATTCTCGTGGTTTTGTCAAATCTACGTCAGCGGCACTGGAATTGCACATTTTTTTATCCTTTTAATTGACCCGTTCGGCTCATTTATTTGCTCGCTTATGGTGGCTTCTTACCTCGGATCCTATCGCATCATAACCACTTACTTCGGCTACACCCCAGACACAGTTGCCCTCACACTCGATAATGCCTATACTACCGTCAAAAAGGTTCATATCTAACCCTCACGATGCAGGGACAGAAATATGCCTGGTATTTTGGCGATCTGCAAAATCGTCGTAAATTATGCAACCGATTACAAATTGACTAAAAACAACGCATTGCAACAGCGCCAAAAACACAAATATGAGACCTCATAGCCTCCTTGTCCCATTCCTTGCCGCCCTCATCAGCATAGCCACCTTCAATGCCCCGGCTCAGCAAACCAAACCCGATTCCACATCGGGAGCGCATTCAACCTCCTGGCCCGCCCCTGTGACCTTCACAGCCGACCAGGACCACGAGAATATGATGAAACAGCTTGGGATCAAAACCCTGAGACCAGGCCCCAGCGGCGACGAAAAAGCCCCTAACCACGCCAATTACGACGAAACGCTCGCCAACCCTTATCCAGACCTTCCCGATGCCCTCACGTTGAACAACGGCAAAAAGATCACTACCGCCGATGCCTGGTGGAAACAGCGCCGGCCCGAGATCATCGAAGACCTCGAACGCGAAGTATACGGACGCATACCCTCAAACACCCCCCGGGTGACCTGGACGGTAAAGGTCACCGACCGCGAGTACGTAGGCTTTATTCCTGTCATCGCAAAACAGATCAACGGGCACCTCGACAACTCTGCCTATCCACTTATAGACGTTAATATCAGGATGACCCTTGTCCTGCCGGCCAACGCCAAAGGTCCCGTGCCGGTCCTCATGATGTTCGCACGCAGCGCCCTGCCAGCCCCTGCACAGCCACCGGCAGAGGACATGGAAAAGATCAACGCCGCGATCAAACAACTCCTCATAAAAGACCATCCCGAACTACAATCGATCTTCGACAAATACCCTGCTTACGATCCCGTAAATGCACTGGCGCCTCCCGGTTTCGGCGGCCCGCGTATGCCCGGCGATCCTCCCACCGCACAGCAGCTCATCGCTGATGGCTGGGGCTATGTACTCATCGACCCCAATAGCATACAGGCCGACAATGGTGCCGGACTCACCAGGGGCGTGGTCGGATTGGTCAACAAAGGACAGCCCCGGAAACCCGAAGATTGGGGAGCACTACGCGCCTGGTCCTGGGGAGCAGCCAGGGCCCTGGATTACCTCGAAGCAAACGAACCCAGGGTCGACGCGAAACACGTCGGTATAGAAGGCGTCTCACGGTTTGGGAAAGCCGCATTGGTCACCCTGGCCTTCGAACCCCGTTTTGCCATGGGGCTAATCGGCTCCTCCGGAGAAGGCGGCGCAAAATTGAACCGTCGCAACTGGGGTGAGGCAGTAGAGAGTTTGACCGGCGGAGAATATTATTGGATGGCAGGTAACTTTATGAAATATGGAGCGGCAGAAGCTACCTTTGGAGCAAAGACAGCAAAAGACCTTCCAGTCGATGCTCACGAGCTCATCGCCCTGTGCGCACCTAGACTGACCTTTATTAGTTACGGGGTGCCTGAACAGGGAGACGCAAAATGGCTCGATCACCAGGGCAGCTATATGGCGGCCGTTGCAGCAGGGCCGGTCTTCCGTTTGCTCGGAGCAAAGGACCTAGGCGTCTCCGCCGATTATCACACCGAAAAAATGCCGCCTGTCAACACAGGCCTGCTCGACGGACAACTCGCCTGGCGCCAGCATGATGGCGGACATACAGACGCGCCCAATATAAAATATTTCCTTGAATGGGCAGATAAGAACATAGGACACAACCAATAACCCCTACCCTCTCAATGCCTCGATAGCATCCGCCGTCTTAGCCAGCGGCTTACCCAGCAATCTGCTGCCATCGGCCGTAATGACGAGATCTTCTTCGATCCGGATCCCCCCAAACGCCCGCAGGGTATCCAACTTATCGTAGTTGATAAAATCCATATACTTCTTCTCCGCCCTGTACTGATCCATCAGTTCCGGAATAAAATAAAGCCCCGGCTCGATGGTCACAACAAAACCCGGTTCCAGCTTGCGCGCCAGCCGCAACGATTTCCAGCCGAATTCCTTGCTCTTTTTTAACGTATCCGTATACCCGACATATTCCTCTCCAAGGTCCTCCATATCATGCACATCCAAACCCATCATATGCCCGAGCCCGCACTGGAAAATAACAGTGTGTGCACCCGCGGCCACCGCTTCTTTTGGATCTCCCTTCATCACCCCCGCAGCTTTTAATCCTTCCATCAGCTTCTCGGCAGCCAGTGCATGTACATCCCGGAAAAGGATGCCCGGCCGCAAAGCATCCACCGCGGCCTGCTGAGAGCTCAATACAATATCATACATCTCCCGTTGTAGTGTCGTAAATTTCTTACCGACAGGAAAGGTCCGCGTCATATCGCCCGCATAGTGCATCGCATTTTCCGCACCGCTGTCGCAGATCGCCAGTCGCCCTTCTTTCATTACCGTGGTCCCATAGTGATTATGCAGAACCTGCCCGTTGACCGTAAGTATCGTCGGAAAAGCCAGGTTGCCGCCCCCGCTGATAGCAATCCCCTGCAGGCCGCCCGCCAGTTGGGCCTCCGTCATCCCATCCCTTGCACCCGTGATCGCGGCCAGGTGCATGGCAGCAGTCGTATTCACCGCCTCTTCTATCTGTTCTATTTCGAGATCCGACTTGATGCTCCGCTGTGCTACTACCGCCTTGATCAGGGGCACTGAAGCATGCTCCTTCACCGCCGCAGGTGCGATACTCAGCCAGCCGCTGAGCTTCAGGATATTCTCGGGCCTGTAAGGAGGCAGGAAATGTACGGTCCGGCCTGCGCCCCTCGCCGATACCAGCTCGGAAGGCAATCCCGCAAAAGGTCTTGTGTCGGTAATACCCGCCGGCACAGCCTGCTCGGCCAGGGACGGCTGCGGACCCGTCCAGACGATCTCATCCATCGTCAGATCATGACCGAATACGATCTCCTTATCATTGTCTATATCTATAAGCCCTGCCAGTCCCGGTTTGTCCATGCCAAAGAAATAAAGGAAACTGCTGTCCTGCCGGAAAGGGTAAAGATTATCCCGGTAATTCATGCTGCTTTCCTCATTTCCCAACAACAGGATCAGTCCTTTTCCCAACTGCTCCTTTAGCTTTTTTCTGCGTGATATATAAACGTCTTTAGTAAACATGGCTGCAAATTTATTCATAAATAACTTTCTTCAGATAGAAAACCCGCGTGTCCACCAGTGGCATGGAGTTGCTGACAACAACTATTCCCTTTTTGTCGATCCGCATTCTGCTCATCCCTGCATCGGTCGTAATGTCCAGCGGCAACGGCATATCAATGTTGAGCAGCTTTACGAGGTAATGCGTCGCATCCTGCTGCTTTACGTCCACCTCCAGCTTATTGGTCGTATAAAGATAGAGATGGAACAGGGGGGAAAGATCGATCCCCGAGGCCCGGCTGAACAGCTTTTCCACATCCGATGTATTGGTGGTATGTGTATAAGTTGTATTGCTGTCGGTAGACAAATGTTTTATCGTAGGGAAGAAAACGCTGTCCCCGATGATATACCGCAGCGTATGCATGAAAAAGGCCCCCTTCGGATATATATCAGGGTGATAAGCCTCGTCTTCGGTGATGTCTTTCCCGAGTACAATAGCCTTGTCATTCCGGATACGCGGCGCACTTTTCTGGAACACCTTCTCATAAGCCGCCTCACCCTCCATATCCCGGGTATACAACGCATCCCCGAAGGTGCCGATACCTTCATGGATCCAATAATCGGCCCAGTCCCCCGCCGTCACCTTATTACCCCACCACTCATGACCAAACTCATGATTCATCAGCCCGTCGAAATCCTGTCCGCCGATCTGTGTATAACGGAACTTATTACCATAGGCATTCATGCTCTGGTGCTCCATGCCAAGATGCGGGGTCTCCACCAGGCCTATCTTTTCTTTTGCCCAGGGATATTCGCCAAAATATTTCTCTTTGATCTGCGCCATATGCGCCATCATTTCCAGCTGATGCGGAGCCTTGTCCGCATGCTCCTTCAGCACATAGAACTGCATGGGAACTTTATGACCATCGATCGTTGTATACTCGCGGGTGACCACGACATAGTCCCCCACATTGAATACGATGCTGTAATTGTTGATCGGATATTCCGTCTTCCAGTGAAAACGGCGCAGGCCGCCCTTTGTCTTTACGTCCTTCAGCAATCCCGGGCCAGCTACAACCAGCTCTTTAGGCACCGTAATAGAGAGATCGACCCCATCATCCGGCTCATCGGAGGGATGATCCTTGGCAGGAAAGTAGATCTTGCCGCCCGTTCCTTCCGCCGTAACTGCCACCCAGGGATGACCCGTAGAATCTTTTGTAAATGTGAACCCATCATCCCATGGCGGACGCCTGGCGATCATCGGCCGGCCGGCGTATACAACCTTCACGGCAGCCGGACCCGCCGGCCAGGAACCCGTAATATGCAATTCATGACTAGTATGTGTGAAGACGGCAGGCTTGTCATTTACCGTCACTTTGGAGACAGCAAAAGAGTCCATCAGGTCAAAAAGCAGGGCCGAAGCCGGCTCCTTCAGCCGAAGTCCGATGATAGCATATCCCGAAACACGCTGACCCGGTATATCCAGCATCAGGTCAATCGTATAATGCCTGACGTCCATATTCGCCTGCTCGGGCTTCAGCTTGCCGCCGTAGGAGGGTCGCTGAGCTCCGACGCCACCGGTAACCAGCATCAGTAACCAGCAAATAAAATATTTTCTCATGGCTGCAATATAAACACTTCTATATTGACCGCCTACCCATTAATTAGCCGGCAATAGCCATTATATTACCGACGCCAGCGCCCATTGCACCCCCCTCAGTTCCGCCAGTCCCCGTAACCGCCCAATGGCGCTATACCCCGGATATGTGGTCTTCTTCAGGTCATCCAGCATCTGGTGCCCATGGTCGGGACGCATGGGGAGCGAGATCCCCCTTTTCTTCTGCACGGTCAACAGTTCCCTGATCACCGCTACCATATCCACATCTCCGCCAAGATGATCGGCTTCAAAGAAATTCCCTTCCTCATCCCTCTTCGTACTGCGCAGATGAATAAAATGGATGTGGTCCCCCAGACGACGCACCATCCCCGGAAGATCATTATCCGCCCTCACGCCATAGGAGCCTGTGCAAAAGCAAAGCCCGTTGGCAGGCGACGGCGCACAGTCCAATAATTCACGGGCATCCTTCTCCGTACTGACGATCCGCGGTAGTCCCAGGATCGGATAAGGCGGATCATCCGGATGTATCGCCATCTTCAGGCCCTCCGCCTCGGCAACAGGCACCACCTGCCGCAGGAAATAGAACAGGTGCTGCTTCAGCCTGGCCGCATCGATACCGGCATAGGTCTTCAGCGCCTTCAGGATCTGCTCCTCGGTAAAACGTTCCTCGCTTCCCGGTAGTCCTAATAAGGTATTACGGTAAAGCGTTTCCTTCTCCGTCTCTGTCATCGTGCTGAGCCGCAGCCTCGCCTTTTCAATTTCCTCCGGAGTATAATCTTTTTCCGCACCCGGCCGCTTCAGGAGAAAAACATCAAATGCGATAAAAGCCGATTTCTCAAAACGCAGCGCCTTGCTACGGTCAGGCATCTCGTAAGAAATATCCGTCCGCATCCAGTCAAGGATAGGCATAAAGTTATAGGTCACTACTTCCAGCCCGGCCTTTGCCACATTACGAAGGCTTTCCTGGTAGTTTGAGATATAAAGCTGGTAATTTCCGGTCTGCTTTTTGATATCCTCATGTACTGGCAGACTTTCGATCACTGTCCAGCGCATTCCCGCGGCTTCGACTTCGGTCTTTCTTTTCAGGATCTCCTGATAAGACCAGACTTCTCCAACAGGGATATGATGCAGGGCGGTTACAACGCCAGTACAGCCGGACTGCCGGATATCCCATAAACTCACCGGGTCATTCGGGCCGTACCATCGCATCGTTTCTTCCATCAAAAAGGGTTGTTGCATATAAGTGGATTATTAAACGGAAACTGCAAGGTAAAATAAAAACCTATAAAACACGGGACCTATGCGCTTCATCAGACAATTTTTACTTTTTTTCCTGCTATTATCCATACTTTCCGTACTTTCTTATCTTTATCTGGGACGTCCCGCACTGGGCATGGATGACGCCGATATCTTTTTGAACTATGCCAGACGCCTGGCCCATGGAGAAGGTTTTGTCTTCAACAGCGGAGGCGAAAAAGTGGAAGGTTTCACGTCCATGCTATGGGTATTGATCTGCAGCCTGTTCTATCACCTCTCTGCCCACCCTCAGTTCCTTTTGTCCCTGTTCGCGCTGATCCTTACCAGTCTCTCGGTTACCCTGACCTACCAGGCATTGCGAAAGGATCTCAGCCAGTCCGCCACACTGGAATTCCAAAAGTATTTCCCCTTTGTTTTCTGCGGTTATCTCATTTGCATCAGTCCTTCCTTTGTTACCTGGTCTGTACTCAGCCTGATGGAGAACGCCCTCTGGAATTTTCTTTTTATCAGTACCATTATTCTATTGCTGAACAATATTTCCGACAAACAGCCTACCCGTCAAAGCAGGATCCTGCTCCTGCTGCTTGCCCCCCTGCTGATCCTTTGCCGGCCGGAAGCCATGGCCTGGGTTATCTTCTTTGCGGCCGCTCTCGCCCTGATCTACCGGAGCAAAGGCCGCAGCCTGCTTTTTCCCCTGGCTTTCCTGGTTACTGCCATCCTTTCAACCATCATCATCGTCCGTTTCCGTATTCACTACTTCGGCTATCCGCTGCCCAATACCTATTACGCAAAAGTTTCCCCGAACAGGGTTTATAACCTGGTCAATGGCTTACGCTATGCACAAAATTTTATGGCAGGTTACAATCCCTTTGTGACCTTTCTTGTACTGGCCCTGCTTCTTATCCTGGCTTTTTCCTGGAAACGGGCCGTTTCACCCCGGATCATTTTACTTTCCTTTATCATGTGGATGGGGATTTTACTCCCCATTCTGACCGGCGACGATCACTTCGGCAGCTTTCGTTTTTATCAGCACCTGCTTCTGCCGGCACTGTGGGGTCTCCCTGCCTTTTTGTGGATGTTCAACAGCAGGATCAGGTCCTACCAGGTACTCATCGTCCTCGGCTTTTGCTGGTTCTATATGCTCAACGGTCTCTTTGGATTAAAAGGCGCCCCCCATAGCCAGCTGGATATGGAATTTTCCATCGCGGCAAAAGGCAGAGCCGCCGCCCTGGCCTTGAACCAATGCTGCACACAGACAGATAAACCCTCAGCAGCAGTCATTGCCGTAGGAGGTTTTGCGCTTTTCTATGAAGGAAAGACCGTGGACCTGATGGGCCTCAACGATGTACGCATGGGCCATAGCAAAGGGGACAGAAAAGGGATAAGAGACCATGCGGCCTTTAGCAGAGAAGTATTTTACGAGGAACAGCCTGACCTCCTCCTCCCGATGGTCGTCACCGATCGCGAGGCAGCTGCCCGTCTCAACAGGGGTCTCCTGGATTCTTCCAGCTTCGAGAACCGGGCCATGAAAAATATATTTGCGGAACCCAGGTTCCAAAATGAATACGTTGGCGCCATAGTCAACAATAAAAAAGATAACCACAACCTCTTCTTTTTCTGTAACGTCAACTATCTGACTGCTCTTCAAAAAGATACCAGCCTCGTTATTTCCGTATTTCCCCGCTAGGCCCTTTCGGCCGGCCTTCAAAAGACGGAGCAGGAAGCCCGTCATGGAATAAGATATCCCTGTTATACAGGTTCGCACCCTGGGGATTATCAGCCCAGGCATACCGCACGACGGCAGGTTGAGGCACCGCTTCACTCCAGACAATGACCACATTCTTTCCATCGATCGTCGCATTCGCCGGCACAAAATGATTGTCGGCCCCGGCAATCTCGAAGCCATGCAGCTCCCCGCCACCCTTGACGATAAGCCCGCGATCGGCTTCTTTAAAACTAATATGAGCTTTTCCGCCCTTTATTTTCATAGAATGATATAGTGGTCCCGTCCAGATCATGTCTCCGGCGTCATAGGCAACATACTCCGCCGACAAGGCCAGCCGCTTGCCCACATCTTCCTTATTCAGCGGGTGAATATCGTTCTCTTCCCCAAGATCCATCGCTACCGCCATCCCTGTCTTTGGCAACGACAGCGCCATCCGCTGCGCTTCCCTTAACGCAGCTATCTCGCTTTCTTCCGGCTTATCCTTTACGGGACCATAACCTGCCAGCTGCACAAAGAGAAAAGGGAAAACACCCTGGTTCCAGTGACGGCGCCAGTCTGTGATCAACGCAGGGAATGAGGTCTGGTATTCCTTAGCCCGCGTGACATTCGCCTCTCCCTGGTACCAGATGACTCCTCTGATTGTATAGTTGATCAGGGGAGCGATCATCCCGTTGTAAAGCCCCATCGGTTTGTAAGTGCTGTCGGCATTCCGGCCGGCCACGGTGGTATATTCAGGGAAAGACCTCAATGCTTCCGCGCTTAACCATGCCTCGTCGGAAGCGTCACCCATGGTAGCGGTGATCAGCCCTACCGGTACATGATAGCGCTCATTCAGCGCTCTCGCAAAGAAATAAGCCACGGCGGAAAAACTGCCGATCGTCGCCGGACTGGCCGACTCCCATTTAGCCCCGGGAAGGTTGTCATGCGGAGTATTGAGATCATACTTCTGCGGCACCCTTAATTGCCGGATCGCTGTATTCTCACTATGGGCTATGATCTCGGGGTATTTTTCCTTTACTCTCTCCATCGGCAGTTCCATATTCGACTGCCCCGAACAGACCCATACCTCTCCTACCATGATATTCTTCAGCCAGATATGATTGATGCCATTGATATCCATGACAAAAGGCCCGCCCGCCTTCTTTGGCGACAGCACCACCTGCCATTTCCCACGGTCATCCGTCTCGCCACTGGCCGTCTCCCCACCAAACTTCACCGTGACCTTCTCACCCGGAGAAGCCCATCCCCAGACACGGATAGGGATCTCCCGCTGTAATACCATACCGTCGCTTATCAGCCTCGGAACTTTGACCTGGCCGTAGCCTGCCCCACCTGTCAGCAAGCCTGCCAGGATTCCAATGAATAATTTTCTTTTCATCATAAGACTGTAAATATACCGGTTTACCACAAAAAAAAATGCCGGCCAAAGCCGGCATTTTTTCTCCCTAATTGGAGTATAAGGCCCTAATTGGAGTGTAAGGTAAAATCACTTTTTATCATATCCTCCAGATTATGGACCGGCCGGTCTATATCGTAAGGGATCGGCATACGACTGAACTGTTGAAAATAAAGCAGGCAGGCATCTTTCCATAATACAGCATTGGCACATTGCTCTACCAGTTTACGCTGCACTTCTGTAAAACGGGGGCTGTCTACGAAAGGCAGCACTTTATCCCATATCTTTTGAAATTCACGAACACTCCGGACCCCTCTATCATAACGATAGCAAAGTCCATCCCACAGCGTTTGACCATTTTTCATTTTATAGTCCCAGGGCAGATGATGAAACCATAATAAATATTCTTCGGGACATTCAGCCGGATCACTGAATTTCGAAGCCAGCGGCTCATGATACTGGCTTACGGCATTACTTCCCTGTGCTGTGCGGTCAAAACCAATGCCATTTGTTCCGGCCTGATGATAATAGGGCGGAGTCCAGTCGGCCCTTACCTTCTTCGGAGACCACCACGGCCCCGGCCCGTAATGCCCGTTGGCAGACATGATGTGATGCAATCCCAGCGGCATCATGAAATTGACGGCCACTTCCCGGCTGTCGAGCATCATTTGCCGGACAGGCACAAGAAAATTATTTGTCCAGTCATTCTTTTTTTTCGCATCCGGGAGGCTATCTGTATAAAAGGTCAGCTTCAGCCATTCATCTGCTATTCGCGCGCTGCTCAATGTATCGTTCCACGCCAGTCTGCCAAACGCATACCAGTTCGCCTGCGCAAACAAATACCCGCACCAGTTGCTATCCAGACCGACATTCGAAACACCCGCAATAGCCGTAAATTTTTGAGGATAAATGCTACCGTCGGTACAACGGGCAACCGTGCTGCCTGCGCCCTGTTGGTACGTATCGCTTTTGAGGTTTTCTTCCCACATGGTCGACAAAAAAACGAGATAGACGGAATGCCCCAGGTACTCCTGCGTGATCTGAAATTCAGGCATTATGGGGGTCTTTTTCATGGCCCCGAACAATGGGCTGAAAGGTTCTCTCGGCTGAAAATCCACAGGTCCATTCTTTACCTGTATGATCACGTTATCCCTGAATTTCCCATCAAATGGCATAAATTCCGAATAAGCCTGCTTTGCCCGATCATTATCATTTGCGGCGTATACAAAAGCACGCCACATGACGATACCTCCATAAGGCTTCAAACCATCCGCCAGCAGATTGGCTCCGTCGACATGGCTACGCCCATACTGCTGAGGACCGGGTTGACCTTCGCTGCTTGCCTTTACGACAAAACCGCCCAGATCCGGCACTATGCTATAGATCTCTTTTATTTTGCTGTTCCACCAGGCTACTACAGCCGGATCAAGCGGGTCGGCAGTTTTCAATCCGCCGATCGCTATAGGCGAGGCAAAGTTCACAGAAAGATAGGCCCTTATACCGTAAGGCCGCAGCACTTCGGCGATAGCCTTTACACGCGCAAGATACCCGGCTGTCAATATATGGGGAGACGCATTTACGTTATTAAGCACGGAGCCATTAATGCCGATGGAGGCATTGGCCCGTGCATATTCCCTCCATAATTTTTTATCAGCCTCCGTCACTTCAAATGAATCCGTCTTACGCCAGAAAATGGAGTTGCCTGCATATCCGCGCTCTACCGTTCCGTTAAGATTGTCCCAGTGATCCAGCAGGCGTAATCCGTAAGAAGGGTTGCCAACTTCACCTGCAATATTCTCGCCCATCCTCTGACGTCTCAAAAGATCATACACGCCATACAAAATGCCGATGTCCGTGTTTGCTTCGATCCTGTTTTCGCCAAGCCGGAAACCATCGCTCTTCAACGCTTTATCTTTTTTGACAACTAATGTAACCGAAGCACCCGCCTTGCCCTGCCAGCCGTTCTGCAATTCCTCCCGTGCGATGGCCAGTGTGGCAGATTTTTTGGAACAATCTATCGCCACCGGATTGGCCTTTTCTTTGCTCAGCCACAGCTGATGCCCGGACTGCGCACGAAGGCCCATGGCCGCAAAAAAGAAAAATATACAGGAGAATATTCTTTTCATAAAGTTCTATGCCCGTTTAGTTATACCCAGGGTTTTGATACGCTGCTTTGACCGCCGTGCTCACCTGCATCGCGTCCAGCTGTCCCTGCGGAATAGGACGCAAATAAAGATAAGGCTGAATATTACGCGTTATAGTCTGTGGCGTATGCGCTCCATAGCTGCTACCACAGATCTGATAAGTGGAAGAGAGTTTTGTCCATTCCTGCGTGCGGATCAGATCATACCAGCGATAGCCTTCACCATAATATTCCCTGGAACGTTCCGCCAGAAGATAATCTATATCTATAGTTGCAGGTGTGGCAGCAACCATGTCCGCGCTGTGATCTTCTGTTTTGATAACGTTTCCATTGTTATTCCAACGCCATTTTCCGGCGCGCGCACGAAGAACGTTGATCAAACCTTTTGCGGTACCGTCATTGGCATAGGTGCCGGTTACAGCTGATGTAGCAGCCCCTTCCACCGCGGCTTCTGCGGCTATAAAGAACAGCTCCGAAAATTTAGTGATATTATAAGGACGCGTGCTTCCGGCATTCGGATTACCCAATCCCGTGCCGTTATCGGTACGGTAAGGACCGAGTTTCCAAAGCCCCGGAAATGTAATTCTGCTTATGCCGTTCGGGTCGATGACAAAATCGGCCCTGCCTGGCAATACGCCTGCCCCAACCGCGCTCTTGTACACCGAATTGGAGTAATCGATCGTCTGGGAAGGTTCCGCATCCAGGAAAGTTAAAATTGGATCTCCCGGGTTCACCGTCATAAAATTGGCATTGTATAAAGAGCCGCTTATGCCGGCTAAATTCCAGTTGCCCCGGTAGACCGTTGAAAAGGTACCGTCATAACGCGAATCATTGGTCTTATCGGCAAATGTATTCGTGATGGCGCCAATAGTGGGAGCCATACGTATATACGGGCGGCCCAGAAACTGGATCGACGCACGCTGAACCGAATTCACCGCGGCCCATGATGAATTTTGTTTACTGCTCGTAAGGACCGTATAATTCCAGGTCTGCATCCAGCCCGCAAAATTATCCGGCGAACCGCCATTACCATAGGTAAGGCTGCCGCCATTGTACTGCTGGCTCGCCTGCGTATGATCGGCATACAGCATGATCTCGTTATTCCGGTCATTTGACCCCAGGTTCACATCATAATACGTCGGCTGCAACCCGAAAGTTCCCGGATTTGCAATAGCAGTTGTAGCAAGCGTATAGGCCTGCTGAAAATAATAGGCAGCATCATGTCCATCCGGATCGACCCGGGCTGTATCCGGAAAAGTAGGGATGTTATTGGGGTTCTTCAACCACCAGGCATAGGTCAGATAGGCCTTGGCAAGATATAGCTGTGCCAGCGGCCTGGTAGCAGTGCCGGTAAGACGGGGCGTAGTCGGTAATTTCCTTACCGCCGTCAGCAGATCCGGGAAGATACATTTGGTATAGACGGTCGGCACGGAATTGCGAACAGAGCCGGCCACCGGGCTGGTGTTGAATTGCAATATACCGGCCCCCAGGTCAAGGGGCACACCGCCGAATGTTTGCACCAGCAGGAAATAATCAAAGGCACGGAAGAAATTCGCCTCCGCTATCAGCGAGCTGTCGACGCCGGCTTTAGCAGCATATTGAATTACACCACTGGCCGTATTGATATTGGTAAAGGCCGTATTCCAGATCACATCGGCGCGGCTGGTGGTAGCCGTAATAGCACCCTGTCCCGATACGTCCATGACCAAAAAATTCTGGTCTGCGCTCTGCCCATACGTCGACTCATCCGTACCGGTTTCACAGGTATTATAATAATAACCTTGCCCATAGATGGTCCGCAGGTGGGCGTACATTTCCGTTAATCCCCCTGTAACCCCGGCGGGGGTCGCGAAAAAGGCAGGCGTATAAGTACTGCGCGGCTGTTCCTTCAGGACCTTGGAACATCCTCCCAGGAACAGGACCATCATGGCCGTCCCTAATAATGTTCTGTTGATATATATGCGTTTCATTATCGTAGTTGTTTAAAATGTTAAATTAAGCCCCATTAAGAAGCTGCGCGTTGCAGGTGTGTTGAACCCCTGGGTCAGCAGACGATGCTGATACTGGGTAGTTACTGCCTGATTCTGGTCGCCGTACGAATTGGTCTGCGGATCCAGACCCGTTTCGCTATGATAAGGTGAGAAAATGACAAATGGGTTTTGTGCGGTAAAATAAAGCCTCAACTGAGGAATATGGAATTTTTTAAACCAGGCATCGTTTGCAAAACTATGCCCCAGGGTGAGGGTGCTGATCTTTAGGAATGATCCGCTGAAATAGCCTAAAGTAGAAGCATATTGGGGATTGTCACCACTCATCTGTCCTCCCGGTTTGGGATATTTGGCGCCGGTATTGGTAGGTGTCCAGTAATCTACATTGATATTGTTCCTGCGTCCGCTCATCAGATTGAGATAACCCGACGGTCCATAAATGGTGCTGATCAGAATGCCCCCGCTCTGGAAGACACCTACAGCCGACAGATCGAACCCTTTATAGGAAACACGCGTATTGAAACCGCCGATGAATTTGGGATCGGCGTTCTGAGCTATACGGTCATCCGGGTCCAGGGCCCTTGTCGGCACACCGTTGGCGCCGTATGTACCGGTATATTTCACCTTGATCATACCCACATTCCCACCCGGCTGCAGGACATTCAAATGACCATTGGCGCTATCCGCCGATGTAGTCCACAACCCGGTCTTCTGATAATCGTAGATCACATTGATAGGCTTGCCTACGAACCACCAGTTCGTTTGATCAGCCGTTACACCCGAAGCAAGTTTTGTGATCTTATTCCGGTTGAAAGACATATTGACCCCGGCTTCCCAGGTCCAGCCGCTCTGGCTTTTTAATATAGTTCCGTCAAGAGAGAACTCTATCCCTTTATTCTGGGTATTTCCCACATTAGCCGTATAGCTTCCTACTCCAGATGTCGGAGGCAGCGTCACGCCTTGCAGCAGGCCGGTGGTTTTGGTGATATAATATTCAACAGTACCCGACAGCCGGTTGTTCAGTATGGCAAAATCCAAACCATAGTTCCAGGTCTTGGAAAACTCCCATCCCAAACTGGCATTCGGCAGTTGGGACACATAATAACCCGTAGCGTAGGTATTGCCGAAATTATATGGGTTGGTGCTTAAGAGCCCCAGTGTGGAATAAGGGTTCACCCCCTGGTTGGAAGTTTCCCCGTAACCTACACGCACCTTCAACAGGTTGAGATAGGCAAAGTTTTTCATAAAAGATTCATTGGTCACGTTCCAGCCGGCAGAGACAGCAGGATAAGTATGCCATTGATGACCTGTAGCCAGTACCGAGGCGCCATCGGAGCGGATAGTACCCGAGATCATATACCGGTTGTCATAGGAATACATGACACGCCCCATCCAGGATAACAATCCCCTTTCAAAGTAATTCTGGTTAGCCGGCAAAACATCGATCTCCTGGCCGGCAGTCCCGATATTATAATATTGCAGCGCATCCGCAGGAATACCTAATCCCGATATCGCCGTACCACGGCCCTGGGTCTGCTCTGAAGAATACAACCCCAGCACATTTATCTGGCTCTTGCCCATCGTGCGGTCATAGCTCAGCACGTTTTCGATGGTCCAGTCTGTGCTCGAGGTATCGCGGAGAGAAGCGCTGGAAGGCGCTGTAGGATTGGTGCTGTTGACACCCTGCGCAGTATAGGCGCCGTTACTGCCGCTGCTGATGTTCAACCCTACATTGACACGGTATGCCAGCCCCGGCACCCCCGGTATTTTTACTTCGCCATAGACAGAATTATAGGACGCATAATTTCTATTCTGGCTCAACCAATTATCTTTCAGGCTGTCCACCACCTGTTTGGTATAAACCCACTGCTGATCCAGCGGCATGGATATCACATATTTTGTCGATCCATTTGCATTATACGGGCTGGCCAGGGGCGAGTTGGATAAAATGTTGTACAGACCCACCTGCGAGCCCTGTGTATAATTGTAATTGCTGTTGGTGGTAAAGCCCAGACGCACATAGTCACCGATACGCTGATCGACCGATCCGTGTATCGAAAAACGCTGGTAGGACTGCGTGGGTATCACCCCCTGGTTATTATAAAAGGAGCCTCCGAAACTGTAGCTCCCTTTCCTGGTACCCCCGGAAACACTTATATCTTCATTGGTCACATTCCCTGTCTGGTACAATAATTTCTGCCAGTTGGTATTAGTGCCGATCTTTTCGTCGGCCCCCAGCTGGATGCTGCCATCCTGGTTCTTATACAGACCGGCCGCCTTCCGGAGGGCGGCGAACTGCGTACCGTTCATCATGGGATAATAGGAGAAAAGCTTGTTCACACCATAATAACCATTGATAGCCACACGTGGCTCCTGGTTCATATTCCCCTTATTGGTAGTGATCAGGATGACGCCATTGGCTCCCCGTGACCCGTAAATGGCCGTCGCCGATGCATCTTTCAGGATATCGATGCTTTTGACGTCATTCATGTCTATATCGCCTATGCTTCCGGGAAAAGGAATCCCGTCCAGCACTATCAGGGGATCATTGTTGGCCGTCAGCGAACGCGTACCGCGTATGCGGATCTGCATGGTAGCACCCGGCTGAGAGGAAGTTTGTGAAACGGCTACACCCGGTAGACGCCCTTGCAAGGCCGTGGAGATATTGGCAGCCGGCACTTCCCGCAGATTATTCCCGCCGATCGAAGCGACAGATCCCGTTACAGCTTCCTTCCTCTGCGTACCGTAACCGATGACTATCACATTTCCAAGGCTTGAATTATCCGAAAGAAGCGAAATAGTGAGATTCGCCTGTCCCGTATAAACAACTTTTGCCGGCTGAAAACCGACAAAGGAGATCTGCAGCGTCTGCCCTTTGACTACCTGGATAGAGAAATTACCGGCCGCATCCGTAGAGGTTCCCTTCTTACTTTTTACATTCATGACGGAAGCTCCGCTAATGGGTTTTCCGCTTGAATCAGTCACATTACCATGCACAGGCACGGCGCCGTCCTGTGCAAGCAGCAATGATGATGAGAAAAGACTCACCGCAATCGTTAGTATAATCAAAACAATTGCTTTTCGCAAATTGAATTTTCGCATATGGAGTTTAGTTTTTTTTAAATGGATGTGCGTGCAGAAAAGGGAGAAAAGGGAGAAAAGTATGCCGGATAGGCATCGGCAGGGTCGCTTGTTGAGAAAGCTTCCTGTCTGGACATTGTTTTGGCTGCATGAGATCAATCGTTTTTTTTAATGGCAAGTGTGCAGAGATCATTACCGCGCCCTTTCCGCATCATCGTTGCGGACTTGCGGACAAGCCGCTTTCGCAGCTTTGGCAAGGCTAAAGTAAGGAAATTTTCAACAAAATGTAATCGATTACAATTTTTTTCTTAAAAATCCGGATTAATAGCCCTATTTTCGGCATGTAAACGATTGTATGAACACCGACAAAGAAGTTACCATATACGATCTTGCCCGCAAGCTGAATATCTCGATTGCCACGGTCAGCAGGGCATTGAAGGATGACCCGGTAGTCAGCAAAAAAACAAAGAAAAAGATAGCTGACCTCGCCCTGGAGATGGGGTACCGCTCGAATCATTTCGCCCGCAACCTTCGCACACAGCGGACATATACAATAGGAGTCATTATTCCCCGAATCAATAGTTATTTTATGTCGGCCGTAATAGCCGGCATGGAAAACATTGCCACCAGCGAAGGATATAACCTGATCATCAGCCAGTCATCCGAGTCCGTGGAAAAGGAGATTGTCAATGCCAACACGCTTTTCAACAACCGCGTCGACGGCCTCCTGGTTTCCCTGGCCTACGATACCGACTCCCTGGCCCATTTCGAGCCCTTTACAAAAAAGAAGATCCCGGTCATCTTCTTCGACCGTACCGCGGAACAAAAAGACAGCACCTGTATCCTTATCAATAACCTGAAGGCGGCCTATGAAGCAACGACCCATCTCATCAGCCAGGGCCGCCGCAATATCGTCCATATCACCGCCAGCCTCAAACGAAATGTGTATATCGACCGCCTGCAAGGTTACAAGCAGGCCCTCGCCGACCAGCACATCGCCTGGCGGGAAGATTATGTTATAGTAGGCAACCTCAGCCAGGAAGCAGGCGCCGAAGCCGCCGCCCGCATCCGCGAAATGAACCCCCTTCCGGATGCCGTCTTTGTAGCCAACGACAACTGCGCCGTCGGCTGTATGGTAGCCCTCAAACAAATGGGCATCCGTATCCCGGAAGACATCGCCTTCGTCGGCTTCAACAACGACCCTGTCTCCACCGTGGTAGAGCCAAACCTGACCACTATCAATTACCCGGGTTATGAAATGGGGCAGGTAGCCGCCCGCAACCTGATCGATCACCTCAATGGATCTTCGAGCATGAATTCCACCAATACCATAATACTGCGGTCCGAACTGATCCTCAGGGATTCCTCGGTAAGCAAAAAAACGCTATGAAACCAACAGAACAGACAATGAGAACAGCACTTATCACCGGAGGCGGTTCGGGTATCGGCCTGGCCATCGCAGAGAAGTTTGTAACAAATGGCATCACCACGGTCATCGTAGGACGCGACCAGCAAAAACTAGCCGCAGCAGCAGAAAAGCTCGGTCCGCTTTGCCACCCTGTTTCCGCAGACCTCAACGACCTGGCCGCCATCCCCGCGCTCGTGCAAAAGATCATCGATACCTACGGTCACATCGATATCCTCGTCAACAACGCCGGCATCAACATGAAAAAGGAATTTGCTGAGGTCACCGATGAAGATTTCGACAGGATCCTTCATACCAATGTAAAAGCAGTATTCTCTCTTTCCCGGGAAGTGGTAAAGAGAATGCTTCCCCTGGGCAAAGGAAATATCATCAACATCAGCTCAATGGCATCCCAATACGGAATACCAAAAGTAATTGCCTATACCGCGTCAAAATCCGCCATCGAAGGAATGACGAAGGCCATGGCCGTCGAACTATCCCCCATGGGTATCCTGGTGAATTGTATCGCGCCCGGCTTCATCGCAACGGAAATGTCCGCCAAAGCCCTCAATGGTGACGCTGAAAGAAAACAAAAAGTGTTTTCCCGCACCCCGCTTGGACGCCTGGGAGACCCCGCCGATATCGGCGACGCAGCGCTCTTCCTTGCCTCCGATCAGGCGAAATATCTTACAGGTGTGATCCTGCCCGTAGATGGAGGGAATTCCATCGGCTTCTAATAGCTTGTTATGAAAAAATTGATCCTGCTTCCGCTGCTCCTGCATGTCTTCAGCCTCTTTTCACAGAATGCCTTCCCGATCGTTTCAGCCTACTATGGTTCGGCGGGTATTTATGCGGACAGTGCCGATCACTGGCTGGTAGATAAGGCGGCCTTACTTTTACAGGATGATATCCAGCGGATCACCGGGCGACGCCTTCCCATTTTCAACAGCCTGCCGAAGACAGCCATTCAGCACCTGATCATCATCGGCAGTCTCGACAAAAGCCCTCTCGTCCGCCAGCTGGCAAAGGCCAACCGCATACCCGCCAACCGGATCGACGGAAAATGGGAATCCTACCTGCTAAAAACCATCCATGCCCCGCTTCCGGGCATCGGCGACGCCCTCGTCATTGCAGGCAGCGATCGGAGAGGAACAGCTTATGGCGTTTTTGATCTCTCCAAAACCCTTGGCGTATCCCCCTGGTACTGGTGGGCCGATGTGCCCGTCCCTAAAAGCAATGAGCTATACTTCAATAACGTGGAAAAGGTCGTAGCCTCCCCATCCGTAAAATACAGAGGTTTCTTCATCAACGACGAAGCACCTGCCCTCAGCGGCTGGGTACATGAAAAATATGGCAACTTTAACCATGCCTTTTATGAAAAGGTGTTCGAGCTGCTCCTGCGCCTGAAAGGCAACTACCTCTGGCCAGCCATGTGGGGCAATGCCTTTAATGACGATGACACCGTCAACCCTGTCCTTGCCGATAGATATGGCATCGTCATGGGAACCTCCCACCACGAACCCATGCTCCGCGCCCAGCAGGAATGGAAGAGGTATGGATCAGGCCCCTGGGATTATTCCACCAACGCGCAGGTCCTCGACAGCTTCTGGCAGAAAGGTATCGAACATATGGCCCATCATGAAAGCATCGTGACCGTCGGCATGCGCGGTGATGGAGACAAGCCAATGGAAGAAAGCAGCAATATCGCTCTCCTCGAAAAGATAGTCGACAAACAGCGGGAGATCATAAGCAGGACCACCGGTAAGGCGCCCTCCGCCACCCCTCAGTCCTGGGCCCTCTACAAAGAAGTACAGGACTATTACGATAAAGGCATGCGCGTACCCGATGATATTACCCTTCTCTTATGCGACGACAACTGGGGCAATGTACGCAAGCTTCCGTCCCCGGGCGACAAAGCACGCTCAGGCGGCTATGGCATGTATTATCACTTCGATTATGTCGGCGGCCCCCGAAATTATAAATGGATCAACACCAATCCCATCCCCCGTGTCTGGGAAGAAATGCACCTTACAAAAGAATACGGCGCCGACCGCATCTGGATCGTCAACGTCGGTGACATCAAACCGCTGGAGTTCCCTACCGAATTCTTTTTGGATTATGCCTGGGACCCCAGCCAATGGCCGGCAGAAAAATTGCCAGCCTATACTCTCGATTGGGCCACCCGTCAGTTTGGGACTTCGCACGCGACAGCCATCGCAGGTATCCTGAACAGCTATACGAAATACAACGGCCGTAGAAAACCGGAACTGCTTTCTCCCGATACCTATAGTCTCTTCCATTACGGCGAGGCCGAGAAGGTGGCCGCCGATTATAACCGGCTGGCCGCAACAGCCGATTCTGTCTATCAGCTGCTGCCCTCCGATTACCGGGATGCTTATTATGAATTGGTGCTCTACCCCGTCCAGGCCAGCGCCAATCTCAACGAACTCTATCTGACCGTTGCAAAGAACCGGTTTTATGCGGCGCAGGGCAGGTCAGCCACCAACGACCTGGCTGAACAGGCCCGATCGCTGTTCGACAAAGATTCCCTCCTTTCCCGTTATTACAATACCAGACTGGCCGGCGGCAAATGGTCCCACATGATGGACCAGACGCATATCGGGTATACCTGGTGGCAACAGCCGCCCTACAATACAATGCCGGAAGTAAGGACCATCGACCTTTCCGCCGCGGACGGATCAAAATGGGGTGTGGCCATTGAAGGTTCCTCCGCCTGGTGGCCTAAATATCAGGACTCCGCAAACCCCGCTCTCCATTTCGAGCCTCTTTCTCAAAAAGACCACTACATCGAAATATTCAACCGCACTCCCACCCCATTCGTCTATACGATCAGCAGCACGACCCCCTGGGTACAGATCAGTGAATCCAGCCGCATAGTAGACAAACAGGACCTGGTGTGGCTTAGCATCGACTGGACAAAAGCCCCCGCCGGCGCCGGACAGGCAACCATCATCATCACCGGCCCCGATAAAAAAGAAGTAAAGCTAACGGTAACGTCCAGTCGCCCTCCTATGCCATCAGGTTCGTCCAGCTGTTTCATCGAGACATCCGGCTACGTTTCTATGGAAGCCGATCACTATTCCCGTAAAACGGAGACACACGATCTCCACTGGCTGACCATCCCTGACCTTGGCCGTACCGGTTCGGCCATACAGCTGACCCCGGTCACCGCCCCCGCCCTTACTCCCGGCAACAACAGCCCCAGGCTGGAATATGACCTCTGGCTTTCGGATACCGGCCAGCTAAAAGTACAGGCTTATTTTTCTCCTGTCATTGCCTTCAACCAAAAACAGATCCGGTATGGCGTCTCATTCGATGACCAGCAGCCGCAGTTGATAGATATCAGCACCGGCAACGAAGCCCGTGGCGTCTGGGATAAAATGGTGGCCAATAATATCCGCATCGCTGAGTCAGCACATCACATCACCCGGCCGGGACACCATATCCTGAAATTCTGGTTCGCAAGCCCCGGAGCAGTCCTGCAAAAACTGGTCGTCGATGCCGGCGGCGTAAAACCCAGCTACCTCGGACCACCGGAATCACCCCGACATCCAGGTTCCCACTGATCCATTCAAAACGACTGTTTATACTCTTGGAGAGGACTGTATTGCTGTTTATTACTATCTTCCATCCATAAAACAATTGCGCTTTTATGGTAAGATATCTTTTCATCCTGTTAGCCTCCCTGTCCTGTTTCGAAGCCCTTACTGCCCAACCACTTTATACTCCCAGAAACGTAAAGCTGGCCTATAAAAAAGGCACCCGCTCACTGGATGGCCGCCCCGGGGCCAACTACTGGCAGAACAGAGGTCACTATATAATAAGCATCAGCGCAGCCCCTCCTGACAGGACTATCCGCGGAACAGAAAAGATCACCTATATCAACAATAGCCCCGATACATTAAAGGTCATCGTGATCCGGCTTGCCACCAATATTCACAAACCAGGCGTGATCCGGTTGAACTCTGAAGAGCCGGACTATCTCAACGCAGGGGTCACCATCGACAAATATGCAGAGAACGGTACGGCCAAAACATGGCGGACGACTGACCAGGACGGCACCTGGAAGAATGTCAGGTTGACCAGGCCTCTTGCGCCACATGACTCCGTTCTGCTCGACTTCGACTGGCATTACCCCATCTCCCTGAAAAGCAACCGGGAAGGAATGATCGATTCCACCACATATTTTTTGGCCTATTTCTATCCCAGGGTAGCCGTTTATGACGACTACAACGGTTTTGACCGGATGGACTTTACGGATGTAATGGAATTCTATAATGATTTCAACGACTATACGCTCAACGTTAGTGTTCCGAAAAATTACATCGTCTGGGCGACAGGGGACCTCCAAAACCCGTCGGAAGTGCTCGAATCCTCTTATGCCCGCAAGTTCACAGCCACGCTAAAGAACGACGCCATCGTACGCATTGCAGGCCCGGCTGAGATCAGCCAGGGAAAAGTGACCGCACAAAAGCCGG
This sequence comes from Puia sp., assembly GCA_035492595.1. GTDB lineage: Bacteria > Bacteroidota > Bacteroidia > Chitinophagales > Chitinophagaceae > Puia. The sequence goes on from DATJJA010000159.1 coordinate 45,738, forward strand.
TCAATACCTGGACATGGAAGGCCGGTGACATCAGCGACGTGACCGTTGGCATCAGCGACCATTTTGCATGGGATGCTTCCAGTGTTGTCGTCGATAAGTCTACCGGCAGACGCGCCAGCGTACAGTCCGCCTACAACGACACCGCAAAGGATTTTCATCAGATGGTAGAATTCGGTCGTCACGCGCTGGACTGGCTTTCCAATAACTGGCCGGGCGTTCCTTACCCCTTTTCAAAAACCACCGTCTTCCAGGGGTTTGCCGATATGGAATATCCCATGATGGTCAATGACAACACGACAGACGATCCCATCTTCTCCCGCTTCGTAGCAGAACATGAAATAGCTCACAGCTGGTTTCCCTTCTACATGGGCATCAACGAATCCCGTTATGGTTTTATGGATGAAGGCTGGGCCACCACATTGGAGTTCCTGATAGGCCGCTCCGATCTGGGAAATGAAAAGGCCGAAGCAGCGTATAAGGATTTCCGGATCAATTATTATACCTACGATCCCTCGGAAGCCGAAGACCTCCCCATCATTACACCGGCAGACGCCCTGAAAGGCGGATTGGCGTATGGCAACAACGCCTATGGGAAAGCTTCACTCGGTTACCTCGCCATGAAAGACCTGCTCGGTGACGAGCTGTTCAAAAAATGCCTGCACACCTATATGGACAGATGGCATGGCAAACACCCCATTCCCTGGGACTTCTTCTATTCCTTTGATGACGCGGCAAAACAGGACCTCAACTGGTTCTGGAATAACTGGTTCTTCACCAACAATTACCTGGATATAGCCATCGATAAGGTAGAAGGGAATAACGTTTCCATCCGGAACATCGGCGGTTTTGTGATGCCCTTCGATCTGATCATTCACTATTCCGATGGTTCTTCCGATCTAAGCCATCAGACACCTGCCGTCTGGGGTAAAGACCAGAAGAATATCACGATACGAATGTCCCCCGCCACCGGAAAAACAATCCAGTCGGTAGAAATAAATGGCGGTATTTTTGTAGACGCAGACCCTTCGAATAACAAATGGATATCTAAACAATAACCACTATGCGCCTCCGCTCAATACACGGCCTGGTCATCCTGATCCTTTCTATTCCGGCATCAGCCCAACCCCTCGCCTTTCGCGACGCTTCCCAGCCCGAAGCTGCAAGAGTAAAAGACCTGCTCTCCCGTCTTACGCTGGAAGAAAAGGTTTCTTTGCTGGGCTATCGCAGCAAAGCCGTCGATCGCCTCTCCATTCCCGCATACAATTGGTGGAACGAAGCCCTGCACGGCGTAGCAAGAGCAGGAGAAGCAACCATCTTCCCGCAAGCCATCGGTATGGCCGCCACCTTTGACGACCCGTTGCTCAAACAGTCCTCCGGCGCCATTTCCACAGAAGCCCGGGCAAAATACAACCTGTCCACCGCCGCCGGCAGAAGAGAACAATATATGGGCCTTACGTTTTGGTCCCCTAATATCAATATCTTCCGCGACCCCCGCTGGGGACGCGGCCAGGAGACATATGGCGAAGATCCTTTCCTCACTGCGACAATGGGTTCGGCCTTTATAAGAGGGTTACAGGGAGATGATCCACGCTATCTCAAGGCATCCGCCTGCGCCAAACACTTTGCAGTACACAGCGGACCCGAGTCCAACAGACATACCTTCGATGCCATTGTAGACGAAAAAGACCTTCGCGAGACCTACCTGTATGCTTTTAAACGACTGGTCGACTCCGGGGTGGAATCGATCATGTGTGCATATAACAGGGTCAACAGCGAGCCATGCTGCTCGGGCCCTACTCTCCTGCACAGGATCCTGCGGGAAGAATGGCACTTCAACGGCCATGTGGTGACAGACTGCGGAGCGCTCGACGACATCTTTCTACGTCACAAAGCCCTCCCCGGCCCCGTTGAAACGGCCGCCGCAGCGATCAAAGCCGGAGTGGATCTCGATTGCTCCAATGTCCTCCAGGACGATGTCCTGAAAGCCGTCAATGCAGGGCTTCTTACCAGACAGGACGTGGATTCCGCCCTCGCCGCCCTGCTCCGCACGCAAATAAAGCTGGGCTTCTTCGATGACAAGGCCCTCGTTCCATTCAGCAGCTATGGCGCCGACAGCGTGCATAATGCCGGCCACATCGCCCTCGCCAGAGCCATGGCTACCCAAAGCATGGTGTTGCTAAAGAATGAGAACAAGACCCTGCCCCTTAAGACGCTCAATTCGCTCATGATCGTAGGCCCCAATTCCTTCTCTTTTGACGCGCTGTCCGGCAACTATCATGGCGTATCATCCCGTATGGTGACCTTCGTGGAAGGACTTACCGCAGCGGCAGGGCCCGGCGTCCACATCGAATACGACCAGGGGTGTGACTACAAGGATACCGTGCATTTTGGCGGCACCTGGGCAGCCTCCAACTGCGATGTTACCGTCGCCGTGCTTGGCCTTACCCCTGTAATGGAAGGAGAAGAAGGAGATGCCTTTTTGGCTGCACATGGCGGCGATCGGACCGACCTCAGTCTTCCAGCTGCCCACATCGCCTTCCTGAAAGCGCTGCGCAAAAGCATCGGAAAGAAACCGCTCATCCTCGTCATCACCGCCGGCAGCGCTGTCGATCTGTCCACTGTAGAGCCTTATGCGGATGCTATCCTGCTGGCCTGGTATCCCGGCGAACAGGGGGGCAATGCGCTGGCCGATATCATTTTTGGAAAAGTTTCGCCTTCGGGTCATCTGCCCGTGACCTTTTACCGCAGCCTGGGTGACCTTCCGGATTATAAGGACTATGGAATGAAAGGAAGGACCTACCGGTACTACAACGGCCCTGTTCAATACCCCTTTGGTTATGGTCTTAGTTATGCGTCTTTTGATTATACCTGGCAGTCGCAGCCCAAAAAAATATACACTGTAAAGGATTCCGTTGCCTTTTCGGCAACGGTAACCAATAAAGGAGATATGAATGCAGATGAAGTGGTACAGGCTTATATCGAATATCCAACAGGGGAAAGGATGCCCCTGAAAGAATTAAAAGCATTCCGGCGCATCAGCATACCGGCACATAATAGCAGGTTGCTGTCTCTTTCAATACCGGTAAGCGAGCTGCAAAAATGGGATCTTGCTACCGGCAAATGGAAGCTGTATAAAGGAGAATATAAATTAGTGCTCGGCAGTCATTCGCGCGACGAAAAGCTGGCGGCCTCTTTTACTACCCGTTAAACGGAAAGCCTGATCTTTTTTCTTTCCAGCACGCCCGTCAGCAAAACGATCAGGAATGCAAAAACAAAGGATTTAAGCACCCCGATACCACCCGACCGCATAAACAGCGGAAGCCGGGCCTGCTCACCCAGTATATGGAGAACGGCAAAATGAATATAGGGCAGCAGATAACAGGTCAGTGTAATAGTACCAGCGGGCTTGATCAGGCGATACCAGTTCTCCCGGCCCCGGATGTCGACGACAACTGCAAGTAGTACAAAAGCAGCTATGCTTATCGCGGTACAGATCAGGATCCATGAAGGCGTCACATCCAGCTTTGCAATACCCCCGATGGGACGCAGCACAAACCCGGCTGCCAGCAGAAAAGGGACCCATATGAGCAGCCTGAAAAGATTTTGCATAACCCTGGCGTTACCCGTTGCGCGCCTGTAATAGACCGTAACCATGATCCCTGCGATCGCAAACGCACAGAGACCGCCGCTGTCCAGGAACCAGAAATGAGGCAGCGAATGCATTGTCGCCTTGAGAGAGCCCATATTCCAGGCGATGGACACACCCAAAAAGAGAAGAAAGCATACTCCAAGTACCTGCAGCCGGTCCCCGATATAAAAATACAGCAGCGCGCAGACCAGGTACACCCAGCCGATAAGCCCCAATATGCCATACCAGTGTGTCTTCATCCAGGTCGGGTGTTCCGCTGTTCCCCCCTTGTATATGATCGCCAGAATTATCAGGGCAATGATCCCAAAACTCCGGAAAAGCGTTTTCCGGCCCACCGCCCAGTTCGCGGGATAAACCAGCCAGACAAAAAAGAACGCTATCGTCATCAGCAGCATCCACCACCACACGGATATCAGCGCAGGCCCCTTGGTGTATTCTTCGTAATTGACGATAAAGACACCCATGATGAGCAGCGCAACCCCCCGACGCAAAATATGCCAGAACGTATCCCTGCGCGACATTCCCCTTTCATGCCCCTGCCGTATGGCCAGCGGTATGGAAAGACCCACGATAAAAAGAAAGGCGGGAAACACCGTGTCCGCCAGGCCCAGCCGGTCCTGCCCCTCTTCGGCATGCTCCAGCCAGGCCGGAACACGCTCATTCAGGATGAGGTCGTTGACAAACACCATCAGCAGCATGGTAATAGCTCTGAAGGCGTCGATAGAAGCCAGCCGGCGGCGCAATAGGGTCATAATGGTTATTTGTTAGATAAATTTCTTCCAGTAAAAAAGCCAGTCGATCATCCTGCTCGTATACCCATACTCGTTATCGAACCAGGCGATGACCTTAACCTGACGTCCCACAACGGATGTCAGCGTGCCATCTATGACACAGCTATGTGTATTACCCTTTATATCGAGAGAGACCAGCGGCTCTTCCGTATAATCGAGAACGCCTTTGTATTCCTGTTTTGCCGCAGTGCTGAAAAGGGCGTTGATCTCCCCTGCAGAAGCCCCGGTCTTTAGCTGTACGGTAAAATCCGCCATCGCGCCATTTGCGACGGGAACCCTTGTCGAGACCGTCCCGATTCGATCCTTGAGGACAGGAAGCAACCTTTCCAGCGAAGCGGCAAGGTCTATCTCGACGGGGATAATGGATTCCGCTGCCGCCCTGCCCCGGCGAAATTGTTTGTGCGGAGCGTCCACCAGTTCCTGTCTCGATGTATAGGAATGGAGAATATTGACCTGTGCCGATTCGATCCCGACCTGATTGAGCAGGTAGAGTATATGCGTCGAACAATTGGTCATACAACCGCCGGGCGATATGATGCTGCTCGCAGCAGACAGCTGATGCTGGTTAAAGCCATAGATCAGCAGCGGTACATCCGGCGTGCCCGTCGTAGACAGCAATACCTTTTTCGCTCCGGCAGACTGGTGAAGCAGCGCCCCTTCTCCGCTGGAAAAACGCCCCGAACACTCCAGCACGATGTCGACTCCCAGCTCCTTCCAGGGAAGCTTTGAAGGATCTTCCTGCCGGAAGACCCGGAATTTCCGGTCCTGCACCGAAAAATGCCTGTCCGCATGTACCACCGGAAATGGCAGGGTCCCATATATGGAATCATATCGCAGCAAATAAGCCAGGTTATCCGTGTCCATGATATCATTGACGGCAACAAGCTCGACCCCATCCAGGTCAAAGAGCCTCCTGGTCAAAAGCCGGCCGATACGCCCCATCCCGTTTATCGCAATGCGCATGGAAATAATTTATTGATTGAAGCGCAAATATCGACAAAATAAATATACATGGAAACACATACCTGTTGTTAGCATAATTTATCGGAAATTTGTAGATTGATCGATCCGTCCCTTTCTAACATCTATGCATATGCAAGTTCCCAATCTGATTAGTATCCTGGTTATCGACGAGATCCCCCTTATCTCGGTCGGACTACAGGAAGTATTCCGCTCCATACATCCCGCCATCCGGGTGGAATACACGGACAGCGTTTTCAGAGCCCTTTCGTCCCGGGAGTATGAGAACAAAAATTTTCAGCTGATCATCCTTGGCTCGGATGAAGAAAAGTCCTCCCTTAGCCTCCTGACACATGCCGGCGGATTGAAACAACGATTTGGCGGAAGCCGGATCATGGTTTACACCGACCTGTACGATCCTGAACTCATCGCCAAAACAGCCGAAGGGATCATCGACGCCTGCATCCATAAACACGAGACGGCCGAAGAGATAAGAAAAGCCTACAACCATCTATCAGCAGGAGATACATATATCTCTTCCATATTCGATACGCTTTACTATTCCTATCGGTTCTCCGGCTAGTGCTCCTATACCCCGTTTTAGTACCCTTACCGGCAAAGAATTAATAGTCATCTTAGGTAATTTCAATATATTTGTAAGTGTCGCGACCCTTGCAACATTTTCCGTATTTAAGCTATACCTCATTAAAATCATGCCCTCTGTATCAAACCACAAGGTCACGCCACTGGACAGGATCCTCGTCATCGATGATTTACCGCTTATTCCCCTTGCTTTTCAGGAAGTATTCCGAATGGTCAACCCCAACACCCGGGTAGAGTATTCCGAGAATATATTCACCGCCCTCTCTGCAAAAATGTGGGCCAATACCATATTTGACCTCGTCATCACGGGATCCCTGCAAGACAATTATTCGGCAAACCTCCAGCAGGCGGTCACCGAATTGCGCAAAAGATTTGGCCAGCCCCTGATCATGATCTATTCCAGCGCCTACGATCCCACTATCATCGAAAAAATGTCCGCTACAGGCATCGACGCCTATGTCCACAAATATGAATCCATACAGGAGATCCAGCGCGCTTACGAGCAGTTGTCAAAAGGCGAAGCCTATGTCTCCAGCATCTTCCACACGCTGTATTATGAATACGGGCATGGCGTAAGGAAGTAATATAAATAATTTTTGCCCCTGACTATTTTTCCTAATTTTGAAGTCATCAGATGATACGATGAATAAAC
>DATJJA010000160.1:0-15542 GCA_035492595.1 Puia sp.
AACCCTCCATGACCGGATCGAGCCCGTTGTTTTTCAGCTTGCCCCCGACCGGCATGCGGTCTCTTTCCGTACTCGCACAGATAATATCCCGGGCCTGATCGCCGCCATAAAGAACTGTTACCGGTCACTGGACAAGTCAACGGGACAGCCATTTGTATACTCTTTTATGGACGACGATTTCAATAAGCAATATGAGTCCGATCAGCGCACCGGCAGGATCTTTATTTCCTTTTCACTCTTCGCCATTTTTATCGCTTGCCTGGGCCTTTTTGGATTAGTAAGCTATGCCGCAGAAGTGCGTACAAAAGAGATCGGGATCCGGAAAGTGCTGGGGGCTTCGGTAAGCCAGATAGTGGTGCTGCTGTCCGTGGATCTTTTGAAATTGCTGATCCTCTCATCGGCCATCGCCTGCCCGGTTGCCTGGTGGGGCATGAATGCCTGGCTTCAGGATTTTGCCTATCGGACGACCATCGGCGGATGGATCTTCCTGTTATCGATCGCCCTGGCCGCCATCATCGCCCTGCTGACCATCTGCACCCGGGCGGTTAAAGCCGCCATCTCCAACCCGATCGATAGTTTGAAGATGGAATAGATCCCTATTTCATCCGTTCGAACAGGTCCAGCACCGTCTGTGCCGCCAGCACCGAGGAAGCAGGGTTCTGCCCGGTGATGAGCTTACCTTCCCGGGTAACAAATGGCAGCCAATTCTCTCCTTTCTGGTAGTTGGCGCCTCTGCCACGCAACATATCCTCCAGCAGAAAGGGCACTACCTTATCTAACACCGCGTCTGACTCCTCTCCATTGGTAAATGCAGTGACCCTTCTTCCCCTGATCAACCAATCGCCATCCAGACCTTTGACATTTTTCAACGCGACCGGCGAGTGGCACATCAGCGTCATAACCTTACCGGCACGGTTAAAGCTTTCCAATAACCGGATCGAGTCTTCATCATCCGGCAGATCCCACATGGGGCCATGACCGCCGGGGTAAAATACGGTGTCAAAATCCTTTTCGGACACCGTGCTGAGCTTCACGGTGTTGCTCAGCCGCTTGATCGTCTCCGCATCCTTGTAATAGCGGACGGTGGCAGGCGTCTGGTTTTCCGGTTCATTACTCTTGGGATCTATGGGCGCCGGTCCACCTTTTGGTGAAGCGATGACGATCTCCTTACCGGCATCCAGAAAAGTGTAATAAGGCGCAGCGAATTCTTCGATCCAGATCCCTGTCTTTCTGCCCGAGTTGCCCAGTTGGTCATGACTTGTTACAACGAATAAAATCTTTTTGAATTCCATTGTGTTTTGTTTTGAGGTAGAGCGTACCATTCGTGTGCCATCTTGTAAGCTTCTTTTGATCAATAGATTGTAATTCGATCGGCCAATATTCACCCAAGCTATTTCGTAATATTACTAAATATCGTCGTTTTACGAATCTCCGGGGCGTTATACATATTGATCCTCAACGGTTTTGCCCCGGCACGTTTCTTGTCTTTCACACAGCCCGAAGACAAAGTCAACGGGATAATCATCAACGAAAGGCAATATGACAACCAACGCTATCACGGAGAACCTGCAAACGACGCAATTTGCAACGGAGAACAAGACACAATTTGCAACGGAGATCCTGGAAGGACTTAGAGCCACGCCGAAACATTTACCTGCCAAATATTTTTATGATAAGGCAGGCGATGAGATCTTCCAGGAGATCATGAACTGTGATGAATATTATCCATTTGCATGCGAGTTGGAGATCTTCCGGAAGCGAACCGCTGAGCTTGCGGCCGCGATCATGCAGCCTGGCAGCCCATTTGACCTGATCGAGCTTGGAGCCGGTGACTGCAAAAAATCGGCTTACCTGCTGCGACACCTTGTTCGGTCCGGCGCCGGCTTTACCTATATGCCTATTGATATCTCGTCGAACATCATCGACTGCCTGGAAGCGCAGCTGCCTGTGAAAATACCAGGACTAAAGGTCAGGGGGTTCAACGGAGAATATTTGCCCATGATCAAAGAAGCAGCAAAGGATTCCGCGAACAGGAAAGTAATTTTATTCCTGGGCTCGAACCTGGGAAACATGCCGCCAGCCGAAGCCCGCGCATTTTGCCGCAGACTGCGTTACCACTTAAGACCCGAAGACCTTGTCCTTATCGGCCTTGACTTAAAGAAGCGCCCCGATATCATTCTTGCTGCATACAATGATAAGGAAGGGATCACAAAAAGATTTAACCTCAATCTTCTCGAACGGATCAACCGCGAGCTGAACGCAGATTTTGATAGGGGGCAATTCCAGCATTTTCCGGTGTATGATCCGACCACGGGCGCCTGCAAAAGCTATTTGATCAGCCTGGTCGATCAGGAGATCACACTCTGCTGCAACGACAAGGAACAACGCATCCGGTTCGGACGTGACGAGGAGATCTTTATGGAGATCTCTCAGAAGTACACGATCGACCAGATAGATCGTCTGGCCGGGGAGGCCTTTTTCAGACCAGAGGAACGATTCTATGACGATCGCGGATGGTTCGTCGACGCACTTTGGTGTGCCGTTTAGTGAATCAATCAAATCCTGAGCTAAATATGGAATCCAGAAATAAGGACACACATCCTCCACTGTTTCTCGAATTTATGCCGGTTAGCTTTTTCGGAGCTGTAATGAGCCTGACGGCGTTGTGTTTCGTCTGGCGTTTGGCCGATCAGACCTGGCATGTTGGCAGCCTGATCGGTGAAGTCATCGGATGTATGGCAATGCTGGCTTTTGTTCTTCTTACAATAGCCTGCCTAAGAGCTGTCCCTTTCTATTGTTCTTTCCGCACCCCCTCCCCCTCCTGCCGCAACTCCCCCTCCTCCAGCTGCACAGCCATAATTGGCGCAGTTCATGCAGTACTTCCTGCAGACTTTTCATATAATGTATTTCGCAGATGGACAATTTATTAGAACGTTCAAGCAGCCCCACTACGCCGGCATTTGATTCCCGCTGGCCGGAGGCGCTTCAGCAAAATGGCATGCTCGATCTATTACCGGTAGCCGCGTATGTCTGCGCGATGGATGGCCTGATCAAAAGCTATAACGAGGAGGCGGTTCGGCTATGGGGAAGAAGGCCGGTTACCGGTCCAAAGGGGGAGCGATACAACGGAGCCTATCGGCTTTATCGGGAAAATGGGGAATTATTACCCCAGGACGAGACACCCGAAGCCCTTTGCCTGATCGATGGCGTTCCCAAAAAAGACGCGGAGATCATCATTGAACGACCCGATCATTCCTGCAGCCATGCGCGGATAAGCGTGTCTCCCCTTCGGAACGAAAAAGGTAACCGGACAGGAGTGATCTGTTGTTTATATAGCTCGGCCAAAACCGTCCATATAAGCTCCGGCGTATTCCGCGAAAATGCCCTTCAGGAAAACGAAGAACGACGCCGTGAGGAACGCTACCACAAAATGATCGAAGAGGTGGAAGACTATGCGATCATCCTGCTTGACAGAGAAGGAGTGATCGTAAACTGGAACAAAGGCGCGGAAAAAATAAAAGGCTACAAAGAGGAAGAGATCGTCGGAAAAAGCTTTCAGGAGTTTTATCTCGAAGAAGATCGGCAAAATGGGCTTCCGATCGCCCTCCTGAACGAAGCCCGGCGGAATGGAAAGGCCATTCACGAAGGTTGGAGAAAAAGAAAGAATGGCACCGCGTTTTGGGGAAGTATTCTTTTGACCGCACTACACGACCACCAAAATAATATTATCGGCTTCTCCAAAGTAACCCGCGACCTGACAGAAAAAAAACTGGCAGAAGATAAAACCAAAGAACACCTGGCTCAATTGGAATTTCAGAACGATGAGTTGGAGCAGTTTGTTTATGCTGCTTCCCATGACCTGAAAGAGCCTCTTCGAAAGATCCACCTGTACAACAACTATGTAGCAGAAAATCCGGCCAATTCTCTGGATCCGAAATCAATGGAATATTTGACCCGGTCGATCAATGCGACACACCGGATGAAAAATCTCATCGACGACCTTCTTACCTATTCAAGGGCTACTGCAAATGTGGAAGGCTATGACGAACTCGATCTGAATGTGGTTATTGACGAGTTGATTTCTTTGCATAAAGATGAATTTCACCAAAAAAGGATCGAGATACAGAAGAAGCCCCTTCCGGTGATCCGGGCCGTCCCTTTCCAGGTAAAACAGCTGTTTTCAAATCTAATTGACAATGCCGTTAAATACCGGCACCCCGACCGGAATCCTCATATTACAATTCAGCACGAACTGATCAACGGATCTAAGATCAAATTATTTAATGCCGATCATGCCAAAGAATATCATAAGATCTCCGTGAAAGATAATGGGATTGGATTTGACTCCCGATATGCGGACAGGATCTTTGAAATTTTTCAACGACTGGCCCACTCGAATGGCATCAACGGTTCCGGGATAGGACTTGCCATTTGTAAGAAAATTGTCCAGAATCACAACGGCTTTATTACGGCAAACGGAAAGCCCGGAGAGGGCGCCAGCTTCCATATATACTTCCCGAAAGATGAACTACTATGACCGGCGCAGGTCCACGATGGTTTTCACAAGCTGATTGAGCTCTTTCATACTGTTAGGCTTTACGAAGTATTCGGCTGCCCCATTGCGCATACAATCATATTTGTGAAGGGGGGCGTTGGAAGTGCTTAGTACGACTTTCGGGATGGCCTTGTATCGCTCCTCCGTACTTATTGAACGAAGCACCTGGGCACCGGTTAGTCCGGGCATATTATAGTCAAGTATGATCAGGGAAGGAAGGTCATTGTCAGACTGCGTTCGCAAATATTCAACGGCTGAAAGCCCGTCAGGGAATTTATATAAATGAGCCTTGGGTTCAGCAGCCACGATGGCGTCAGCGATTAAATCCATATCCTCCGGGTCATCTTCCGCTATTAGAATGCTTACAGAATTATCATTCATATACCCTAAAGATACATGAAATCAAAAAATTGGCAATTTGTGTGACCCATAGTTTACATAATTTTTAGATTGCCCGGTCCCTACGGCAATTCATTCCCCAATTCCGGGGCTCAATGCTCTGGTATGAAAATTTCACAGCTTCTCCGTTCCGATGTCACCACCTATCACCACCATAGAGATCTCCTTCTATACTGACCCGCTTTGTTGCTGGAGCTGGGTCATGCAGCCGCAGTGGAAGAAATTGCTGGACGAGTTCGGAGATTCGCTGCACGTGACTTACAAAATGGTAGGACTGCTGCCATCCTGGAACAATTTCAGCGATTCTACAAATTCTATCCGGAAACCGATCCAGATGGGCCCTGAATGGATGCACGCGCGGGAGACTTCTGGTGTCTATATAGACGATAGCATATGGGTTACCGATCCTCCGGCATCCTCTTTCCCTGCCTGCATCGCGGTCAAGAGTGTAGAGTTACAGTCCCATAAAATGGCCGCTGTCTATCTTTCGATGGTCCAGGAGGCTGTCATGACCAAACGGATGAATATAGCCCTTACGGCAGTGTTGCTGGAGCTCGCGAATGATCTCGGGAAAAGTGCTCCCGATTTTAATTTATTTAAGTTCCGGGAGGACCTCTTCGGAGAAGCGGGCAAGGAAGCTTTCAGAAAGGACTGGCAGGAGGCAAGATACAGAGGCATCACCCGGTTTCCCACTTTGGTTTTCCGGGCATCCGGCCACAACCCTGTCCTGGTTAACGGGCTGCAGTTCTATGATGCGATGAAAGATATTGTTCTTAAGCTTACGTCAGGAGGCAGCGGGCAACCATAGCCCCATAATCGCGTAAAACATTGGTCATTTTCCTTATTACATCAATTGATTACGCATGGCACAATTATTCCTTCCTCAATTTAATGAACTATGACATTATTTGCTTTTCCCATTTAAGATGGAGTTTTGTCTACCAGCGCCCCCAACACCTGATGAATCGGCTAGCTGCGCGCCACCGGATATTTTTTATTGAAGAGCCTGTTATCGATTCCTCTGCGAACGGCTGCTATTTCGAGACCTGCCATGACCCATCCGCCGACGTAAATGTGATCACTCCTCACCTGCCGACCGGATCAAGTGAACAGGAGATCGTCGATGGCCAGGCCGGGATCCTGGAAAAAATCCTTCGCGACTATGGTATCAAAAACTATATCAGTTGGTATTATTCGCCGATGGCCCTGTCATTTAGCAATGATCTGGATCCGGTCTATACCGTATATGATTGCATGGATGAGCTCTCCACCTTTTTGTTTGCACCACCTGCCCTCAAACAATACGAGCAGGCATTACTGCAAAAGGCCGATATCGTGTTCACAGGCGGCAACAGTCTTTTCCTTGCAAAAAGGGATTCGCACACCAATATATATTCCTTCCCCAGCAGCATCGATAAGGACCATTTTCATTTGGCAAGAAAACTGTTGCCCGATCCAGATGACCAACTCAGGATCCCTTTTCCCCGGATCGGCTTCTATGGAGTCATCGACGAGCGGCTGAATATCGGCCTTCTCGACCAGTTGTCGGCATTAAGGCCGGACTGGCAGTTCGTCCTGATAGGTCCGATCGTGAAAATAGATCCCGCCTCTTTACCGCGAAGGGAGAATATCCATTACCTGGGATTCAAAGAATACATTGATTTGCCATCCTATCTGTCGGGATGGGACATCGCCATGATGCCTTTCGCGCTTAATGCCAGCACCAGATTCATCAGTCCCACCAAAACACCCGAGTACCTGGCCGGCGGCAAGCCCGTCATTTCTCCTTCAATTGCTGACGTCGTAAGCCCTTACGGAGAGTTAGGGCTTGTACAAATTGCAGATACTGCCAAAGAGTTCATCGAGGCAGCGGAACATATCCTTCGTCATGGCGTCGGTCATGGCTGGTTGAATAAGGTCGATAATTTTCTATCCGGGCGTTCATGGGAAAGAACGGTTACAGATATGGAAACCCTGATCGAAAAAGGGATAGCGGAAACAGCATTCCCCCGAATACAGCAAAAGAAATTATATGTTTGATTACCTTATAGTAGGGGCCGGCTTTGCCGGCGCAGTATTGGCCGAACGTCTGGCAAATGCCGCCGGGAAAAAAGTATTGCTCGTGGATAAACGTAATCATATCGGGGGCAACACCTTCGATCATTACAATAAGGATGGTTTGCTGATCCATAAGTATGGCCCCCATATCTTCCATACTAATTCAAGGGAAGTGTATGACTACCTCGGAAATTTCACTACCTGGCGACCTTACGAACACCGGGTGCTGGCCAGTGTGGACGGCATGCTGGTTCCATTGCCGATCAATCTTAACACGATCAATTCCCTGTACGGTCTTTCCCTGAACTCAGCGGAGGTAGACGGCTTCCTGTCATCAAGGGCGGAAAAAAAAGACCATATCCTGACTTCGGAAGACGTTGTGGTCAACAAGGTAGGACGTGAACTGTATGAGAAGTTCTTTAAAGGGTACACAAAGAAACAGTGGGACCTCGATCCTTCAGACCTGGATGCATCCGTGACAGCCCGAATACCTACCCGGAACAACCGGGATGACCGCTATTTTACAGATACCTACCAGGGAATGCCACTTCATGGTTATTCGAGACTTTTCGAGAGAATGCTTGACCACCCGAATATAAAGATCATGTTGAATACGGACTACAAGGAGATAGAGGACGTGATCCCTTACAAAAACATGATCTATACAGGCCCGATCGATTATTATTTCGAATATTGTTACGGAAAGCTGCCATACCGTTCAATCGAATTTGTCTTCGAGACTCATGAAAAGGAGAAATTCCAGTCTACAGGTACTATCAATTTCCCTAATGAGCACCCTTATACTCGTGTAACGGAATTTAAATACCTGACAGGCCAGCAGCATCAGAAGACTACCGTGGTCTATGAATATCCGACGGCAGAGGGAGACCCTTATTATCCGGTGCCGAGGCCTGAGAATGCCGATCTGTATAAAAAATATCAGCTCCTGACAAAAGAGATAAAAAACGTTTATTTTACCGGCAGGCTTGCTGCCTATAAATATTATAACATGGATCAGGTCGTAGCTCAGTCCCTTACGCTATTCAAACGGATCCAGACGGCCATCCAAAATGATCAGCATGTCCCCCAGACTAAAAACACCATATTACAATCCTGAGATCTGGGGTGGTATCGAATGCACGATCAACAGGATCAATGGCGAGTATTCAGACCAGTTGGCCGATACAGGTCATTATTCCAGACACTCAGACATCGACGAACTGGCCAGACTTGGGATAAGGGCGTTGCGCTATCCCTTATTGTGGGAAAGGCATCAGCCGGAAATGGATACCATCATCGACTGGTCCTGGGCCGAATCGCAGTTGGACCGCATCCGGCGCAGGGGCATCACCCCCCTCATCGGCCTGCTGCATCATGGCAGCGGTCCATCCTTCACCGATCTGAGCAATCCGCATTTTCCGGAGCATTTTGCGGCTTACGCCGGAGAAGTGGCAGCCCGGTTTCCATGGATAGAGTATTTTACCCCCATCAACGAGCCCCTGACAACGGCGAGGTTCAGCGGTCTCTACGGCCTATGGTATCCTCATCGGACCGATCCGCTGAGTTTTCTGACCATGCTGCTGAACCAGGTAAAGGGAACAGTCCTGGCCATGAAGGCCATTCGAAGAGTCAACAGTGAAGCCCGGCTGATCCAGACGGAAGACCTCGCTAAGATCCACAGTAGTCCGGAACTTTCTTACCAGGCTGACTTCGAGAATCACCGGCGCTGGCTGACCTTTGATCTGCTGTGTGGGCAGGTAGACCAATTCCACCCATTATGGGATTACCTTTTGTTTGCCGGAGTAACCGCAGAACAACTGTCCTTCTTCACAGAGAACCCCTGTCCACCCGATATTATGGGCCTGAATTATTATGTAACTTCGGAAAGATACCTGGACAGCGATATCGCAAAATATCCAGCAGACAGACATGGCGGCAATGGCCGGCATTGCTACGTCGATACAGAGGCTGCAAGGGTGATCCGGCCTACGGGGACGTACCGGCTGCTATGGGAAGCGTGGGAAAGATACGGGCTTCCCATTGCGATAACAGAAGTGCATCTCAACGCTGGTCCGGATGAGCAGATCCGATGGGTCAAAAATATATGGGACAACGCGTGCTGGGCAAAAGAGATGGGTGTCGATATACGGGCAGTTACCGTGTGGTCACTGCTTGGCTCTGTAGACTGGGATAGCCTGCTGACCCGTAAGGACGGTCATTACGAATCAGGACCTTTTGACATCTTCGATAACGAATTACACATGAACGCCCTGGGGTATTTTATCCAGTCGATCGCCGCAGGCAGAAAGTATGAGCATGCGGTCCATACAATAAAAATAATTCATTCATGACAGGAAGAAAGTTCATGTTCGCCACCGGGATAGAGAACAGTTACCCCAACATTCAGTTACCCGATGGCAGGATTAAAAGAGTAGATGAAATGGAAAAAACATTTCATTATCAGCAATGGGAGAAAGATTTTCAGCTTGTAAAAGATACAGGCATAGAATTTCTTCGATACGGGCCGCCATATTACAGCACCCATCTCGGACCAGGTCTTTATGACTGGTCTTTTACGGACCTGACCTTCGGTCGCCTGCTCGGGCTGGACATCACACCGATAGTCGATCTGTGTCATTTCGGTATACCCGACTGGATGGGTGATTTTCAGAATCCTGATTTTCCCGAACTGTTTGCAGAATATGCCGGAGCATTTGCCCAACGTTTTCCGTATATAAAGCTGTATACGCCCGTTAACGAGATCTTCATCACTGCCATGTTTTCCGCCCAGTACGGCTGGTGGAATGAACGGCTCAGCTCCGACAAAGCATTCGTTACGGCCTTGAAACACTTGTGCAAAGCCAATGTGCTAGCCATGAAGGAAATACTGAAAGCGCAGCCTGGCGCCAGTTTCATTCAGAGCGAATCATCGGAATACTTTCATGCGACGGAGCCGGATGCGGTACCGCTGGCCCGATTTCTCAATCAAAAGCGTTTTCTTTCCCTGGATCTTACCTATGGTTATCCGATCAATGTCACGATGTATCAATACCTGCTTGCCAATGGGATGACCGAAGGCGAATACAACTGGTTTACGAACAACCAGGTTAAAGCTCATTGTATAATGGGGAATGATTATTATGTTACCAACGAACACCTGGTCTTTCCTGACGGAAGAACACAGGCTTCAGGGGAGATCTTCGGGTACTATGTCATTACCAGCCAATATTTCCGGCGTTATAAGCTGCCGATCATGCACACTGAAACAAATATCCGGATGCCCGCCTGCAAGGAATGGCTGCTCAAACAGTGGGCAAATGTGCACCGGCTGAAACAGGATGGGGTTCCCATTTTGGGGTTTACCTGGTACAGCCTTCTGCACCAGGTGGACTGGGATTCGGCGCTTAGAGACGATGCAGGAAGGATCAATGAACTGGGGTTATACGACCTTGACAGAAAGATAATGCCTGTCGGGGAGGCTTACAAGCTGCTGATCACTCAGTGGAAGGATATTTTAGAAGAAGAAAGTTATGGATTGATATTCCAAAACGCTTGAAACAGCCATTGAATCCGGGCTTTATTATTATTAGCGGACAAAGACTTTATTTTCCCGGATTATCTCAAAAGTAAACAGGCTAAATAGTGTATGCGGGGAAATTCGTCTATTCACGTCTTGCGGAGGAGACTGCACAAAGGGGGTTCCCGGTTCTAAATCCGGTCGTTCAAACCAATTACTTGCTGGGAATGCCTTGTCGGACTGTGCCGTAAGGCCGGGAAATTCATTGTCAGGCATAGCTTTCTTTTCTATTATCACTGCAAATATTGGTCCCTGAAAATGACATGCCCATGCGGTCAATACCCAAAGCCGATCCAGTGGTACGATTATTTCTGCTGCATATTGACATTCCTTTTCAAACAAATCAACTCCTTAATTATGTTCTACCACGTAAAAGACCTGCAATTCAACGCCAGGGTCTCGAAACCGGATCCCGCTTTCGCCACCCTTTTATTAGAACAATTTGGCGGTGCCAATGGAGAATTGGCCGCTGCCCTGAGATATTTTGGTCAGGCTTTTGGCGCTAAGAATCCATACCCCGACAAATACGATCTGCTGATGGATATTGCAACGGAAGAGTTCAGCCATCTTGAGATCGTCGGGGCTACCATTCAGATGCTGCTGACCGGGATCAACGGTGACTTAAAAAATGCAGCAGAGAACTCCGAGATCATGAAACTCATGAATGGCAAGACAGGCAAAGAGGAAGTCATACACCAGGGGATGGTCGCTCCTCAATTCCTCATCGGATCCGCCGGCAGCCCTTGCTACACCAATTCACAGGGAGTACCCTGGACAGCAGCTTACATTAATGGCGATGCAACCGGTGAGCTTACTGCCGACCTGCGTTCGAATATCGCGGCTGAATCACGTGCGAAAATGGTATACGAATACCTGCTTCAGTTTACTGAAGACCCGTACGTAAAAGAAACCTTGCGCTTCCTGATGACACGCGAAGTGGCGCATTTCCAGATGTTCGAGGCTGCGCTGGACACCATCCGGCCAAACTTCCCTCCCGGTGTTCTGCAGAGCGACCCCAGGTTCAGCAATGTCTATTTTAATATGTCAAGCGGCAACGATTTCACAGGGCCTTGGAATGAAGGTAAGACCACCCAGCTCGGAGAAACGATTCAGTACATCGATGATCCGCTGAACTATGTCCTCGAAACAAATGGATTGCTCGAACATGAGGGGTCCGGTTCGGACAGGACAGAGAAGGCAGTACAGGAGGTAAATATGCAGATGAGCAAGCTGAAAAGCCAGGAAGTCAATGGCGCAAATCCGCCGGGTCTTCAGCAATGGAACAAACCAGTTGCCGAAACTGGAGAAGATGCAGGCGGAAAAAGCGAAAGACCTGCCAGAGAATCAAAAAATAGAAAAAAATCTGCAAAATAGTCCTGTAGAAACCATAAGCAAAAAGCGGACGGAATAGAGATTACCTTCTATACTGATCCGCTTTGCTGTTTGAATTCAAAGGGCGGTCCACACGGGCCGCCCAAACTTTTTGGAGCCTTCACCCCCTCCTCGTATTAATACGGTTGACCGCCGTGTTTCTACTATTTTTCAAACGACTCCCAATCAATAGCTTCGCGGTTGCTAAGATTCGATCTACTCCATAAAAGTCGCTTGATCCTCCTCTTAAAATGATTTGCGGCATGGCAAAATTCCTTGAGATCGAATTTAAGTTTCCTGTTGGACCGGAAGGTGAATGGGCCTCGTTTTCTGCCCGGGCGCGCGAACCGCTGACCAACATATGGGAAATTTATTCGGTCCGTTCTCACAGTCAGGCAGTCGCCCCTTTCCAAACTATGTATTTGATAAAAGAGCTGAATAGCTGGAAGGATCGGGAGGTAAGACAGGAAACGCTGCTTACTGCTTTAGTTGGCCGGGCGATAGAGAAAGCGCTCAGCTCAGGATCAGCTCGATAACCGGTACCTCATAGGCAGGCTTTACCGCAGGAAGCGTCAGTTCCAGGTCATCCGTCCCCGAAGGCTTATACAGGAGTTCGGAATGATCGTTGAGGAACTGCGCGTATTTTACTTTACCACCATACCCCGGCAGGATCAGCTTGCCTCCGGTATAGTTGAAGAGGTGTATGTACAGGCGGCGGCTTGTCTTGTTATAGGTGAGCCTGGTTCCTTCGGGTACCTGGAAGGTAGCAGGCGCATAGGTACAATGATAAATGGAAGAGTCGTTGGCATACATCCAACCCGCAAGGCTGTCCAGCGCCCTGGTAGCGCGGAAGTCAAATTCTCCGCGGGCGGTGGGACCAACATTCAGGATCAGGTTCCCCCCATTGCCGACGGAAGTGATCAGCAGATCCAGCAGCTGCCGGTTCGTCTTCCAGGTGTTCTCATCGCGGTAGTATCCCCATGAGCCCGAAAACGTCTGACAGGTCTCCCATGTCCTGCCCCGGAATTTCTCCAGCTCTTTCGGGCTGACCTGCTCGGGAGAGACAAAGTCGGCTCCATCTGCATATTCGCCCAGCCCCAGCCGGTCATTGACGATGATGCCGGGCTGTAACTTCCTGACCAGCTTCAGCAACTCGACAGCACCCCAGTCATCCTTACCTTTCCCACGATGGTCCTCCAGGTCTTTTTTATTGTCCCAGGACCAGTCGAGCCACAGGACATCGATCTTTCCATAATTGGTCAGCAGCTCGGTGATCTGGTTGCGCAGATATTGCCGGTACTTCGCCATATCGCGGCCCTTGTTCAGACGGGCATAGTTCGAATCGCTCTTGTCGACCTGGACAAGAGGATGGACATTGTCCATAGTATAATCGGGATGGTGCCAGTCCAGTAAAGAATAGTAGAAGCCGATCTTTAATCCTTTGGCCCGGAAAGCGTTGACATATTCCCTCACCAGATCGCGCCTGGCAGCTGTATTCGTGGCTTTATAATCGGTGTATTTCGAATCGAAGAGGCAGAACCCGTCGTGATGCTTGGTGGTCAGCACAGCATATTTCATACCGGAAGCTTTCGCCTGTGCAGCCCATTTCTCCGGGTTAAAATGATCGGGATTGAACTGGTCGAAGTACTTTTGATACTCCGCATTATCCATATGCTCATTGTGCTTCACCCATTCATGGCGGGCAGCCTGTGAGTAGATGCCCCAGTGGATGAACATGCCGAAACGGGCGTCGGTCCACCATTTCATCCGTTGTTCTTTTTGCTGAAGAGTTTCGCTGCCGATACGGGGCTGCGCGGAAGCCGTTGAAAGAGCCCATATGGCGGTCAAGAGAAGGAATGATCTTTTTCCTGGAAGCATATCATATGTTTTTATGAATGAAAGGGATTCGTAAAGATATTTTTCTATTCTCATTTTTCGGGATATTTAAATAAATTGTGCCTGTTCGTCCCGATAAAATGAGTATAACATGCAATGCAGATCAGCCTTAAAGACCATCCTCGCCGCCGTCGCCTTCTTCCTTATCCTAAACCTGGCGACCGGCCAAACCAAGTCTCCGGCGCCCAATTACCGCTCCCGCATAACTGATCTTTATAATATAATCAATGCCCACCTCCGCGACAGCCCCACCGGCCTCTACTACGAGACCGACAGCACGGTCAACGAGAACACCCACTCCTGGCTCTGGCCCCTCTGCGCCTACATCCAGGCAGCCAACGAGATGGAATCACTCGACCCCGACGGCGTCTATATGCAACCCGTCGTGCAGGCCATCGAACGTTATTATTCTCCCCACGCCCCTGCCCCGGCCTACCAGGACTATCCCCGCCAGGAAAGAGAAAGCAGCCGCTTCTATGACGACAACCAATGGGTCGCCATCGCCCTGCTCGACGCCTGGAACCGCACCCACAAGGAAGAATACCTGCGCAAGGCAAAAATGATCTATCGCTTTATGCTGACAGGAATGGACACCGTCACCGGCGGAGGCCTCTACTGGAAAGAAAGCGACCTCAACACCAAGAATACCTGCTCCAACGGGCCCGGCATCCTCGTCGCCCTCCAGCTTTATCGCATCACCCGCGAACACCACTATCTCGGTACCGCCCTGTTGATCTACCATTGGGTCAACTCCCGCCTGCAAACCCCCGAAGGCCTGTACTACGACAATATAAAGACTTCGACAGGCAGCATCGGCAAGGCGCTGTATACCTACAACACCGGGACAATGCTCCAGTCCAATGCGCTCCTCTATTCTATTACAAAAGACAGGAAATACCTCGACGAAGCCCACCGCATCGCCGCAGCTGCCAAAACACATTTCTTCCACGACGGCCGTCTGCCCCACAACTACTGGTTCAATGCCGTCCTGCTCAGAGGTTATGAAGAGCTGTATCATATCGACAACGACCGCAGCGGAATGGATGCCTTCAAAAAAGACGCCGATGCCATCTGGGCCACCGAGCATGACCCCTCCAAAGGTCTCGGCCTCCGGCCGGCCAAAAGCCTCATCGACCAGGCCGCTATGATCGAGATCTACGCCCGCCTCGCCGCCTGCTATGGTGAGAGAACAGGTCAGCCTATCGCAACCTCGACAACATCCGTTCCCGATGAAATAGAAGACCCCGAAATGCTGGGCATCAATAAAGAACCTGCCCACGCCACCCTGATGCCCTACGCAAGCCTGAAAGAGGCGCTAAAAGCCGACCGGCATGCGTCTTCCTTCTCGAGGACGCTGAATGGCACCTGGAAGTTCAACTACGTCCCCTGGCCGCAGCAACGACCAAAAGATTTTTACAAACCCGGATACAGTGTCGCCTCCTGGAAAGACATCACCGTCCCCTCCTGCTGGCAGATCGAAGGGTATGGCACCCCTTATTACAGCAATTTTACCTATATCTTCAAAAAGGACTTCCCCTTCGTGATGAGCACGCCACCCGTCAGCTACACAGCGTATCACGAACGCAATCCGGTAGGCAGCTACCGCCGCAATTTCGACCTCCCCGCCACATGGGCCGGCCGCCGCATCTTCCTGACCTTCGACGGCGTAGACGCCGGCTTCTTCCT
>DATJJA010000161.1:0-5650 GCA_035492595.1 Puia sp.
CGTACCGCCGATCTCGACATAACTTGCAGTGAAGGCAGTGACATGCTTCAAATTGACAATATACGACCGATGGATCCGCAGGAAAACTCCCGAAGCCAGATCAGCATCCATCTCACTGATCTTGTACTTCGTCATGATCGCCCCGGTGGACGTATGGATCTTGACATAATCCTTCAGGCTTTCCATGTAGAGCACCGTATCCATCCCGACCCGGATATTTTTATATCCCGACTTGATATACAGTGCCGGCGCCTCGGACGCGGGAGGCACAACCGTCGCCGCGGAGAGATTCATCTGCCGGAAGAGTCGCTCCACCGCTTTTAAGAACCGGTCGAACGTTATCGGTTTCAGCAAATAATCGACAATGTCCAGATCATAGCCGTCCAATGCGTATTCCCGGTAGGCAGTCGTAAGGATCACCTTTGGCGGGTGGCGCAGCATTCGTAACAGCTCAAGCCCGCTGACAGAAGGCATCCGGATATCCAGGAACAAAAGATCGATCTCTTTCATCTGCAGGATCTCCAATGCCTTTACGGCATTCGGACAGTCTCCTGCCACCTCCAGCAGGTCCACCTGCGCAATATGCTGCTTCAACAGGGCGATGGCCAACGGCTCGTCATCAACCAAAAGACACTTTATCTTTTTCATATACGATTCAATCCTGTTTATGACAGATCGTCAACCTTACGCGGAACCATCCATTTTCCCCCGACACCAGCAGCTCATGATCTTTTCCATACAGGTGATTCAATTGCTGCCGTAAATTATTCAACCCGATCCGCTCCGATGTTCCGGGCACCGGCACATTTTCCGCGACCGTATTCGCGATCTCGAATCGCAACCGGTCGACCTCTGCCTTTAACCGGATCTCGATCACCGGCTCACCCACATCATTGCTCGCTCCATGCTTGAACGCATTCTCGACCAGCGACAACAAAACAAGCGGCGCGATCACCATCTCCCCGGCCGCCTCTGCACAAAAATTTACCGTCAACCGGCTGTCGTAACGCAATTTTTCCAGCTCGATATAGTTCCGGATCAGCTCTATCTCCAGCGACAACGCCACAAACCGAGCCCGACTGCGATACAGGATATGATCCAGTATCTCCGCCAACCGGGCAATAGACGCAGAGGTTCGCTCAGGCGAAGTAAAGGAAAGCGAATAGATATTATTAAGGGTATTGAACAAAAAATGTGGATTCAACTGCGCCTTGAGCAGCTTCAATTCCGTTTCCGCCTTTTCCTTTTCAAGCATCAGCGTCCGCCGCTGGATGATCAGCTGATCCTTCAGGGTTTTCAGACAAAGGAACACGAACACCACAGCAAAGATCTGGAAGAAATAGACGTATAACAGTTTGGGAATATCCGTCAGGATCGCCCAATAGGTTTCAAACGCCTTTGGAGCCAGGCCCGCCAGCGGTTCATCCACCTTGACGATGATGATCCTTCCCAGCACACAGGCTAAATAAGCGATCATAATAAAGGACAATATTGCAGCAATAACACGCCGCCTGTACAGCATCTTCGGCAGGACTACATACGCCACCGCATACGTGGCCAGTATCTCAGGTATCTCGTACAAAGCGTCACTCACGAACTCAAACCAATAAGTGGCCGCCTTCCCATCAAAATATTTACTGGAACTGACAGCCACCAGCAGCACCGCAACCCAAAACAGCAGGTGCGCGAGCCAGCGATGGCGCTGATGGATCTCTAAAAGCTTTTCAGGAAAATTCATGACTGCCAAGATAGAATTTTGCCTGCAGACCAATCGGGACCGTCGACCAACAGGCAAAACCATCCCCCGAATTCCACATTTCACCCCCTATAACTTCCCTGTCGCCCGATCCCGCCTGTATAGCCATAGCCGGCAAGGCCCCGTCGCCCCGCCCGCTTTTAACCGAAACCCAATCCTATCATTGCAGGAAACCTCCGCCATGCCGATCAAAACATCCTTATTCCTACTCCTTCTACCCATTACACTGCTGGTCTTCACTCCCCCCTCCCGGGCCCAGGACACCCTTAAAACTGTTGCCGGATCAGACACCCTTAAACCCAGGCTCCTCAAAGCCGCTACCGTTACCCGCCAAACTCCCTTTATCCAACACCGGCTCGACCGGATCGTCCTCAACGTCGACCACCTGATCACTGCTGCCGGCACCAATACCCTGGAACTGATCCGCAAGCTCCCCGGCATCCAGGTTAGCCCGGATGGCCTCATCTCCCTCAACGGCCGCTCCGGCGTGAATGTCCTTGTCGACGGCAAACCTACCTACCTCTCTGCTGAGGATCTGGCTGCCCTCCTCGCAGGAATGTCATCCGCAGAAGTCCAGCAGTTGGAACTGATGACCAATCCACCGGCAAAATTCGACGCCCAGGGGACCGGCGGGCTTATCAACATCATCCGGAAACGCAATCGCGCAGATGGCTTCAATGGTTATGTCACCACCACCATCGGAGAAGGGAATTATCCCCGTTACACCGGCAGTATCCTTCTCAGCTATAAAACAAAAGATTACAACCTCTACGTTAACAACAGCTATAATTACACAAAAACACTTCTTGGCCGCGACGTCACCGCCGATATTTTCAACGGAGACAACCTGTATACGCGGGAAGTGTCCTCCGGTCAGGACGTCATCATCAATCGCGCCAATAACACTACAGCAGGAATAGACTGGTATCTCAGCAGGAAAACGACCCTTACCCTTACCGGTAACATCGGGGTCAGACGGTACGACGACATGACGACCTCGAAGATGAACGTCTTCGATGCCGATCTCCACAAGACCGGTTCTTCGATCTTCACCGCGCTGAATACCGACCACCCTTTCAACTACACCACCGGATTCCAGCTCAGCCACCGGTTAGACACTACCGGCCGGGAATGGTCAGTCAATGCAGACTACTCCGAATTCCGTTATCGTCCGGGTCAGTTCAACACCAATACCGTCGATGACCCCGCGGGCAACTTCGAAAGCCTGCACCACGTTTTCCTGGATCAAAGCCGTACCCTCCGCATCGTCGGCGCAAGGGCCGACTACGTCCATCCATGGCCCGGGGTAGGAAAGTGGGAAGCAGGCATAAAATCCAGCTACACGCGAACAACGAATAACAGCAGC
This sequence comes from Puia sp., assembly GCA_035492595.1. GTDB lineage: Bacteria > Bacteroidota > Bacteroidia > Chitinophagales > Chitinophagaceae > Puia. The sequence goes on from DATJJA010000161.1 coordinate 3,123, forward strand.
TATTACAACCAGTCGGGCAGTCAGTCGTTGCTCGACTCTTCCCAAAGCGACTACAATGTCAACACAGAAAATATCAACGCGGCTTATATCAATGTGAACCGCCAATATAAAAAGCTTACACTGCAATCAGGCTTGCGGATGGAGCAGACTACAATGAAAGGTCAGCAGCTATTCGCCGATCATTCCACTATCCGGCAACAATATTTTCAGCTGTTCCCTTCCGTTTTTGCCGACTATAAACTCAATACGCACAACAATCTCAATATCCAGCTGGGAAGACGCATCGACCGGGCCGACTATCACGAGCTGGTACCCTTTCGGCGCCCGGCCAGCCCAACGATGTTCTTCCAGGGAAATCCAAATCTGCGTCCCGCGCTCAGCTGGCACGGCGAGATCACCTGGAGCTGGCGGACTGCCCTGTTTATCACTATTGGCTACGATATCGACAAAGACTATGTCCGCACCATACCCTATCTCGACGCCAATGATTCCACCATCACCCGCAGGCCGACCAATATCCAGGGTGCCCACTCGTGGAACCTCGACCTCAGCTACAACCACCCTGTTACCAAATGGTGGACGACCAATACTACCGCATCCTTCTACCAGAATTCCTTTAGCGGAAATGCAAAAGGCTTCAACCTCGGCAATCCCGGTATCGTTTCGCTCGACCTCAACTGTAATAACAGCATTAGCATTGGCGATAATTTTACCGGTGAGATCGATTTTGAGACCGAGACCAGACGCCAGTTCGTCCAATCTACTTTTGGCGCCTACTCGATCCTCAGCTTCGGCCTGCGCAAGCAATTACCCGGGAAAAAGGCAACCCTCAGTCTCAACGCCCATAATGTCCTTCAAAGCGAGGGTCGCAGCGGCACCGACCGCTATCTTGACCTGATCCAATCCGGCTATGGCCATCCCTACACCCGCGCCGTCACCCTTACCCTCAATTATCGTTTTGGCAGCGGTAAGCTGGCCCAGACAAAAACCCGCTCCGGCTCCGACAAGGAACAACAGCGCGCAGGCAACTGATTGGTTTCCAAAATCTCTACAGATTCATATTCTAGTATCGCATCATTATGAAGAAACTTATTCCACTTTCCATCAGCCTCTGCCTCGCGTTCGCCTGCCAGCGGTCGGTCGCACAGCAATACACTTTTGACAAAAAGATCGCTCTGCCAGGCGATGGCGGCTATGACTATATGGCCATCGACGAAGTAAACAACCATCTCTTCGTCTCCCACGGCACCGCCTTCAATGTCGTCGATCTTGCCACCGAACAGCCCATCGGGACCATCAGCGGCATGAAAGGTGTTCACGGCATCGCCATCGTCAATGAGGTCAACAAGGGCTTCATCAGCGACGGCAAAGCCAACGCAGTCGTTGTGGTCGATCTTTCTACCTTTAAGATCATCAAGACCATTGCCCTGGCTTCTACCGATGAGGACGCCATTGTGTACGACCCGGCTTCCAAAAAGGTGTTTGTGTTCAACGGCGATAGTAAGAACACCTGCGTCATCGACATCCATACGCTCGAGCCGGTAAAGACGATCGACCTTGGCGGCGGCCCTGAATTCGCCGTATCCAATAGCAGCGGTCTTCTGTATAACAACATCGAAGACCTCAGCGTCCTGAAGGTCATCGACACCAAAGCGCTCAGCGTGACCAATACCTGGCCGCTGTCTCCCTGCGGCGGCCCCACCGGCATCGCCATGGACATCCCCAACCAACGCCTGTTCACCGGGTGCCGGGGAAACAAGGGTCTTAGCGTACTGGATGCAAAAACCGGCAAGGTCATCACCACCCTGCCGATCGGCGCCGGCGTCGATGCCGTCATTTATGACGCCTCCCAAAAGCTGATCTTTGTCAGCAATGGGGACGCGACAACGACCATCATCAAACAGGAATCCGCCGACAAATATTCAGTCATACAGACCCTGGCCACCCAACCACGCGCCAAGACCATGGCTTTCGACAAAAAAACGAAGAAGCTGTATCTGAGTGCGCCACAGTTCCAGCCAGGTACCCGGACAGCTTTACCGGGATCGTTTGCCGTACACGTTTATAAGCCTGCGTAATCTCCGAAACCTTTTTTTATGGACGGTGAAGGATCATCCTTCACCGTCTTCTTTTTTCCACCGACCACAGTTTAAGCCGCCCTAAAAGGGACGGCTTTTCATTTAACAAAAAAAATCGGCCTAAAAACTTGCTCCTTCTAAATATTTTTACCAACTTAGTGATCTATCTAACTAGTACACTAAACAACCATCTATGGTCACCATTCGTGATCTGCATTATTCGTACCGGCGCAAACCCGTTTTGTCCGGACTGGACCTCCAACTGCAGCCCAACCAGATCTATGGCCTGCTCGGACGCAACGGCACCGGAAAATCGACCCTACTGCGCAATATCGCGGGTTTCCTGTTCCCCCAGAAAGGCAGCATCGACGCACTGGGGTTCTCGCCGTCGCTGCGACGCCCCGCCTTCCTGGAAAGAGTATTTCTCGTCCCCGAGGAATTCGATCTGCC
>DATJJA010000162.1:0-11736 GCA_035492595.1 Puia sp.
TTTTCCATCCCGCAGCCTTATCGCGGCCAGACCCGCCGCCGCATTCGGCGCCGCATCACCGCGCATATCCGCTATCGTTATATCTTCAAATGACTCGCAGTCTATCGCATGGGTAAAATAATCAGGCAGGGAACCGTCCCAGCGCAGGTCAAGACCGCGCACTGTCAACCCCTTCACGTACCTGGCGTACAAGGCCGGAATATCGTGTTTGAAAAGCGACTGCTTCGGGTCGTCGTTGGCACGCAGATCGAAATTGCCGCCATAAAGGTCCGTGAATTTGCCCCGCACAAGCGTAAACTGTACATTCTCGAACCGGATGTCGGTCAATACGCTCTCAGGACTTCCGTATAACACCAATCCCTGTTCGCCCCGGGCAATGATGTTCGTGAATCGCACATTGCTGATGGTCCCCACTTCTTTACTGCCCAGCCCCGGAAGCGCAGAGATATGTACCGGCTCCCCATGGCCCCACCACTGACCCGGATAGAGACGGGTCTCTATGATCATGTTCGAAAACAGCATATTTTCGATATTGCCTTTCCGTCGCTGGAAAATGCCGACACCCCTGTTGCTGCCGATGATACGGATATTGTCGAACAGGAGATTCCCCGAATTATTATCGTTGAATCCATTGTATCCCACCCGGATGCCGCAGCTGCGCGAATAAAGACTGCAATTGCTGACCTTCAGATTGCTGGTGCCGACCACAGCGATGGCATCGTCCCCGACACGAATATCACAATCGGAAATTATCACATTCTTCGAGTCGTACATATCCACCCCGTCACTGTTCGGGACGGACATATTATTATCGATGGAAATACCCAGCACCTTGGCGTCGTCACAATTATTGATGTCCATAGACCAGTCATTGGCATTACGGATGGTGATGTCGCGAACCAGCACCTTTTTACAGGCATGGAAGATGATCTCCGTTCCCGGCCGCTCCGCGAACTGTCCCCTCCACATCACCGGCGCCTCCAACCTGCCCTCCGGCGCATTCATGTACGCCGCACCCTGCCGGGTGTACCTGCCGTCTCCGGGACTACTGACCTGAACGCTATCCGGATACATAAACAGCTCAGACCTTCCGTCGATGATACCGGTCCCGGTTATCGATACATTCTCGGCCCGGTCCGCAAATACCAGCCCCAGCTTTTTCCCGCCTGCCCCACTGCCGGAGAACCCATAGTCTGTTTGCAGTCCATAGTCATTATTGTCCTCTGTAGCCAGCAACACGGCCCCCGGAGCGAGATACAGGTTGATATCACTGAAAAGCCTGATCGTGCCCGTGACATACCTGCCGGCCGGCACATAGACCGTTCCGCCGCCCGCCTTTACACAGGCAGCTACTGCCTTATTGATAGCCCGTGTATCCGGGGTAGTCCCGTCGCCTTTAGCTCCATACTTTCTCACACTAAAAGCCCCGGCAGGCGTCTGCCCGTATGACGCCAGCGCCATGAAACCGGGGAACAAAAGGGTAACAGATCGGAATATTGAACGCATGAAATCGAATTGTTTTTTTATTGAATCGGAACCATCCGGAAATTACAGATCGAAAAATTACTTTGGCTTGGATTACTATCCTTCAGCATGAACTCCATGATGATAGGATTGGAGAAGCTAAATCCGTTCAGGTTGCCCCAGCTCTTTAAAGGAACCGTGAAGGTCTGCCATTTGCCGCCCGTTGAAAAAGGATAGCTGCCGTTGCCGGCATCATAAAAATATTCCTTGAAGTTGCCGCTGTTGAAACACATATAGAGTTTCAATGGCAGCGAAGGTGCCGCTACGGGAGTATACATCTCGAATTTCAGCGCATACTTCACATAGGTCGAAGGATCGCTGACAAGCTCCGCCGGCATAGCGCAATTATTGCTGGCGAAAGGGTCCCAGGCCCATCCCCCCTGCCAGGATTTGGCCACCTTAAAATAAGGACCGTTGACCGGCGCCGGATCAGGACCGGACGAAAGATAGCTGCTGCCGTTCCAACCCGTATAATTGGACATATCGAAAAGGAAATTACGGTTATCGTGGAACCACCCCGATGTCGTGACCGAGATGTTCAGCGGAGCAATTCCTTTTAGGGTCACCGGTCCCGGCTGGGCATCCGATGGAACGACGACTTTCAGCTGCGTCGCCGAACCGGACACCACTTTCACAGCGCTGCCCCCGGTAAAGGCAAGGGTGGTTGCAGCCGTATCAAGACCATAAAGATCGAAGTTCTCACCCGTCAGCACCAGGGTGTCCCCCACGGCCGTATACTCGTTCAGCATGCCATTGAGAACCAGCGGCGGCACCAGGGTGGTAAAATTATAAGTCGCCGTTCCGCCTTTCGTCACAACCCTGACGGTATTGGTTATGTCCTGTGGAATGGCCCTCGGGATCTGCACCGTTATCGAAGTGTCGGACGCATACATGGTCTTATAGGCGACCTGCTGGTCATTGAAAGACACCGACTGCGCCGAAGAAAGGTGGGTCCCGAAGATAGTGACCCACTGCGCGAGGCTGCCGGAGTCGATACCCGCGCTGTCAAGCGTGGCCGTTACTCTAGTGATCGTCGGTACGCCATAACCGGGGGTGTCGCTCTTCTTACAGGAGATCCCCAACAGGACCGTAAGGAACAGCCCCGCCCCAAAAAGGAAAATATTTTTATAGCTAAACATACATTGAGTTTTTTGATTTGATTTACCATCCCGGGTTATTCCCACCCAGCGCAGTGTTCGTATTTATCTCGTCGGTAGAAATGGGGAACAGCAGGTTCCTCGAAGCACGAACCTTCGTCAGCCGGTCGTTGCCCTGTATGACCACGCCCAGCTTGTTCATAACCTGCAGGTATACGCCCCAGCGAAGCAGATCATACCGCCGCTGCGATTCGAAAACGAGCTCTCTGCCCCTCTCCGCAAAAACAAAAGAGCGGAACTGGTCCTGCGACATTCCCGCCGGCGCGGGACTGGCATGGCTGCGTGTCCTGACGGCATCCAGGTATTGATAAGCAGGCCCATCCGGCCCGTTGACCTCGTTCTCCGCCTCCGCATACATAAGCATCACCTCTGCCAGACGCATCATCGGAATAAAACCATCGGAGTTGTTGGTCCCGGGATTATTTACAAAGCTGTATTTGTTGCTGTAAGCCCTGTCATAATACGTGCCGTTCCACATATAGGTATTCCCCGCCGCGTCGGTCTTGTAAAGGGCAGTATCTTCCTCGGGGTATAAAATATAATTAGTATACTGGGGCTTGCCATAGTCCACGATATACTGGTGGGCGACGCCTTTCAGGATGCGGTCATCATCGTGCTCGTATTCCTTGTAATGGTTGTCCGTCATCCAAACGGCAGAGACGCCGCTGCGATCGGGCTGCGCCGCATTGAAATAATAATACATGTCGGTCTCCAGGGCATCATTCCCCGTCTGCGCCTGTATCTCCCAGAGGAACTCCTTCCCGTTGCGGTTGGCCACCTGCCAGGTATCCATAAAATTGGTGAAGAGAGAATATTCGCCACTATTGAGCACTTCGAGACTTTTTGCCCGGGCGCTGTCGAAACAGGCCTTGCTGTCGAAACCCTCATAACCGGCGACCACGTCCTTGGCATAGGTATAGGAGGCATTATCCTGTCCACCCTGTACCGTCAGCGAGGCGCCCTTCAATGAACCGGAGGCCATTGTCAGGTAAGCCTTGGCGAGAAAGGCTGAAGCGACACCGCGCGTAACCCGTCCCTTTTCACCCGATCGACTGTCGCTGGCCGGAAACAGCAGCTTCTCCGCCGTCTTAAAATCATTTATCGCCACTTTGAATACCTCCGCCACCGAAGACTTCGGCATGTTAGCCTGGTCGCCGGAAGCCACTGTCTTCAGATGCACGGGCACGGCGCCATAAATGCGGACCAGATCGAAATAAGACCAGCCTCGCAGGAAAGTGGCTTCGCCGATCAGCCTGTTCTTCAGGTCTGCGTCCATATCGGTCTTTGTGATATTTTCCAGCACGCTGTTGGCCCGGCTGATCATGAGATAGTGGTCGCTCCAGATATTGTTGATACCCCAGAAAGCAGAGGGGTTTCCGGCCCCGATATTACCCAGGAACCAGTCGGCGCCCATCGCGTGGTCGCAATCCAGGTCCGTGAGCCAATAGGGCTGCTTCATCAGACCCCATCCCCAGAAGGTATTATAGACTCCATTGACCGCCGCCGTCGCATCATCGGCGTTCTTATAGAAATTCTCCGGCGACAGGAAGCTGTATGGCTGTTCCCGGAGGGCTTTCTTACAGCCTGCGCAAAGGAGGACAGTCGCCGCGCCGGCGAGAACTATCATCGCTATTAGTAAAGATCCAATTCTTTTCATGTCTGATTTTTTTTAGAAAACACATTGTACACCCAGGTTATAGACTTTCGAGCTGGGATATCCGCCCATATCGACCCCACGACGGGATGGATCATCGCCGTAACCGTTGATATCAGGATCATAACCGCTGTATTTCGTAATGGTCACCAGGTTGTTGACCGTGGCGAACACCCGCAGCGATTGCATGAACTTCAGCTTTGACCTGAGATTATAACCAAGGGTGACGTTGCGCAGCCGGACATAGGTACCGTTCTCGATGAAGCGGCGCGTGAACTTGAAGGCCCGCCAGTATTGCTGTTCCGCTTTCGGCGATTTGGCGTTCTCCCAGTTGGAAAAGGTCCAGCGGTCGTTCCACATCTTCTGAGTGACATTATTAAACCCGCCGATATTGGACAGGAAGTAGGTGTTCATATTGATAATGTCGTTGCCATACACACCCTGTATCAGGAAATTGAGATCGAAATTCTTATACGTGAAGCTGTTGGTGAACCCATAGGTAAAATCGGGATTCACGTTACCGATCAGGGTCTGGTCCTTCGCGGTTATTGCTCCGTCGTGATCCAGGTCCCTGTACCGGATCTCACCCACCGTACGCGCGATGATGGCTGCAGGCTGCCCGGCCATGACAGGATCGGACCTGACTTCCGCCTCATTCCTGTAGATATCCTGTTCGACATACCCGTACAGGGCGCCTATCGGCTGACCAATCTTCTGTACGAAGGGCTGGTCGCCATTGGTACTGATGCGCGTGGCAAACTGCTGGGTGACGCCTCCGCCAAGGCTGAGGATCTTATTGCGGTTGAAAGAAATATTTGCGGAGAGGTTCCAGGTGAAGTCATGATTGGTAATGGGAATGGCGCTCACGCTGAGCTCAAGTCCCTTGTTGGCCACTTCACCGCGGTTGACCAGCTGCGTGCCGAATCCCGTGGTTGGCGGTATGGTAATATTTTGCAGCAGATCGTGTGTCCGTTTGTAATAAATATCCGCATGGAAGCTGATCCTGTTCCTTAAGAAGCCAAGATCCAGGCCCGCATCGTACTGGTCGGTCGTTTCCCATTTTAAATTGACATTGCCCGGACCGGCATAATAGTCGTCTGCATAACCATTGGCCAGGGTCCCGCCAAAAGTATAGGGGTAGGGCACCAGCTTCGATAAGGTACTGTAGGGTCCTACGCCCTGGTTGCCCGTGCGGCCGTAGCTGACCCTGATCTTCGCATCGTTCATCAGGCCAAGGTGCTCCTGCATAAAAGGCTCGTTGGAGAAATGCCAGGCGAAAGCCCCCGAAGGGAATTGTGACCAGCGATTGCGCGGCGCAAATTTACTGGTGCCGTCATCCCTGAAGGATAAGGTGAGGAGGTAACGATCCTTCCAGGAATCCGTGATCCGGCCGATGAAAGAGACGAGATCTGACTTGCTCTTATTGCTGCTCATGACGGGCGGGTTCTGACCCCCGCTCATATTATTATCCTGGAGCTGGTCGTTCACGAAGTTGCTGGCCTGCTGGTTCTTGGTGCTGCTCTGGTCGTCCTCGTAGGTAAAGCCGGCTGTAAAAGTCAGCGAATGCTCTCCCAGCGTCCGGCCGAAGTTCAGAAGACTCTCGGACGTGATCGAATTGTACCATCCCTGCGACTGGTAGGCAAGACCGAAATAGGACAAGCCCTCGAATACCGTCCGGGGATAGTACTGCTCCCGCTGGTTGTTGTAATAGCTGATACCGACGTTCTGGCGGAAGGTCAATCCTTTTGCCAGCGTCGCCTCGAGATAGTTCGAAGAGAAAATATTCGCCACGAGCACCTGGTTCTTTACCGAATGTACATATACATAAGGGTTGGACACCTGGGTGGCAGCCGTAAAATTGTTGGTCCCCGAATCGTACAGGGGAGCCGTAGGTGCAAAGGCAAGCGCAGCCTTCACCACCCCGACCCCGCCGCTGAGGTCCTCATTATTCGTCTTGACGAGCTGGTTGGTGCTCCGGTTGAAGCTGGTGTTCGAGCCCACCGTCAACCATTTCTTTACATTCCTGGTCAGGTTGGCGCGGATCCCGAATTGTTTGAACCGGCTGTCCGCGATGACACCCGTCTGGTCGATATAACTGCCCGAGATAAGATAACTTCCGCTTTCATTGGCGCCCGACACATTCACGGAGTAATTGTTGGTAATGCCCGTCTGGAAGATCTGCTTCTGCCAGTCCGTGCTGTGCCCTATAAAATCCTTCGGCCCCTTTATATATACCATCGAATCGGGATTGGTAGCGGACTGCTGCATCTGCCCCGGATAGGGAAGGCTGCGGGGCGTGGGACCGGGTTCGAAATAATTGGAATTGCTGTACGCCTCGTTCTGCATCGTAGCATAACCATAGGCATCCAACATTTTTATCTCACGCATTACCTTCGAAACGCCGAGCAGCGCATTCACTTCCAGTCTGTCGCCGCCCATCTTTCCCTTTTTAGTAGTGATGATGACTACCCCATTGGAGCCACGCGAGCCATAAATGGCCGTTGCCGAGGCATCCTTCAGCACCGTTATCGACTCGATGTCATTTGGGTTGAGAAAAGACAAGGCATTGACCGAAGACTGCTCGCTTCCGGAGACCGAGGATGGTGTCGCATCCCCGTTGCCAATGATATAGGGAATACCGTCCACGACATACAGGGGCTGGGTCCCGATAAACGAATTCGACCCGCGCACCGTGATATTCAAGCCAGCACCCGGCGCGCCGTCGCTCTGGCTGACGACAACACCGGCAATTTTTCCCTGAACGCCGGAGACGACGTTGGTAGGGTTTCCCTTCATCAGGTCGCTGCCCGAAAGGGTCTCCACCGAGCCGGTAAGATCTTTCTTTTTTACCGTCCCGTAGGCAATAACCACCACATCGCCCAGGTTATTGGCTGCTGCCTTCAGTTCGACCGTACCTGCCGTCTCCCCCTTCACCCGCAGTTCCGCCGGCTGCATACCGACATAGGAGATGACAAGTGTGTTGGCCCCGGGAGGAAAGTTGATACGAAAGGCTCCGGTTGCGTCCGTGGTGGTGGAGATCTTGCTGTTCTTAACATTGACCGTAGCTCCGGTCAGAGGGTTCCCTTTTTCATCCCTTACCATCCCGCTGACAACCCGGGACTGGGCCTGGACTATAAAAGGAAATGCCGCCAGGATCAGCAGCAAAATGATACAATTAAACCTCAATTTTCGCATGTTCAAGCAATTTGATGCCAAACATAAGACGATATTCCGCTCCGGTTTGATGCTTTTTTATCCGCCAATTGATCTGTATTCACCCATCCTTTAACTATAGGTTCTGGCATCCGTTAACACCCGCCTTCCCGGAGCATCAGTGATCTTTTACCGGTAACTCATCGATCTTTTTTTGCAGCGCCAGTTGCTCCGCGGGAGTCTTTGACAGTGCCAGCGCCCTGCGAAAATGCGCGTCGGCCTTCTCCCTGTCGACCCCCGTATACAGTTCGCCCAGCAGGGCGAAGTAAAAATGATTGCCTTCGAGCTTCAGCTCCTCCGCCTCCCGGATGGCCTCCTCTTTTCCATTGACCTTTGACAGCGCATAGGTGCGGTTCAATGCTGCCATCGGAGAATATTCCAGTTGCAGCAAAAGATTGTACAGCTGCAACACATGCTCCCATTTCTCTTTTGTATCGTCTTTCTGCGTATTCCAGAAAGCGATGCCCGCCTCGAGATGATATTTCGAGAGATTGTTGCCGCAGGCCGAGCGGTTTAAAAAGTACGCCCCCTTGCTGATCAGGTCCGAATTCCAAAGGCTTGTATCCTGCTGGCCATACAGGACAAGCTCTCCATTTTTGTCGAGTCTTGCATCGAAACGGGAAGCATGGAAGAGCATCAGCGAGAGCAGGGCGTTGGCTTCGGGTGTATTGGACTCGCTCTCAATTACCATATAACAAAGCCGGATCGCCTCGAAACAAAGTTCCTTACGCAGCGAAGTATTCTGGCTCAGCGAATAATACCCTTCATTGAACAGCAGATAGATAGTCGTCAGCACCGCAGCCAGCCGGCTTTCTATCTCCGAGGGCCCCGGCATTTCGATCCTGATCTTCTCCTCCCGGATCTTTTCCTTTGCCCGAAAAAGGCGTTTGTTAACGGTCTCCTTATTCGTCAAAAACGCATCTGCGATCTCTTCGATGCCAAAGCCGCAAAGGATGCGCAGCGACAGCCCGACCTGCGCCTCGGGGGAAATGGCCGGATGACAGATGGCAAACATCATCTGAAGTTGACTGTCAGTGATATTTTGCGGTGACAGGTCGATCTCGTCTTCGATCGAACCCGCTGCTTCCGAACCAATCGCACCCGACGCCCTTGCATCTGAAGCTGTCGCCCCGGCGAGACCTCCCGCCTCGCCCTTCAACCCGGGAACAATCTTCGATTGAAAAATATTCTCGCGTTTCAAATAATTCTTCGCCCTGTTCTTAGCCACAGTATAAAGCCATGCCGTCGGATTGGCCGGAACGCCTTTCTGGCCCCAGGTCTCCGCTGCCGTCAGAAATGTATCGCTGGCCAGGTCTTCAGCAATTTCCATCTGATCAAAGCCAAAATGTTTGCAAAGGACGGATACGATCTTCCTGTATTCCGTCCTGAACAGATCCGGTATCAGCTCTTTATTTTGCATAAGAACCGCTGTTGTCCCGCATAACGACCTGCCGCACTTCCACGCTGTTGCCCAACCCATTGAGGATCGGGCAGGCAGAGGCCAGCCGCACCGCTTCGTCCAGGTCAGCCGCCTTTATGGTAACAAACCCCGCAATCGATTCCTTGATCTCTGCAAAAGGTCCGTCGGTAACTACGTTACCGGGTTTTATCACCTTCCCTGCGGGGGACAGGCCCGTACCGCCCACGAACTTCCCCTGTGCAACAATCCCGTCTACCCATTGCTGATAGGACTGCATATATCCCTTCAGCTGTTCGGGTGTAGGCTGCGCCTCCTTAGTGATCAGGTCAAGACGCATCATCACAATGTATTCATCCATTATCTTACGATTTTACCGGTTCATACGTAACCATTATCACTCCGCTCCTGAACACCTTCGAAGACGTCAGCTTGAGGTCCAGCTTGTTCTTTATCCCCTTGAAGACCGGCACCCCTTCCCCCAGCGCAACCGGGTCGATCATAAAACCATATCCATCGATAAGACCCGCATCCGCCAGCTGGGTCACGATGCTTCCACTGCCGAGGATGGTAATATCACTACCGGGCTCCTGTTTCAATCGAGTTACTGCCCCGACCAGGTCGTCTTTTATCAGCCGCGTATTATTCCAGTCCGCCTTCTTCAAAGTTCTTGAAAAAACGATCTTCTCCGCCTTATTCATTCCATCGGCTGTGACCGGCTGCATCTGTTTGGCAGCCGGGGTAGGCCAGAAGCTTGCCATATGTTGATACGTCACCCGGCCAAACAGCAGCGTATTTCCCTGTTGCGACTTCTCATCCGAAAGGCCAGCCTCCTCGGCGCCATGCCTGTGCCAGCTGATGTCTCCGTCGGGTCCATGAAAATACCCATTTAGGGTGATAAAGTTAAAAACCGATACTTTTCTCATTGTCAATGATTTAAATCGTTATGGATTTCTTTTTATACGATCATGACAACCGGCGGTGAAAAAATTGGACATCACGGGTATTTTTTTCCGGTTATTTATTAAATTTAAATATGCAATTTCCATCCCTCAATCTCCGCAGCTTTAAAAGACTATTCTTTCTTTGTCTTATTCTCAACCTGCTTTTCATAGGTGGCACCTATCTGGCTTTTATAAGCAATCTGCCATTCCTGCAGCACCTGCAAATCATCAAAAGCTCAACCAGCTACTTCAGTATTGTAATGGGTCTGACCATGGTACATATTTTCTGGCAGCAGCGGCAATTGGAAGCCATCGACAAAGCCGACGGTTTTGAAGAGAAGGCAGCACTGTATTCGGCACTCTTCCGCAACCGGCTGTACTGGCTTTTATTATGGAGCCTGATATCCTGCGTACTCTTCTTACTGAGCTTTATAAACATTTACTTCTATTTCGCGCTGCTCGCCCTACTGTTCTTTCTCCCATATTATCCCTATAAATTTCAGATCCAAAAAGAGCTAAAGAACGATGACATAACTTTTCATTAGCAGGATAAAATTATGAAGTGCAACTCACCATCACCGGATATTCGACCGCTCTTTTTTCAACCTGGTATTTTATAGAAGAATGGGGCATCCTTTTTGACGCCGGGGAAGGTCTCATCTCCTCTCTGCTTCAAAAAAGCCGTAAGATCGACCAGGTCTTTATCTCTCATGCCGATCGCGATCATATCACCGGTCTCCTGCAGCTCAACCAGCTGAATGCCCGGCCGGGGTTTCCTGTCATCCATTACCCAAAGGACTCTGATTCTTTTCGCGCGCTGGAAAAGTTCTCGAAGCTGTTTGATCCGCATGTATCCCGTACCGTGTGGACGCCGGTCACAGAAGGGGATGAAATACCCATCGCCAAAGACCTGCTTGTAAAACCGATCCGTAACAGTCATGTACCGGTGGAACAGCACATCATCAAAAGTTTGGGATACCAGGTCATACAGACCCGGAAGAAACTGAGACCCGAATACGCCAGCCTGTCCGGTGAAGAGCTTCGGCAGCTGGCTGAGCGACAAGGCAGGGACAGTTTTTCGATGGAGGTACGGACAAATCTGCTCGCCTATTCCGGTGACACGCCGGTAGAAGATGGGGCAAAATGGGATAATACGAAGATCCTTATCCATGAGGCGACCTTTCTTGGTAATGGGGAGGATATAAAGGTTCGCACATTCGGAAATAAGCATAGTAGTTTAGAAGAAGTTATGGAAATGGTCAGCACACTGCATATCGAGCAGCTCATCCTGGGGCATTTCTCTTCCCGTTACTCTCCGGAGGAAATAACTATTGCAGTAAAAGACCTTTGCGAGAAATATGCGATCAATATACCGGTGCGGTTGATTCTGCCCGGTGAGACGGTGCATGATTTGCTCGGTCGAAATCCAGTCAATCTTTAGCTATCAGTGATTTAGGTTGTATATCGATCTTATTAACTACAAGCCATAACCGCAGTTAAGGAATTATTTTTTGAACAGTTCACTTTTTTGTATATTTATACCCTCCTTTCCGCTGTTTAAAATCAATCCAGACAAACATTTTAAAGAAATTAGCCGGTCATTTACCAGCCGGTAAAAGTATTACAATAGTTAATTATGTCCGTATGAGATCGAAGCCGAAGAAATTTACGATTTCCCGCTTATTACGATTGCCTTTTCAGTCATCTTCGACATCTGCCTCAGCAACAGCCCCGGCGCCAACCGGCTCATGATCCGTATGACACGGGCCAGACCTGGGTATATTTCAAGCTTGTCTTTTTGCATTCCTTTGATCCCGATGGCCACAA
>DATJJA010000163.1:0-5616 GCA_035492595.1 Puia sp.
AATGTGATCATGGCGGCCTTTACCGCTACCATGGCAGAGGAGCCGACGGACACTTTCGCATTCCCGTTGATATCGACTTCGGTGTCTCCGCTGATGGCGGTTTTCATTCCCTTTACATTCACCTCGCTGGTGCCGCTTATATTCGCTTTCATTCCCTTCATATCGGCTTCGTTTTGATTCCCATCCGCCATGAAAGTAGCCTGGCCGCTGGTCATCTCCGCCTTATCCGTAGCTGTTATCGAAATTTCTTTTCCCGTGATCTTGATCGTGCCGTCTTTCTTCATCTCTATCTTCGAGTCCCCGCAGGTAAGGACAATGCTCTCACTGGCCGTGATCTTGACATTTCCACTACCATCTATCAGCATATCGTTGCCCGCAGCGTCGGCCACATGGACGCTGCCCTCTTTATCATTCATGACGATGAGATTGCCGCTGCGGGTCTGCAGGGCCTTTACATCATTTTGTTCATTTCCGAATTTCGTTTTGGCCTGGCCATGGTAGACCGTTCCGATGACATAGGGCTTGATAGGGCTGTCCCCCTCAAAGCCTACGATGACCTCCTCTCCTACTTCAGGGATAAAGAACATGCCTTTGCCATCGCCGCCGTGAGGGCTAGTCACCCGCAGCCAGGGAGATTTTTCATCGTCTCCCATCCAATGGAATTTCACCCGCACCCGGCCCAGGCCTTTCTGATCGTGGTTGTCTGTTACCAGTGCGCTCTGCGTCTCGCAATGTGGCTCGGTATAGTTGGTAACAGGAGGCATTTTTACGGAAGCGGGTATAGCGATGAAGTCATTGGAATAGTTGCCTTGCCCGTCGAAATGGTGATTGACGGAGATCAGGGTATAATCACCGAAGGATTCATTGGCTCCGCTGATTATATTCAATCCCTGGACATTGACGGATCCGCCCGGCTGTAGTGCCGGATGATCGCTGGCGCCGTTGAACCGTACCATATTGCTGCTCTGCATAGCTGCCCGGGTATTGACAAAATCATCCAGTTGCTTCTTGTTCGTAAGAAAAGTATTATGCCATTGTTTGGGTTTTGTCCCATAGAACTGCTCACTTTTCTCCAGGGCATGTTTGCCCATGTCATTCAAACCCGCTTTATTGGCTATGCCCGCAGGTTCTCCATTGTATACCTGGGCATTCATATAGTCATAGGACATCAGCTTGAAGTTGGCGGGCCGCACCTGTACGGCCATGTTCAAACTATGCAGATCACTGCCGTAGGACAATTTCACCTTATTGCCCTGCGGAGGTCCTACTATCAGTTTCTGTCCATCATAAAATAACCATTCGCCATAGGTTGCACTCAGTCGGTTGAGGAACTGCCAGGCAGTTTCTTTGTATTGAACGACATAAGAAAGGGTTTCCCCATAGGAGGGAGCAATTTTTGGCTGCAAAAGATTTTGAGGGAAGGGTTGCAAGACGTCCTGGGCTATGTTTTTGAGGGCCTTCTTTTCCCAGGTCTTGCAGTGAGGTCCACTGTCCAGCAGGATGGTAGGACTATAACCGCTGATGATGACATCTCCCGTATGACCGCTATGCCTGGCTGCTTCTACCTGTGTGATAACCCCTGAAAATTTCAAAAGCCCCGGATTCTTTGGCATGTCGATCTTGACGTTGATCTTCCCTCCGATCATATTCCTGGAAGTATTCAGGATACTTCCGCTGCCATCTATACCCTCCGTGGGGCATACCATCCGGAAAGCATGGTGCTCGAAGATACTTTGGGAGAGGGAGAAAGAGCTAAATTGTTTTATACTCTTACCATCGATGTCGATACCAACAATTACATATTGTGCCATAAAAAAGGGGTTGTCTTTTATGGTGAAAAAAAAGAACCTGTCTCGTATTAAACAGAAGGGATTATTGCGGCCAGTTATTTTTAAACTCCGAGTCGTTCAATTTCACCTCCCTTGCGCTGATCGTGAGTTGTATCCGCATAGGGTTCTCCCCTGTGTGGTCAAATGTTTCATAGTAATCCACACAATGCGCATCCGTGAACTCAAGGGTCTTCAGTTTACTTCGGGTATCCCTCCGGTAGAAAGTAACTATGCCGCTCTTGGTCTGCGTCGGGCTGATCATCCAGTCAAATAGATCCGTACTGCCGGTGCTCTCCACGAGCAGTTCGATCGTACCTCCTTTGGGGATGGCTGTCGGTTTACCGGTAGCGTCTGTGACCTGGGTGAATCGGAATCCGCAATGCAGCACATTCACTTCTTCACCGTCCAGCTTTAATTTGGCAATGAATGACATAAAATATGATTAATAAAGTAAAAACGGATGGCTTCCATCCACCCGTTTTATAGCTATTTTCAGCTTATTGTACCCATTCATTGGCGTGTTTGCCGCTGCCCAGGCTTACCTCTTTGGCACTGAGCGTAAAGGACTCGGTAATAGGGTTGGAGCCGGTACTGTCAAAGTTCTCTTCGTAATCGACCATATACGCCTCTTTAAAGCCCAATTCTTTCAGGGTCGCATCGGTATCGCGTTTGATAAAAACAACAGAGCCATCCTTTCTTTCAAAATTATTACACATCCATTCGAAAAAAGTCGTGTCGCCCGTTGCTTCCACCGTTATGCTTATTTTACCACCACGCGTAACAGAAGAAGGACGTCCGGTCGCATCTGTTTCCTGCTTTAGGGCATAATGGCAGGAGAGAACATTTAACTCTTTTCCAGCCACTTTTAATTTTGCTTTGAAAGACATAAAAAAGGTTTTAAAATGAAACAATTGGTATTAAGAAAATCGATTAGATACTGATCCATTCGGGCATATGTATCCTTAGTCGAAATTTTGCCGGTTTTCAGCAACATCTCAACAAAGGTTTTTTGTAGAGTTACTCAGAGAAAAAAGGATGAAAGTCTACTTATCCTGTGCGTATTCCGACGCCCATTCGTTGCCGTCGTCTCCTTTCTGTCCTTCCAGTTTGACCAAAAATGTCTTTGCGGGGAAATAAGGTTTTAAATGTATATCCAGGTATATCTTGTCCTTCTGTACCGGGTCCTGCTCAAATCTTCTTATGGTGAAATTTTCAATCAGTTTATTGGGGCCCGTAATGCTATCCAGGAATTTTACGATCTGTCCGTTCAATTCTTTACGGGTATTCGCAGAGAAATTCTCGAAAGCCCGCCGGTTCAGGAAATCCATCATCACCTTCGCGACATAGTCGAATACCCGCACTACCGAGTAGGTCTGCAATCCCAGGTTGTCGCCGTTGAACAACGTCTTAGCAGAAAAGGCCATTACTTTTCCATACTCTTTTACCATGGGCACCAGGCCTAATTTTTCCAGGCTGGCGATCTCACTCTTCTTAAGATCGAAACGTACTCCGTCGATCTCATTCATACCCCCATGTTTCTTTCCCGCAGTCACCTGGGACATCAGCGTGTTATAGATCTTTCCGGCCAGCGCGGAGGCCGGCGGTACATACAGGTCTTCCTCTTCTCCCACTTCCTCGAATTTTCCCCTTCCAACCAGCCAGTTACAGGACATGATCACATTGCTGCGATAGTTATCCCCGCCGGTAAGGTTGGCGGCCTCAAAGAGCTCCATGACATCATCCGGTGCTTCGAGGTCCTCGAAATCCGTGACCAGCATGGCTTTATTCTCATAGGCTATCTTAGCCCATTTTTCCACCACTTTATTCGAGCCCAGATATCCGGGCAATACCACCAGGCCATAGTTCTGGCGCATGTCCAGCCGGTCATAGTTGTCCACCAGCTCGGCCTGTATGGCATCGATGAATCGGGTATTATCCAGGTCCTTCAACTGATCCGGCTCCGCATTGATAATGGAGATATTCTTGACTTTCGTGCTCTCCGTATTTTTATAAAACAGGGCCACTGACCGGTAGCTACGTTCCAGTTCTTTTGTGCTTTCAACAGCCGCCTTCAGATTCTTTTTCAGCACCTGGTCGGCCAGATCGGATTTCTCCTGGCAGGTCTGTATCATATCGGCCAGGTCATCGGAACTGTTGAGGATCTCACTCCACCATTGCAGTGTTTTCTTCAACGCCTCTCTCTCCGCCTTCTTGGAAGACTCCTCGAGGAATATTTTTTTCCGGGCCTTTCTTTCCGGATTGATGTTTTGTATGCCATCTATCGTAGACTCCAAAAGGTCGAACCCACCGAATTTTTCCAGCTTTTTCAAGCTGCTTTCCAACACTTCCGCCGGTTTGTCAATGCTTTTAACAGCCTCTTGGACCCTGCTTTGTATTTCTGCTGCTTTTGATAGTTCCTGCGCCATAGGGATAATTTATATTGTTATTATTTCGCATCTTCCAGTTCTTTGATCAATGCATGTAAGGCATTGATCACTCCTTGTTTGGAGTCGGCGTCACTCAATGACTGCTTGAGCAGCTTATTGGTTTTTAACTGCTTGATGATCTTCTGATACTGCTCTTTTTTCAGGGTCAGCTCTTCCAGGAACTTGCTTTGCGCCGTGATGCCTTTCACTCCGAAGTCGCTCAGATTGGAGAAGTGCAGGGTTTCTTTTTTGGCGGTGCCTTCTTCCGTCTCAAAATCCATGTCGATCTTGGGCTTGAAGTGCCCGAATACATCTTCCACCGTAGTGAGCCCTTCGATGATCTCTGGTTTTACAGGCGTATTTGCCGTCAGTTTTTCAGCCAGCAGGACCCGGTTTTGAGGAATGTCGGCAAAGGCCTCAAAAGCTTCGTTTTCCGCTACAGTACCGCCGATAGTATACTTTTCAACAGCCATATAGATACGTTATTTTGGTGAATGTGAAGGGTATTGATCAGCGCGAGGTTTATCAAGGGAGGGAACGCACGGTTTTAAAAGTATAATCTTTTTTCGGGATTTCTAAATATTGTACGGAAAAACACGTAGAAATACCCATTAGTGGTACTACTCATTTATCTTCCATAGGATGGCTTCTTTTTCATCCGTATCGATAGAAACCACGCTGCCCGGCCCTATCTCCCCGCTGATGATCTTCCGGGACAAAGGTCTTCGAAGCTGGCCCCGGATCACGCCGCCCAGGGGCCTGGCCCCATACTGTGGCGTAAAGCCCATCTGCGCCAGCACCTTAGCCGCATTATCCGAGATAGTGAGCCGGATCCCCTGTTTGTCCAGCGCGGCATACAGGGATTTCAATTGTATGCGCAATATATTCTGGACCATGTGGAGGGTCATCGGCGCAAAAGGAATGATCTCCGTAAGCCTTCCCAAAAATTCAGGGCGGAAATGTTTGGCCATGATCTCCATCAATGAATTCGAAGAAGGGATATCCCCTTTGTTAAAGGAATCTACCACGTACTGGCTCCCTATATTCGAGGTAAAAATGATGACGGCATTGGAGAAATCCCCTTCTTTTCCCAGCTTATCGTGTAATTTCCCTTCATCCATGATCTGTAAGAAAATGTCGAATACGGAAGGGTGCGCTTTTTCAATTTCATCGAACAAGACGACTGAATACGGCTTTTGGCGGATCTTATTTACCAGCAAACCTCCTTCCTCATACCCTATATAACCGGGAGGAGCGCCGTACAACAGGGCCGCGGCATGCTGTTCTTTAAACTCCGACATGTCGAACCGGATCATAAAGGACTCGTCCTGGAACAAAAATGAAGCCAGTGACTTGGTAAG
>DATJJA010000164.1:0-69144 GCA_035492595.1 Puia sp.
TATTGGATGCGTTGGTAATATCAGGATCTCCGTAAATATGCATTTGGGTTATCAATCCGTTATCAAATTCGAACACACTGCAAAAACGGTTTCGATTATAGGTTCCACCATTTTTAAGTTCCCCACTCTCAGATCCTTCGACGACAATCGTATTTCCAGCAACTACGTAATTATAGTCCTCGAAATTATGGAGTATGTTAACCAGGCTCCCGCCAAAGCCAGCAGAGAAAGACTTAAATCCATCCAGGCCTTTTGAGATGCCAAATTTCGGGAAGAAAAATTGTACATGTTTATCAAATAGCCCATTCAACACGCTGAATGTTGTCAGCGGCCATACATTGAAACACGTTGCCGCCGCTGTATCCACCTGGTACCTGGTACGGTTGTTCGAGGTGAAACATGGCATACCTTAAACAGACAGCATCAGTGACATAAAATCACAAATCCGTGTGACTAGCAGGAAAAATCGTCAAGTTGTAAATGTCACCTTATGTGGTAGGCTATCCAACAACATCAGTCCGTATTTAAGCGGCCAGCAGATCGCTGGCAATCTTTTTATTTAGTTTCGCTACACCTTTCTCCCCGGTTCCATGCGCGACCACCATCGCGCCAACCACCAGGCTCATTAACTGCAACAGCAATATTTTCGCTTTTTTAGGAGGGGCCAGTTTGACCAGGCGGTCTTTAATAAACGCTGAAAATTTTTCAAAATGCTGGTCAACTTTTATCCTGAGAGGTTTTGAATCATCTGTATTAAAATCACTCAATCCGCGGGTAAACGTGCACCCGCGAAAGTCTTCCTGGTTGATCCAATCGTCAACGGCATCAAATATTGCCAGGATCTCTGCCACCGGGCCACCCTTAACGCCAGCAAGGTGGCTTGCCATGTTGGTAAACCGGAATTCTTCCCAAAAATCCAGGTAAGCTGCAATAAGATCGGCCTTTGAAGGGTAATAATCATAAAACGACCTTTTTGAAACACCGCTTTCGGCAATAATCCGGTCCACGCCTATCACATTGACGCCGTATGCGTTAAATAGCGCTATGGCCGTTTTTAAAATACGCTCTCGGGGTTTAAGCGTCTCTATTTTTTCTGCGCGCAAATCCCTGAACCCCACAGTAACATTTGACATATTGATCCCTGCTTTTTCCAACTGGACAGCAAATTTAAGCCTATTTTTTAACCCTACCGGAAGATGTTCCCGTTGCGGCGTAAAAAAACACACAGAACTGTACTTGTTAAAAACACACAAGTCTGTGTATTTTATTTGAAAAAACACACAGAACTGTGTACTTTTGCGTTGTCAATCTTTTTATTAAAACTTAGCTAAAAAGCATAACATGACAAACTTTAGTGAATTTGAGTTCAGGAACATCCCCGGGTTTGATCAAAACACCTTTCAAGGATTTGACCAGGCGATCCCGATGAAAACGATCGTTATCTATTGTTTTGACCCAAGGGCTTCAGAGATCCCAAAAGCGGTGGCAGACTATTTTGGCGACGAGGTTTACCCGGGCGAAAATAAGCTTGATGACGCTGGCCGCCGTGTAGGACATACACGTACCTTATTCGCCATGTCCAATGGCGGTGGCCGTGCCCTGCAGGCATTGCAATCAATAGCAACGATGGATTACCTGTTCCATTACAAGAATGTTGTGGTAGTGCACCATTCTTTTTGCGGCATGACTTCGTACACACCAGAGCTGTTGATCGAAAAATTCCACGACCACCATCACGTCGATATTTCCGCTATGTGGGATCATGAAGACATGGCCATTATCGATTATGAGAAAACGATCAAACATGATGTTAACCTGCTGCGTAACAGCCCGATTGTACCCAGACACCTCAACCTGTATGGCTTCTTTTATGAAATAAACTCAGGGAAGCTGACGGAAGTGGCACGCGACCTCGCTGCGTAATCTATATTGAACAAAGCTTCGGCTTCTAAACCTACAAACATGTTAGCTGGAATAAAAGTTCCCGACAGCTCAATAGCCCGAACTTGACCGCAAGCAGCCCTACCCGCACCGTTTTCATTTTTGCACGATCATAGAATACCACAGGTCAGGCCATATTGACATACCCGATCCACGGCAGCGGCTGGAAAGTGCTCCCTTTGATGAATAAATAATAGTTTTTACCCATCTTCTATTTACGCGTGATGATTAGAAAAAATTATGGTTCCCTTGTTTGGCCGCTGGCCGTCGTGATCAACGGCCTCATCGTCCTTTCGGTATGCTCCCCGAAAATAAGCCTGTTGCCGGAGCGCTATTTATCATTCCTGCCCCGTCTCAATGCTATACTAAACGGCCTTACCTTCCTATCGCTCCTGGCGGCCCGTTCTGCCATTAAGCGAAAAAATATCATGCGGCATAGAAGTTTTGTCTTTCTGGCGTTTGGCTTCACCTTTTTATTCCTGTTATCCTACTTAACCTACCATTTCTCGGCCGCTTCCACCAGGTTTGGCGGTCCTGCTTTGTTGCGATATGTTTACCTGTTGATCCTTTCAAGCCATATTGTACTTGCTGCTATCATCGTTCCGCTGGCCATGTACACTATGGGGTTGGGGCTGGCCGGGAACACTGTGAAACACCGAAAGGCAGCATACTGGACCATGCCAGTCTGGTTATATGTGAGCCTGACGGGGGTAATCGTATACCTCTTCATCGCTCCCTATTATAAGAGCTGACCTACTGGTATGGCTACGCCACAAGCCAGGTAGAAACCCTGGTCATGGTAAAAATGTAGCAGTATTTGAGCGATTAGCGTTAGCACGGCGGCTCAGGGTGAATCTACCTTTGACTATCAAAATAGTTTTTTATGAAAAAGCAAGCAAAAATTTTAATTACCGGTGCGACCGGTAAAAGCGGCGGCGCTGCAATAGATGAACTTGTATCCATGGGCTACCCGGTGAGGGCGCTGGTGCACAGCCGGGACGAACGCTCCGAAAAACTTGCTGACAAAGGCGTAGAAGTGATAGTGGGTGACCTGTTAAACCTTAACGATATATCTGGTGCCATGCAGGGTATTGATACGGCTTACTTGTGTTACCCCGTATTGGAACCCGGCGTGTTACAGGCCACTGCTTATTTTGCCCAGGCAGCAAAAGAGAACGGGTTAAAAGGTATGGTGAACATGTCACAGGTATCGGCCAGGCGGGAAGCCAAAAGCAACGCGGCCCAGGATCATTGGGTTGGAGAGCAGGTCTTAAACAGCACAGGTATCCCGGTAGTGCACCTGAGGCCGACCTTTTTTGACGACTGGTTCCTTTACATACGCGAGGGCATCCAGCAGGACAACGCTATACTATTGCCTTTTGGCGACGGGCGCTGGGCCCCGGTTGATTCTGCTGACCTGGGGTGTGTGGTGGCAAAAGCATTAACCAGCATCGAACAATACGGTGGCCAAATTCTGAAACTTTACGGCCCGCAGGAATACAATGTGTACGAGATGGCCGCAGTGATCTCCGGTGCGCTGGGCAGAGAAGTAACTTATAAGCCGGTGCCTATCGAACAGTTCTTTGAGATCAATGCCAAAAGAGCGGCGAGCGCACACTTTATCCAGCACGTCACCCATGTTGCGGAAGACTGTGTGAATGGCATTTTTGCAGGAACCAATGACCTGGTGGAAAGGATTACCGGTACTAAACCGGCAACGCTGGCTGAATTTTTTGCTAAGAACAAGACACTATTTGCATAAGTAAACCCTCGTTTCATGGAAAAGAGAGCCATCAAAGTTATTATTACCGGGTCAACCGGCATGGTTGGCGAGGGTGTATTGCACGAATGTTTGAATGATCCGCGGGTAGCCAGTATCACATTGCCGAACAGGCGCAGCGCCGGCGTAGTTCACCCGAAAGTAAAAGAAGTCTTGGTCACTGATCTTTTTGCCCTGACCGGTGATGAAGAAGATCTTCGGGGCGCGGATGCCTGTTTTTATTGCCTCGGGGTGACCTCTGTTGGGAAAAGCGAAACGGAATATACCCGGCTTACCCATGAGCTAACATTAAAGATCGCAGAACCACTGCTCAGGCTTAACCCAGGCATGACTTTTATCTATATTTCAGCCAAAGGAGCCGATAATTCGGAAAAAGGAAAAACGATGTGGGCAAGGGTTAAGGGAAGAACGGAAAACGATCTTATGAGGATGGAGTTCTTCCACTATTATGTTTTCAGGCCATTCTTGCTCACACCCACAAAAGGTTTACATAATACGCATAGCTTCTATTACTATATTTCCTGGCTTTTCCCCCTGGCCCGTAAGATCTATCCTGCCGGCTTCTGCACCCTAAAAGAGCTGGCGCTGGCAATGATAGGCGTAAGTTACCAGGGTTACGCCTCGCGCGTCATTACCCCGGTTGACATGGTAAAGCTATCGCGGTTGTAAATAAGTGTCAGTAATACTGCGTTTAGCGTTAGCACCGCCCGCAGCAGCGATTCTACCTTTGGGTGACAATAAAATCATCAATCATGAAACAAAAAGTTTGGTTTGTAACCGGTGCCAGCAAAGGGTTTGGGCTTGAGATAGTAAAAGCTGCCCTGGCGTCGGGCGATAAAGTAGTAGCCACCGTCCGCAGCAATGCTGCTGGCCTGCAAAAGGAACTGGGTGATCCAGGCAACCTGTTAACCGTGACAATGGATGTTGTAAAAGAAGCCGAGGTAAAAAAGGCCGTCAGCGAAGCGGTTAAGCATTTCGGGCGGTTGGACGTGGTGGTGAACAACGCGGGTTTTGGCATTGTGGGTGCCATCGAGGAAGCAACGGATGAAGAAGTGAGGAGGCAATATGATACCAATGTATTCGGCGTATTGAATGTTGTCCGTACCGTGCTGCCCCACCTGCGGGAAAGGAGGTCTGGTCATATCATCAACATCTCTTCCCTTTTTGGTTATGGGGCATTACCAGCCTGGGCTTTATACGGTTCTACCAAGTATGCAGTAGAGGGCATATCGGAAGGCCTTGCATTGGAGCTTGCGCCTTTCCATATCAAGGTTACTGCATTGGCGCCGGGTTTGTTCCGCACACAGTTCTTACATTCCCAATCTTATGCGCTGGCGCAAAACACCATCACGGATTATAACGACACTACGGCAGGGCAAATGAAAAATGTTCCTGCATCGCTGCATGGTAACCAGCCGGGCGACCCTGCGAAGCTTGCAAAAGTGGTGATTGAACTGGCTGCTGCAGAAAATCCACCGGTTCATTTACCGGTAGGCCAGGATTCCCTGCAAACATACCGGGCTAACCGCGACAAAACCAGTGAATCCATCGAGGCATGGGCAGGTAAGTTCACGCCAACCGAGATCAACTAATAAAACCAGGCTAATGAAACGTCCTATCTTTCATAAGGAATTGTGGTATTCCTTTATCGCAATCGTCAAATACTTTCCCAAAGCCATTATCACCCGGCAGGTTGACGGCATGTTGTTCTACACGCCTGAAAAGCAGGCCGAATTGAGGGCAAGGGTGCAAAGCATCACGCCTGGGTCCCGGCGGGCATGGGGCACGATGACGGTAGCACAGATGCTGCACCATCTATCCCTGTCGCTGGGCGGCGCCCTCGGATATTTTACCCTTTTTGACGAGAGCTATTGGTTAAGCCGTACGCTTTTTAAATGGATACTGGTAGACTTCTTCCCGGAGCAGCCCAAAGGCTTGCGCATGCCCTTAAACTTTATCATACCACATGACGAGGTCTTTGATTTTGAGCAAGAGAAAAAGTTGTTACTGGAGATACTCGAGAAAGCCTGGCAAACACCAACAGAAGACTGGGGGCCACACCCAATGTTTGGTAAAATGACCCGTAGACAATGGGGTAAACTGGCACAGATACACGTTGACTATCATTTAAGGCAGTTTAGTGCCTGATCTTTATTAAATTGGGTTATGAAGCATTTTAAATCTCTAAGTGATATGCACCGGGAAAACAGTTTGCCGGACCCGGAGCACCCCATGCTCAGCCTGCTTCACATCGGGCCTGGCTTAGTGCTGAACTTTAAAGAATTTACCTGTGATTTTTATATGCTTGGATTAAAACATATTAAGGCAGGCCACTGGCTTTACGGCCGTACCAGGTTTGATCATGAAAAAGGCTCCATGGTGTTCTGGAAACCAAGGCAGGTGATCGAGATTGATCATTTGGAGTTGGAAGAGGGTGGTTACATCCTGCTGTTTCATGAAGACTTTTTATTGGGCAGCCAGCTGCAGCGGGATATTCAGCAATATGGTTTTTTCGATTATGAAGCCGATGAAGCTTTGCACCTTGCGCCCAGGGAAGAAAAGACTATCTCGCGGTTGTTTGAATCTATTGATGCGGAATACGGCAACAATGAGGACGAGTTCAGTAAAAATATTATCCTGTCGAATATCGATTCCATGCTAAAATATGCACAGCGTTTTTATAAGCGGCAGTTTATTAACCGCAAAGAGCTGAGCGGTAAAACCGTTACCACTTTCAATAAAATACTGGAGAATTACCTACGGGAAGATAAATTTCTAAACGAAGGGCTTCCCTCCGTGACCTACATGGCTTCCGCATTGAACATGTCGCCCCGTTACCTAAGCCATGCATTGAAGATGGAGACCGGTAAAACGGCCCAGGAGCTCATACACATTGCGCTGATCACAGTTGCGAAAAACAGGTTGCGGGAATCAGGTGAGAATGTATCGGAGATAGCGTACTCGCTGGGCTTTGAAAACATGTCTTATTTCTCTAAGCTTTTTAGGAAAGAGGTAGGAAAGACGCCTAAAGAATTTAAAAAAGGGTTTTTAAATTAGTGTGGCTGTTTTGAAGCAGCGAGTTACCTTTTTGCGGGTTACTGGCAGGCATTGCCAGCGTATGGTACTGGCATTATACGGAGACCCTCCGCCACAGCGATCTGCGGCCCTACCTGCCGGTCCAGTTCTACCCCGTTATCTTCATCCCGGTGATACTCGTGTTGTTTCCTTCCGGCAGTTACCGGCGGGGCGTCCGGCAACTTTGCTGCGTTGTAGCCTGGTACGTGGTGGCCAAGCTGTTCGAGCAGTTTGACACTGTTATATTCAATGCACTGCATGTTGTCAGCGGCCACACTTTGAAGCAAATACCTTCGGAGATAGATATTTATTTTTGTAATGGGAAATAATTTTTTGATTACCGATTTTTGGTTTTTTAGATCTGATTTTCGATTGCTTTATAATCGACGACCGACCAAACCTCAACAATGAGACCCTCCATAAACCGGTAAAACACATTTTCGTAGAACACTACCCGCCGACCGTTGACGGGTAAGCCTTGAAAATCACCCCTAGGTCGACAGTCGAATCGAAGCCTGCTTGCGACGGTGGAATCATCTGCCACCATTTTCTGGTAGCCGGCAAGGCCGAGAGTAGAACCATTGTAGACTACTTTGCTTGCAACAGAGGTACCCAGCCTGTTCAGTTCACGGGCATTTAAACAAGCTATGTAGTCCTGATATATTTTTATATTTTCGGTTCGCATGTCTTTATTTTAATGTGAATGGACCCACTTGTGAACGGAAGGCACGGCGTCCGCAAACGCACCAGGTGCTTCCTGCGGGAGATCGGTGGATCCTGTAGTTGTTGCGCGTTCATTGGAAACGATTGTAACCTGTATAGTTTTTTAAAAGTGTACGCCTACCAACTCAGTTTCTTCTTTATGGGCTTCATGACTATACTGACGAGATTTCTTCAACAATTAGTGTCAATGAAAAAGTAATAGGGCATAAAAATAGTCAAAGGTTAGGGTTTAACTGGAATGAAACAGATTAATTGTCAAATTGCAAGTCCCGGAACAACAGACAAGGTTAATCGTTTATTAAATGACGCCTGGATAAAATTTTGGGAAAATCCAATGAAGTTTGCAGAGTGGGAAAAGCAGGCTGTCAAAAATTTTAAAGATCAATACCCTAAATATTGTCAGGTAGTAGAAGGGTGAATCGATTGTCATCAACGCGATCACCTTTAATTACTCCTTTGCCGGATATTCCACTTTTTGCAGCAGATCTCCTTCCACAATCGTCACATATCGCATATCGCGCGTATCGCGGTACTGTGCGGAATTATTCATTTCAATAAATGTATACTTGTTTTCTTTTTCAAGGGCATCAGATTGATCAGTCATATTGAAGAAACCTACCAACACTTTGCTGTCGAGGAAAGTCAATTTAGTCGGCTTATCGGTTACCGAATAAACTCCGGGGTATTGCGGGTTCACTGCCCGGGCAATCATATCTTTTGTCATGCCCATCCTGCTTACCTTGCCGATATAGGCATCTGTGTACTTTCCTTTTGCTTCTTCACTTAAGTTAGATTGTTGGACCATTTGCAAAACCAGCTCTGTTGCGGATAACATTTGAGTTAAGATCCTGTCCCTTCTCAAAGGGATTATCCCGAGTTTATCCGCCAGCGTACGGAAATCAATCTGGCCATAATATCCGAATACATTGTAGAACGGGCTATTCATAGAATCCTGATATAAGTCCAGGGCCGTATCCGATTCCAGCGGTGTATGGAGGACCGTACACATCAGGTCATAGGCAGGTGACAACGTGTAATCGCCCATTTCCGTTTGGATCAGAGAGAAATTTTTAAGGTGTGCATCCCCATTTGAAAAAAGGTAGTTGAATACGACCAATCTGAACAATTGTTCCAGGGCGGGCGGAAAGGCTGCAACGTATTTTTCGATCAACCGGCCAATTTCTTCATATGTACCGTCATACTTAAAATGCTCTCCATGCGTATTTCGACTGCGGCCACTAAGCTGAGCCATGTCCTCTTGCTGGTATTTATCTCCCGTCGGCCTAATATCAAAGCGACGAGTCAGGTACGCTGGGGACCCGTCTTTAAAATAGATCAGGCCGTTAGCGGCTGTAGTGATACTGAATAGCCGGGCTGCAATTCGCATGGTCAGGTGTTCATTCTCCGGCGCCTGTTCCCGTGCAACCAGCTGGGTTGATGACGGGATCGGTTTTAGTAGATAGCGGCCGCCTTCTTCAGTTAATTCAAGCTCCTTCCCTTCTAGTTTGAGGGAGTACTTTAATTGAACACCGGAAATAGAGAGTCGTTTTGTTTTTTCCTGAAACATCTCCAGGTTGTCTGCCCTGGGTGCATCAAATGGCAGGACAGTATGCACCCGCTTACCATCAAATAGCTGTTTTCGGCAAGCCTGGCAATAGCCCTCAGTATTCGGTTTATAACATCCGTAACATAGCATGGTTATTCTGATATCTCTTTTACAGTGATTGCACCTATCGTGTCTTCGCCAGCTGTTTTCAGCAGGCGGGTAAAATCGTCCCGTTCGTCTATTTTTAGCAGGCGACACTGAATCTCTTTATTTACTCCTTCTGCGAGAAGGCCGGCGAAGAAAGGAAACAGTACATGGCTTTGCCATGTTTGTTGTGTTTTTGGAAGTGTCAGACTGATCGGTGGGAGAGAGGCGTCTGACCAATAATTATTCTCGTAGACGAATAGGTAGTCCTCCGGCCCCCTTTTCTCCAGGTACCCTGCCAATACGCTATTATTATAGACCGCTGCTTTTGCCATTAATTCATCTTCTTAATTTGCAGTAATAACTCCAATCCAAGGACCGTTGCAACCTTTCCCAAAGTCTCCGCCGATGGATTTCCAGAGCCGGATTCGATGAGATGAATGGTTTTTATAGCGATACCGCTCATCTCAGCCAAATCCTCTTGCCGGAGGTTTAAGAATTCCCTTCGGAATTTTATTGATTTACCTAACTCTTTCGTTGTCATCGGTAATATATTGCTGATTTATCTCAAAATTAATCAAATGTCTTGAAATATCTTCCATACCGGTAATATTTTGCAGATTGCTTAAAGAAAATCGTGCATTTTATTTTTTACTGTCTTATCGGTAATATATTGCAGGTAACCTTAAGTAGCGGAAAACATTAGCAAGCACTTTATTGAGTTAGCGATTTTTCAAAATCAAACCCACTATCAACAAAGGCTTTATAGAAGTAGCAGGTACAAAGAAGGTTACCCCACTCAGCAGCTATGATAGCCTGAAAATGGCTGCCCGCAAGGGTACCGGAAACATTCCTCAGCATATACTGGATAAGATGAAGAAAAACCATAAGAAACCGGGCGATGGAGTGTAACCCGGCTGGACGATATAGCAGGATTGGAGCAGCTTTTTAGGGGTTAAGCTAGCTTTTTGACATTATCATATGTACAATTGTATATCTCGCTCATTTCTAAAATCATAGGGGCCAATTCTTCGATTGGTAAAAGCTGAACTCCACGGATGAATTTGTGCCTCGCTTCCCCTTGGGGAGCGGGGCATTTTTATTTGTGCAGCGGGACGAGCGGGCTTTTTTGGGAGTGGGAACAAGTTGATTTTGTCCGATGTTTCGGGAGCTGGCTCGTCAAAGCGGAACAAACGAAAATGCAGGGTTAGGGAGCCTTAGCCAAGAGCAAGGGTGTCGCGGGTGACCACGAATCCGAAGGAAGCTGGCTGCAAACTGGACAGGCGGTCGTTGAGATCAGGACTTGTCAGTTCGGCCTCTGTATAGATGTCTTTTCGGAAAGTGACCGGCAGGCCACCCTGCTCTTCTTACAGCCGAGGTTCGAGTACGATATACCTACGGAATCAGCAACAAGGTGCCCTTTTCCATTTTCATGGATTCGCCGCTGAACTGATATTCGCAGACCCATACAAAGGTGCCGGCTGTCTGCAAACTGCCATTGAGACGGCCGTCCCAACCTTTGGCGTAGTCATCAGTGGCAAATACCAATTGCCCCCACCGGTTGAAGATCTGAAAATGATAGTGGAGAACATTTCCTAAAACATAAGGCCGGTAGATGTCGTTGACTCCATTACCGTCAGGGGTAAAGGCGTTGGGGAAGCGGATGCCGAAGAGGCATTGTTTGGTGGTGATCTCAATGGCTTCGGTACCCCGACATCCATGCCCATCTGTGACGGTCAATAAAAGATTATCTGCCTGTTTTGCAGTGATCGCGCTTGTCGTTTCGCCGTCACTCCAATTATAGGTACTAAATCCCCGTTTTGCCGCTATAGTGCTTGGATAACCATTGCAGATCACTGTGTCCGGTATCAGAAAACCGACGGGGTTGGGGACAATTTCCGTGATAGAGACTGTATCGGCGCCAATACAGCCATTGTTGTCAGTCACCTGTACCCAGTAGGTCCCCTTAGCGTCAACCTGAAGCGTAGGGGCGGTGCTGCCATCCTGCCAGACATAAGTACTATAGCTTGAGCCTGCATCAAGGATGCGACTGCTGTCTTCACAAAGCCATTTATCCGCATCCAGGTGCACGACAGGCAGAGGATAGAGCTGCACTATCTGCAAGGTGTCGCTGCCATAGCAGCCGTTGGGCGACAGCGCTTTTACGGACCAGGCGCCGGCGCGGGAAGCATAGATCGTTTCGCCTGTTGCGCCATTGTTCCAGAGGAATTTAAGAAAACCGGCACCAGCATCCAACAAAATACTGTCGCCCTGGCAAAAGCTGACGTCCTTGCCCAGATGCACCTGCAGAGGTTGAATTATCGTTACGGCAAGCATGCTCTTTACCGAACAGCCAAGCGTCGTCTTTGCTGTGGCGATATATTTTGTGCTTGCGCCGGGAGTTACGTTGATAGTCTGGCTGTTCACGATGCTGCCATCTGCGATGTTTGTCCAGGAATAATCGAGATATCCATCCGATGACTGCAATGTAACCGGGATGTTGAGACAGGCAGAAGCATCCGGTCCCGCCGAGAAATTTCCTAACGGCGCAGTTTGAATGATCACGCTGGCACTCATGGGAAGGCCGCATGAATTGGAGACAGTAACCGAATAGGTGCCCGGAGCTGTTACCTTAAGGGTATCGGCTATGGAGCCATCCTGCCATAGATAGTTGCCGTAATCCGGTGCCGGCCTCAGTACAAGAGTACTGTCAGGGCAGAGCCAGGTATCGGCGCCAAGGTCAACGGGTTTGCCGGCGGGAAGGACCGTCAATTGTTTTGTATCATTGAGGTTGCTGCAGGTCCCGCTCATGGAAGCCGTCACCGTTCCCTTGAACTGATCGCGGTATGTCAGCTGGAGCGTGGTGTCGTTTGGCATCGTATAGGACTCTATATTGGTCATATCGAAAGACCATAACGGTCTTCCGCCACATCCCGTGTTGCGGATGGCGGTGAAGGTTACCGGGGCGCCTGCGCAGACCTGGGATTGATCGGCCAGAAGCTGGAAAGAGTTGCAGGAAGCCAGGGCCTTGCATGCCGCTGTCTGCACAGGGGTGCCATCGACCGGGAAAGGCAGATTGTGGATAGTAGGGCGGAATGTATTGCTATATACAGGATACCAATTGGGATTGGCATAAGGTTTCATGGTATATGGCTCCAGCCAGCTAGCTAAGGAATCCTTACCGATGCAAGCGCTGCTGGTATCGCTGTCATGTAAACGGACGAACTCGGCGCCCAGGCTGCCCGGACCATTGGAATATTCCTGAACTACGATGTCCTGGCCAGGTCCAACGTTGAGGAAGTTGGAAGTCCAGGCGTCGGCGCGGCTCCGTTGATGGAGGATACGTTCCTTAACGATCTGGCCCTGTTCGATGGCGCCGTAGAAAATATCTTCGTCATAGCCCGAGATATACTTCATGTACGTATAGGAAATCCGGCCGTTGGCGTACTGATATAGACGGGTATTGTAATAATTGGATTGTACGTTGCTTTTTAGCATCGAACCGCGGATAAAATTGAAATCCTGGTCAAATTCCGCAGCGAGGCAGTGGACGATGTCAGAAGTCTGTACCGCATCTGAAAAGGCGCCGCCGGTGACGCTGATATTACCATTGTCCAGTAGCCGGACGCTTCCCCCGACGCTAAAAAACATATTATACTGGTTGTTTCCGACCCAGGCTTTTTTCGAGAACTGGCTGCCATTGTTTGGGTCGAGCTTCATGTTCCAGAGATAAGAATTATTGTTGGAGTCAAAGTTCGTCCCAACCACCGAGAGCTGACTGCCGGTCCAGAGCAGGCCATAGCATTGTGACGCGCCGGCCGTAAAGCTTTGGTCCCATATAATATTCCCCGCACCATCGATTTTCACGACAAAGGTGTGTGAGCTGACCGCACCGAAGGCGTATAGATTGCCAGCGAGATAAATATTGCCGGCCGGGTCCTGCGTCATATCGGCAACATAAAAGCTGCCGGCGTTCTGCTGCCACAATGTGCTGCTGTCCGTTCGCTGCCAGAGTACGTTGCCGTTGGCGTCGAGATGCCATATGGCCAGTTCGTACGAACCGTTGACCGGTTCAGGGATGGAGAGATTGCCGACCATCAAAAGGGTCCTGTCCTTCAGCTCGAAACATTTGTAGCTGTAGGCTGAGCTCTGGGGAGAGACGACGAAACCGTTGAACGATCTTGACCAGATGATATCTCCCTGGGGCGTTTGCTTCATAAGATAGGGATACTCATAGTAGGGTGTGTTCAGGGTACTGCGGTAGGCTGGCACGAGGATGCCTCCGTCGCTGGTAAGTGTAATATATTCAGAGCCGAGCAGGTCACTGGTTTCGGTTGTGAGGATGTGGCCGGAGGAATCGTTGCAGGCAGGGGCGCCAAGGGGGAGGGCAACGTGTGACGTAGCGGGGACAGGTTTGACCGGTGTCGTGGCCGTTGGGGGCTCCGGGGTCACGTTTTTTATCACTGTGCCGGCCGTGACCGTCGGCGATGTCGCATGGCGTGTCGAAGACGTAGGGAAAAGGAGTAATGTATTTTTATAAGCTGATGTCGAAGACAGGATGGGACGTGGACGGGAAAGAGCGGGCGCCTGTCCAAAGAGGTGTACGGTCAATAAGGACAAAAGGGCAATAAGAATAAGGCCAGGGGCAGGGGTAGTCATTGAACTTTAAACTGTTAAGCTGGATAAGCCATCTAAGATA
This sequence comes from Puia sp., assembly GCA_035492595.1. Lineage (GTDB taxonomy): Bacteria > Bacteroidota > Bacteroidia > Chitinophagales > Chitinophagaceae > Puia. Next base: position 13,909 of record DATJJA010000164.1, read on the forward strand.
AGGGAAACGAGGGAGATTTCATAACGCCGGGTGGCACTGCTTGCAGCCTCCTGTCATTGCTTCGGCCAGGCCGGGAAAGTAAAAAATGGACCGTATGTTCCAGACCGCTACGCCGCTGGCCGTGACGGCCTTAGTGGCCATCAACAGCCAGTATGCTGATCGAAAATTGACGCGTCCTGTCGGGTGCAGTACATAGCAGAAAGTCGAACTCATTGGGGATCGACTTTCTGCATTTTTGGCAGTCATTTCATACTTGGTTGATGCTGGCGACTATGTCTCGATTTTCTGGCATCGCGATTGAGAAATCACCTACTTTGTAAAGGCTTTTGAAAGAGAAAGTGTGTCGAAACAGTCGCGGAAATGAACAATCCTTCCATCATTGTCAAATTCATAGATCATTGACCAGATACTGGAAAGAAGCTTTTTGGATTTAAGCGCCACACCCTTAAAATAGCCGGTTGCAATGACCACGTTGCCATTTTCGAGAATGTGCTCCGGAACCATTTCTTTAAAGTCAGCGCTGTCAGCTACTTTCTTAAAAAACGACTTTACGTCATCCGGCCCATGATAAATGCCTGCAAATGGGACATCTGGCTGGCCCATTACTTCCCAAATAACATCACGATGGAGCGTTGAGATAATAAAAGGGATGTCACCCCTGGAAAAAGCCTCATAGATCTTGTTGACCGTTTGGCCATAACGAACTAGGGTTTCCATAATTTTCTTTTTTGATGATTAAAAAATAAAAAAGGGATCCAGACCCGGGTAATCAGATTCTTTTTTCATGGCGTACCGGTGATAAGGCGGGAATGTTACGAGGATAAAATTGTCTTTATAAGCCAATGGGGTTACGAAGTTACGTCTATTTGTGCAACCCTAATTCATTTTTTATATGTGCTTTCTATCTGAATCATGCATGATAAGAATCTGCTTTGGCTAATAAAGATAAGCGTTCATGGATGAATTTTCTAAGGAATGACTATAAATTTATTCTGCGCGCAGCCTGGCGAAATCATTTATCCGAGCATAGATTGGTCCTGCCAAACGCTCGACGAATCAACTACATTCCGTCAACGATTCCTGTTGGTTTGAAATTGAATATTGTGAATATGTGATCGATATCCAATTTGCAGTTTGTTGGCAAATTTGACTGTAAGCCAGAAATGTGTTTAAGGCGAGGAATTGAACCTGGGAGCAAGGGCCCATTGCCCCCAGTAGGTTCTGGCTTGCTCTCTATCCGCCGCTGCATAGTAAGCGTCCACCCCTGAGTAAGCGAGCTCCCGGGCGCCCCCCATTGTAACGGTCAAGTTAGCTGGGAGCTCCCGGACGAAAATGGTCGCCGTCTTAATTCGGTTCAACATCTCGCGCACGGGTCCGGGTACATCGGCAGCATCGCCCTTCTCCGCGCCTGGACCATTCCATTCATGATAATTGAACTCGCCGAAGGTCATATCTAGCATGACATCACTCCTGTCCTTGCTGATCAAATAATCGATAGTGAATCGGGAGGTCCTTTGCAAACGAGAAATAATTCCATTTTCAACGACAGTCAGGACGGTTTCGCAAGTCGTATGGTAGCGGTAAGTTGAACTATCAGGAGGGTTGAACCGGAAATGAAAGGTCCTGCCGGCGTTATATAGTTGATTTTTTGCCCCACGATGGCACGATATTGACAGGATGATCACCATTGACAAAACTAATAGCTTATGCATAGAGGCGGCAATTTTCTGCATATCTGGTTCAGTCATGTTTTTGAATGTGAGGACTACGATCTCATTTGATTAACGAATCTAATGTTTAAATTGGTTATATAGTGTGATAAGCGATGCCAAATGTTCGATTGACAGCCCCTCACCTCCACCAGATTTTTAGGCCTTGTAAATCAAATATTTGCAAGGCCTTCTTTATTACAATCTGACGAAATTTTCGAACTCGCTTGAACTTTGCCTGCGCAGATATATTGTTCCTGTTTTTTTAGCCAGTCGATTTGTTCATCTGTATCTGGTACACGCAGCCCACGGATTTTGCTGACATGTGCAATGATGTCGTCCGGTTTATAGCCGGGTTTGATCAACAAGCAACCTGCTATTATTGTAGAACGTCCTATTCCCATGCGACAATGAATTACCATATGCCTTCCGGCAGATATTTTCTCTTTTAATTGACTAATAAAATTGTGAAATCCGGGATCTGACTTAGGAACATTTCTGTCGGCTATTGGGATATTGATATATTCAATGGCATTTTTCAAACACAGTTCGGCTTCTTTTTCCAGACCTAATTCATAAATTTCATTTCGATCGAGCAACGAGACGATTATCTGGACTCCCTGCCTTCCCAGGCTAAGGATATCTTCTTCCAACCATTCATTTCCTCTTGGTCTTGCCATTATTCCCAGTCTGGAAGCGCTCTCAAATTTGTGAAGCCAATATATTTTGGCGGGCATAGTAAATATTTTAAGAATTATCGTGTCTGAGTTTCAAGGCGTACATGGCAGAATTAATGGCGCACTTGTCTACCCTTCTACAAAGGTTTTTAATTCCTGGATGATATCATAAGTAGCTGGCGGAGAGCCATAGCTAACATGCGCATCTATCCATTCAAAAAAATAAGGATAGGCCAGCAGTTCTTTAAATTTATCTTGTAAGTAGCTTTTTACCTCCTGTGGCGCGTTTTTTAACTGGTCCCAAATGGAGCGGCTATACTCCATCACATAGACAATGTCCTCAAAATCTGAGCTGGTTCGGCCATCATTTTTTCCCCTATCCGAAAAGGCGTCTAGCTTGAGGCTATAAAATAGGGAAGACTAAAAATGCGTATAGAATATTGTCCGTCTATATCAACCTCGATGGAGTTTTTATATCTTTCTGGATACCATTTATTTTTGAAGCCTAAAACGTTTTCTCCAGTGGGCATAATGTCTACGATAATCCCGTGTACTTTATACCTGCAAATGACACCCGAACTCTGGTCATTTGCAAACCCCATCTCGCGTAGTTGTTCTTCCAATGCTGCATAGTCTTTATAGGTCCAAATTTCCACTACTACATCAACATCATCGGTTGGTCTCACTTCTTCCGCCATTCGATCAACATAGAAGGCGACTGTAGCACCACCTACAAATACCACCTGGTCTTTTAGGGTCCCAGGGCATTGTAGACCGCTTTGATGCGGACAAGATTTTTACTGTGGTTCATTTAAAATAATATTCCTAAGTTCATTAATTGCAATGCCTATTTCTCGTACCCTTCCAACCCGGATGACATCCAGCAGGGCCAATAAGGTATATAATTCTGAGTCTTCCTTTATGGCCTTTACCTGGTTGGGATAAAATGGTTCGATACTTAGCCCCCTTGCCTCCCCCTTAAAATCTGGCCATACGTAAAGGAGATCCGCTTCAATAAAGCGTTTGATAAAGGGATGTCCATGAGCAGTGGGAACACCGGTAACCATAGTCCCGGGTTGCTGAGGAAAAACATAATGGAGTCCATGTTCCAGAAATTCGAATAGAGCTGGACGGTTTACCCTTTTCTTGTCATAATCGATTAAACCGGCTATTTCGCTCCTGGCCAAAGACTCTCCAATCTCGGAAGCACTGATGTACAAAGACTGGGCTAAATCCTTGTTTAGCCAGGGTTTCCTCCCTAAAATAATGATTTTCAGTAGTATTACAACGTCCTGGGGCCGCATGCCCTGATGCTTTCTCATAAGTAAATATACGGGCTAATTCGCAATTTGCAAATTGCGAATTGCGAATTAAATAAAAGAGGTGTCGGGTCCAGGCAGATAGATTTGGCTGGCAATAAATCCTTTATCCGCAGCCAAATCTTTGCTCCTAAGTCAAGTTTTGGCCGCCAATACATCTTGTTCAGGAGCTATACGAGGCGGGCTTTGGAAACAACCGGATGAACTATTCGTTGGAAGTCTCTGCTGAAGACATCAACGCAATATTAGCGAACAGGGCGATCAAAGGTTCGATTGATAACTCACCATCTCCACGGATACTAAAGCCCCTGATTTTCAGGGGCTTTTTTGTTCATTGCGTCTTTTCAAAATAGCAGACTTTTCTTGGGATCAAAGCTTCAAAATCAGGAAATACGGTCTGCCGGATCTGCGTTCCAGCCGAACTACATATTCTCCCGGATTGATGCCGGCGACATCAATTGCGATCTTTGTTTGATTGCTTTGGTTGTTCACTGTTAGTGTCATTTTACCAGTACTGCTGAATACACTGACAGTGCTTATGGGGTCTGTGGCATCCAGGTTCTCGACATAAAGAGTTGACCTGACAGGATTGGGGTATTGCCGGTAGCCGCCGGGCGCTGATGTGCTGGTCGGGGTGCTGGCCGGCGGGCTTTTAATGCGGAAAGATAGGGTGGGTGTTGCTGATACCCATACATTCGGCATCAGTGCTGACTTCACATTTGACAGCATCGCCGCTATCGACAGGCGAGTAGGTTATCGAATTTCCCATATTCCCGGGAATATCTTGCCAGGAGTGCAACCTTGTACTATCCTGCCATTGATAATGGGGATTCAACCCGCCGTTCAAGACGGTGGATATCAATGTCACTGAGGCGCCGGACGCATTCCAGCCAAAATTAGGATTTTGATCTGATTTTGGACTCGAATAAAAGTTTATTGGCGTCCAAAATGTCGATAAAACTGGAGTTTTGGACGGGAATGATTGCATAAGAGAGGTAAAAATTTAAACTAATTCGCAAACGGCCCAACTTTTAGCGTCGGCTATTAACAGCGAAGCCTACAAACGGGGCTAAGTGCATAGATGATTAATACTTAATGTTTTAGTCGCTGAATCCGTATCATGGTCTGCCCGCGAACTTACTCACTCCTTAAAGCCCTTGTCGGATTCGACGTAGCCGCTTTCAAGGCCTGGAAGCTGATCGTAATGATCGTGATCAAAAGCGCCAGCCCCCCCGCGAGGACAAAAACGTTCACACCAATACTGATCCGGTAGTCGTACTTCATCAGCCAGTGATGCAGAAAATACCAGGCGAGCGGCGAGGCGATGAGACAGCTCACCAACACCAGCACGATAAAATCCCTTGTAAGCAACATCCAAACCTGCGGGATCGAAGCGCCAAGCACCTTGCGGATACCAATTTCTTTCGTGCGCTGCTCTGCTACATAAGCCGCCAGACCGAACAGGCCCAGGCAGGATATAAAGATCGCCAAACCGGCAAAGACGCCCGCGAGTTTCCCGACCAGCACCTCCAGCGCAAACTTTTCCGCATATTTGTCATCGGCGAACGTGTAGGTGTAGGGGTAAGAAGGGTTATGCTTAGCGAAAAGTTTGTTCAATTGGGCGACGGCATCCGTGGTGCTGATCGTAGGAGACAGCCGATACATCATAACTCCACCTGCGTTGGTGGGCGAATAGAAAAACTGGGTCGGGTCCGCGCCTGAGTAAGGCGTGACCATCAGCGCATCTTTGGCTACTCCAATGATCTTGCGGGTAGTGTCCCAGGTGATCGTCTGGCCGACGGGATGGCGGATACGCATCTGCCGGATCGCGGCTTCATTATAGATGACACTCAGCGAATCGGCGGGATTGAAATCACGACCATCGGCGAGGGTCATACCAACCGTTTTGAAATAGTCTTCACCGACCAGGATTGTTCCCATCTCGATGGTCTCCCCCGCCCGCATGCCCGGCCAGTTACTGACGCCGGAATGCCAGTAGACATCGGTAGCCGGGCTTGTCGCCTTGGTCACACCTACAGCGATACCTTTTTGGAGCATGTCGTTCTTCAGGGCGGTATAATTATGGTTGAGCTCGGTGTTCATCCAGGTCATCATCAGGCGGGAGATGTCGTATCCTGATGGCCGGTTTCGGGTGTACTGTATCTGCTGGTAAATAATGATCGTGCTGATGATCAGCGCGATACTGCAGGTGAATTGGATCACCACCAGGATCTGCCGGGAAAGAGATCCCCCTTTACCGGTCCTTACCTGGCCTTTGAGCACTTTGACAGGCTGGAAGGAGGACAGGTAGAAGGCCGGACGGCTGCCCGCGATAAGAGCTGTCAGGCCGACGCTCCCCAGGAGCACCAGCCAGAACAGGGATTTGTCGAATGGAATGCGGATATGGCTTTGCGTTAAATCATTGAAGGCAGGTAAAGCCAGCTGCGCCAGCAGCAGGGCCAGCACCGCAGCGCAAAGAGTGAGCAGCAGAGACTCGGACAGGAACTGGATGATCAGATCACCGCGGAGTGAACCAATGGCTTTTCTGACGCCTACTTCCCGCGCCCGTTTCTCTGATCTTGCCGTGGTGAGGTTGATGAAGTTGATACAGGCAATCAACAGAACCAGCACACCGATAACCGTGAACATCCGGACATAGTCGAGAAATCCACCCTGTTCGATCCCGTTGACATAATTGCCATAGAGATGCCGGTGGGCGATGGGCTGAAGGACTACTTCCGAAAGCATCGCGTTTTGATTATTGGTTTCGGTATGTTCAATATTTTTTATTTTCGGTGCTACCTGCGCATAGGTCACCCCGGGTTTAAGTTTAACATAGATGTTAAAACTGTTGTTGCCAAAAGAATTGGCCGCGCCTCCGGTTGCATAGTTGTTGAGTACGGACTCGTATTCGAAAGGAAGAATATAATCGAATCGTTGCTGGGTGTTATAGGGAAGGTTTTTGATCACGCCCGTGACCTTCATATCATGCTGGTTATCGATCCGGAGCATCCGGCCCATGGGGTCTTCATTGCCGAAAAGAGCCGTAGCGGTCGACTCCGTCAAAACGATGGAATAGGTTTCGCGTAGGGCCGTGGCTGGAGTTCCAGCGATCATGGGATAACCAAACATTTGCAGGAAATCGCTGCCGACGGTAATGCCGGGCAGCATGATCCGGCGCTCTTTGTTCAGGAGCACATGCTGGTTGCTGTTGGTCCGAATGGCCACATATTCGATATCGGGGATTTGGTCGTGCAGCGTATTGGCGAGTTTAAGCGAGGTGCTGGTGAAATTGAGGATCTGGCCATTGCTATTGTAATTCCTTCTCACCTGGTAGAGGCGCTGATAGTCCGGCAGAAATTTGTCATAGGAATACTGGTCGTACACCCACAGACCGATGAGCAGAGCGACGGCCATCCCGATGGCCAGGCACGAGATATTGAGGGCGCTGTATCCTTTTGTTTTGAGTAGGTTCCGCCAGGCGGTGCGAAAATAGTTCTTAAACATTCAGCAAGTTTATTGGTGGGCACCAAAGCAGATGCCTTTTTTTCAAATTATTGAAAATCAAATAGAAACGATAGTCACCGGGTTGTCCACTGTGCGGTTTTGATGCACTAAATGAGACAAATTCGCACAGTACCGACGATCAATTATAGTTATGGTCTGCCGCTGTTGTGTTCCTGATAAAAATAAATGCGTCGAAAAGATCATTAAGGGCCTTCTTATCGGAGTAGCTATCGCTGCCGGTACCATAACCTATCACCCGCAGGGGCATCTGGGGCAGGGGTGTTTTAACCTGGCTGAAGAGGATAAGGAATGCAGGCAATCTTTCCTTTTCGAAGGCCTCGTCCCATGTACCCTCTTTTACACTGGCTAAAGGATTCGGATACAATATATTAATACGTGTATCATAACGATCCTTGCCACCGCTGAAAGTGCCTGAAGCAGTTCCCAGACCGAGTACATAATAAAACGGGTATTGGCTTTTAATATACTCGCCGGCGCCCCCAACACTCTTATCATCATAAGGAGACCTCAATGCCAGATGAACCTCGTGTCCCCAGACGATTAGCTTGCATTTGTTACTTTTGGCTAGTTGCATTACCATGTCGGCCATGCATCGGTCTCGTGTTGCTTCCTCGCCCAATGCGGCCCTGTACCAATACTTAAAATTTAACAGGGCGGTTTTAAAATCATTGGAAGTCTTCAGCTCGACGGCTGAAGACAAACTATCGATGGCAACAGCAGAGAGGTAGGCTTCTTTCATTTTTGCAACTACTGTGTTAAAGCTAAAATGAAAACCACTATCGTTTTGGTTCGTCCAGATTGAATCATAATAAGAGGCAGAGTTATACAGCAGGCCGGCATATTGCTCTATAATGCTGTCTTTCCCTTTCAATTCCTCTTTAATTATTCGGGCAGTATTAGCCATCAACGGGAAATCCATCCCCGAAAAATTCACTTTGTTAGTATGGGATTTATTGTAAGCACGTATCCAATAGAGCAAATTTCTAATCTCAGCAGTTTGCCAGATAGCCAGAAGATATTTTTTCATCCCGGTTGTAATGTCTTCTTTTGAATTTATGAGCTTATTCAGATAATAACTATCCCCAAAGGCGTTCTCAAAGCAGATCGTGTTAAACCCTTTTCTTACAACCAGTTCTTTTATTATAGCGATCCTGATATCATTAAATTCTTTTGTACCATGGGTCCCTTCACCCAGGCCAACGATCCTTCGGTCGCCCATTTCGTCGATCAACGGTTTCAACTGTACAGCTAATTTTGTCGGGCTACCCTCACTAAGCGATAATAGCTTGCCATCAAATTGCGCAAAACCCTGGTGTAGGAAGGATATGGCAATAGAAAAAAACAAAAGAAGGTGTTTCATATAAAAAATGTTTTTGAACCGCAAAGAAATGGTGTTTGGAAGCCGGTTGGAAGGCATATTCTATGAAGTGTATTTTTTTTCTACGTAATTTGCAATGACCGGATTCGTCGACAAAAAAGCCATTATGTCGAAGATTGTTTGGGAACCTGCCCCCTTTACTATAAACTTGTATCATTATCGCAGTAATCATGAAAGACATAATTGCCAGGGAAAAGAGCAGGTTTTCCTTCGTCTACGAGCTTATGGTATGGATTTTATATGCAGGTGTCTATAAATATTCATATTATCTTGATCAATTAGGGACTATTGGCGACGGGAAGACTAACTTTCCGCACTTTCAGATCTTATTGTATGCAATAGCACTTACATTATACATCCTGGTCTTCTACCGGTGGCTGGTTCAAAAGTTTTTGATCACTAAGAAATATACATGGTTTATATTATTGACTACCTTGTTCTTATGGCTGGCGCCAAGGATCAGCAATTGGTTGGTTAATTCAATTTTCCTGTACTTTAACCCTCATTCCGAATTGACAGGATTTTATACTCAACAAGATCTTACATATTACCTGCAGGCCACCCACCTGGCCGGCTGGGACCTGCGGATCTTATTTACTGACCTGGTAGCTTTTGGTTCAGTGGCTGCCATACGTTATGGATTTGACAATGAACAACGGAAACGGCTGCTGGAAAGAGATAACCTTCAGCTACAGTTAGAATCGCTGAAAGCACAGCTGAATCCGCATTTTTTATTCAATACACTCAACAGTATCTACGGGATGAGTATTGCCGGTAGTAAGGAAACGCCTCACTTTATTTTGCGGCTTTCAGATATGATGCGGTATATTTTATACGATTGCCGTCAGAACAAAGTGCCTGTGGAGAGAGACGTGGAATTCCTGCTGAATTATTTTGAAATGGAAAAGAAGCGATATCCGAATGCATCTATTCATCTTGCTGTAGAAGGGCATAGTAATTCCTCCTCGATAGCCCCTTTATTATTGATACCTTTTGCGGAAAACAGTTTTAAACACGGGGCCCATCGGCTGAATGATAAAGGCTTTGTATCCAGCCAATTACTGGTAAGCGATAACGGGTTGGTATTTGAGATTGAAAATGATGTTTTCAATACCTTGAAGGTGAATGAGAAATACGGCGGTGTTGGAATTGAAAATGTAAGGCGGCGGCTAGCGCTGTATTATCCGGGTCAGCACGAACTAAAGATTACAAACCAAAAGGACCGCTACAAAGTGGAACTCAGAATATGGCTCAAACAAAACTAAGATGATACGATGCCTCATAGCAGACGATGAACAGATAGCGCAGGATATATTGGAAAGGTATATTTTACAATCCACCGGTCTTACGCTGGTGGCTAAATGCCGCAATGCTCTCGAAGCGTTTGCCAGGTTGGAGGGGCAGGTGGTAGATTTGATCTTCCTTGATATTGAAATGCCGCTGATCAATGGGTTGACGTTCCTGAGATCGTTGTCGAACCCTCCGCGGGTAATACTGACTACTGCTTATGCCGATTACGCCCTGGAAGGCTACGAACTCAATGTAGTGGATTATCTATTAAAGCCTTTTTCATTTGAACGTTTTTCAAAGGCTATTGCGAAAGTTAAGCCGGCGGAAGTGTTTGAACTAAAAGCAGAAGAGGATGAGGGTAATCTATTGATAAAAGAAAAAGGTGGCCTGAAGAGAGTTCCCTACAATAAGATCATTTATATAGAGGCTTCGAAGGATTACATGAAAATTGTAACGTCGGACCAACAATACCTGATACACCTTACCATGAAAAGTCTGGAAAGCCGATTACCCGTAGAGAGATTTGTGCGAATACATAAATCCTATATTGTTTCACTTCAGCAAATACGAATGGTGAAATCGGACAGCGTTGTTATCGGTAATAACCAGTCATTGCCCCTTGGAGTTAACTATAGAGAACAGTTGATGGAAATGTATAAGAAATAGGCGCGGTTAATAAAGTGACAATGGATAGCCAAAGTTTCCTGTACATTTTCAGTTGAGGGACCTCCGGTACGCCAAAGGCGATAACCTGGTTTTGCTTTTAAATAATTTAGTAAATGATTGCGGATGTTCAAAGCCTAATGTATAGGCAATTTCGCTGATGGAGCAATCTGTCACAGACAGCTTTTGTTTGGCTTTCTCAATCAGCTTATCGTGTATAAGCTGTTGCGTATTTTGCCCGGTCAATACTTTAAGCACGCCTCGCAGATAGCCCGGAGATACATGTAGTGTTTCTGAAATGTATTGAACAGTAGGCAAACCATTTTTTAACAGCTCGGCACTGTTAAAATACTCCTCCAGTATTGTTTCCAATTTTTCCAGTAGCTGATGATTGGCCTTCTCCCTTGTAATAAACTGGCGGTGATAAAAACGATCTGCATAGCTCAGCAGACTCTCCATCTGTGAAATGATGATCTGCTTGCTAAAACGGTCAATATTTGCGTGATATTCCTGTTTGATATTTTGAAAGATATGGATGAGAATAGCTTCTTCCCTGGCCGAAAGAAATAAGGATTCATGAACCGAATAGTCCCAGAAATCATATTTCCTGATTGATTTAGCCAGTGATGTATTCCATAAAAAATCGGGATGAATGAGCAGCAGCCATCCAGATTGTGTTGTCTCTTGTTTTGTGTCTATAGAAAGACTCAGTAACTGGTTGGGCGCTACAAAAGACAGAATACCTTCTTTAAAATCAAAAGGCTGCTGGCCGTATTTGAAATTTATATGGTCTGAAAATGAAACTCTTTTGAGGCCAATAGCATAAAAGTCATAACACCAGGTCATAGATGTTGTTTCCACCGCTTGTTTCACCATGTTGATTTCGACCACACTAAGCAGCGGGTGTTCCGGCGCAGGCAGGTGCCGGAACTGGTGAAATTCACTGATGCTTTTAATTCGTTTCATACTGGTTTAGTCTCTTTTCTGATTTCCAATGCAATTTTGCCCCGAACGTGTCTTGTTTCCAGTTCAGCATGTGCTTCAGCGGCTTTTTCCATCGGGTAGACCTTGCTGAGAATAGTCCTTACTTTACCTTCTTCAATCAATTTAGCAATCTCGGTAAGCGATTGCGCAATATCAAGTTCTCGCCTGATCATTTTTGCTGCACCATGTTTTTTTGCAAGCAGGTGGAGAAATGCTTCGCTGAAAGGATACGGAATCTGGACAGAAACAAACCTGCCGCCGTCATTCAAGGCATCCGCGAGTATCATCCTGGCGTCTTCACTGAATACGGGTGAGGCGTCAAAGACAACGTCGATATTTTGCAGCAAAAATGCAAAATCCTCATCTTTGTAATCTATTACTTCATCTGCTCCCAGTTGCTTTAAAAAATCAAAATTGCGTTGCGAGGCCGTACCGATCACATAGGCCCCTTTTGCTTTAGCAAATTGCAACGCCAGGCTCCCAATTCCGCCGGCGGCGCCATGGATCAGTACCCTTTTGCCCGTGCTAACTTCGCCAAGATCCATGCCGTTCCAGGCCATCAATGCACAGGAGGGAACAGCACCGGCTTCGTTAAAGCTTACATTACCTGGCATTATGGCAAATTGTTTAGCTTTAGCCGCAATAAACTCTGCATAGGTGCCACTTAAAAAATTAGGGAGGCCATACACTTTATCACCTTTCTTGAAGCCGGTAACATCGCTTCCGATTTCCTCTACTTCACCGGCTCCATCCAGACCAAGCCCCAATGGTAATTTCAGGAACGGTTTCAACACCTCATTCCCGCCCTGCCGGACAACGTAATCTGCCGGATTAACTCCGCTGGCGTACATTTTTACCAGTATTTCGTCGGCCTGAGGCGCCGGGCGTTGCATTTCTTCCATTCTCATGACTTCCGGCCCTCCAAATTCATGAATTCTTATTGCTTTCATACTATCTGATTTTTGATAGGACAAAGGTAGGCGCAGTTTCAAAAACAAATAAAGCCAAAACGCCTTTTGTCTTAGCCGAAAAATGAAAGTTAGATTGGCATATTCTGCGAGAGAGGCAATGCTACTCGACTATGCGGACGTCTTTCTTCGGCCGGGTTTTTGCACCGCTAATAGTCAATAGTATCGTTTTATGTCGACAACTCAACACTCAAGGCTCATCAAAGCCTCTCCGGATAAATTATATCACGCATTCACCGATCCGACCGCCCTTGAGACCTGGATGGCTCCCGGCAATATGACCGGCAAGGTCCACTCCTTCGATGGCAGCGTCGGCGGCGGATACAGCATGTCGCTTTTTTATCCTGAAAATAGCGCCCAGCCCAGCGGAAAGACGACTGAAAGAGAAGATCGCTATACCGCGCGTTTTATCACCCTGCAGGAGCACAAAAAGATTGTAATGGGCATCCGCTTCGATTCGGGATCCCCCGGCTTTGTCGGTGAAATGATCATGGAAGTACGGTTCGAACGCCAGGGCACGGCGACGCTGGTCACGATCGTATTCACTAATCTTCCCCTGGGGGTGAGGCCGGAAGATAACGAAAAAGGCACCGAACAATCTCTTGACAAACTAGAGAAATACGTTCAGTCGATCTAAGGAAGCCGGCGTATCTCCTGCTCGCAATGGACTTATATTTTGGACGATTTTCCTTCATTAATCTTTTTTATTGCATCTTCTGCGGCGGCGGCGGATGCTTCATCACCCTGTTTCCGGCGGGCATCGCTGATCGTTTGCAGGCTGGCAACCAGTCTTGGCGCCATGCCATTCCTCTTATAACGGATGGCCAGGTCGCGGATGGCGTTGATCCCATCGGCAATGTATTGTTTGTTGCTAAGACGGGTGAGCATGGCGGCCATGGAACCATCGGCGAGATCGAATTTAACCTGACCGTTCCCTTTGTTAAATCCCTTGATAACGATGGGCCATTCGGAGTCAGAGCCGCTTGTGGCATAGACATTCAGGATGGCTGTCCCGAGCTGTCCCTTTGCATCGGCAGTGATCGACCTGGCCAGGCTAAACGCTTCAGCAGGTGCTACCCCGTTGATGGCGTTCAAGGCTGCGCCTTTGACCGTATAGGAAGGGGATTGAAGGGACGACTTATAAAGATCGAGATAGGCAGTTGAGTTGGTTTTTGCCAGGGCCTTGATGGCGGCCGCTCGGACGAGATAGTTGGAATCCCTGGCGGCCAGGGTTACGAGTGCTGGCGCGATCCTGCCAGCCAGGGCCGCGCTATCCATTTTCAGGGAGCGGATGGCCTTGATCCGCAGGCCATAATAGCGGTCGTGCAAGGCCGCGGTCGTGATGTCCAGATCGCCGGTATTCATCGCCTCCAGCCTGTCCAGATACCGGGGAGCGTGTTGGTACTGAAAGGCGAACTCCGCGATCGTTTTGTGATCGGTCTTTTTACAGAGCAGCTGTTTCTCGGCATCGACGTTGACGAGGTCTGGTTGTCCGGGCAGATCGAAGATCAATGTGTCGATGGGTTGGCTTAGCCAGATATTTTTCCGGATGACCTGGTTGCTGACATAACAGTCGACGGCCATAGGTATTTGAAATAGCTGTCCTTGCTGTTTCTGCTGTATGATGACCGTTTCTTTTTTTTGAATGGCATCCCATCGGTAGCTGATATCAAGAACGGGATGACCGGCGCCATAGTACCATTGGTTGAAGAACCAGTTGAGATCCTGGCCGGAGACTTCTTCCATTGCCAGGCGCAAGTCGTGTACTTCGGCGTTAGAGAAGGCGTGTGTCCTGAGATATAGATTCAATCCTTTAAAAAAGGCAGAATCGCCCAGATAAGTGCGAAGCATGTTGATGACGATGCCGCCTTTATCGTAAATATTTGCGCCGTTAACTCCTTCCTTGTCTGTATATACAAAAGGCGTAAGAGCCTGTCCGGAAGCAGTGGGGTTGTTAAGGTAAGCGGTCATTTCGTCGAATCGCTTCGAATCGCCGTCGTCTTTTCCGTATTTCTTTTCATTCCAGAATTTTTCACCAAAGACGGCGAAGGATTCGTTCAAAGTTTCGTTGCTCCAGCTCTCGCAGGTTACATAGTCTCCGAACCATTGGTGGAAGAGTTCGTGTGCTATGGTCGTGCCGCCGGAGCCGTTGGGATCATCGATCAGCTCCCAGGGTCTATTTTGGACATAATCGCCGTGGAGGGTTGCGGATGTATTTTCCATGGCGCCCAGCGGATAATCGCGAACGACGACTTGCGCATACTTTTCCCAGGGAAAGTCTACCCCCAGGGCTTGAGAGAACAACTCTATCATTTCCGGTGTCTGCCCGAAGATTTGTTTAGCGTAAGGGTAATAGTCGGGTTCCAGGTAGTAGTCGACATTCTTATTGTGCCATTTATCATGGTAGATCTTGAAGTCTCCAATGGCCATCATAAACAGATAGGGAGCATGGGGAAGGCTCTGTTTCCAAGTGTCCGTGCGGGTTCCGTCGCCGTTGGACTTCTGACTGATGAGCAATCCGTTCGAGAGGGTGGTATACTTCCCGGGGACGGTCATGCTGATCTGATCGGTCGTCTTTTGATTGGGATGGTCGATGGTTGGAAACCAGCAAGAGGAACTCTCGGCTTCCCCCTGGGTCCATATCTGGGTAGGTTTATCCCGATCGGCACCGGTGGGGTTGACGAACCAGAGTCCTTTGCCATCCATCTTGAAGCCGGGCCGGTCGTGAACGTTGTTGGGTTTACTGGTATAGGCGATATAGATCGTATAACGTTCGTTTCTTTTGTATATACGGTCCAGCTTGATATTCAGGTGAATGCTGTCATATCGGTATTGCAGGGGAGTCACTTTGCCGTTGCGGACGATGGCTATCTTTTCGATATCCATATAGCGGGCATCCAATTTGAGCGAATCAGTCGGGTAGAAGTGCGGTTTTATCGTCACCCATTCCTTACCATATAGCCAGGACTTGGAATAGTCGAACCGGACATCGAGTTTGGTGTCCACGAGGTCGTTTGTTTTTTCCGGGGTCGAGTGGTAGTAGGGCTGTTCTGTTGGTCCTTGGGGAACTTGTGCGATAATCTTTCCAACGGTGCTGACGGTCAATAAGCCGATAAGCATTGCTTTAGAGAAATATGTCATAGGCCGCAAAGTTAAGGCTAAACAAGAAAGAGCGAATTTTAGCATGACGATCGGTCGAATTTGAGGATTTCCAGAAATACATGTTTTTCTCAGTAAAGTTTGTTTGGGCAATGCCACATCGGTCATGACCTGCAATGAGCGGTAAAGGGCAAAGATGGAAGTCTCAAAGACAGGCCGAAGGGCCGAATGTTAGAATGGCGGAGAAATCAGCAAGTCTATAACAAAGCGATAGCAACCGAACCACTTTAGAGAACTGCCGGATTGAGCCGATGCAAGCGAAGGGATTATTTCGCAACGTTTATAATAAAGGGTTGCGGTTATTTTAAAGTAACAGTTAATTCGCCGCTAGTAAGGCCTTCAGCAACTACTTTAAGTTTTATACTTAAGTGTACCAGCCTCGTAAGGCACTTTGAATGTTGCAATCAGCCTGGTATCTTCTCCTGATAGTTAGAAAGGCTGGGCAATGCCGCCTCCGGCTATGATGTGGATCTTCACAAGGAGGGCCGTTATGCCGTTCGCGTAAAGGGAGAGCTGATATTCTGTAACGCCGGGCAATACAGACAACAAGAAGGGAAGATTGGTCATTGCTGCAAGCTACTAGGTGGGATACCTTTATTGAAATTTAGAAACTACACGAAATTTTATGAAACAGTTTATCACTACGATTCTATTGTCGACCATTTTTACTTACGGAGTGTCGGCGCAATCGTTGGACGTCCGGAAAAAGCAGTTTAACCTGGATAAGTCCGGGCTGGCAATTGAGGGTTATGATCCGGTAGCCTATTTTACTATGGGTAAGCCAGTAGAGGGAAAGAAAGACATCACTTTCGATTACCAGGGGGTCACCTACCGGTTCGCTACTACGGCCGATCGGGATGCATTCAAGGCAAGCCCTGTAAAGTATGAACCCCAGTACGGGGGCTGGTGCGCGTATGCCATGGGCGCAAGCGGCGAGAAGGTGGAGGTCGATCCCGGGACTTTTAAGATAGTGGATGGCAAATTATACCTTTTCTACAACAGGTTTTTCAATAATACTTTAAAGACCTGGAACAAAGACGAAGCGCATCTGAAGCCAAATGCAGACAAGAACTGGATGAAGTTCGTCCCGTAATCTGTGGATCTATCGATCATCAATTTAATTTATCACACTCAAATTAGCAGAAAATGAAAAGCGTAATCTTTGGTCTCTTTTTCCTGATTGGCACAATTGGCGGCGTATGTGCGCAGCAATCATCTGTCTTTGCTCCGGCGGGAAAGGCGGTGAACGGTTATGACGTCGTAGCCTTTTTCAAGGAGTCTAAGCCGGTTATGGGCTCCGATAGCCTTTCTTATACGTACAAGGATGTAAAGTGGTTGTTTTCCACAGACGCCAATATGAAAGCATTTAAAGCCGATCCCGAGCACTTTATGCCCCAGTACGGTGGATATTGCGCATATGGTACAGCACAGGGTCACAAGGCTCCTACAAAACCGGAGACGTGGACGATCGTAAATGACAAGCTCTACTTTAATTATAACCTTAAGGTAAAGGAAGCATGGACGAAAGATGAGCAGGCTATGATAGAGAAAGCCGACAAAAACTGGCCGGAATTAAAAGATAAACCTTAATTATTTTGTCATGCCTGCTCAAACAAAAAGCGTCACGCTGTGGATCTTGCGTATACTAGCCGCCATAATTATGCTGCAGACCTTGTTCTATAAATTTTCCGGGGCGGACGAGTCCATATATATTTTTTCGAAACTGGGAATCGAACCCTGGGGCCGGATCGGCACCGGGATAGGAGAATTGATCGCATCAGTACTCATTCTTATCCCAGCGACTACCGTATTTGGAGCCGTTCTCGGGATGGGGCTGATGAGTGGCGCGATATTTTTTCATTTGACTAAATTAGGGATAGTGGTAAAAGATGACTCAGGCCAGCTGTTCATTTATGCGTCACTGGTCTTTGTGAGTTGTACGATCCTGGCCTGGGTGGGCCGACGGCAGCTATTCCTTTTATTTCAAAAACAAAAACCCGGCTGGTAATGGGCACCCCACTTATTGAACCGCTTAAATTGTTGCTAAATCAGTTGGAAACTATGGTTGATGGGTTGTCCGACGCCGAATATGTGCAAAAGATAGACCTGCTGTCGAATGCTACTATTGGCCAGCATACCCGGCATGTCATTGAATTTTTCGTTGAGCTATTTGTCGGATATGACACCGGTATCGTGAATTATGATCAGCGGAAAAGGGATTCGAGGATCGAGACGAGCCGTGTGTATGCGGTTAGCCTTCTTCGGGGCGTGGCTGCATTCCTTGACAACGAGGATAAAATATTGGTCCTGGCGACGGACTTCGGGAATGCAGATTGTAAAGTGCAGACCAATTTCCACCGGGAGCTGTTGTATAATCTCGAGCATGCGGTGCATCATATGGCATTGTTGCGAATAGGGGTGGGGGAGGTATCGGACCTGGCCCTTCCTCCCGGGTTTGGTGTGGCGTCTTCAACGTTAAAATACCGACAGGCATGTGCACGGTAACGTTCGTACCAGCTCCGGGCGGATTTTATCTTACATCGAACCGGGATGAAAGCAATTGCCGGGGACATGCGCTGTCGCCTAAGGTCTACACCAGCGGGATCGATGAGTTAATTTATCCAAAGGACCCTGATGCGGGAGGAAGCTGGATCGTGCTAAAGGAGGAAGGGACGGCAGCCGTACTGCTTAACGGGGCATTTCTAAAGCATGCAAAGCGACCGCCGTATAGGATGAGCCGGGGGCTTGTCTTGCTGGATGTCATTCAGGCGGCAGCGCCGCTCGCCCGGTTCAGGGAGATAGACCTGGAGGGTATCGAGCCTTTTACGCTTGTGCTCTTGTCAGCGGGATGCCTCTGGGATTGCCGGTGGGATGGGGTGGAAAAGCATTTTCTGAATTTGGATACCAGCCGGCCTCATATCTGGTCATCTGCGACCCTTTATGATGAACAGGCGCGTAAAGAGAGAAAGCGGTGGTTTGACGAATGGTATCAAAAAGGCCAGGGCCTTGCGATTGAAGATATACTGACATTTCACCGGGCCGCAGGCAGCGGGGACAAGCGCAATGGCCTGGTCATGAACAGGGATAACAAAATGTTTACGGTCAGCATAACCTCGATCACCAGTGCAAACCGGGATATTAAGATGCTTTATCATGACTTCCGGACCAATGACTTTACTTCTACAGGGTTTGCCGGGTCGTCTCATCCGATGGGGCCCGTCATGAACGAGGGAGGCCGGCGGACATGGGGGCGCTGGAATTCCTGGTGGAGGGAATTGGGCATCAGGCTGATGCATTGGGAATACTGGCCGACAACTCTTGTCTATGGGCCCATTTACCCGGTCTGGATGTTAATAGGTCTGCGGGCAAGGTCATTGTTTTTCTTTAATGCCGCCAATCCCCGGATAGAATATGGAGGGTTTACGCATGAAAGGAAAAGCGAAATATACCGACAGATACCGGCCTCGTATTATCCACGAACACATTTTACCCCCGCGCGTATCGATTGGAATATTTTAAAAAGGGAACTGGACGACCAGGGATTCCGATTCCCCCTTATCGCCAAACCGGATATCGGGGAAAGAGGCAGGCAGGTAAGCTTGCTGCAGACAGAGTCGGCACTGGAGGAATATTGTCGTCGGAGCCGGGTGGATTTCCTGGTGCAGGAGTATATCGCTTACGAGATGGAGGCGGGGATCTTTTATGTCCGTATACCAGGAGAAGAAAGGGGAAAGATTACCGGTATCGTGGGTAAGGAATTCCTGGCGGTTACCGGCGACGGAAAATCCAGTATAAGCGAGCTCCTGCAAAGGACACCGAGATTCGTTTTACAAATGGAAGCATTACGGCTTAAGTATGGGGACAAGCTGGAGATAGTCCTGCCTGCAGGGGTGCGTCAAACACTTGTTCCTTATGGGAATCATTCGCGGGGTTCAAAGTTCGTCGACTGGAGCGACCGGATCAGCGACAGGCTGACGGCCGTCGTGGATGCAATATGTAAGCAAATACCTGACTTTTACTTCGGGAGAATGGATCTGAAATTTGCCAGTTGGGAAGAGTTGTTGGAGGGTAGGAGCTTTTCCATTATCGAAGTGAATGGCGCTGGCAGCGAACCGACACATATCTATGATCCCGGCCACTCCCTTTTCTTTGCGTGGAAGGAGATCATCCGTCATTGGCGATTGCTTTACCGGGTAAGCATGGCCAACGCAAAAAGCAGGCAGATCCCATTAATGACGATGCGGGAAGGGCTTAAAATGTTGAAGGCGCACAGTCGCTATTTAAAATCAATCGAAAATTTATGAAAGGACGAAGCAGGTTGTTCTTTTGGGCGATGTCGATCAGTTTCCTGGGTACATTACCTCTTGGTACACTTAATTTAAGTGTTGCGAACTATGCTTTCCTGGGAAATTTGCCCGGGGCCATTGGGTTTTCAGTGGCGGCAATAGCGGTGGAGATGTTGTTGGTATGGGTAGCCCTGATGGTCATCCGTCGTCTCGAGAGACTGGCGGTATTCCTGAAAATCTTCAACCTGGTCAGTACCGGGGTCTTACTTTTCCTGGCATTCAGCAGCCTGCTTGCAGCATTGGAAATGGAGGCTTTCCGGGCTGCGTTGCCATTGCCATTCCTGCACCCGGTAGTGGCTGGTACCATACTAAGCCTCACCAACCCCCTGCATCTTCCTTTTTGGATGGGGTGGACGACTGTGCTAAGGACCAAAAAAATTTTGAACGACGAATCAGGGTCCTATCCGACGTTCATCGGCGCGATAGGGTTGGGTACCGGGACGGCCTTTTGTCTGTATGGTATCGCCGGAAGCTACCTGATCCAGCTGCTTGGCAGCCGCCAGGTGCTGTTGAACTGGGTCGTGGGAATTGCGCTGCTGATCACCGCGCTGGTGCAGCTGTATAAGATCTTTCTTAAAGGTTCGGTAAAGGGAATGACAATATGAGTCCAATCAAAATACCAACTAAGGAACAGGTTCCGCCGGAGAGCAGGAAGTATTTCGATTACTTCATTGCCAACCTGGGTATGATGCCGAATCTTTATGCGGTTCTGGCTTATTCCGAAGCAGGCATATCTACCTATATGCAACTGCAGAAAAGGAAGCGCATATTGAACCTGAGGGAGTCCGAGATCGTAGGCCTGGTTGTTTCAGCAATGCATGAGTCGAATTATTGCCTGGAGACACACGCCATGATCGCGAAATTGAATGGCTTTAGCGATGCGCAGATAAGGGAAGTGAAGCAAGGTAAGGCAGGTTTTGACCATAAGTTAGACGTTCTGGCACATTTGGTCCATAGTACACTGCTTAACAAGACCAGGGTAGATCAGGCGACTTTGGATGCCTTTTTCGAGGCTGGATATGGGTTACCTCATCTGCTCGATGTCGCAATGACCATTGCAGACAATGTAATATCCAATATTGTCAGTAACACGCTGCATTTGCCGGCAGATCAACCGACGGAGTGGTGAAAATATTAAACATGCGTTTCAGTGTTGAGGATGCCGGCCATTGCAAATGGATATGGCGGACAATGCTGGCCAGCCTGCTGGCGATGACGGTTACAGGCGGTTATGGGCAGCGGCTGGTGTTAAAGGGCATCATCAGGGATGAGCATAGCGATGAACGGATACCCTTTGCTTCTGTTCGCTGGGCCATTGCCGGTTCCGGTGCGGTAAGTGATTCGGCGGGGCGGTTCCATGTTGCCCGGAGTGATCGTTCGACGGATACACTGATAGTTAGCTACGTAGGATATAAGGATTTCCTGTTGCCGGTGTCGCGGGAAGCGTTGGGCAGCCTTGCCGGCAGCAGCCCACCGGATATTATCATCACCCTGGAGCGATCGCAATACGCAGCGGATGTGGTAGTGAAAAGGACAGTTGACAAGGGACTATTGTTATGGCGGAAGATAGTGAGACGACGACCTTTTAACGACCGGTACCGATTGAGGAACTTTTCATATGAGCTATACAATAAGCTCGAGTTGGATCTGAATGATGTGAACAAGGATCGCCTGCGGTCGAAGCGATTGCTTCGGCCTTTTAAGTTCGTTTTCGATAATGTCGATACACTTCAGGGGGTTCCTTTTTTACCGGTATATCTGACGGAGACCCTTTCGGATTATTATTATCAGCAACGGCCCGGTCGCAGGCGGGAAGAGATCAAGGCCAGCAAAACACTGGGGATTGACAATCCCAGCGTGACACAGCTGTTGGGCGGGATGGATCAGAATATCGATTTTTACAGCAACTATATCCCGCTTTTCAGCAAGCGGTTCATCAGCCCGATCAGCGACCGGGGAGACTACTATTACCATTACGTGGTGGTCGACACCCAGTGGATAAATTCCAGGCGTTGTTTTCACCTGGTCTTTACGCCACGACGAAAAGGAGAAAGTACATTCGAGGGTGACTGTTGGGTCCACGACAGCAGCTTTGCCATACAGAAAATGAGTCTTCGGCTCAATAAGGAAGCCAATATTAATTTTATCAACGAGCTGAGTCTTATCCAGGAGTTTAGCCTGATCAATGATAGTACCTGGTTTCTGACCAGGGATAAGTTCGTGGCGAATATCTCGCCTTTGGGCAGGAGCAAGCTGGGTTTTATCGGTCGTAAAACGACCAGCTACCGGAATATACGGATCGATGATCCCGGTGTTTCACGGACGCTTGACAGCAATCGGATCGAGGAGGAGATCGTGACGCGGCCGGGAGCAAGAGACCGGCCGGATTCCTTCTGGTTGTCTGCCAGGCACGAATCGCTTTCCCCTCATCAGCAGGCTATTTATACCACTATGGACAGTCTGTTAAAAATGCCCTTATTCCATACCTATACGGAATGGGTCAACTTTATCGGCACCGGCTATTACGACGCGGGGCCATGGGAGTTCGGTCCCTGGTACAATGCCATCTATTCTAATGAGCTGCAAGGATTCAGGCTGCGATTCGACCTGGGCACCAATCGTTATTTTTCAAAGAAGGTGATCCTGCATGGATATCTTGCTTATGGCTTTGGCGACCGGCGTGTCCGGGGGGAGGCTGACGCTTTGTGGGTGTTGCATCGGGACCCCCGGTTTACGTTGTATGGCATGTTCCGCCAGGACCTGGATTACGGTCAGCAGTATTATGATGAGATCACATCGGATAACATTTTCGCTATTGCGCTGCGCAAGTCAGGCATTCCGATAAAGTTCATCAGCCTCGAGGAGAAGAAGCTGGAATTATTCAAGGAATGGCATAATGGATTTTCGGTGACGCTGACGGGTGACGACAAACGATATGACCCATTATTGCATCTGCCGTCAAAGGCCGGTTTTGAGAAATATGGCGGAGATCCGCTCAATAGTTTCGAAACCTCTATCCGCCTTCGGTGGGCGTATTTGGAGAAGTTCTTTCAGAATACTTTCTACCGCAGAAGTTTGGGAGCCAAATACCCAATCGTTTCGATAAAGTACACCAGGGGGATCAAGGGTGTTCTGAATAGTAACTATGAATATAACAAGCTCTCGGGAAGCATTTCCGATCTGACTACCATTCAGCCTTTCGGGACATTATATTACAATGTCTTTGCGGGAAAGACTTACGGTACGCTTCCATTTACGTTCCTGGACGTGGCTCCCGGCAATGAGTTGTATTACTACAATCAGTATGCCTTTAGCCTGCTTAACAAGTGGCAGTATATCCACGACAGATATGCGGGTGTCAACCTCGAGCATAATGTAGGAAACGGCCTTTTCCGTTTCATTCCCCTGACCCGCCGGCTCAAATGGAGGCAATTTTGGACGGCGAAGGCGCTGTGGGGAAGTTTGTCCAGGGAGAACGCAGCCTATAATATGCTGCCGGGCAGCGATTTTCAGTCATTGAATGGAAAGACATACCTGGAATTAGGAACCGGCGTGGATAATATCTTCCGGTTTTTCCGGGTGGATTGTATCTGGCGGGTTCTGCCGTCAGCTGCAGTGGGCACGGAGCGGTTTGGTGTCTTTGGAAGTTTTCGGGTGGCGTTTTAAAAAAATTATCGGCTACGGCCTTTAAAATCAAAAAAATGAAAAAAAGTATGCAACGGCACCTGGTTTTGCTGGGATTTGCCGGTCTGTTTTTCGGGCTTATTTCCTGCAACAGCAAATATAAGGCAATGCTGACGTCCCGGGAAGGGATCAACTTTAAAATAACCTCTCTTGCACAGGCAAAGCAGCTGGCAAAAGAGGAGAACAAACCTTTGTTCGTATTTGCCCATGCTTCCTGGTGTCCGACCTGTAAGCGCATGGAGTACGAGGTGCTTAACCAAAAGGCGCTTGGCGACCGCTATAATAAAGACATTCTGAATGTTGCCATAGACATCGACAGCCCGGACGGCAAACAGCTCGGCAGGCAGTTCCCTATTCGGGCTACGCCGACCTTGCTGTTTTTTCACCCCGATGGTTCCGTAGCAAAAAAGATCGAAGGCTATACCGAAGCCGCGGACCTGCTGCTTGTCGAAGATCAGCTTAAACAGTAACGCATTCTATAACATCAAAAATAGATATCAAAAATGGGAAAGTTAGAAAATAAGGTAGCCGTTATCACGGGTGCTACTTCAGGAATGGCTTTAGCGACAGCCAAATTGTTTGTAAGCGAGGGTGCTTATGTTTTTGTTACCGGCCGCCGAAAAAATGAGCTCGACGCGGCAGTAAAAGCAATCGGGCGCAATGTAACGGGTGTACAGGGTGATGCAGCGAATTTTGCCGACCTCGACAGGTTATTTGAAGCGGTAAAAGCAGAAAAAGGGCATATTGACATCATTTTTGCAAGTGCTGGAACGGCCAGCTTCGCGCCGCTCGGCCAGGTGACCGAAGAGCAATTCGATCAGATGTTCGATCTGAATGCCAAGGGCACTTTTTTCACTGTACAAAAAGCATTGCCGCTGCTTCGTGACAAGGCGTCCATCATTATGACCGGTACTATTGCTTCTATTAAGGGAATGCCGAACCTGAGCGCCTATGGGGCCAGCAAGGCAGGGCTGCGTGTTTTTGCAAAAGCCTGGACAAACGAGCTTAAAGAAAGGGGTATTCGCGTTAACGTGATCAGTCCGGGGCCGATCGATACGGCAGTATTTGCGGGTAACGACGAATTAAAAAATCACATGGCTGCGCAGATCCCATTGGGCAGATTGGGGCTGCCGGAGGAGATTGCTGCGACGGCTTTGTTCCTTGCATCGGCTGATTCGGGTTTTATTACGGGCAGCGAGATCTACGTGGACGGTGGTATGGCGCAGATATGATCATAGTATCTTTACCATGAAACAAAAGAGGTTGAAAAAAAGGGTTTTTCTTTGGCTGCTTCTTCCGGGATGGATGATCTGCTCCTCTTTTATTTTTACTATGAGGGAATCGGATCGCACCGCAATAGCTGAATTTAGTAAAAACGGCGTTAGTCTTACCTTTGGAACAATAAGGGTAGGTGACGTAACGCTCCATTATGCTAAAACAGGTAACGACAGTCTTCCGACGCTATTCTTTATTCATGGATCTCCGGGAAGCTGGACTGCGTATAAGCGCTACCTTATGGATACGGAGCTGTTGCGGCATTTCCGAATGATCGCGATTGACCGACCCGGATTCGGCTATAGTTCTTTGGGTCACGCATTTCATTTGCAGGAGCAGTCGACCCTTATCTATCATATTGTCGAGCAGGAAAATAATGGAAAGCCGTTGCACCTGGTGGGGCATAGCCTGGGCGGCCCGATCGTGATCAAGCTGGCACAGGACCATCCGAACGCTTATGCCTCACTGACCATACTTTCGGGATCGATCTCGCCATTCGACGAGCCGAAGGAAAAATGGCGAAGGTACTTTGTTTCAGGGCCGCTTCAATACCTGCTTCCGGGGGCCTTTCGCAGCTCGAATAAAGAGATATGGTATTTTAAGAAAGACTTATTTTTGATGGACAGGCACTATGGTACGCTGGAGATGCCGGTGATGTTCATACATGGCGACAAGGACCCTTTGGTAACGGTTAAAAATGTTCAATATGGCATGCATAAGTTGGCTTTCAACAGCAATGCGAAGGTGATCATTATTCCGGGCGCCAATCATTTTATTCCGTGGGAACATTTTGATATTATAAAAAGGCATTTGCTGCATTTAAGTTCAACATCCTCCAGAATTTTTTCCAATTTTTCCAGCAGCTGATGATTGGCCTTCTCCCTTGTAATAAACTGGCGGTGATAAAAACGATCTGCATAGCTCAGCAAACTCTCCATCTGTGAAATGATGATCTGCTTGCTAAAACGGTCAATATTTGCGTGATATTCCTGTTTGATATTTTGAAAGATATGGATGAGAATAGCTTCTGCGAGGGAGGCAATGCTACTCAACTATGCGGACCTCTGCGTACCTGCCGCCAATGGTACGCCCATACCATAAACCGATTCTTAGGGAGACGATCAACTTTACTGCAGGAAAAGAAGGGCAGTCGCGGGGTTGATGAAAGATTGGAGCAGGTAATGTCAATCCAAGGAATAAACGGCGAGGTGGAAAACGAAAAAACCTCCAGGACTAACCGGAGGTTTCTCATTGAAAATTGGATTTCGTTTTCATAGCGTCGGACAACGGGCCGGGGTTGCGATAGTTGTTTAGAGTAGCACAGGACGTTGGATTTTCGGATATTGGATTAGAGTACGGTCGGTTGCTTTTGACTACACAAAGATGAGGCAGATCCACGGTGAAACGGGAGAAAAGAGTGCGGAATTCCAGGTGGTTATCATTAAACTTATCGTGCGTTAGGCATAAACCCGTACTCCCGGGTACAAATTCGCGAATTTTGGCTTTAACGGCGCATTCGGCCCTGAATACCTCTTCATCCGCGCCCCTGGCTCTCCGTGAATAGCAGTTGATCAAACTTGAACAAACTTGAATAACCTGGCGATAGGCCGGGAGCCTGGAAATCCGCTAGCTTTAGTGCTAAGAATTTTTTATATCATATTTATATCCCATGTATATTACAATTGATTCTACGCGACGCTGTTATCCGGCTAAGCCGGCCGGGTTTTACCTTTTACTTTGTGCATTGTTGATACTGGTTTCCTGTCATACAGCACCGGCAAAACGGTACGGTTTTCTTACGATGCTTGGACAGGATACGATTTCGGCCGAGACGATAGTCCGCCAGGGCAATGTGTTGGAAACCGATGAAGTGGATCGCTTTCCACGGGTCCGGATACGTCATACTGTGGTTAAACTGAACGACGACGGCAGCATAAAGCATCTGGAAATGGACATTCACACCCCCAGTGAACCATCCGCCGAGCGGGACCGGAAAGTAGTGGCCGATGTCGACCATAATAACGTGCACCTTTCAAAAAAAGACAGCACCGGCACAGTGAACCGGGATTTCCCAACAGGCGGCAGCCTGGTAGTGGCACACGTGCAGCAAATGTATAGTCTGTATGAGCTGTATTTTGCCGCGGCATTGAAGCAATCGGCGGCAACAAAGCTTGCGGCCGGAAGTGCTGTTCAGTTGCGGCAGTTCTATATTGACCGGGAATTTGACCGGTTTCCGTTGGGCCATGCCACGGTAACTGCCCTGGGGAAAGGGAAGGCAGAGGTTGTGCACGACTGGCTTTCCGGAACCGGCGAGGCCGTGATGGACTCCAATGACATGCTCAGTTATTCGGGTGGCCGGACGACCTACCTGGTGGAGGTAAAACGACTGGCCACAGCACCCGACGTAAAGGCTATCGCCGCCGGCTTTGAGGCAAGGGAGACAGCAACAGGAGGCGTGAGGTCGTTAAGCGTCCGGGATACCGTCCGGGCCCAAATGGGTAAGGCCACCTTAACCATAGATTATGGCAGGCCTCTACTGCGGGGACGAATCCTGCTGGGGGACGTAATACCTTACGACCGGGTATGGAGAACAGGAGCCAATGCGGCCACCCAGTTTACGACGACGACCCCAATTAAGCTGGGTGATGTGCGGGTCCCCGCGGGCACATACACACTGTTTACCGCACCACATACGAGTGGAGTTGATCTGATCGTGAACAAGCAAAGCGGAGAGTGGGGTACAGAGTACAATGGCTCATTTAACCTGGGTACAACAAGGATGATCAGTGAGGCGGCCACTACCCCTGTGGAAGCGTTCACGATATCTGCCATTCCCAGCGATCCCCGGCACGGTAAACTCGTACTCGAATGGGGGACATTCCGGTGGATCGCGCCTATTGAAGTGCAGTGAGAATCTATTTCCCCCAGGTATTATTCCCCCTTTCCATATCGGGTAACACCTGATCAGGATCGAGAACTACCTTATCAATTTTGGCGGCTGATGCATATTTGAAGGTCCAGCTGCCGCCCCGATACCAGATATTCACCGGCAATTGCAGAGTTTCGGTCCTGCCATTGCTTTGCGTGATACTCACAATAACAGGCAGGATCATTTGACCCTTGTTTTGGATAGTGATCAAAGCGCCTTTTGCCGGATCTCCGTCAATGTATGCTACTCCTGTAACGGCCTGGTCCAGTTTCCAGGTGGTGAAAAACCATTCTTTCCAGAACCAGTTCAGATCCTCGCCCGTCGCATTGTTAATGCAATGGAAAAAGTCATAGGGCGTCGGGTGTTTGAACGCCCATGCTTCTGTATATTTCCTGAAAGCATAGTCAAAACGTTCTTTGCCGACAACAACGGTGCGCAGCAGATTGAGGCCATAAGCCGTCTTGCCATAGAATTGATAGTGCTGCTCTTCCGTCATCGCGTCCGAAACGGTCATCAACGGGTCTTTGTATTGCATGAACTGCGTGTAATCCCGGGATGCGAAAAAGGTCTTGTCGAAATAAGCCGGAGCGTTGACGTGCTCCCCGTGATTGAAGACATCGGTGGCGATATAGTTGACATAGGTATTAAAGCCTTCGTCCTGCCACATGTATCTTCTTTCATTGCTCCCCACGATCATCGGGTACCAGTTATGACCAATTTCATGGGCGATCAAAAACCATAAGCGGGCTTTCACCTCGTTATAGTTGTTGAAGATCATCCCGGGATATTCCATGCCTGGCGTAATGCCGGCGCTGCTGATGGCCACGTTCCAGGGATATTCAAAGAGATCTTTGGAATAGGTCTCCATGCTGGCCTTCAGGTATTCTGTGGATCGGGTCCAGGCCGTATCCCCGGCACTTTCCACAGGGTAACAGGACATGGCGATGGCTTTCCTGCCCGACGGCAGGTTTACCCGGGCGGCATCCCATATCATGGCCTTGCCCGCAGCCCAGGCCACATCCCTGGTGTGCTTCATGGAAAAATGCCAGGTAAGGTCTCCCTTTGCAGCGGGCCGGGTATTGGTCCTGCCTGCTTCTTCGGCACTGATAATGGTGACCGTTTTATCGCTGGCTTTCGCAGCGGCCAGTCTCTTTATTTCGGTTGCTGTCAGCACTTCGGCCGGATTTTGCAGATCGCCTGAGCCATATACTATCATCTCCGCCGGGGCGGTAACAAAGTATTCATAGTCGCCATAGTCGCAATAAAACTCACCCAGTCCCATATACGGAAGGGTATTCCATCCTTCGACCTCATCGAATACGCACATGCGCGGATACCACTGTCCGATCTGATATACCACGCCGTTTTTGGTGTATTGCCTCCCGAAGCGTCCTGCTCCGTCGAGTGGGATATTGAAGTGGAAATGCATTTTGACGGAAACTTTGCCCCCTTTGGGAGATACAGGTCTGTCCAGACGAAGCTGCATCCTTGTATCCGAGATGACGGGAGTTGCCGGATAGGTCTTCTCCCCCTGTATTATTGTGACATCTTTTATCTCGTAGCCTCCGCCCGCGGCGCCTCCCAGGATCTCGAAATAGTCACCCGGGTATTTGGTAGCTGCAACGCCTCTCGATGTAGGCTTGAAAATATTCTGGTCCAGCTGCAACCAGAGGTAGTCCAGGGGATCGGGACTGTTATTGGTATAGGTAATCGTTACATCACCGGTAACGGAGGTATCCCGCTCGCTAAACCTGGCATGGATCAGGTAGCTCGCCGTGTTCTGCCAGTAATCGGGTCCGGGGATCCCCTTCGCCGAGCGAAACCGGTTTCCCGCCGGCATAGAAAAGGTTTCCGTAAACAGGCTATGCGGATCGTAGCCTGCCGCTTCATTGTTTGCGGTTTGCGCCTGCAGGAAGCAGACGTTCAATGTGGTTAAAAAACACAGTACAAACCTTCTCATGCCAGTCGTTTTGGTAAAAAAAGTAAATTAAGGTTTTCCCATTTCATTATCAAATCGGGATTCGTTAAAGATAACTCAGCCACCATTGTTTGTGTGTCTTCTTATATTGCCCAAACCATCGGCAAGGGAAATAAAGGCTGGTGATCAACAGCAGCCATACAATATAGACACCACCCAGGGGCAGGCCGAAATTATTGGGGCTGAAGGGGAAGCCGGTCTTGTCCGGATTGAGTTCGTTCATATGGTGGCCTGTCGAAAAGAAAAGGATGATCGTAATGGCCTGGGCAAGGAACCAGTGACAGACATAATAGAAAAAGGGGACGTTGCCATAGACAATTAAGATTCGGGCGAACCGGTTTCCTGCGTTTTCGGTATGGGCCAGGATCAAAATTGTAACACCGAGGGTCATACAGAGATATAATAACGAACAGGGATATTTGGTTACATTCAGAAAGGAAAGAATGGTCAGTACCGGATCCTTTTGAATGGACCAGTGCGCCGGGTCGCCGTAGATATTGAACGTGCGGAAAAGGATAAAAAAGGCCAGCATGCTGAGTGCAATGATGGTCAGGGTCTTTTTTCGCCGGGCAGCATCTTTTGTATACAAGGTGCCCAGGGAGTATCCGATCAGCATCACGCCTGTCCAGGGAATCAGCGCATAGGCGACGAGCAGGAAGCGATCGGGTCCCATAGGGTCCAGCGTGTTGAAGCCGTGGCCGCTGAGGAACAGTCTCCAGAGCAAACCAGTATCGATGGCTTTGTTGTGCAGCAGGTCGATGATGTTGTGGCCCAGGAAGATGGTAAGGCCGATGCCTCCGATGGCGCCGGGGCTCAAGTTTGCCCAGACCAGCAGGCCCAATAGGATCATACTGCCGCCGATGGCCCAGATCACCTGGAGTACGATGACATGGTAGAGGGGGTCCACTGAGGTTGCAAAGTTGATTATAAAGAGCTCGACAAACAGCAGCCAAATGCCTCTTTTTACCAGGAATGCCGCCATTTCATCTTTGGTTCGCCGTTTCCCTGCGAGGAAGGCGGAGATGCCGCTGAGGAAGACGAAGGTCGGTGCGCAAAAATGAGTGATCCAGCGGGAGAAGAAAAGCACCGGGGTAGTTGTTTCGAAATTGGTAGGGGCGGGGTGTCCCAGATGCAATAAGTCTCTGAGATGATCGATGGCCATGATGAGCATGACGAGGCCGCGGAGAAGATCGATCGAGGCGATGCGGGTCTTCTCCGGCATGACCGCGACTTTTTTGGGTTGGGTTTGGGGGGCGGTAATCATTGGCGGAAGGTAGAGTCTTTTTTACATTAGCCATTATATCGTTTTAGCGACAGCCTGGCGGATTTATTTTTTAATAAGCGACGGCGAAGCCGCCTCCTGGCCTGCCCTGTGCTGGCGGGCTTTGGAGAGTTGCTACAGCTGCTCGATGAAGGTCCGGATGGCGTTGCCTCTTTCAAGGGAATTGTGTTCCTGCCACCGGGCCTGTTGCTGGATGATCAGCTGGCTGGTCTGCCAGACTGTGACCTTTTCCTGCAGCCGTTCCAGGCAAAGCTTTTTGTTCTGCAACTGGGAGCGGCTGTCCATGGCGAGCACCTGGATACCTGAGGGAAGATGGGTGCCTCTAACGGCGGTCTCCACCTTGTTCACGTTCTGGCCCCCGGGTCCGGAGGCACGGCACGTCTCGAAAACAACCTCTTTGGCACTCCATGTCAATTGATCTTGTACCTCGAAGATCTCTACACCGGCGAACCAGTTCTTCCGCTTGTGGAATTTCCGGTAGGGGCTGGGGGAGATCCATTGAATGGTTCCCTTCCATTCCCGGATGAACTTGTCCAGGCCGGCGCCATTGGCCAGAAGGGTTGCTGACAGCAGTGTGCCGTTGAGGTCGGCCTTTTTGTTGTCCAGCACGGTCATGTTGAGGCCCTCTTTGCGCGCCTGCTCCATCATTTTTTCCTGGATGCGGGCTACGACCCGGCAACATTCAACAGGGCCGCGCCCTGCTGTGATCTGTATAATCGCTTTTTCCATGTTGTTTACGTTTAATCATTCTTTGTTCATTCGTACTATTTTCGGCTGGAACCGGCCCTGGACCTCCACCAGCTGGCGTTGCGCATTCATTACCCGTTCGATGTCCTTGTATGCGAGCGGATTTTCTTCCACGCTGCCGCCGATGAGCGTCACTCCTGCATCGGAAAGCATTTTTTTCATGGCCGAGACGGTCGTGTTCTCTTTTGCGCGTTTCCTGCTCATGGCGCGGCCTGCTCCGTGTGAAGCGGAGTAGAGGGTGTTGTCGTCGCTTTTACCGGCGACCAGGTAAGCCGCTGCCGTCATGCTTCCCGGGATGATGCCGAGCTCTCCTTCGTGGGCCGGCGTGGCGCCTTTGCGATGGATGATGACTTCCCGGCCGTCTCCCAGCTTGTCCTTCCACGCGAAGTTGTGGTGGTTCTCCACCGTAACCAGCGATTGCAGGCCAAGCGCTTTCAGCAGGTTGGCATGAATGCGGTCATGGCACGCTTTGGCATAATCACCGGCGAGGGTCATACTTAGCCAGTATTCCTGGCCCGCCTCGCTGTCCAGGTCCAGCCAGGCCAGCTGCTGCACCTCCGCGGGCAGCTTACAGGTATTCATAGCTATCTGCGTATAGTGCCCGGCGATATTGGCGCCGAGTCCGCGGCTGCCGGAATGCGACAGCAGGGCAAGGTATTTTTTGGGCGGCAGACCGACCGTATTGTTGTCGAACAATTCGATCTCTCCGAATTCCACAAAATGGTTGCCGCTACCGGAGGATCCCAGCTGACGGGCCGCTTTGCCCTGCAGTTTTCTTAACAGCTCCGTCGATTGAAAGAGCGGGCTGTCGAGGACCTCGTGTTCCTGGTGAAATTCGAGACCGCCTTCCATCCCGAAATGGGTGTATTCCTTCAGGGCCAGTTTGACCTGGTGCGAGTAACGCCGCAGGAAGCTATCGCTTTCGTCGAGGACCGAGAGTGCCATGCGGCAGCCGATGTCCACCCCTACGCCAAAAGGCATTACGGCATTGGACGTTGCCAGCACCCCGCCGATGGGTAAGCCATACCCGGTATGTGCATCCGGCATCAAGGCGCCCTGTACGGTTATGGGCAGTGACATGGCTCCTTCCATTTGTTTCTTTGCCGATGACTCGATCTCCCTGCCGCCGACTATTTTTAACGGTCCTGGCTGTGGCAGTAAAGAAAAGACGGTGAAGGGTGTTTCCTCTTCCGTGTCGATAAACGTGGCAGCGATCTTTCGGGTCAGTTCATCTTTTAAATATGCCCCGGGGTCGGCTTTGATATGGGTCAGGAGGTCGATGATCTCCTGTTTGGAATGATGTTTAAAATGTTTCGAAATCAGGTTGATGACAAGGCTTCGAGCCTGGTCATTGGTGTAGCCGATCTTACTTAGGTCTTTTGCTTTTAACGTGCTCATAAATTTTCTTTTTTACACTCCTCCAAAATGGTGTGTATTGACATGTTTTTGATGGGGTCGTACTTTGGCTTAGCGTTATAAAATCTTTGCTGGTTTTGTTTTCGGCCTTTGTGGATTTTATAAATTTTGTGTCGCAGGTAATTGTTCTTGATATAATTATCTAACAGCTGAATTTCCTGTTCCAGAATTTCATCGACCATTTTGCATGGGTGATGATGTGTAGGCTTATCCAGAGGAATCCAGGGGAGAGATTTTTTTTTGATCCACAGTCTGACCTGTTGTCTGTGAAGCTGTACCAATCGCTTTTCGCAATCCTCTTTTTTAGATCGCTTTTTTTGCCGGGCAGACCTCAGCCTATACGGCAGGGCATGAAGAACCCTATCGTTCGTGTGCATATAATTTGCATTAACAATTTGGATAATTGCTGCGTTAAAATTTCAGGCAGGCGAACATAATACCGTGGATCGGAGCGGAATACACACAATGATCCATTGGATAACTATAGACTTTCAGTTGAAAGAAAGGAACAGTCTGCGCCTGCCTGTCAGGCAGCGAGAGAAAGGGATGATATGGAGAGATGTTCTGTCATGATTCCTTTATTTTAAGAGTGAGCAATAAGGAATTCGGTGCAAAGGTAAAATTTAAATCGAAGAAACAAAATTTTTGTCGTGTTCGATCATCGGTTCTCCACGCTAACAATCGAGGTTAGGCCAACCCTCGCAAGATGTCCAGTCGGTTTGACGGCGCCGATGGGGAGAAAAAATCAGGACAATCCGTCAATGATTTATGTCGGTTTAAAATTAAACAGGGTGAATAGGTAATCGATATCCAATTGGCAGTTCATTGGTAAATTTATAGTCGCTGCCCACTTTGCTGCGTATCACTTACCTTCCTTCTCCCTCCACTCTTTTATTCTCCGCTCCGCCTCCCTCGTCATCTCCTCAAAAATTTCCTTAAACTCGGCACACCGTTTTTCTGTATTCGGCGTATTCTCCTTCACAAATCCGGCACGCTTACCCAGGAACTCCAACTTGCCGCTGTGCTTCCAACACAGCTCCCAATCACACCCTTCAATATGCGGAAAGGCCGCCTTCAGGAAAGCGTATTCGGGCGTCTTAAAGTATCCCCGGCCAACATGGATCTTTTTTAGTTTCTTCAGGTACAGGAGGGGTAGGAAGGCAGGAAAGGGCGATTGGTTGAAGACGAACATGAATTGAAAAGCTTCCAGATTCGGGAGGCTGGCAAAAAAGTTGAAATCGGCAATGGGCTGGTTCCAGTCGAGTGTACCGCCGATAAATAAGTACCGCAAGCTTTCGATCCCTCGCAATCCGTCAAAAGAGCTGACCCGCCGCAGGTTTTCAAGGTGTAATGACTTCAATTGTTTCAACTCCTGCAACGGCGCGAGATCGGAAAAGCCGGATACATATTCCATCACCAGCTCTTCGACGTTCGGACAATGTGCAATAAAATCGATCGTGGGCGTCCGTAAGTACGATACCCGCATGCGTTTGATCGCTCGGAAGGTATGTATCGCAGCCAGCTGCTCCTTACTGGGATCGTTCAGTGTCAATTCTTCCAGGTTGGGACAGTCGAACGCCTGCTTCCAATTTTCATCGTGCTTGCTGATGGTGAGAATCTTCACAAGATCCTTTTCCGCGAGTTTATCCATGGCGGAATAGGCATATCGCTCCCTATTGGGGACAATGGTCCAGTAATCATCCGATCGGTCGAGTAAGTCCGCGAAGTGGTGTTTCATGGACAAAAGATAAATAAAATTACGGTTCGCGATGGGGGGCCTCTATTTTAAAAATAGCCTTCTATCTTTATCTTGTGCGCGAATGACATCCTCCGAACAACACCCCTACTTCCCCAGCGGCGACTGGGAAGGTTTTTACAACGACCCCCTCGGCGGCCGTCCCAAAGGGGAAATGGCCATGACGCTCGATTTTTTGAACGGCAGCATCTCCGGCGACGGATCGGATCCCGTAGGCTCCTATACGTGGACCGGTACCTACGACACCAAAGCCGAGACCTGTCAGCTGAAAAAGACTTATCCGGGGGCTCATACGGTAGAATATTCCGGTTATGCCGATGAAAATGGCATCTGGGGGAAATGGACCATCAGAAAATCGAGGTCGGGAACCTTTCACGTTTGGCCGAAGAAGAAGGGCAGGGGGGAAGATAACGAGGAGGTGAAAGAGGCGGTAAAGGTGAGAGCCGGGACAATGTTCTCTGTTTGAGCATGGACAGATCAATCTGAGTGTTTGAACGGCATACATACCTCAAAGGCTACGGCCATGCAACTTTGCAAATTGGGGGAATTAATGCCTGTCCCTGAGTTGGGCAGAAAAGGTGATGCATAGATATTGATTTATTTTTATATGAAATCCTGTCTTCATGGCGGGATTTTTTTTGCCAACAACCGCATAAAAGGGAAAATACACCTTGCAGGAATAAGGCAGGGTATATATATTTACGGAATAAAAAAAATAACTCCCCTAAACTCCCCTTCATGAAGAAATGTATTCTTCTCTTATCCTTTGTGTTACCTGTAAGTATGGCGTTCTCACAAAGCTTTATGCATGGCGTTGGTCTGGACATTTTTGTTACGACGGCAAAAAATGGCAATGCGGCTGTTGCTGAGGGATTCTCTTACAATCCGCGGTTTAATTTTATCGAAAACGAAGATTTTTCCCTGTCGGTGGGTGTGCCGCTGACCATTGGTATTTCCGGCAGTTACAGCAGCAATTACAATTCATATTATGGAAGTGCAACGGATAATACGCTTGCTTTTATGGCTCATGTACCGGTGATCCTCAATTTTAATTTTGGCGCCGGCTCGAGCAAAGACAATGATCAGCGTTTTGGTTTTTTTGCAGGGGGCGGTCTGGGATATCATTATGGCAAATACAACCAGGATTATGTAGATGGCAATGGATACGATAATACAAGGCAGGCTACGATCAACTCTGTAGGACCAGCCGGTAATATCGGGGTCCGTTTTGCCGTAGGAAGAGGCACTCATAATGTAGAAGCGAAGCTGACATTTATGAAGGCGCTGGATGACAGTAAAGCGAATATCTATGGCGGTGGGGCCGCTTTTAACTTTTGATAAAACCCTGTATTCTTTTGACGGTCTTCACCAAACCTGGAAGATCTCGCGCGATCCCGACAGATACATGTCCTGGTATCCAGCCATCGATTCCTGCATTTTCTTCATTGCTTCCGTATCCTGCTTATACTTCTCCCAACTCTGCTCGTATGCGGTAAGGTTTTCGTATTTGGTTACCATCACGACCCTGTTAAACTGGCCCGTCATATCGGTCATGATATTAACCAGCTCGCTGCTGTCAGCCATCGCGGTTTTGAACATCTTCGCCAGTTTGGAGGCATTTCCTGGTTTACAGACAAAAATGTCGTGAACAATGATCATAACTATATTTTTTATTGAATAAGCAAACAATGTGGCTCTCTAAATTTAACTAAAGTTCCTGTCAAAAAGAAATAGTGCAAATTACCTTCACGCGGCCCATAGAATTTATGCGGCGGCAAGGCGGTATTGCAGCCGAAATAGCCGGACAAAATACCCCGTTGATACCGCGGCGGCCAAATGCTTGAGCGAATGTCCGCTGATGCCAAGCGAGTGATAGATCGGATAGTCCACCTGCTCCAATAGCTTTGCGATCACATACCACACCACGATCCAGAGAGTATGACCACGACCGGGAGTGGATCGAGGAAAAACAGAAAAAGGCACGGAATTTTTGAACTATCGGCATTGGCAAGGCGGGCTATTATGCCATATCGGAATGACGAGATCGTATATATTAACCTGTTCTCCCCTCGACCGACCGGGCTCCTGGTGTTCTGGTCACCTTCCAGGGACTGTATGACCATTACGGGCCCGGAATCCCCCAACGGCCTGCTGCTGGCCCATATTATTCTAGGACCATGGTGTTTTTTTTCCTATCTTGATGAAAGTTTTCCCACCTTAAGCAGAACCTGGACGGCCATATCCTTCCGTTTTCCCATCTTAACCCGTCATCCTTTCTCAGGGCATGTCTTCAATAGTGAAAGCACTACAGGCCAATTGTTTATGTAAATCAAACCCGGATCAGCATCTGAATATCAATCTTGTTTATTAATTATTTAAAAAACAAAATCAATGAAACAGTCTAAACTTGCCGGCATGTTACTGTATGCAGCTATGCCATTCTTTTTTGCTTCCTGCGGCGGAGGCGGAAGTGAGACGAAGACAATCTCTGACTCCACCAGGGCCGACAGCGCTACAGTCGCGGTTATGCCGAAAACGACTACGATTACCACGCCGCAGAATATGATGGTAGTAACACACAAGGTTGCCAATTTTGCAAAATGGTTGCCTTCCTACGAAGCACATGACTCGATGAGGTTGGCCAGTGGCATTCACAGCTATGTAATTGGCCGGAATGAGAAAGATTCCAATATGGTATTGGTAGGGGTGAAAGTAGATGATCTGGCCAAAGCCAAAACATTCGCGAAGGACCCCAGTCTGAAAGAGGCGATGAAAAAAGGGGGAGTGGTAGGATCGCCGTCGTTTTCCTTTGTTACGATGACCTTCCAGGATACAGCCATGATCAGTTCGAACCTGCGGTCCAGGACCACGTTTACTGTCAAGGACTGGGATGCCTGGCAAAAGGCATTTCAGGAGGGCGAAAAAGAAAGAGCAGATAATGGCATAACCGTACGGGCATATGGCCATGACCCTGACAATGATAAAAAAGTAACGCTCGTAACGGCTGTGATGGATACTGCCAAAGCCTTTGCCTATTGGAAGTCGGATATGCTGAAACAAAGAAGAGCTGCCAGTGGGGTCATAGGGGAACCGCAACGCTTTTTGTACCGGGTGATTAAGCGGTATTAAAACCGGAATAAGGAGAGCGGGTGATGATCCACCCGCTACTCCGATCGCAAACTCATCACGGGATTAGCGATGGCAGCCTTGATCGACTGAAAGCTGATCGTTAATAAGGCTATCAGCAGCGCGGTTCCTCCGGCTGCTGGAAAGATCCACCAATAGGAATGGATCCGATAGGCGAAGCTGTTCAGCCAGGCGCTGATAAAAAGCCATGAGATGGGGGCGGCTACGATGAAGGACCACCCCACCAGCGATAAGAAATCTTTTGATAGCAATATGACGATCTGACGCACCGAAGCGCCGACGACCTTTCGGACACCTATCTCCTTTGTCCGCTGCAGGGTGCTGTAGGAGGCAAGGCCCATGAGCCCGAGGCAGCTGATCGAGATGGCCAGGATGGCGAAATAAAGAAACAGGGCGCCAAAGCGGTCTTCGGCGCGGTATTGTCTGTCAAAATATTCGTCCATGAAAAAATAATCGAAGGGTCTGTCCGGGAGCATCCGTTTCCACTTATGCCCGATAGCGGCAAAAGTCGCTGGCAGTTGATGGCCGTCCACTTTGACACAGAGCAGGTCGGATTGAGCCGGGTTTAAAAACAGGATCAAGGGCTTGATCGATTCCTGCAAAGAACGGAAATGAAAGTCTTTCACCACGCCTATGATATTTCCAGTATTGCTGAACAACTGGAACCGCTTTCCGATCACCTGGGCGGAGTTGGAGTACCCCAATAGTCTGACAGCCGTTTCATTCAGGATCGCCCCGCGGGTGCTGTCTGTCGGATACTGTCGTGAAAAGTCACGGCCGGCAGCCATTCCGATGCCAAACTGTTGAATATAGTCATAGTCCGTAAGATATCCGTTAGCATTCACCGTCTGCATTTCTCCACGGACATTTTCCAGCTGGGTGGCACCGTAGTACATTCCCCCGCCCGGGACACTGCTGGATCTCGTAGTAGAGAGCACTCCCGGGATCGTGGATATTTCCTGCTTAAAAGCCGCTGTCGCCGAGTCGCCCCGGGTATCGAGGATCAGCTCCTGCTCTTTATTAAACCCAAGATCCTGGCTACGCATATAATTGAGCTGGTTGTATACGATCAAGGTGGCAATGATCAATCCGGTGGCAATGGTAAATTGGACGACGACGAGCGTTTTTCTCAGGAAGATGCCCCGCATCCCGGAACTGAATTTTCCCTTGAGCACGGCCACCGGTTGGAAAGACGAGAGCACCAGGGCGGGATAGAAGCCGGCGACGATACCGATGAGCACGCTGAGGCCAAGGAGAACCAGCAGATATTGAGGTTGGGAGAAGATACCCTGGCTAATCTCTTTTCCCGCGAGATGATTAAAGCCATGCAGCAGAAGAGTGGATATCAGCACCGACAGCAGACAGGCGATGAGGCTGAGGATGATGCTTTCGCCGATAAATTGTCCTGCCAGCATCGGTTTGCTCGCGCCTACTACTTTCCTTATGCCCACTTCTTTGGCTCGTTCGCCGGATCTGGCGGTAGTAAGGTTGACAAAATTGATACCTGCGATCAAAAGAATAAAAGTGCCGATGATAGAAAAGATACGAACATTGGTGATGTTCCCTTTGGCCAAACCATCCCTTGTGGAGTACAGGTAGATATCTCTCAATGGTTCCAGAAGCAGGGTAGGGTGTTTTTGCGCCCTGCTTAACGCAGCCCCGCCTATTTTCTGAAGAAAAGCCGGGAATTTTGCCTGGAGCCCGGCGGCGCTGGCAGAAGGCTTAAGCAGCAGATAAATATTGTTGCCGTAGTTGTCCCATTGTTGGCTTTGGTCCGGGCTTAACGTATCGGCCGAGCAGATCATGCGTATTTTGAGATGGGAATTGACCGGCAGATCCTGCATCACCCCGGTAACCGTTGCACGAAACTTTAACCTTGTCATTGTCAGCGATTGACCAACGGGATCGGCATTGCCAAAGAAGCGCCGGGCTTCGGATTCGGATAACACCACTCCGTTAGGATCTTTCAACACGGTGTTGGGATCGCCTTTTAGCAGGCGGAAGTCAAATACCTTGAAGAAGTTGCTGTCCGCTACTGCAACGTCGTCTACCCGAAAGACCTTATCGTCCCGGATGACCATCCAGTCGTCTCCCAGGCTGACTCTTGCGACCGACTGCAATTCAGGAAAGTTGACCATCAGGTGTCCGGCCAACGGCAAAGGGGGTGAATTGAAATGTAAAGTTTCACCAGGCGTCTTAACATCGCTGACGAGGCGGTAGATCCTGTCGGCCCTGGTATTAAACGAATCATAGCTTAATTCGAAACGAACGTACAGGAAGATCAGGAAAAAGGCGGTCATTCCGACGGTCAGTCCTATAATATTCAGGAGCGAGAAGCTCTTATGGCGGTATAGATTCCGGAGGGCTATCCGAAGATAATTTTTGATCATTATAAAGGAATTGACAAATCCTTCACAAATAAGATGCCTTCCTGCAATTTATTAAAGATCAGTGATTTGCTGTATGGATAAGCGAACTAACGTCCGGTAATGATACAGTTGGTGTCCGTTGCCAGCAGGGTATCCAGTTTGCGGTAGTAAGGATTTGCTTACGCAAATTTTTTTTTCAGGCAATGCAAGAATTGTATCTGTTTCAGTACGGTTTCAGTCGGGCAGTCTTCATATATAATAATATGTATATAAGTTGTATGGCCAATATTTACGCCGTATATTGAACCCCGATGGACCCTGAATGACCGACAGTCCCTACCTTATAAAGTATACTATGAAAAATTATTTAACCCCTCTATTCCTGCTTTTGGCTACCAGTCTATTGGCACAGCCGAAGATTACTTCGTTTAGCCCTTCGCGTGGCGGTACAGGTACGATCGTGATCATCTACGGAACTAATTTCACAGGAGCCACAAGAGTCGGCTTCGGTGATTCGGCTGCCGCGGCGTATATCGTGACCTCAGACACGAGCATCCAGGCTACCGTTGGGAATGTAGCGGTCGGCAATCTTGCTGTGTCGGTGTCGACGTTGTCCGGCGTCGGTAGTCAGAAGTCCTTCTATTCGGGGCCATATATCTCCTCCTTCTTGCCTGCTACCGGAATGGTAGGTTCGTCTGTGGTCCTGCAGGGAAACAATTTCAGCACCAACCCGAATGATAATATTGTTTTCTTCGGATCGGTAAGGGCGACGGTGACTTCGGCTTCTGCGACCACCCTGGCGGTAACAGTGCCAGGCGGAGCTTCCTATGGGGCTATTTCGGTCAGCAGGGGAAATACAACGGCCTTTAGCAATGGGCTTTTTTCGGTGACCTTTTCCGGTGGAGGCCCGGTGATCACTCCCAGCACATTTGGACCGGCGGTGACGGTTGCGGGGAATTCCTATGGGCAAAGTGTTGGGACCGCCGATCTTGACGGAGATGGAAAGGTGGATGCGGTCATACTGAATCTGTTCTCGCAAAATATCTCTGTTTTCCGTAACCGCGGTATGGTGAATAATAAGCTGGCCTTTTATCCAAAATCGGACATTGGCGTCGCTACAGGCGCGTATTGGGTGCGCCTCGCGGATCTTAATGGCGATGGCCTTCCCGATATGGTTGTCGTCAATAATGCAGGAGGCGGATCAAGCATATCTGTATTTAAAAATGTTTCGACACCCGGGAATATTGCCTTTGCGGCACGCGTGGACTATGGAACGGGCAAGAACTCCTACAGTGCACCACACACGTTTACAATCTCCGACCTGGACGGCGACGGCCGGCCCGATCTGATCATTCCAAATCTCGATGGGACCCTGACCCTTTTAGCCAATACCGGTACAGGCGGAGCCATAAATTTTACATCGGCCGGCAATTATCCCATCGACGGGGCGCCGGAGTCTGTTGCCACAGGCGATCTCGATGGGGATGGTCTTCCTGACATTGCGCTTCCCGGCGTCAGTGGAAGTTATGTTTGGGTCTTTCAAAATACCAGCACCATTGGACATATCTCGCTGGCTGCGGCTAAGCAATGCTATCCCGGTGTCAATGCGCTGACAGTGGCCATTGGTGACCTTGACGGAGATGGCAAACCGGAATTGAGCGTTGGCATGCGCGGCAATAATGCGCCTACCGACAATCATTCCCTGACGGTATACCACAACACAAGCCATCCCGGGACGATCAGCTTTGCAGACAGCGTCGTTTACCAATGGGCTCCGTATAGTCCAAGGCAGATCACATTGGGAGACGTGGATGGAGACGGTCTGGTGGATATTTCTTTTATCAACGATTATAAAACGGCTATTACCGTAAGTAAGAATACCAGCCAGGGCGGGCATCTGTCGTTTGCTCCTGGTGTGGATTTTATGACGAGTAACCAGAATGCGGCCGACTTTACGCTGACGGATATGGACGGGGATGGCGCTCCGGAAGCGGTCGTGGCGAACGAATGGGACCCCAGCGACCTTTGGATCTTCCCGAACTGGGTCAATGCACCGCATATCGCCTCCTTCAACCCCCTGCGCGGTGGAAAGGGTACGGTCATGACCATCAAGG
Source organism: Puia sp. (assembly GCA_035492595.1). Taxonomy (GTDB): domain Bacteria; phylum Bacteroidota; class Bacteroidia; order Chitinophagales; family Chitinophagaceae; genus Puia. The sequence continues at coordinate 56,627 of DATJJA010000164.1, forward strand.
GAAGCAATTTCACAGATATCACGGGCGTGACGGTAAATAATACCAATGCTCTTTCCTATACGGTAACTTCGGATTCGACCATCACTGCTGTCGTACCGGCAAATGCATATTCGGGCAGTGTGTCGGTGATCTCTGCGCGCGGCACGGCAACCTTACCAGGCTTTTCATACACTATCCTGCCGACCGTCACCGGGTACAGTCCCGCTTCAGGCGCGGTCGGGACGACGGTACAGATCGCCGGCTCGAACTTCGACCCGGTGGCGACCAACAATTCGATATATTTCGGTACGCTTAAGGCTTCGGTGCAATCCGCGACAGCCAATCTGCTGTCGGTCATCGTTCCCGCTGGCAGCAATTATGAGGCCCTTTCAGTATATGCGGATAATAAGGTAGCTTACCCTGCAGCGCCTTTCACTCTGAGCTGGCCCGGCGGCGGATTCATCGATTCTACATCCTTTGCCGACCGGACAGACTATTCTGTAAAGAGCATACCGGTCAATCTTGCATTCGGCGACGTGGATGGCGACGGAAAGCCCGATATGATCACTACCAACAACGGCGGTATTACCCTATACCGGAACAAGGGGCTGCCCGATACGCTGGTCTATGAGACGGGGATCGACTACCCGACAGCTGGTGACCCCGGCTATATCGTCGTACGGGATCTGGATGGTGACGGAAAGCAGGACATCGTGGTAGCCAATCATCTGGCCAATACTTTGTCGGTGTTCCTTAATACCAGTGTGGCGGGAACGATCAGCCTTGCTCCAAAGGTCGATCTTCCGGGGGCCTATAACGCAAACGGCGCCGGCATCGGCGATATCGATGGGGACGGCAGGCCGGATATCGTCGCGCTCAACGAAGCCAGCGCGATATTTACGGTCTATTTAAATAACAGTACTGTCGGCCATTTATCTTTCAGTCAGCAGAACGGCGGAAGCGGCGACGGAGTCTTTGCAGAGCTGGCGCTGGGAGATCTGGATGGGGACGGCATGCCGGATCTGGCCATTACAGACAAGGTCTACAATAATGTAAATCTTTACAGGAATACTTCCAGCTATGGCACGGTATCATTTGCTCAGATGGCCAGCATACCCCTGCCCGGTTCGCCCCAGAGTATTGTCATGGGCGATATAAATGGGGATGGCCTGCAGGATCTCGTGACTGCAAATACCGGTTCAAGTGTGGTATCCGTGATCAGGAACCTCAGTACGCCGGGTGCACTCGTCATGGCGCCGCGTAAAGATGTTCCGATCGGTGTTCGTCCTTTGGCTGTCCGCATCGGCGACCTGGACGGTGACGGGAAGCCCGATATAGCGGCCGTCAGGGATGGAGATCTGCTTTCCGTGTTAAAGAATTACAGCAGCTCTGACACCCTTTCCTTTGGCAGCAGCGTTGATTATCCCGACGCCGGAAGCCCGCAGCAGCTGTTCATCGGTGATCTGCACAATAGCGGTAAGAATGATATCGCCTCGGTCAATTCGTCGACCAGTAAAGTTTCTATTTTCCGATATAAGGCAACCACGCGTCCCGGGCCACGGCTGAAGTCGTTCAGTCCCGACAGTGCGGCTAAGGGTGCTACGGTGACGATCAGAGGGAATTATTTTTCGGGGACGAGCCTTGTTCGATTTGGAAATACAGCGGCTGCTTCATTCAACGTCGCATCCGATACGGTCATTCTGGCGGTGCTGGATTCCGGCGCAACCGGCAGCGTTCTCGTCTCTACACCTTATGGTTCGGATTCGCTGGCTGGCTTTACCTTTATTAAGCCCACGCCACCCGACACGATACCGCCGGTGACTACTCCACCGGATACGATCCCGCCGGTGATTACGCCACCGGATACCATTCCACCGGTGACTACGCCACCGGATACGATCCCACCGGTAACGACGCCACCTGATACCCTTGCGCCGCCATCAACACCGGCATTGCCGCATGTCTTCCAATTAAAGTCGTTCGCAGGCACGATAATGGCCAATCAACCATCCCTGCAATGGCAGACGGCCTATGACTCCAGTATATTTTTATATGTCGTCGAGCAGAGCAGTGATACGACTCATTTTGGTTCTATCGCCAGCATAATGGCGAGGGGAGGCGACTCTGCCAGCTATTCCTATACCGATTCCATCTCCCGACAGGGAGTCAGCTATTACCGGCTGCTCATGTATGCCAGAACGCTTGACACCTCACTGAGCCGGATAGTGGCGGTGCAAACATCGGGTACCCCGGCCACGTTGACCTTGTATCCCAATCCGTCCAGCGACTATATCATAGTAACTGTTCCATCGACGATGAATCCGTCAAAATTTGAGATGGTGGATATGAACGGAAGAGTAGTGCAGACGACAAGAGTGCCACAGGGTGTTCCCCAGGTGAAGATACCTGTGACAAACCTGCTGAAGGGAGTATATAAACTGATCTGGACGAATGGTGCCAGCACTTCCTATCAAACAATTTTGATCATGCGATAAAGAAAATATTTCCAGACTGCAGATCACCTGTTGGATGGGTGCCTGGCGGTGTGCAGTGCGGGACCGGGGCGGCGGATAAATTTGCAAATAATTGATATCCAATTACATGTGTTTTTGCGAAACGTATTTCGCATGGCAGATTATTTGCATCTCTTTTAGCGCAAACTCTTCTTGCTAACTTAAAATTTACATGTATGAAATTCTCCAGCACCGCCCGGCAGGTAATACTTCTAATGATATTGTCAGGACTGTTCTTACCGCGAATATTATTGGCGCAAGATGATTCTCAGGAGAGAATAATCATTGACAGTAAGAAGGCCAAAGCCTCCTTTTTAAAGGCGGATCCTTCAATGGAAAATCTTTTTAAACACTCTTCCGGATACGCAATATTCCCCAATGTGGGCAAAGGTGGGATAGGCGTAGGCGGAGCTGCAGGTAAAGGAGCGGTCTATGAAAAAGGGAAGCCTGTTGGCACCGCCCAAATGGTGCAGGTAACCGTGGGAGCACAGGCAGGAGGGCAGGCTTACCGGGAAATTATCTTTTTTGAGAACGAAGATGCAAGGGATCGCTTCATGCAAAATAAAATTGAATTTAGCGGACAGGCTTCGGCAATAGCTGTGAAATCGGGTGCATCTGCCAATGCGAATTATAGAAATGGGGTAGTGGTATTTTCCCAGGGAAAGGGTGGATTAATGCTTGAGGCCTCCCTGGGCGGGCAAAAATTTACCTATAAGGCATTGAAATAAGGACGGGGCATTTTTGTTTTGGACCGGTGGCCCTGACCCCGGCGCTGTCAATCCAGCGGCATTACCGAACTGCCCAGGCCATGCCGTCGGGCACGCCGCCGACGTCGAGGTGACCAGTGATGGTAAGACTCTTCAGATCTATGACGGCGATGTTGTTATCATTGGAGCAGGCAACGAAGGCGCGATGGCCTTCAGGGTCCATGAGGATGCCGGCGGCGCCGTGTCCCGTCTGTATCTTTTTGATCTCTTTATGGGACTGCGTATCGTAGATATAAAGGATGCCGGTCGAAAGGCTGGTGATAAAGACCTGTTTGCCATCGGGCGTAAATTTGAGGCGGTTGGCGCCAAGCGTTTTGGCGTCGAGCTGTTGCGCCAGTTTTTTTTCAGTAAGATCAATGATGCTGATGACGCCTGTCTGGCTGGACGCTGTCCATAGCTGTGAGCCATCGGGGGAGACGTCGAAGCCCTCGGAGCCGACGGCGGTGGGGATGATGGTCTGGGTCCAGCTCTCTCTGGGTTTGGCGCCGGGAGGAGAGGGCTGGTTGGGTTGGAGGATCGTGCCGGTGAGGATGCTTACGGTCCCGGAAGATACATTGGTGGTATAGATCTTTTTGGCGTCGGGAGTGACGTAGATCATATGTGTTCTGTCCTGACCGGTACCCATGCTCCAGTCGAGCTTGCCGGTAGCGGGGTCATAGCTGGCAACGGCTTTGGAGCCTTCTGCTGTCAGGTATACTTTTCCGTTAGCAAAGGTTATTCCATGGGGCCCATAGAGGGGACGGGTATCGAGATTCGTGACTGGTTTTTGAGAGACGAGGTCGATGATATCAAGCTCATGAAGGCTGCCTCCTCCATAGATGGTGACATAGGCGGTTTTGCCGTCCGAAGAGGCAATGACCTCATGTGGATCTTCTCCTACCGGTAAACGGGCCGTCACCTTTAAGGTAAGCGGATCGACAATGGCCAGCATATGTTCGGTCTTCGAAAGAGCCAGTAACGACCGTTGAGCCATTGCCTGTGCGCTGCAGTCCGTCAGAGAGCAAAGGGAAAGGCTCAGAAGACAGCTGACGGTCAGCCCTTTTATTGTCCGCATGGGTGTTAATTTTAAACAAACCTATCATTTTTTTTGCCAATTCAACGCCTCCTTGGAAATGCGGGCGGTTTAGCTTATTTTACTGATAAATTATCACATAACCTTCACTTATGAACCTCTTCACGCGCCTATCCAACGGTTGGAATATAGCCCTCAACAGTTTTAAAGTTCTGAAAGAGAATCGCCAGCTGATCGTTTTTCCGCTTCTATCCGGTCTTTCGATGATACTAGTGATCGGATCGTTCGCGACGGCCGTTCTTGCTCTGTCGGGATGGAACACCGATACGGTCAGAGAGCAGAGCCGGGTGGCCGGTTACCTGGTGACATTTGTCTACTACCTGGTCAACTATTTCGTCATCGTATTTTTCAATACAGCGCTGGTCCATTGCACGCATCTCTATTTCAAAGGGGAAGAGCCGACTGTCCGCGAGGGGCTTCGGTTCGCCGTCAGCAGGATCGGAGTTATCCTGTCCTGGGCGGCGTTTGCGGCGACTGTTGGTACCATTCTGCGGATCCTGCAGGATAGTTTCGGATCGATCGGAAAGTTCATTACCGGTCTGATCGGTATCGTTTGGAGCGTTGCGACGTTCTTCGTTGTACCGGTTATAGCCTACGAAAATGTGGGGCCATTGAAGGCCTTCAGGAGATCGGCAACGCTGGTTAAAGAAAAATGGGGCGAAGGGCTTGGAGCAAGCTTCAGTTTCGGCCTGATACAGCTGCTGGGCATCGTGCTGCTGGCTATTCCCTGCTTTGCTTTAGGCTGGGCCATCCATCCCCTTGCCGGGATCGCGCTGTTCCTCCTGGGCATGTTTGCCCTACTGGCCGTAATGAACGCTGTAAAAGTCATCTTCGTCAGCGCCATTTATCACAACATCAACGGAGATCCCGTTAAACACTTCAATCAGCAGCTGGCCGACAATTTGTTCGTCGGGAAATAGCTTAATAAAAAACCTCCGCATATGAAGATCGTACGGGTCATCTACACGACAACGCCGGAGTTCGTTGCGAGGAACCAGGAGAACATTACTGCGATAGCGAATGAGCTGAGGGCGCTGAATCATCCGGGTATACGATACAGCACGTATCTGCTATCTGATGGAAAAACGTTCATGCACTTCGATCATTTCGAAAATGAGGAGGCGCATCGGGTTTTGGAAGGATTGGAATCGTTTAAGAAATTTGCCACGGAATTGCATGCGAATGGATTTGAGGTGGAGCCGAAGCTGGAGCTGTTGACCTTTGTTGCGGCGTCATATGACGTCCTGGACGGGCCGGCAGGAGGTGGTGTATGACCTGATCGCACCTGGCGGACCCCTTTATCTTATCAACAGCACTGTGCCATTTTGCGTCTGTACCGGTCCATCCTGCAATTGGTAGGTACAATACCAGGCAAATGTACCGGCGGCCTGGAGGACACCATGAATAGTTCCGTCCCATCCCTTGCCTGGTTCGGTAGATTGGAATACCTGCTGTCCCCAGCGATCGAAGACGTTGAATTTATATTGAACGACATTACCGTAGAGCAGCGGCCGGAAGACGTCATTCTTTCCATCATTGTTGGGCGTGAAGGCATTGGGGACATAGCAGCCTACCAGGCATTGCTTTCCGGTCAGAAAAATGCTATCCGTACCTATACAGCCATTCTTATCAGTGACCTCCAGGATGTATAAGCCCGGCGTCCTGACGGAAATGGAGGCGGTAGTGCTTCCGTCGCTCCAAAGATAATTATTGAACCGGGCATTGGGTTTCAGGGTTTCGCTACCATACTGGCAGATGGTTGTGTCTTCGGGAAGGAAACCGGACGGCAAGGGTACAATATTCTTGATGGTAACGGTATCGGTACTGGAGCAACCTTGTGCATCCGTGATCCTGACCCAGAATCGACCTATAGTTGAAATTTTGAAGGTAGATGCAGTGCTGCCGTCATTCCAAAGATAGCTGATATACCCGCTGTTCGCTGTCAACTGCCGGGTTGTGCCGGTGCATAGCGTGGTATCAGGATCAAGACCAGCTACCGGTGCCGGATAATTGCTAAGCGACATTTTTGCCTGTGCGATGCAGCCATTCGCGGTAGTCGTCTGGACCCGATATGTTCCTGCTGTATGGGCCCAGATCGCCTCGCTGTGACTCCCGGTGTTCCAAAGGTAGTTGTCGAGCCCCGGACCCGGATCGAGCAATAAAGAGTCTCCGGGACAGAGGGTTTCGTCATTCCCTATATTAAGAACGGGCTGCGGATAGATATGAACTGTGATCCCGGAATTGACGGGGCATCCATAGTCATCGATCTCTGAAAGGGCATAACTGGACGTGCTTTGATTGAAGAACTGTGCTGAATCATGTTGAATGCGGCTGTCTGCTGGCGGCGAGGCAAAATAAAAGCTACTGAACCCAGCTGGCAAGGCCAGGCTTAGCGTGTCGGCCTGGCATTTGGTGAAGTCCGCCGGAAATGGAGAGACCGGGAGTGGCCTGTACGAGACGTTGACGGAACTGTGATAAGTGCTGCCGCAGCCATCCTGGGTTGTAACGGTATATTGCCCTTGTGTTGTCACAAGCAGATCTGGGTCGGTGGATCCGTCCTGCCAGCTATAGGAGCTGAAGTTGTTGCCGGCCTGCAATAACAGGGAAGCACCGGCGCAAAGGGTAGTATCGTCACCCAGGGATAAATGAGCGGTTGTAGTAGTGACATGCACCAGGATACTGTCTGCATAGATAGTACAGTTGGCGCTGAACATCGCTTTTACCTTGTATGCGCCGTCCTTCGTGAAATTGATGGATACGGTATTGTTGCTGTTTACTGTAATGGCGGCCGCGCCGGGTCCGTCCGAGACCGACCAGCTCAGCGGCACGGAACATCCCGCATTCAGGTTCCCGGTAAAGGAGCCGGTATTGCCGCAAATCGCGGCATTGCCTGTGATCCGGAGACTATTGCAGGTAGGGGTACCCGTACAGGTTGTGCCCACCAGCGTTGGTCCGGTGGTCTCCTGGATAGAAGCGTCCGAAATGCTGAATGCCGTCGTATCCCGGATGGGCTCCAGGGCGGCAGCCGGTGTCAGGGAATAAGCGGTCATACTCATCGAGGCCGCGGTAGGATTGGTGCAGGGCGGGAAATAACCGGAATAGCTGGATTTATAGAGCTGGATGCCCGAGATCGTTCCGCCTGTGATAACATCGGTGGCGGAATAGTCGGTGCCGATGAAGATACCACCAGGGGTCAACGCCAGCGTTATGGGATCCTGGTAAAAACCAAAAAGACCGCTGGCCCACTGTATCGCGTCATCCGGGCTGATCTGGAACAGGGTCATGTTCGAGCTGCTGGAATAGAACCCATAGATCGAGCCATCGGGCTGCGGCTGAAACAGAAAGGGGTATCCATAAGGATAACCGGTGGAATAGGCCGGGAAATCATATGCTGCAAGCAGGTTCAGGTTCTTATCTGTCCGGAAGTAGAAGGATGGAAAGTTGGGATCGTTAGTCCTGCCGTTGAAAATGTACCCTTTATTATAGGAAGATACCTGTGTGAAGTTGAGGATCTGGGAAAACCATCGCTGCTGCAATAAGGCGCCTGAACCCCCATCCAGCTGGATGATGCCGCTGCCGTTGGGATAATAATAGCTCCCATAAAAATCGACTCCAAGGACGATCTTATTACCATCGATGACCATGCCGGGACTGCTATAGGTATAGTTCCACCCGGCGAGATATTTCGTCCATTTTATGCTGGACAGGTCTGGGGAGGTGACTACCAAAAATACGTCTTCGTAGCCTCCGAGGTTGCCATCGAGCAGGAAGACCTTGTCCCCGTCTGACAGCACACCCACATCAAGAAAAGTAAAGGAAGACATGCCGGAAATTGACAATTGCCGGGCGGCCAGGATATTACCAAGCGTATCGGTGCGAAGGATATAGTTATTGAATAATACGGAGAGCAGGTTGCCGTCGTAATCCATGATCGTCTTGCCGGGTGCGCTGTAATTCAACGGACCGGGAGGGCTATAAGCGGTACTTCTGATGACAGCCCCAAAGGTGTCGAGCTTGATGATCGAATACACCTGGTTGTACAGGTTGCCGATGTAGATGCATCCATCCGGTCCAACAGCCGTGGATCTGAGGGAAATATTGCCATCCAGCGGGGGGCCATAGTTCCCTTTGTAATAAGGGGTCGTACAGCCCGGCGCGGTTGTCTGGCTATACCCTTGCGAGTCAGCAAAAAGGAATAACAGGATCAGGGTTGTCAGGCGGTGATAACGGGGCATCATGCATGTCGATTCCCGCTCAAAATAATGCAATAATTCGACATCTCCGAGCCGCTGACGTGCCAGGGCTGCATCCGGCCTGTGCCTGCATTTGAAGGGGAACAGGGCTTTTGTTTGCGGGATAAGTAATATCGGATTATGTTTGTACCTATTAATCATGCGAAGATCCCTACTTGCGGTTTACTGTTTTTTAAGTGTCTTCAACTGTCCGGGTCAGACAGCCGCGGACAGTAAATTAGCGTCCGCTATTCTAAATGATCCCAGGCTGGATACGGTGCAGAGCCGGGCGCTGGCATTGCTGCACGGTTTTTCCGCAGGCACGTCTTACAATGAGGTCTGGATACGGGATCTTAACACATTCATAGCTGGGTCATTAAAGGTTCATCCGAAAGAGGAAGTTCAGGACATGCTGCTGCTATTTTTTAAAAGCCAGGGAGATGATGGGAACATTGTGGATGGGCTTGTAGACAGCGCCAGGGCGAATATCGGCTATAAATACAGGTACAGTAAGCTGCTTCCCGGGTGGGCTGCTCATAAGAACACGGTCGAAACGGACCAGGAGTCCTCGCTCATCCAGGCCGTAAAAAAGTATGTGGATCTGACTGGCGATACCGCATTCCTTTCGAAGAATGTCGGCGGAAATACTGTTTTTGGCCGAATGGAAGCTGCGCTCAATTACATCTTACGCGACAGATGGTCTGCAAAATACGGACTTGTCATCGGTGCGACCACCATCGATTGGGGAGATGTTCAGCCTGAGAACGGCTGGGGCGTCGCCATAAACGACCACACCAAATGGGCCATCGATATTTATGACAATGCCATGTTCGGCATTGCGATCAATGATTTTCTGAAATTGAGACCGCACAATCATCCAATAAGCCGTGACTGGGAAAAATTAGCACAAAACCTGCGGACCAGCGTCAGGAAATATCTTTGGGATGCCGCGGCGAAAAAGTATAAACCACATATTTATATCGACGGCAGCCCTTTTCCAGCTTCACTGAATGAATCGGCAATCCTTTATTCGGGTGGTTCCATTTGCGCTATCCTTGCCGGTTTTAATTCCCGATCAGAAGTATATGAGATCAACCGGCAATTGGTGAACGCCGCGTCAAAGGAAAAATTCGCTACTATCGGGATCACCGTCTATCCCCCATACCCGGCCGATGCCTTTCCGAATATGCATCCTTACCTCTATCAGAATGGAGGCGACTGGACATGGTTCGGAGGAAGAATGATAAGCGCCCTGCTGTCCTACGGTTATGCGGCGGACGCCTGCAAGGAGCTGGATCCTATGATCGAAAGGGTCATCAGCCATCACGGTTTTTTTGAATGGTATGACGTGCGCACCGGCGAACCAAAAGGATCCGGGGATTTTAGAGGTGAGGCCGGTGTTTTGTACGATGCGATCCAGGCTGTCAGGGCCTGGGCGGTAAAGCAAAGCGGCAACTGAGATAGGCTTACCCTTTCCCTGTGAAAGAAAATATTGACAAAATATCCAGAATCTTTACAGAATGCTGGTCGTTTGTCGAAAAATCTCCATCATGCTTGCATTTTTAGAATTTGGCGTATACATTAGCTCACTGTAACCTGTAGGCTAGATTACCCGTATCCTATCAGATGAACTTAATCCCTATTCCTTATGTACCGTGCCAACCTTTTGCTTGGGGCTATGGATATGCGCCGTATTCTGCTTTTTTGCTTTGTTTTTTCACTGGAATTTTATTATGTCTTCCTTCTGCCCGGGCCCAGGCCATGGACAGGACCAGTCTGTCGGTATTATGGGGATCGGCCCAGGCTAAAAAGGACTCCTGCTGCCTGGCGCAAAAAGACCTGGAGGGGGTCTGGCAGCGCGATCAGCAGGGAATTGGAAATGGCCTGGAGCAGAATTTCCGGTTCTACCCGGATCAGAGTTTTTTTCTCGATATGGCATCGAATGATGGAGAAGATGCCCGGGGGATCGTTTCCTTGCAGGGGAAGTACCGGCTGGTGAGAAATAGGTTGTATCTGACGGTGTCCGATAAATATCGATCATGCAAATAAGAAATCTTTTTTGGCTGGGTTGGCTCGTTTTGGAGGCCAACCTGGCAGTGGGTCAACGAGCGATGATCCACGATACGGCCATAAACAAGATCAAAATGGACGATCCTGAGAGCACAGTAAGGGTATTGGGACGCCGCATCTGGGACAGGCACTTTGAAGCAGATGGTCTGTGGCCGAGAGTTGAGATCATCAATCGGGATAGTTCGCAGGTGTTACGGTTGATGGTTGAGTACGGAGGCATTGTAAACTCTGCGGACCAGTTTCAGATCATTGCGATCGATAAGCATTACAAATTTCCACGGAAGGCCGTGAGGATGAACATGGACAGTTTTACGACCTCGCGAAGCATCTCCTTATTTCAAAAAAAGGAAAGCGTCATCAGGGTTCTGGGGAAGGGATATAAAGTATTGGCCGGCAAGGGGGGTGACGAGAAGATATTCTACGAGAGCAGTGAAACCGACGATTTTGTGAAGAGGCATAATGAGTATAAATATTTTATCCAGTGTGTTTTCAGGAATGGGGTGCTGGTGAATTATTGGTTCGGGTTTGAACCGGTGTGAGCGAACCCGGTATTCGACAGTTTTTTGCATTTAATTGCATCAATAACATAGTCCGAACATGAAGTACATACCGATACTCTCTATTCTGCTCCTTGCCGGTTGTTCGACGGGGAATAATGGACTTGCCGGGCTGAAGCGGGAACTATTAGGGAAGAATTTTGACAGCCTGCCCGTCTATCGTGGTTATTTCGCCAGGGATACGATCCTGGAGGGGGACGAGGGCATCCGATGGAAGGCGAAGGCGTATTACAGCGACAGCGCGTTGGTATTTTTGGCGGAAGCCAGCTGGGAGGATGCGAGGAAGGTCCACAGGATAACGATCCTGGGGCCACAGATAAAGGACGGAAGACTGTTCGTCGATCAGCGATTCAGGGATATCCGGGAATTGGTTTTGGATAAGATCCCTTCGAGTCCGGATGGGTATTTATTCCTGACCTATAAGAAGGACACCGCCATCTCTATTCAATTAGATATTGCCGGCGAAGCTTCCGGGTCTCCCTTGTTCGACGGGGTCAGCGAATTGGGTAAGATCCCGGATACACTGCGGGTGGCAAGTATTGTTATTTTGTAGGGCCTTATATTATTTGAAATGCTAAACATGAGACCGGCTTCCGATTGTCTCTTTCTGCTGCTGCTGTTGGCGTCATGCCACGGTAAACCGGAACATTCGGCGGCTTCCCGGGCGGGAAAGGATACCGCAAGGCAGGATTCGCTGCAGCCCGTTGATCCGAACAGTGCGGCCCGTGATTCGAGGGATCAACCCATCGACACTTCCGGTGACGAACAGGAGGGGGAGAGCCTTGATAGTATTTATAGTCAGTATGTGGCGTTGTACAAGCATCCTTATGTCATCGACTCCAGCTTTGTCATCGGCGGCGACAGGTTTCATTTTTATTTGAAACATTTTTGCCTCATGGATAGTGCGATACGGCTTCCGAAGCGATATACGGACATCTATAAAATAGACAGCTTCGTAACGCACAATTTTACCACGGAGCTGAAGATGGAGATGAATAATTCGGTGCTGTACGAAAAGACTGTCAATAAGGCGGATTTCAATAGTTTTCTCTTTCCGGAAGAAAAGAAATACGGCGTACTGTTGAGTCCTGACTTCAGACGATCGGATGATACCATCCGGCTGAGATACAGCATTTCGATACCGCTTACGGATGTTGGTGTGGGAGTTACTATGATGATAAGTAAGAATGGGGCTGTTTCCTATTTACGTTAAACGATATTGTTATGGGAAGTACTTTTTTGATCCCGGTTTTCGCCATTATTTTGATGTCAGTCTCCTGTGTCAGTGTCAATAAAAGAGAGGCAGTAACGTCTATGGACACACGATG
>DATJJA010000165.1:0-39379 GCA_035492595.1 Puia sp.
AACATACAGACGGCTTATGGAGATGACCTTACGATCAGCGACGGAGGCATTGACAGCCTTTCTAAGCCGGAATACCCGGCAAAAGTGCATTATGATTTCCGCCTGAACCAGGAGCCGGGAGCCTCCCTGATCTATATCAACCCGATGTTGTGGAGTGACAACCGGTTCAACCCATTCAAGGCCGCCGACCGGAAATATCCCGTGGAAATGCCCTATGCGATAGATGATGCCTATATCTGCTCCATGGACATACCCGATGGGTATGACGTTGACGAGCTGCCAAAGTCGGCGAAGGTCTCCCTTAACGGAGATCAGGGGTCCTTCGAATACCTCTTAGCAAAGCAGGGCAACATGATCCAGCTGCGTTGCAGGATCCGCCTGAACAAAGCCTGGTTCTCAGCCGACGACTATGCCAGTCTTCGGGATTTCTATGCCTATGTGGAGAAAAAAGAAAGTGAGCAGATCGTCCTGAAAAAGAAATAAACCCCTGTAATGATAGTAACCATTAAACTACTCCAATGACCCGGAAAAAGAACTGCCTTTTTTTAGCCATCTGCTGCCTGCTGCTGCACGCAACGAGTGATGCACAGGACAAAAAAAAGGAGAAATTGCCCGTAAAATTCGGGAAAGTCACACCTGAAGACTTCAATATTACGCTGACGGGGCCAGACTCCAGCGCAGGCGCGGTTGTCATCGCTGACTACGGCACTTCTTCCTTCGAGGGAAGTTCGCGCGGCTGGTTCACGCTGGCATTCAAACACTCCCGGCGGATCAAAATTCTCCGTCGCAGCGGCTTTGAAGCGGCCACGGTCACTATTCCCCTCTATATGGCAGGGAGTGAAACGGAAATGGTGCAAGCACTGAGAGCCTCTACCTATAACCTGGAAAACGGAAAGGTAATAGAGACAAAGCTCGACGACAAATCCATTTTTACCGATAAGATCAGCAAGAACTGGGTCAACAGGAAATTCACCTTCCCTGCATTAAAAGAGGGAGCTATCTTAGAGTTTACCTATACCCAGACCTCTCCTTTCCTGTTCCAGCTGCAGCCCTGGGAATTCCAGGGAGAATATCCCTGTCTTTGGAGCGAATACCAGGCCGAAATACCCAAATTCTTTGAATACGCTACTATCGGCCAGGGCTTCGTACCCTTTTCCATCAATACCTCGGACAGCCGGCTGGTCACCTTTCATTTGACGGACCCGGGCGGATCAGGCAAGGACGAACACTATACCTTCGATGATGAAGTCGTTACCCATCGTTGGGTCATGAAGAATGTTCCCGCCTTAAAGGAAGAAGCCTTTACTACTTCGCTGAGTAATTATACGGCTAAAATAGAATTTCAGCTTTCCCGCTATAATTTCCCCGGCGGTTATACCAAGGATATAATGGGCAACTGGTCCGGGCTGAGCCTGGGCCTGCTGAAAGACGAAAACTTCGGAGCCGATCTGGACAGGAACAATTCCTGGATGGACGACTCGCTTAAAATGATACTCCGCGGCGCAAAGACAAATCTTGAAAAAGCACAAAAGATCTATGCCTTTGTGCGCGATAATTTCATTTGCACTTCGCACGGCTCCCTGTATACCTCCGGCGCCTTGAGATCGATCTACAGGAACAGGAATGGCAATGAGGCCGACCTTAATCTCTTGCTGACGGCTATGTTACATCATGAAAAGATCGATGCCGACCCTGTTATTCTCAGCACCCGCTCGCATGGCTTTGCCAACCCGATCTATCCCGTGCTCAGCCGTTTTAATTATGTCATCTGCCGGGTGACCATCGATTCGGCATGGTATTACCTGGATGCCAGCGAACAATGGCTGGGCTTTGGAAAACTCCCGGAACGGTGTTACAACGGGTATGCGCGTGTGATCAGCCAGGACCGGCCTGTCGGTATATCGCTGTCTGCCGATGCGATGAAAGAGCTGAAGATAACCACGGTATTCATCACCAGAGATGAAAAAGGAAAAGGCTTGCTGGGACATTTACACACTACTCCCGGTTTTAATGAAGCCTGCGGCATCCGGCTGAAAGTAAAAGAAAAAGGACAGCAGGAGCTGGTAAAAACTATCCAGAACGCTTACAGCGGAGAGATAGGTTTTTCCAACCTCGAGCTGGATTCCCTGAAAGAGCCCGATGAGCCGCTGGCAGTAGCATACGATCTGCAGATCACACCCGATCCCTCGTCCAACGTCTTTTATTTCAACCCTATGCTGTCGGAAGGCTATAAGGAAAACCCCTTTAAGGCAACCGAAAGAGTTTACCCCGTTGAAATGGGCGGCGCCGTAGACGAAACCTATGTCATGGACATGGAAATCCCCGAAGGATACGAAATAGACGAGCTGCCAAAATCCGCCAAAGTGCTCTACAATGACGACGAAGGGTTCTTCGAATACCTGGTGGAAGGCAACGGTGACCATATCCAGTTCCGTACGCGGCTGCAACTGAAAAAAGCCAACTTTAAGCCGGAAGATTATGATACCCTGAGGGAATTCTTTGGATACATCGTAAAAAAGGAAAGTGAACAGATCGTCTTTAAAAAGAAGAAAGCATGAGGAAAATAAGTAACGGACTGATCATCTTACTTGCTGCTGCCTCCCTTACCACCCGGGCCGGAGACAAGATTGATTATTCTGTCAATGCTATTCCTGCGGCCTTGCAGACAAATGCCAATGCCGTCCTGCGGCTGGATGAGACCCGCTTCGAGATCACCGCCATTGGCCGGGCCCGGGAATACCATCATTATGCCATTACGATCCTGAATGAAAGGGGGGATAAACATGCGGAACTAACCGAGCAATACGATAAGCTCCACGAAATAGAATCCATTTCGGGTACGCTTTATGATGCGGGCGGGAAAAAGATCAGGGCACTGAAAAAACAGGATATCTCCGACTACAGCGGTACAGGTGACGAAACGCTCATGGCCGATGACCGGATCAAGGTTCATAATTTTTATTACAAGGTCTACCCCTACACCGTGGAATATGAAGTAGAGACAAAGTATTATTATACGATGTTCTTTCCGCGGTGGATCCCCCAGGATGACGAGCATTTTGCTGTACAGGACAGCAGGATGATAGTCATCTGTCCCGCCGACTATAAGTTCAGGTATAAGGCGTTCAACTACGCAAAAGAGCCGGTGAAACAGACCGAAAGATCAACGGCTAGTTACACCTGGGAGATCACCAACCTACCCGCCATGGAAAGCGAGTACGCTTCTCCGAACTGGATGGAGATCACACCGACTCTCTGTCTTGGACCCGAAGAGTTCGAGGTGGAAGGGTATCAGGGCAGCATGAAATCCTGGCAGGATTTTGGAAAATTCGTCTATGCGCTGAAGGCCGGAAAGGATGTTCTGCCGGATGCCGTAAAGCAGAAAGTACATCAGCTGACCGATGGGCTCGGCGATCCGAAGGAAAAGATCCGCATTCTTTACGAATACATGCAGCAGAATACGCATTATATCAGTGTGCAACTGGGCATCGGCGGCTGGCAGCCCTTTGACGCCAAATATGTGGCAGAACGAAAATATGGGGATTGTAAGGCCCTCTCCAACTATATGTATTCTCTCCTGAAAGAAGCGGGTATCAAATCATATTATACACTCGTTAGGGCCGGGTCATCTTCCCATTACCTGGTAGATGATTTTCCATCCTCACAGTTCAATCATGTCATTCTTTGCGTACCGCAGAAAACCGATACCACCTGGCTGGAATGTACAAGTCAAACGCTGCCCGCAGGTTATCTCAGCGGCTTCACCGCCGATCGGTTCGTGTTACTTGTCGACGAAGAGGGAGGCAAACTGGTGCGGACCCCGAAATACAGGGTGAAAGACAATCTCCAGTCCCGCGTTACCGAAGCAGCTGTCGACGGAGAAGGAAATCTTACGGCAGTTATCCATACCCAATACAGGGCTCAGCAGATGGATGAGCTGGAGTCCATTGTCAACGACTTATCCAAGGACAAGGTCATGAAAATCCTCAAGTCCGAGCTGGACCTGCCAACTTATGACGTCAGCAAATTTGACTACCGCGAAGAAAAATCGCCAATGCCCAGCATTTATGAAACACTCAACCTGGTGTCTTCCAACTATGCGCAGATCAGCGGCAAACGGATCTTTATCAACCCCAATATCATGAACCGGTCGAGACGCAGGCTTCATGCGGATGAGAATAGAAAATATGATATCGTCACGGCTTATGAATACGAAGACGTAGACAGTACGGAAATAAAGATCCCCGAGGGCTACCAGCCGGAGGCGATCAGTCCCGGCACAACTATCGATACCAAATTCGGTCGTTATACCGCCACCGTTCGCGTAGAGAACAATAAGATCGTCTATAGCCGCCGGCTGGAAAAATATAGTGGCCGCTGGCCGGCCGCTATGTATGCCGACCTGGTCAATTTCTACGAAAAGCTTTACAGGGCCGACAACAGCCGCATCGTGCTCGTGAAAAAGGAATAAACTAATTGCCGCTGCAGGCCCCCATCTGCTCCCCCATGAGATTCATCAGGCTTTGCAGCAGCGGCTTCTTTTCCTCATCCGGCTTCTCTACGATAAGGATAGCCGCATAGTTGCGGCATTTATCCAGGAATGGCACGACGCCATATTCGTTGGGACAGGCCAGGGTGGTGGCAGCCCCTGCCGAATTGGATTCAATGATAAAGGCACCCAGGCCAAAATGCGCGCTCTGGAGACCCTTTGCCGTATATTTTACGGGAAGGCTGGCAAACTGGGCCGTTTCCATTTCTTCAATGGCCTTTTCGCTCAGCACTTTCTTCCCTTCAAAGGTCCCCTTGCCCAGCAGCATGACCAGGAAATTGATATAATCATTGGCGGTAGACCGGGCCCCGCCGGCCGCATTGATGGCCCCGCCGTCCTCGCTGGCAAAGCTGGTTGATTTCATCTTACAGGGCCGGATGATCCGCTCCATCATCAGCCGGTCAAAAGGTTTTTTCCCGACGATCTCCAGCACCCGGGCCACAATATTCGGCCCGATACCGCTGTAAAAGAATTCCGTGCCCGGATTGGTGACGATGTCGTGTTTGGACGCATAACTGTTGACCTCGTCCTCCAGGCTTTCAAATTTGCTTTTTAACTGTACCTTTATCCCTTCCTCCCCCCGGACACCCGTGGTATTGGTCAGGCAATTACGGATCGTAATATATCCTTTCATGTACTTGCCGAAGAGCGGGATATATTTAGTCACCTTATCATCCAGGGATAATTTTCCCTCCTCCACAAAGGTCATTACAAGGGCGGCCGTCATCCAGTTGCCTGCCGCACCTATTGGCGCCGGGGCCTTGGGGGTGAAATCCGTCCCGGATTGCTTCTGGTAGACGATCTTCCCGTCCTTCCAGGCCAGGGCTACGAAGTTGCCCAGTGATTTTTGATTTTGCTTAAATAATTGATCTACAGCCCCAAAATTGGGCTGTGCGCTTAATGACAGACAGAATAGCAGGAGAGACATGAACAAACTGAACCGACGACAGGTTAATTGGATTTTATATGACATAATAACGGGATTGAGGCCTTGGTTTGGATTTTGCCACACAAGTTTACTATTATTAATTAAAAAGGAAAAACCATAAATCTATGAACCTGAACAATTTTACGATAAAAGCACAGGAAGCTTTCGCCAAGGCGCAGCAGCTGGCTTTTGATGGTTCCAATTCTGCAATAGATACGGACCATCTCCTTAAAGCGTTGCTCGCCGGGGACGATTCGCTGGTGGAATTCCTGCTGAAGAAGAACAATGTGAACGTAGCCTTTGTGGAGAGCAAGCTGGACGAAGCCATTCAGAAGCTGCCAAAGATCAGCGGCGGCGAACCGGCTCAGACCATTAGCCGGGACCTGAACAATGTCGTTCTGCGCGCGGGCTCCGACCTGAAACAGTTTGGGGACGAATTCGTCAGCGTCGAGCACCTTTTGCTGGCGTTGCTGCAAGGCAGTAATGACTCGTCGAAACTGCTTAAGGACGCAGGGCTGACCGAAAAAGGACTGATAGCCGCCATTAAAGACTTCCGGAAAGGGTCGACAGTGAATTCACAGACCCAGGAATCGAGTTTTAATGCCCTGAATAAATATGCCAAGAATCTGAATGAACTTGCCCGCCAGGGTAAGCTCGATCCTGTTATCGGCCGGGATGAAGAGATCCGCAGAACACTGCATATCCTCTCCCGCCGCAGCAAGAACAACCCTATTTTGGTGGGAGAGCCCGGGGTTGGTAAAACAGCCATCGCCGAAGGTCTGGCCCATCGTATCGTCAATAGCGACGTACCGGAGAATCTCCGCTCAAAGATCATCTATGCGCTGGACATGGGACAGTTGATCGCCGGCGCCAAGTACAAGGGTGAATTCGAAGAAAGACTGAAGAGTGTGGTAAAGGAAGTTGCAGGCAGTGACGGAGAGATCGTTCTGTTTATCGATGAGATCCATACCCTGGTAGGAGCGGGTGGGGGAGACGGCGCCATGGATGCTGCCAATATCCTTAAGCCGGCTCTTGCAAGAGGCGAGCTCCGGGCCATCGGTGCAACCACGCTGAATGAGTACCAGAAATTCTTTGAAAAAGATAAGGCGCTGGAGAGGCGTTTCCAGAAAGTGCTGATCGACGAACCCAACGTGGAAGATGCTATCTCTATCCTGAGAGGATTGAAGGATCGCTATGAAATGCATCACCATGTCCAGATAAAAGACGAGGCGATCATTGCGGCAGTAGAGCTGTCACATCGGTATATCACCGATCGTTTCCTGCCCGACAAAGCCATCGACCTCATCGATGAAAGCGCCGCGAAGCTAAGACTTGAGATCAACTCTCAGCCTGAAGAGCTGGACCGGCTGGAAAGACAGATAAGACAGCTGGAGATCGAACGCGAAGCCATCAAAAGAGAAAAAGATGAAGAGAAGTTACGGGAGCTCAGCGCCGAGATCGGCAATCTTAGTGTGAACCGTGATACGCTGAAGGCAAAGTGGCAAAAGGAAAAGGAACTGGTAGAAAAGGTACAGAATGCCAAGGCGCAGATCGAGAACCTGAAGCTGGCCGCAGAAAAGGCCGAGCGCGAAGGACAGTATGGACAGGTAGCCGAGATCCGTTATGGAAAGATCAAGGAACAGGAAAAGATCGTCGAGGACTATTCCGGCCAGCTGGCAGCGATCAGCGCCACTACCCGGCTGATGAAGGAGGATGTGGATGCGGAAGACATCGCGGAAGCCGTGGCCAAGGCCACCGGGATCCCGGTCAGCAAGATGCTGCAAAGCGAAAAAGAAAAGCTGCTCAACCTGGAAGACGAGCTTCATAAAAGAGTGGTCGGACAGGAAGAAGCTATCACCGCCGTGGCAGACGCTATCCGCAGAAGCCGCGCAGGACTGCAGGACCCCCGCCGCCCGATCGGATCATTTATCTTCCTGGGTACGACCGGCGTCGGTAAGACCGAGCTGGCAAAGGCTCTGGCTGAATATCTCTTCGATGACGAGGGTATGATCACCCGTATCGACATGAGCGAATACCAGGAAAAACATTCGGTAAGCCGGCTCGTCGGCGCGCCTCCGGGATATGTGGGATACGATGAAGGCGGGCAGCTGACCGAAGCAGTAAGACGCAAGCCCTATAGCGTCGTCTTATTGGATGAGATCGAAAAGGCGCACCCGGATGTATTCAACATCCTGCTGCAGGTATTGGATGACGGTCGTCTCACGGATAACAAAGGCCGGGTAGTTAATTTTAAGAATACTATCATCATCATGACCAGCAATATGGGCAGCCAGATCATCCAGGCCAATTTCGAAGATGTCACTGAAAAGAACAGGGAGTCCGTTATGGAGAAGACCAGGCGGGAAGTGGTGGACCTGCTGAGACAGACCATCCGTCCTGAATTCCTTAACCGGATAGACGAAACCATCCTCTTCCAGCCTTTGCTGAAGAGCGAGATCAAGGGCATTATCCGGATCCAGCTGCAAAACCTGCAGCGCCTGGTCGCAAAGAACGGCATCAACTTACAGTTTAGCGACTATGCCCTGGACTACCTGGCCGAAAACGGTTTTGACCCGCAGTTCGGCGCCAGACCCCTGAAAAGGCTGATCCAGAAGGAGATCGTTAACCAGTTGAGTAAGAAGATCCTGTCCGGAGATGTTGACCGGACTGTGCCGGTCCTTGTAGATGTATTTGATGGGGTAGTGGTCTTCCGTAACGAACACCCGCACCTGGAAAAAACAGACGGCGCCCGCAAATAACGCAAAGGATAGGGGCAGTGGACGAAAATAAATTTAGTTTGATCGAACCAAAAAAACCGGAGGATGTTATATAAAAATGAAAACAAAAGAAGTCGATATCATTCCGACGAAAGATGTTTTCGTTGGAGACCCGAAAGCTCCGGTAACGTTGATGGAGTATGGCGATTATGAAAGCGAGGCCTGTGCTAAAGTAAACGAAGTCGTTGACAAGCTGTTGAAGCAGTTTGAAGGCAAGATGCGGTTTAATTTCCGGCATTTTCCGCTGACAAAAGTACATCAGCACGCGATGAAAGCAGCTGAAGCTTCACTCGGAGCAGCCCAGGAAGGCAAGTTCTGGGAAATGCATACCGCGATCTTCGCCAACCGGCGCAGATTAGGTGCCATCAGCCTCCGGGAATACGCAAAAGAAGTAGGCGTCGTGAACAAGAAATTCCTGGATAACCTGGTCAATTCCACCTATGGATGGAATGTCCGAAGTGATCTGTTGGAAGGGCTCGACAAAGGAGTTCGGGATGTCCCGGCCTTCTTTATCAATGGCGAGCTTTTCACCGGGAAGCCCACCTTCGATAACCTCAGGAAAGGCATCGAAGAAGCACTCAAAAAGAAGAAAAGAGCTTAACCTATTACAAAGCAAAGGCAGGATCAAAAGTCCTGCCCCCGGCAAAGTTTATCTTTGCCGGACATGATGAAAAAAATGGCCGTCTTCTTTTTGCCAAGAGACGGCCATTTTTATTTTTTTTACTATCTTGATCCGATGATCCGCTTCAATACTTTGATCCAGCAATTCCAGGAGATGGGCGAAAAGACCGGCTGGTCCTATATCCGCATTCCGGCCGCTCTTGCGCAGCAGCTAAAACCCGGGAATAAAAGATCCTTCCGGGTAAAGGGTAAACTGGATGATCATGTCATTGGCGGAGTTGCACTGCTGCCCATGGGAGAAGGTGATTTTATCCTGGCGTTGAAGGCCGACATCCGCAAAAAGCTTCGCAAACAAAAAGGAGATAAGCTCGCGGTCCAGCTGGAGGTCGACACAAAGAAGATCGAGCCGCCAAAAGATCTGCTGGACTGCCTCGCAGACGAACCCAAAGCCCTTGAATACTTTAAAACCCTGCCTAAATCCCATCAGAACTATTTCGGGAACTGGATCAAATCGGCCAAAACAGCGCCCACCCGTGCGGGTCGCATCGCCCGCGTTGTGGACGCCATGCTGAAAAAATGGGACTATGGTCAAATGATCCGCGCAGGACGGGACGACAGGGAACAGTTGATGGGCTGACCGGGCCCCTGTATCTTTCCAAAATGGAAATCATTTTTTCATTTTGGAATGGTTGGCGAACGGGTTGTGGCGCCTGTAACCCTTTATAACAGGGACTTTCAGGTAAAGGGTACGTTTATTGCTCACTCGGCCCTATCATGGACTCTCATCACGCAAAAAAAATCTCCACCGCCGGCTTACTCATTACTTTAGGGATCATTTTCGGGGATATCGGGACCTCTCCTCTTTATACCTTTCAAACCATTTTGAACGAGGGGGGGAAAGTAAGCGATGAGCTGGTCCTTGGCGCTATTTCCTGTGTATTCTGGACCCTCACCCTGCAAACCACTTTCAAATACGTATTTATTACCCTTCAGGCCGACAACAAAGGCGAAGGCGGGGTCTTCTCGCTTTATGCCCTCGTACGCCGCTATGGTAAAAAGCTGGTCTTTCCGGCGATCATCGGCGCGGGCACCCTGCTGGCCGACGGGATCATCACGCCGCCCATTTCTGTTACCTCCGCCATCGAAGGGCTCAACAGCGTACATGGAATGGAAAAGATCATCGTACCGGGTAATAGCCTGGTGGTCGAGGTGGTCCTGGTCATCATCCTTTTGCTCTTCGTCTTCCAGCGTTTCGGAACAAAGGTGGTGGGGGGCTCCTTCGGGCCGATCATGTTCGTCTGGTTCTCCATGCTGGCTGTTCTGGGCATCAACCAGATCATCCAGTATCCGATCATTTTGAAAGCCCTGAGCCCCCACTATGGGCTGGAATTGCTGACCCGCCATCCTAAAGGTTTCTGGCTGCTGGGCGCAGTATTTCTTTGCACCACGGGGGCAGAGGCGCTGTATTCCGACCTGGGGCATTGCGGCAGGAAGAATATCCAGATAAGCTGGATCTTTGTCAAGACCACCCTGGTGCTGAATTACCTGGGCCAGGGCGCCTGGGTACTGCTACAGCACAGAGAAAGTCTGGGCGGGGCCAATCCCTTTTTTGCCATTGTTCCGCACTGGTTCCTCGTGCCAAGCGTTTTCATCGCTACGGCGGCTTCCATCATCGCCAGCCAGGCCCTTATCAGCGGAAGCTTTACCCTGATCAACGAAGCCATCAGCCTGAACTTCTGGCCCAAGGTAAGGGTGAAGTTTCCCACGGATGTACGCGGCCAGATCTATATACCCAGCATCAACTGGATCCTGTGTACAGGCTGTTTTCTTGTGGTGCTGTATTTCCGGACCTCTGAAAGCATGACGGCGGCCTATGGTTTCTCTATTACTATTGCCATGCTCATGACGACCATCCTGATGTACCAGTTTTTGCGGCGCGTAAAACACTGGTCGCTCGCGCTGGTCATTCCTATTCTCATCGTCTTCGTTTGCGTGGAAGGTTCCTTCTTCGTCGCCAATGCCGTCAAGATCGTCAAACGGCTGTTCTTCCTCGTGTTCGAAGTAGGTCTGATCTTCACCATGTATGTATGGTATCGTGCCCGCAAGATCAACAACCGTTTCCTCAACTTCATCGACCTGAATGAACATCTTCCTCTGCTCGAGAATCTGAGCAATGATGAGTCCGTACATAAATTTTCCTCTCATCTTATTTATCTTACCAAGGCCAACCGGCCAAACCAGGTCGAACAAAAGATCCTCTATTCCATCTTCAGCCACCACCCCAAACGGGCCGATGTCTATTGGTTCGTACATATCGAACGCACCGACGAACCCTATACAATGGAGTATGGCGTGGAAGAGCTGCTGAATGATAAGGTCATCCGGGTGGAATTCCGGCTGGGCTTTCGGGTACAGCCGAAGATCGGCATGCTGTTCAGACGGGTCGTTGCGGAGATGATCGGGAACAAAGAGCTGGATGTCGTCAGTCGTTTTCCCTCCCTGAAAAAGCACAACATATCGGAAGACTTCCGCTTTGTCATCCTGGAAAAATTCCTTTCCTATGACAATGAATTCTCCGTGCGCGACGGGTTTATCCTGAACTCTTATTTTAGCCTGAAGAAGCTGGCCCTGGCCGAAGAAAAGGCGTTCGGACTCGATTCGAGCGAGACCCTGGTAGAGAAGCTGCCCCTGGTCGTGGCGCCGGTAACAAAGCTCAATTTGCAGCGGGCCTATTACCGGATACATCAGCCTACCGTCATACCGAATGAGTGATGCGCAGGCGGCGCTGCTTTTTATTTGTTATAATGGTTTTATTTTGGTAGCTTTTCATCGGTTTTAACTCCGTATCCCGCGCCCGTTTCTGATCTGACTACCTACCTTAGACCCTTGCAACAATCAAAAGCCAGTGCCGTTCCTAAAAGCATTGGCTGTCGCTTTTATACCCTCTTCGTAAGGAGTAGGCTGGAAGTGATAGGTATTTTCGAATTTCGATGAATCGAAAAGGTAATCGAATTCGTATTGATACAGCATCTCATAAAGCTCTTTTGTTGTACTGTCGAAAAAACCACCCACCCGGATCATCCATTTGGAAAGTACCGTGTAATTGCCTGCCTTGTCCAGAGCGAGGGCCGCTTTTTCGATGAACTCTGCGCCGGTAAGTGGAGAAGCTGCAGTGGGTAAATGCCAGACCTGGTTCCAGGCATTGTCATCGGTAGCCAGCAGGTATAGAGCCCTGGCAATATCCGGCGTGTAGGTCAGGGAATGAGGGGTATGGGCATTCACCAGCCATTGTGCCTTCGCTCCCAGGTGTAGTTTCTGAAAGACCAGGATATCGGGGATGCTGGTCTTGCCGGCTCCGGGGCCATAAAAGTCAGCAGAGCGGGCGATCATCGCCGTGATATTGCCTTTGCGGACCTCACTCATCAGCCGGGTCGCCAGTCGGGCGCGAAGATCGCCTTTGCGGCTGGATGGATCATAGGGGGTCTCTTCGGTCATAAGCCCTTCCGTTTTCCCATACATATAAACGTTATCAAAAAAAATAAGCCTGGTCCCGGTCTTCTTGCAGGCTTCAATGGTATTGTTGATGATAGGTGGCCATAATTCGCGCCATGTTGAATAACGATAGGGCAGGCCCACGCAGAGATAGGCGACCGCGGAGCCTTCGACGGCCTTCAGGGCCTGGGCCGGATCGGTCAGATCGGCCGCAAAGGCGCTGATCTGCGGCGCATCGGGATGGGACGGGCCGGCCGGGGTGCCGGAGACGGAGCCGGTTTGCCCGATGGAAGACGAATGGCGGGATATAAGCCGAACGGGCAGACGATGAGTCAACAGCTCGTGGGACAACGCATTTGCAACAGGGCCTCCGGCGCCAAGGATAGTATGGATCGACATAGACATGGTAGCGGAAAATTACGATTTAAGATAATTCGATGATTAAGGTTCGATTAAACGTTTGTTTAATTCAAACGTTTGTTTAACTTTGGTCCCTGTTTAACATTTACAGACTTGGCTATTTGATGGCTAAATCCCTGAAAATCTTGTATAAACAGGGGTATTCCATCAGCGGCTGGGGGTATATCGAAGAATGTAGCGACTTTTGCGGTCCGGGAAAGGAAGAAAGAATTAGAAGTTGTAATAAATTTTTAGCATCCATATTATGAAGAAAGCATTCCGATTAGTATTCATCAGCAGTGGATTGAGTTTAATGTACTTTTTGGCCGGCGCCCAGGCAACAAGGGATAGTCTGCTCAACCCCAAAAAGGCTCCCGATACCTTGTCCAGCGCCAGCCTGCAGACCTGCGTTCAATACGCGCTGAAACATTATCCGCTGATCCAGCAGGCCCTGCTCGATGAAATGATCACCGACCGGCAGATCAAAAGTAAGCTGGCTGACTGGTACCCCCAGGTAAATCTCAACGCCAATTACCAGAATAACTTCCAGCTGCAGTCCATCGCCTTTAACGGGGCATATGTTCAGAGCGGAACGTACAACAGCTCCTACCTGCAGTTTGGTCTGAGTCAGACCCTGTTCAACAGGGACGTATTGCTGGCGGCCCGAACAAAGGGTATTGTCATGGAAAATATCCGCCAGTCGACCGTCACTGATAAGATCGATATTACGGTCAATGTGACCAAGGCCTTTTACGATGTGCTGCTCACCAGCAAGCAGATAGAAGTGCTGGATGACGACATCCGCCGGCTCGAACGCAATCTGAAAGATACCTACAATCAATACCAGGGAGGTCTGGTGGACAAGACGGACTACAAACGTGCCACCATTACGCTGAACAATTCGAGGGCGGAAAGAAAAACCAACCAGGAAACCCTCAAGGCCAAGTACGCCGTGCTCAAACAGCTGATGGGGTATACAGGTAAGGACTCCGTTCACCTGCTGTATGACAGCGCCTCGATGGAGTCGGAAGTGCTGGTCGATACTACGGCTACGGTCGACTATACAAAGCGCATCGAATACCAGCAGCTGATAACACAGAAACATCTCCAGGAAGCAGATGTCAAATACAATAAATGGGCTTATATACCCACTGTAACGGCGGGCGCGGGGTATAATTTCAACTACCTCAACAACCGGATCTCGAAGCTTTATGACAATAACCTTCCCAACTCCTATGCAGGCGTTACGGTAGGTTTTCCCATTTTCCAGGGAACGAAACGTACCCAGAATATCCGTATTGCCGAATTGCAGCTGACCCGTATCGACTGGGACATCGTCAACCTGCAGAACAACATCACTACGCAGTATGCGCAGGCCCTGGCCGCCTATAAAAGTAATCTTAACAACTATTATATATTACGCGAGAACCTCGGCCTGGCCAGGGAAGTGTTCAACACCATCGAGCTGCAGTACCGCTCCGGTGTAAAAGCTTATCTGGAGCTGATCACTGCCGAAACAGATCTTAGGAATGCGCAGTCCAATTACAGCGATGCCCTGTACCAGGTGCTGAGCAGTAAGATAGACGTTCAGAAAGCATTGGGAATAGTACAGTATTGATCGAAGAGGGTCGTCTAATTAATCACCTTTGGATAAATTATCTTTTTATATGAGAAATAGCTTACAATGGATTGGTCTTATGTCGGTCGTTTTCCCTGTTATCCTGACCTCCTGCGGCAATAAGCCAACCGGGCCCCAGGCTCCGCCCCCGACCGCGGTAAATGTTTATACAGTAGCTACCGGCAACGCTACTTATTTCGATACGTACCCGGCAACAGCTACCCCGCTGAACCAGGTGGACATCAAACCACAGGTTGCAGGCAATATCGTCGGCATTTACTTCAAGGATGGACAGCAGGTAAAAAAAGGGCAAAAGCTCTATGAGATCGATCAGCAGCAATACACAGCTGCCGTAAACCAGGCCAAGGCTAACCTGGCCGTTGCACAGGCCAACCTGGCAAAATCACAGCAGGATGCGGATCGCTACCAGGAGCTGGCCAGGCAGGATGCCATCGCCCGGCAGACCCTTGATCATCAGATAGCCGACCTGGAAGCAGCCAAGCGACAGGTAGAAGCCGCCCAGGCAGGTGTCGCTTCCGTGCAGACCAATCTCAACTACTCCAACATCTATGCTCCTTTCAATGGGACCATCGGCATTTCGCTGGTGAAGATCGGAACGTCTGTATATCCCCAGACACTGCTCAATTCCGTTTCCACGGATGACCCGATGGCGGTGGACATTGCCATCGACCAGGCGGAGATCCCCAAGTTCAATAACTTCTTTATAAAAGGCACAAAGCCAAAAGATTCCGTATTCACGGCTGTACTGCCGGATGGTTCGGTTTATCCGATCCCCGGCCAGCTTTACCTGCTGGATCGTTCGATCGACCCGACGACAGGCACCCTCAAGGCCCGTCTGACCTTCCCCAATCCAAAGAACGAACTGAAAGCAGGCTTAACAACCAATATCAGGGTTAAACACGATGCCGGCGACAGCAGCCTGCTGATCCCTTATAAAGCCGTTGTCGAACAGCTTGGTGAATTCTTTGTCTTCCAGGCTGACAATGGTCATGCCTATCAACGAAAAATAAGCCTTGGCACAAAGATCGGGGATAAGATAGTCGTGAGAAGCGGTCTGAAAGCCGGCGATCAGGTCGTGACGGACGGTGTGCAGAAGCTCAGGGATAGTTCAGCCATCCAGGTAGGGCCGCCCAAGGCGCCAGCAGCCGCAGCCGCTAAGTAAAGAAGAGAGAAGAATCAAAAACAAATAACTCGAGATGACAAGAGCGAAGCGACTGCATCTTTCCGATAAAAAAACAAATAACTCGAGATGAAAGGTAATATATTCTTAAGACGGCCCGTAACGGCAATCGTTATATCACTGGTCATTTTGCTTGTGGGTACGCTGGCCATCCTGACCATGCCGGTCAGCCAGTATCCAGATATCACACCGCCGACGGTACAGATCACCAGTAACTTTACAGGCGCCGACGCCCAGACGGTTGAACAGACGACGACGACAGCCATCGAAACGCAGGTCAACGGCGTTCCCGGCATCGCCTATATGCAGAGCAACAGCGCCAACAACGGTAACTCACAGATCACGGCTACGCTCAATATCGGTGCCGACCCCAACATCGTAGCGCTGGATATCCAGAACCGTGTGGGCATCGCCCTGCCAACCCTGCCGACCCAGGTACAAAGACTGGGGGTGACCACGCTCAAACGTAACCCTGCGATCCTCATGCTGGTGGCCATTTACTCGCCCAAGGGCACGCACAGCGTTCCCTTCATGGATAACTACGCCAATATCTACCTGCGTGACATCCTGCTGCGTTCACCGGGCGTGGGTGATGTATTCAGCCGTGCCGACAACTTCTCCATGCGTGTCTGGCTGAAGACAGACAAGCTGGCTCAACTGGGGCTTACCGTCAACGATGTACAGAACGTCATCAACGAACAAAACCTGCAGGTAGCCGCAGGTTCGGTGGCAGCTCCCCCGCAAAGCAATAATGCCGCATTTGAATTCACCGTCTTCACCAATAGCCGTCTGACAACGGAACAACAGTTCGGCGACATCGTCATCCGATCGAACCCATCGCAGAATTCCATCGTCTACCTGAAGGATATCGCCCGGATCCAGTTGGGAAAAGTAAGTTATACATCCAATTCATTTGTGGATGGGCAAAGGGCCTCTTACCTCCTGGTTTATCAGGCGCCAGGTTCGAATGCGCTGGCAACTGCGGAAGGGGTATATAAGGCGCTGGAAGAACAGAAAAAATATTTTCCTGCCGACATCTCCTATAAAGTGCCTTTCGAGTCGGTGTCCGTCGTGAAGGTGTCCATTGATGATGTGGTCAACACCCTGTTTATCGCGCTGGGGCTGGTGACGGTCGTGGTATTCATCTTCCTGCAAAACTGGCGGTCTACGCTGATCCCCGTGCTGGCTATTCCCGTGGCCATCGTGGGTACCTTTATCTTCTTTATTCCCCTGGGCTTTACGATCAATACCCTGACGATGTTTGGTTTCGTACTGGCCATCGGTATCGTGGTGGATGATGCCATCGTCGTGGTGGAAGCGGTACAGCACTATATCGATACTGAACACCTCTCGCCAAAAGAGGCTACAGCCCGGGCCATCGCCGACATCTCAGGACCGGTTATTGCCATCGCCCTCATTCTGGCCGCGGTATTCGTACCCGTAGGCTTTATACCGGGTATCGTAGGCCGTCTGTATCAACAGTTCGCCATCACCATCGCCATCTCGGTGCTGATCTCGGCCTTTGTCGCTCTTTCCCTTACACCGGCGCTCTGTATGCTGCTGCTGCGGGAACATCATATCAGCAAAAAGTCCAAAGGGATCAATCACCTTTTTTATCGTTTCAACGAAGGGTTCCGGCGTTTCAGTCTCCGGTATACCCTTGGTGTAAAAGGTTGGATCAGGCACTCACCCCTCGTCATTATCCTGCTGATCTGTATCGTGGTGGGAGACATCTTCCTTTTCAAGAACAAGCCCACCGGATTTATTCCAACCGAAGATGACGGACGTATCTATATTGCCTTCGAAATACCGGAAGCCGGTTCCACGACCCGCGCCCTGACGGCTCTCGATAGTATCCAGAATATTGCCCAAAGAGTTGACGGGGTGTTGCATACCGCCGCCCTTGGAGGCCTTAATATCCTGACCTTCGGATCGAAGTCCAATAGCGGGACCATTTTCATGCAATTAAAACCCTGGGATGAACGAAAAGAAAAATCTCAACAGCTGATGGGCATCGTCGCCGAGCTCAACAAGCGGCTGTCTGTCGTCAAGCAGGCCAGGATCGTCGTCATCCCGCCTCCGGCTATCCCGGGTCTGGGTAATGCAGGCGGCTTTAGCATCCAGGTCGAACAGCGACAATCGAATGACGACATCAAAACCTTCGAAAGGGTCGTGAACCAGTTCGTGGCTACCGCCAACAAACAACCGGAGATAGCCGGCGCCTTTACTTTCTTCAGCGCCCACACCCCCGGTTACCAGGTGGATGTCGACCGGGATAAGGCGAAGAAACTGGGGCTTAACCTGGCGGATGTCTACAATACCATGCAGATGTATATGGGCAGCACCTATATTAACCAGCTGACCATTTATGGCCGAAACTTCTATGTGGTCGCGCAGGCGGACACCAATTTCCGCAATGATATCCACAACATCGATCAGTACTATGTAAAGAACGCCGCGGGGCAAATGCTTCCGCTGAGTACGGTGGTGTCGTACAGGCAGACCGAAAGCGCCCCGCTGATCTCTCACTTTAATATCTATCGCAGTGCGGAGGTCGACGGTAATCCCAAACAAGGCTTTAGTAGCGGTCAGGCCATCGAGGCGCTGAACCGCGTAGCTGACCAGGTCCTGCCCGAAGGGTATGGCGTGGAGTACAGCGGCCTCAGCCTCCAGGAGATCAAGTCGGGGAACAGCGCCACCTATATCTTTGCGTTGTCCATCGTCTTCGTTTTCCTGTTCCTGGCAGCCCTGTATGAAAGCTGGTCGGTGCCCTTCTCCGTTCTGCTGGCCGTTCCGGTCGGTGTGTTTGGAGCCATCCTTACGCTTACCCTTATTCCGCGGCTGACCAATAATGTCTATGCGCAGATCGGTTTGATCACCCTGATCGGGCTTTCGGCCAAGAACGCCATCCTGATCGTGGAATTCGCCAAAGAACGGGTGGACAGGGGGATGAGTGTTATCAACTCCACGCTCGATGCGGTGAAGCTTCGTCTCCGACCCATCCTGATGACGTCCATCGCCTTCCTGCTCGGGGTACTGCCGCTTGCCCTGGCTGAGGGCGCCAGTTCCGTTGCCCGTAATACCATCGGCTGGACGGTGCTGGGAGGTATGATAGCCGCGACGAGCCTTGCGATCTTTATCGTTCCGGTCCTGTTCGTGGTCATCACGAATCTGACCTATGGCAAGAAGAAGCTGCAGGATCTGCAGAATCAACAACTCAAACTCGGTGAATAAAAAAAGAGGCCCGCGCAGTGAGCGGGCCTCTTTTTTCTCTCATTATTTCGCTACTCGGAGCGCAGGCTCTTTACCGGGTTTGCCGTGGCTGCGCTGATTGCCCGGAAACTAATGGTGATGATGGTTATCGTAAGGGCTAAAAAGGCTGCTATTAAAAATACGCCCCAGCTGATGGTGACGCGATAGGCAAAATCCTCCAGCCATTTGTTCATGGCAAACCAGGCAACGGGTGCCGCCAGCAAAAAAGCTACAAGGACCAGCTTTAAAAAGTCGGCAGATAGCAATCGCACGATACCCATGACGTTTGCGCCCAATACTTTCCGGATGCCGATCTCGCGGGTACGCTGCTCCGCGGTAAAGGTCGCCAGACCGAACAGACCCAGACAGGCTACAAAAATGGTCAGCCCGGCAAAGATGATAAGGATCGTCCCGACATTCTGTTCTGCTTTATAGGTATCGGCAAACCGGTCATCCAGGAAAGACCAGGAGAAAGGGGCCTCGGCTTTTAACCCGGTCCACAGTTTTTTAGTGCTGGCCAGAACCCCGGCGACATCAGCCGTTTTTACTTTTACGATCGTTGTTCCGTTGTCCCCCCCAAGGGTCATCACTACGGGAGTGATCTGCTCGTGCAGGGACCGGAAATGGAAATCCTTTACTACGCCGATGACATGCCAGGTCTGTTTGACACCATTGTCCATTTTCGAGAGGGTACGGCCTACTACATCCTGCATGGCGCCCGCCTTTGCTCCACCGGGTTCCTTATCCCAGCCAAAAGCCCTGACGGCGGTTTCATTAAGGATGGCTCCGGTAGAGTCGGCCCCAAAGGCCGGTGAGAAGTTGCGGCCCTGCGCAAGCTCCATCCCCAGCGTACCCAGGTAATACTGATCCACCTCATAACGGATGGTCTTTACCAGCTTGTCACTTTGATCATTAGGGGAAACAAAGAAATTGTTGTTGTAGGTGTTGCCTGCGGGCAGAAAACCGCTGCCGCTGACACTGGCGACTCTCGGATCCTGCCGCAGCTGCTGGCGAAAGACATCCACATTCTTTCCCAGCCAGAAGCTCTCCTGGACCACTATCACCTGGTCGCGGTCATAGCCTAATTTTTTATGCTGGATATAGGATAATTGTTTGTAAACGACCGTCGTCCCCACAATGAGACAGGTTGAGATAAAGAACTGGAAGACGACAAGGCCGCTGCGCAGACCCGCGCTCTTCCCGCTGCCGCTGTTCCGGTTTTTAAGAACGGCTATCGGGTTGAAGCCGGAAAGGAAAAAGGCAGGATAACTGCCGGCAAGCAATCCTGTCAGCAGGCCAAACACCAGCAGACCAGGGAGGGCCCAGGGATTACGGGTGAGGTCAAGCGACAGCTGCTGCCCGGTCAGATGATTGAAAAAAGGCAGGGTTAACCACACGATCCCAAGGGCCAGGACCATGGCGACTATCGTCAGCAGTAACGACTCTGCCAGGAATTGCCTGACCAGCTCGATCCTTTGCGACCCCAGCACTTTCCGGATCCCTACCTCGCGGCTTCGGCGGGAAGCCCCGGCCGTGGAAAGGTTCATGAAATTGATACAGGCGATCAGCAGCATAAAGAGAGCTATCGCGCTAAAAATATACACATACCGGATATCACCGGCTGGTTCCAGATCCAGGGTCACATCGGAATGCAGGTGGATATCCGTCAGGGGTTGAAGATAAAGGCCGATGGCATTTCCTTTTGCCCGGAACTGGTCCATGGTAATTCCCATGCGTTTCTCCATCTGCGGACCGGCATATTTTTCCATCATCTGCGGCAGTTTGGCTTCCAGCTTCCGGTAATCATAGCCCTTTCGCAGGACGAGATAGGTGTAAAAATTCGAATCCATCCAGCTGTCACTGCGGGATTCCGGCAGGACGGAAAGAGCGGCAAAAAAGCCAAAATGAAAATGGGAGGCTTCCGGGACGGCCTCGATCATGCCCGTTACAGTGAGTGATGCATGGGCGTCTTTGAACTCCAAAACCTTCCCGATCGGGTCAGCATCTCCAAAATATTTTTTTGCAACGGCACGGGTGATCACCACCGAATTGGGTTGAGTAAGGACAGTTTTAGCATTTCCTTTTAGCAAGGGAAGGGTAAAGACCTGGAAGAAATTGGAATCGACAAAAGCGATCTGATCCTCCCGAAACATCTTGTCTCCATAGCTGACACGGGGCCGCCCCATGTTCCTCAGCCGGGTCGCATCCAGCACTTCCGGAAAATCCTTTTTCATGGTTTGGGCAACCGGCGGCATCACGTTCCCCTCCTTCAATTCCCCGCCTTGCATGACACCCTTAATGATTACGCGAACGATCTGATCTGCCTTTTCATTGTAGCGGTCATAGCTGAGCTCGTGTTGGACAAATAGCAGGATTACGAGACAGGTAGCCAGACCCAACGCCAGGCCGAAAATATTGATAGCCGAGAATAATTTGTTCCGCCGGAGGTTGCGCAGGGCGATCGTGATATAATTCTTGAGCATGTGCAGGAGATTTGAAGTGAACAAAGCTTATTCAACCGCAGCCAGAACGATGCCGGAATATTTTTGGTATCATAATCAATGCATTGCGGCTGTTTATTCCAACAAACCTGTTCAGTATTGATACAGTCCTTGTTCATTTCTGCGAATTTTTAACCTGACAGATTGTCCACTATCGGTCGCTGCCCGGAATCCGCAAAAAGGGTGGGAGAGGCATTTTCAGACGATTTGAGGACCTCCTTTTTTAATGGAGGTACCCACCTCACATTTAATTTTCAGGGCCGTGATGCGTTTTTGTACTTTTGGAAATTACCGCTAAGATCATTGGCTTTTACCGGTCCGGGATGCGCTGGCTGTCTTAAAAAGAACAGCTAATTTTTGTAGCAAATTTTTATATTCAATAATCAATTCGTTTATAATTAGTTAGTATATGTTATATCGATTTAAATTAGATAAAATAACGCCAAGGTTTTACACCATTTACAAGCTATTTTCTTAATTAGAACAAAATTGTTCTATTTTTTATAATTTATGAACTTAATAGTTGACTTACAATACTTTCCGAATATCAATTGGTATAGAATCTCGTCTGAATTCTCAAATATCGTTTTTGATCAATGCGAGTTCTACCAAAAAATGAGTTTTCGCAACCGATGCCAGATCGCCGGTGGTGAAGGCGTCATCAATCTGAACGTTCCGCTGGAAAAAGGAAGGGACCAAAAGACCCGGATGAAGGATGTCAGAATTGCAGGTACTCAGCCCTGGCAGGCGCAGCATTGGAAAACGATCCTTTCCTGTTATAGCCGTTCGCCCTGGTTCGAATTTTACCGGGACGAGCTGGAAGGATTGTACAAAACGCGGTTTGAATTTTTGCTGGATTGGAACCTGGCTTGCTTCGAATGGTCGCGCAAAACGCTGAAGCTGCCCGTTGAAATTTCCCTGACGGAGAGGTATCAGCAAGTTTATGATCCCGAAGAAGGAGCCGATCTAAGAGGTAGGTTCATGCCCAAAAACAGGGTCGCCGACTCCTCGGCCATCTCACCGGAACAAGGGGACACACCGATCCGTTACCGTCAGGTATTTGAAGAACGTACCGGTTTCCTGCCCGGTCTTTCGATCCTCGATCTCTTATTTTGTGAAGGAAAGGAAACGATCAGATATATACGATCGTAAGGCGATGCTGCGCCTTTTTCAGCTTCTTTTGCAGCTCGTCCAGCTTCTGGATATAGGCCCGCTGAACGCGTATCTGCTCTTCTATTAAGGCTTGCTGTTCCTTCAGGTCCTGGATGTCGTCGGGGAGATTGTACTCCTGCAGCTGTTTCTGCCGGGTTTTCACCAGCTGTAGCTGAGCCATCAGGTCCAGCTGCAGTTTCTGCATGCTCTGGGCGATCTCCCGCTGGGTCTGGATCTGTACCCGGGCCAGCTTATCCTCCGGGTGGAGGGTATCTTCATCTATTGACAGAAAGGAAAAACTCGATTTTGGCACAAAAGGCTGCCCTTCCTCTTTGACCGGTGTCCGGGTCACAGACCGGGACTTGCCGATGGAGTACTCCCGGTTGTCCTTCGGGATGACCGCAACCAGTTCCTCCGGCCTGACAGGGTCAGCGTCGGCAACGGCAGTCACCAGCGCCAGAGGAGCTTCATCCAGCTCATCATATTCTGGTTGCTCGGGATTATCTGGCAGATGTGCCGGATGGCTGGGATGAATACTCCGGCTAACGGGTTGTGACGGTGCTGTATTGGAAACTAATGGCGCACTTTGTCCTTCCGCCGATGGAGCCTGCGTCAACGGCCTATCCGGTTTGACCCCCGCTGCTGGCATTCCCAGCCTGACCGCAGTTACTGGCATTCCCGGCTTGACCTCAGCTGCTGGCACTCCCAGCCTGACCACCGTCACTGGCATCCCGGGGGAGAGCGATCTTGCTGCCTCGGGCCGGGTACGGGCCGGTCTTGACAGGGAGACAAGGGTGATCAGCGCCGTCAGGAATAAAATGGCAAAGGGCCTGGCCCCGGGCCTTTCTTCTGTCCGCTGCTGCTGCAGAAGACGCCTGGCCCTTTGCAACAGCAGCTGGTCGCTGCCATTGCCGGTTGCTGCCACTACCAATCGTGCCTGCCGGTCCTGCGAAGCCTGCCTCGCTACGGCCAGGAGAGCCGAAACATAGGTCTGTGGATCATAACGGAACTGTAAGACCAGGTCATCGCAGCAATATTCTCTTTCCTTTTTCAGGTCGGCAATGAACCACCGGGCAAAAGGGTTGAAGAAGAACAGCCCTTCCAGCAGGGTTACTCCCAGGTTGAGGAGAAAGTCGTTGCGGCGGATATGCGCCAGCTCATGGACCAGGATGGCTTCCACCTGCTCCGTGGTCAGCTGACCCGCCATCGCGAAGGGTAGCAGGATCACCGGCTTTAAAAAGCCCAGGGTCACCGGTACATCTATCCGCTTTGAAAGCCAAACCTTGACCGCGGGCCTTATCCCCATCAGGCGGCTGGTTTCTGCTACAAAGACCCTGTATCCGGGCTCGATCCCGGAAAGACCCTCGCGGGTAAGTCGTATGGAATAGAAATAGTGATAACAATAGCGCACCAGCAATCCGGCCAGTATCAACAGGTAAAGCGAAGAGCCATAGGGAAGTATATTTGCAATGAACGACCGGACAGGCGCCGGGACCAGCAATATACCGGCTGCACCCGTGCTGGCCGGGACAAAACCGCTCACCAGGCTCCATACCGACCAGAATGTCCCGGCGGCCAGCGACAATATGATCAGACCATGCCGGGTACGCGCGGAAATAGCAGGGAAAAGAAAGACCAGCACCTTATACAAGAACCAAAGCAATCCCATTTGCCAGAGACTGTTCAACAAAGACCAGCCCAGCGCCTCCAGTAAAGCGGATTGGGTCAAAAGGTGCATGCCTATTGATTTTTCAGATTATTTAAGAGTTGCTGGATCTCTTCCAGCTCGGCCGGAGATGCCTTGTGATTCCCCAGGGCCTGCAGGACAAGGGTAGTGGGAGAACCCCCGAAAAGATTATTGATCATCTTGCCTAATAAATGTTTCTGGGTCTTTTCCTTGCTGACCGAAGCCTGATAGATGTGGGTCTTGGAAGAATCATCTCTCTTTACCAGCCCTTTCTCATGCATGATCTGCATCAGCTTCAACGTAGTGGTGTATCCGGATTCCTTGGTTTTTGACAGCTCTTCATGCACATCTCTGACACTGGCCAGGTTCCTGTCCCAAAGCACCTGCAGGATCTCCAGCTCACTTTCCGTGGGTTTTATGGTCCTCGTCGACATAAAAAATATTTGAGGACTAATTTACGATATATTTCGTAAATGATTGTTAAAAGGAAGTTGAAATTGGGGACGGCTTATTCCGGAGCAATTATGCCGCAACGTGGAAGGGCAAAAAAAAGCCCCCTTGTAGAAACAAGCGGACTTCGGTATTTGGATCTGATTAGTGTTTTATTTCTGATCGAACTCCGTCCGATCTGGGTTTTATTTTATCGGACTCCGTCCGATTTGGGTTTGATTTGGTCTGTAAAGATATCAATTGAAATCAATCGTCCAACAAAAACCCTGATTTTTTTTTGTTAACGCAACGTTACAACGGTCGGGCTTTTGGCACGCGGAGCCGCTACTACTGTGTTCTCTACCTTTTTTGCCTTGTGCGCGAGCCCTTCATGTGTATGAAAGAGCGACGCCAGGGTAGGAGCTATCACCAGTGAAACGATGGACATCAGCTTGATCAGGATATTCATCGAAGGACCGGAAGTATCCTTGAAAGGATCACCGACCGTATCGCCCGTCACGGATGCTTTATGAGGATCGGATTTCTTGTAATGGATCTCGCCGTTTATCTCCACTCCCTTTTCAAACGATTTTTTTGCATTGTCCCAGGCGCCACCGGCGTTGTTCTGGAAAATGCCCATCAGGACACCGCAAACGGTCGCCCCGGCCAGGAATCCGCCCAATGCCTCGGGTCCCAGGATGAAACCGATGATCAGCGGGAAAAGAATGGCGATAGCTCCGGGCAGGATCATTTTTTTGATCGAAGCCTGCGTCGAGATAGCTACGCATTTGTCATATTCCGGTTTGCCGGTGCCTTCCATGATGCCGGGGATCGTGCGGAACTGCCGGCGGACTTCCTCCACCATGGCCATTGCCGCCTCACCCACCGCCTGGATGGCAAGAGAAGAGAAGATGAAGGGGATCATACCGCCGACAAAAAGGCTGGCAAGCACTTTTGCTTTGTAGATATCGATACCCTGGATACCGGCAACACCGACAAAGGCGGCGAACAGCGCCAGGGCCGTCAATGCAGCCGAAGCGATGGCAAAACCTTTACCCGTAGCCGCAGTCGTATTTCCTACTGCATCCAGTATGTCTGTCTTCTCCCGCACCTCTTTCGGCAGTTCGCTCATTTCCGCGATACCACCGGCATTGTCCGCAATGGGACCAAAGGCATCGATAGCCAGCTGCATAGCCGTAGTGGCCATCATACCCGCTGCCGCAATAGCCACCCCGTAAAGACCGGCGCAGGCAAAAGAGCCCCAGATGCCACCCGCCAGGACCAATATGGGAAGGAAGGTGGATTGCATCCCAACAGCCAGACCTCCGATAACATTGGTCGCGTGACCGGTACCGGACTGGCGGATAATGCTAAGCACGGGCCCCTTGCCCATCGCTGTATAATATTCTGTGATAATGCTCATCAGCGTACCAACTACGAGCCCGACGCCGATCGCCCCGAGCACTCCCCATTTGGTGAACTCGATGCCGCGAAGGACCATTGTCTCAGGCAATACATAATACACAAGGCCGATACAGGCGATAGCCGTCAGGACGATACTCCCCCAGTTACCCATGTTCAACGCCTTCTGTACACTGTGTGTATTGATGGCAGCCGAATCGCTGATCCGGACAAATAAGGTTCCGACCATCGAAAAGATAATGCCGATGCCTGCGATCAGCATTGGCAGCAGGATCGGAGCCATGCCGCCAAAGGCGTCGTCGGACTGCGTTTCCTGACCAAGCACCATCGTGGCGAGAACTGTGGCTACATAGCTTCCGAAAAGGTCGGCGCCCATGCCCGCTACATCACCCACATTGTCCCCGACATTATCGGCGATGGTAGCTGGATTTCTGGGATCATCTTCCGGGATACCGGCTTCCACCTTACCGACCAGGTCGGCGCCTACATCCGCAGCTTTGGTATAGATACCTCCACCAACGCGGGCAAAAAGGGCAATGGATTCCGCGCCCAGGGAAAACCCGGTCAGCACTTCTATCGTCCGTCTCATTTCCTCCGAGTTCACAGCCGCGTCGGCGGCAAATATTGCTTTCAGGATAATGAAAAGACCGCCAAGACCCATGACGGCAAGACCTGCCACACCAAAACCCATGGCCGAACCACCGGTAAAGGACACCTTAAGGGCCTTGCTGAGACTGGTACGGGCTGCATGTGCCGTACGGACATTTGCT
Source organism: Puia sp. (assembly GCA_035492595.1). Taxonomy (GTDB): domain Bacteria; phylum Bacteroidota; class Bacteroidia; order Chitinophagales; family Chitinophagaceae; genus Puia. The sequence goes on from DATJJA010000165.1 coordinate 26,799, forward strand.
TTGGTCGCACTGCGCATACCGATATAACCGGCTGTTGCGCTCAATATGGCTCCCAGTATAAATGCGACAGCTATGCTCCAGTGAGACTGGGGATTGCTGTTACCCATTACAGCCAGCAGAATAGCTGCAAGTATTACGAAATAGGAGAGGATCTTCCACTCTGCCTTGAGAAAGGCCATGGCGCCTTCCGCAATGTGCTGGCTGATTTCCTGCATCCGTTCGTTACCTGCCTCTTGTTTGGATACCCAGGCATACTTAATAAAAGTGTAAAGAAGACCAATGGCGCCCATCACTGGGACTAAATAAATCAATTTGTCCATAAGTTTTGTAGTTCTAATACAGAATTTTCATCCTGGCAATCGTTTTTACCTGTGGATGGTACAAGGAGGGCAAAAATAGGGGGAAAATATATATGATGTGCCTAATAGTGATAAAAAAGGAAAACGAGGCTAGTTCTACCTTCAGATATAGAACCAGGCCTCGTCTGCCAAAAAACCGGAACTTGAATGAGAACATTTTTTTTGGCCTCTGATACCAAAAAAACTCTACGTTTAGGGTTTCCGACTCAGGTTGTTAAGGGTCAAGAGCCAGATAAATAAGGGTCTTGCTAATTCACTGTTAAATAGAATTAACCGAATTGTGTGCCAATTAGTAACTGATTGATATATAGTTATTTACAATTTAAAAAGCGGGTATTTTGTTCCCATTTCCGGAATTTCGATCCAAAAATGGTTCAGCCGTAATTTTTGCGAATAATAGGCTGGCCCTGCAACGAACAGGACGATTTAACAATCAAAACACAACCCGGAGGCTGATGTCTTCGTCCTTGTATTTAATTTTATTCTTAGTCGACTGTATTAACTTTAGGGATACATGATGCGCCAAAGACTGCTTATTCTATTATTATGGACCTTTCTGACCGCTGTTGTTTCTCCGTATGCCAATGGGCAGAACTGTGGCCTGGGACAGACGCCTAACACGGCCTTTCCCGTCTGCGGAACTTCCGTATTTAAGCAGGCCACCGTCCCTTCCTGCGGCGGTAGCCCTATTCCTGTTCCCGGTTGTAACAATGCCACTTTTGAAGACATCAATCCTTATTATTATAAATTCACCTGTTTCACCAGCGGAACCCTGGGATTTACCATTACGCCCAATACCGCCAGCGATGACTATGACTGGCAGATCTTTGACGTCACGGGGCATGATCCGGGAGATATTTATTCCACTTCCAGTCTGTTCGTCAGTGGCAACTGGTCCGGCAATCCGGGGGCGACGGGGACGGCGAACAACAACAACGGGTCTGCCAACTGTGCCGGTTATGCGTATCCTACTACCAACTCTCTGCCTTCGATCGTGCAGGGCCACAACTACCTGCTGATGGTCAGTCATTTTACCAGCACCAGCCAGAGCGGTTACTCCCTGTCTTTTAGCGGCGGCACTGCCAGTATCACCGACACCGTACCCCCCGGGCTGAAGTCGGTGGCACAGATCTGCGATGGCAGCACTCTGCGAGTCCTGCTCAACAAAAAAATGAAATGCAACAGCCTTGCTATGGATGGAAGCGATTTTACAGTGACTCCCTTGCCACCGGGAATAAAGGTAACCGGCGCCGCCGCCAACGCCTGCACCAGCGGCTTTGACCTGGACACCGTAATACTGAGCCTTAGCGGCCCTCTCCCGGTAGGGGTCTATACTGTCACTGCGGCTAATGGATCGGATGGGAATACGCTTCTGGATAATTGCGGCAACCAGATCCCGGTGGGAGAGTCCCAGTCTTTTACGATGATACTGCCGCAACCGACCCCGCTGGATAGCATAGCTCCCATCACCTGTGCGCCCAATCAACTTCGCCTGGTCTTTAAGAAATATATTCAATGTTCGTCTATTGCGGCCGACGGTTCGGATTTTAAGATCACAGGCACTTCACCTGTGGCCATTACCAGCGTCACTACCAACTGTTCAAATGGGTTGACCAATATTATCCTTGTCAATCTTTCAGCCCCTATTCAGACCGCCGGTAATTTTGTGCTCACGCTGCAGCCCGGCAATGATGGCAATACCCTCTTTGATGAATGCGGACTGACCAGTCCCCCTTCCTCCATCGGCTTCTCCACAATGGATACCGTTTCAGCGGAGGCAATGCAAGACCCTATTTTCCTTGGTTGTATCAATGATACAGTTGCATTCTCCTATCCGTCGCAGAACGGGGTCAACCAGTGGATGTGGGTCTTTGACAATACCGATACCAGCCGGCTGCAGGACCCGCCCCTGCGCATCTATCCCGCCTCTGGTACACACAGCGCAAAATTGACGGTCTCCAATGGCGTCTGTACAGACACGACATCCGTCTCCTTCGTGTTCGATAATGCGATCAATGCCTCCTTCGAAGCGCCCAATATTATCTGCCCCAGAGACTACGCAGCATTCAGGAACAACAGTACCGGTCAGATAGATTCCTGGACCTGGGACTTTGCAGATGGAACCTCCAACAATTCCGAGACCCCTCCCGATCACCTGTTTCCCATTACCGGGGTAGAAACAAACTATCCCGTCATGCTCATCGCCGGCAATGCAAGAGGCTGCTACGACACGGCGATCCAGAAGATAGATGTGCTGCGATCCTGTTATATTGCAGTGCCGACAGCCTTTACTCCGAATGGAGATGGATTGAATGACTACCTCTATCCCCTGAATGCTTTTAAAGCTGACAACCTCGTATTCCAGGTTTTCAACCGCCAGGGTCAAATGGTATTCGAGACGCATGACTGGAAACAGAAGTGGGATGGACGAATTCAGGGCCATGAGGCGCCTGCAGGCACCTATGCCTGGTTTTTGCAATACACTGACCGCGACAGCGGGCATAAATTCTTCCAGAAAGGGACATCGATCCTGATCCGCTGATCGCGACACTCTACGGCATCCCGCAAAAAAAACGCTCCCGCGGCAGCGGAAGCGTCTCATCCACCGCAAGCGAAGCGCTGCGGACATGATGGAAAAAATCAGGCCCCACTTTTTATTGCGGGGCCTGTCATTTTTTGTAGAAGAACCTGTAAGCCTGAAAAAACCAGAAAAACCTTTTGTACGATGTGATGGCCGTCAACATGTTATAAGGTAATATCTTGAGAAGAACCTGTTCATTGTTATCTGCTATGGATAATACGAAATAAGTGCCAAAATGTAAATTGCTGAAAAATAATTGTTTGCATATTTTGAAGCCAAAAGTTCCTTCCACACCTGGGAAAAAAATTCCTTCGGGAGGAAAAACCGGGGAAACATACAATTAAAATCATCCTTCAGCGTTTACCCTTATATCCAATATCTTTTTAAAATCTAATTACTATCCCTATGACCCCGTATATCCGTAACAACCAGGATCATTTGGCCGAGGAGTTCAGACGTTTTGACAATTATCTCCTCCAGGAAAGCAGGATAGCTCTCCTAAAGATCCAAAGCTGGCAGTTTGCAATGAAAACCCCTGAAGTGGGTCTACATTACCAGCAGGAAGCTACCGACATGGTAAAAAAATCACTCTTAAGTTTTGTTCCCAACAGTTTTGTCCTCAGCGAGGAGGGTTATTATTTTAAGCCCATTTCGAACTAAACTGCCATCGCATTAAAAAAGAGGGCCGGTCTGAGCAGACCGGCCCTCTTTCCTATTATGATACCTTTCTGACTATGCTTTATCAAAGCTGACACATTCCTTCAGCTCCTTTTCAGTATAAGCCAGGTCATATTGTTTCAGCACATCTGCCGGAACGCCATTCCACTGGTTGGGCTGATTTCCCACAAAGCCAATATCCTTATAACCGATCTCCGTGGTATAAAAACCGGTTGCTGTCAGGTTGCGCATCAGGTTGAAAAAACTCACACCCTGTGTCAGCCAGGGTTTACCTTTTGCCTTTTCCGGCCAGGCGATGTCATCTACCATTTCCATCTGCTGCTGGTGACCGCAGTCCTTGAACGCCTTTTCGTAACGCTTCAGACATTCTATATCCAGCCAGCGCAGACCTCCCCGCATAGGGATCTGGTGCTCAGGCATGTCTTTGACGATAAATTCGATGAAGTCGGGCACCTTTGCATCCGAAGCGCTGCCGCTGACATCATCCTTTGGAATGATGATGTCTCCAAGAATAGTGATCGTCGCCATTTCATCGGTTGTGAAAAACGTTTTTGAGCGGACCTCCTTTTCATGTGCGGTCTCTTCCTTCATCCGGTTGATCCCGCTCGCATTGGGATCGTCGGCCTTGCCCTCCGTTTTTACCTCCGGCGCCTTTTTCTCTTCCGTATTACAGGCCTCTACCAGTACGCCGGTCGATACTGTTCCTACAAGCAGGGCCTTGATAGATTTTCTTCTGTCCATAAGTTTGTGTTGGGCCAAAAGGCGTTTTTAAAATTTAGCCTTTCGGCCCAACACATTTAATGATGGGCCTTCGGCCGACAGACCTGTGGTCTGTCCTTAAATATTTTGTTTTTTCAGCTCATCGACTAAATGTTCGCTGGCGCGCATTGACAGCGCAAGGATGGTCCAGGTGATATTCTTATCAGCCTGCGAAACAAAAGGACCCCCATCCATACAGAACAGGTTCTTTACTTCATGCGCCTGGCTCCATTTGTTCAGCGGTGCTGTTTTAGGATCGTTGCCCATCCGGACCGAACCCGCTTCGTGGATGATGTTGCCGGGTGCATGTAAGCCCCATTTGTTGCTCTCATTATTATTTTGTCCATGGGTGATCACAGCGCCCATCGCATGCAGGATCCCTGAAAAAGTCTCCATCATGTGTTTGGCCTGTTTGATCTCATATTCTGAATGGCTGACATTGAACTGCAGCACAGGGATCCCGTATCTGTCTACGACACCGCTGGGATCGATCCTGCAATAATTCTCTCTTTTTGCTACGGCTTCGCCGCGACCAGCCATGTGAACGGAAGCGCCGAACAGGGAGCGGTAGTCTTTCTTCAGCGAAGCGCCATAACCACCGGCCTCTTTTTTAACCCCCATTAAATTGGAGTTGCCGTTGAGCTGTTCGATGCCCCATTGAAAGCCATAAAGGGGCATACCCATTCCACCTCCAAACTCAATATGATAACCACGGGGGAAATCCAGCTTCTTGTTGTCAAGCCACCAGGGAGCATAGACGTGCATGCCGCCGACACCATCCTCATTGTATCTTTTCCGGTCGATAAGATGGGGAAGATAACCGCCCATATCCGCGCCTGTAGAATCGTGCAGGTACCGGCCAACATTGTCGCTGCCATTCGCCAGACCATTGGGATGACGCTCCGATTTGGAGTTGAGCAAAAGCCTTGCGCTCTCGCAGGCGCTGGCCGCAAGTATCACCGTCCGGCCGCTGACCTGGTATTCCTGCAGATCATCTTTGCTGATATAAGATATACCGGTGGCAAGCCCTTCCTTGTCCGTCAATACTTCGCGCGCCATGGCATTGGTGACGAGATCGACATTACCTGTTTTCAGGGCCGGGATCACCAGCGCTGAAGAGGACGAGAAGTCGGCATAGACCTTACAGCTGCGACCGCACTGTGAACAGTAGAAACATTGTCCCCGCTCGTTGTTTATCTGTTTGGTCAGGATGGACAGCCGGGAAGGAATGACAGGTACACCTACACTGCCCGCCGCTTTTTTGATCATCAGCTCATGCAGACGCGGTCTGGGCGGAGGCAGGAAAAAACCGTCGGGGTCATTCGGCAAACCTTCATTGGTTCCGAACACACCCAGCAACTTGTCTATCTTATCGTAATAGGGTTTGACATCGTCATAACCGATCGGCCAGTCATCTCCAAGACCATCGATGCTCTTCCGTTTGAAGTCTTTTGGGCCGAAACGCAGCGAGATACGCCCCCAGTGGTTCGTCCGTCCGCCCAGCATACGGGCGCGCCACCATTCCCACGACGTAGTGCCGGGGTTGCCGGTTTGCGTATAAGGTTCGCCATCTACTTCCCAACCCCAGTAGCAGCCATCAAAGTCGCCGAAAGGACGGAACTTTGTGGGGGCTCCGCGTCGCGGAGAGTCCCAGGCGTTCTTGAGCTGATTGGAATCAGTCTTTGGATCGAACATCGGACCTGCTTCCAGCAGGCAGACTTTGAGTCCGGCATTTGCGAGAACATAAGCTGCCATGCCTCCGCCCGCACCTGACCCTACAATAACTGCATCGTATTTCTTAGGCTGTTTTTTGATCTGGAGGTCTCCCATACTTCATTGATGGCTTAAAATAGATAAATGATGAAAAGGTAAATTTAAAGGTTTAGCAAAACAGCAAACAAATTTTTTTCGACCGGACGTTTTTCAGCAATTTTTATTGCAGCTTTCTGTCGTTTGCAGACTGGTCGCGGATCGCCTTGAATTCAGAGCCGGTTTTCCAGCCCGGCCATTCATGGCCATTTGCCAGCCTCAGACCTATCTTATATACCAGTTCCATGTCTTCCAGCGCGCCGTCGAGATCCCAGGTAGCGGCATTGTATTCGTCTGCGGGCTGGTGGTATCGCTGAGCAGTATATTCATCGTGTTTTTGTTTGCCAAAAGCAGTACCTTTTGTCTTATCGTCCACGCCGCCATCGGCCGTCAGCGAAGGCACTCCTGCACGGGCAAAGTTGAAATGATCCGAACGGAAATAGTGACCGGCCTCGGGATGATCCTCCGGCGCCACATACCGGTCTTTCTTTTTGGCTTCCTCCGCCAGGTAATCTTCCAGGTCTGACTGCCCCTTGCCACTATAGGTAATGTCCTTTGTGGGGCCATAGGTATTCAGCACATCGATATTGAGATTGGCGACCGTTTTTGCCAAAGGATAGACAGGATGCTGTGCATAATAAGCAGACCCAAGCAGTCCCTGCTCTTCGGCTGTCACGGACAAAAAGACAACCGTGCGCTCGGGCTTTGGACCGTTTTTGAAGGCGCGGGCTATTTCCAGGATGGCTGCCGTACCGCTTGCATTGTCCGCCGCACCGTTGTATATGGAATCTCCTTTTGCATCCGGCTTCCCGATGCCAAGGTGGTCCCAATGAGCGGAATAGATGACATACTCATCGGGATATTTTGTTCCCGTGATCTTCGCCACCACATTGTGAGACATATTGTAGACCGCTTTTGCTTTTAGGGAAGCGGATAGCTCCAGCTTCAGCTGTTCTGCTTTGAAGCCTCTTTTTTTGGCCGCATCGAGCAGACTGCTGTCCTTCCCGGCTGCCGCAAGCAGTTTCTTTCCGGTCGCCTCGGTGATCCATCCCTGTACGGTCAGCTGATAAGACGGATTGCTGCGGGTATCGAGATGTAGTTTCACACCCCCGTTGCTGCTCTGCACGACACTGAAAGGGTAGGAGGCCGCCGCTGTGTTGTGAATGATAAGACAGGCTTTTGCCCCTTGCCTTGCCGCTTCTTCATACTTATATGTCCAGCGGCCATAATAGGTCATCGTATGTCCCTTGAAGAGCGTGGAGTCATAAAACCCGGGATCGTTGACCATTACCAGCACCGTTTTTCCTCTTACGTCCAACCCCGCATAGTCATTCCAGTTATATTCCGGAGCGACGACGCCAAAGCCTGCAAAGACGATATCGTCCCTGTCAACAGTATTGACAGAATCAGGCCTTTCCGTCCAGAGGACAAAGTCATTGAGGTTTTGTAATGTGATGGTTCCTTTTGGCGACATCACCTGCATGGCAGGAGGAGCAGCCGGACTGATCTCTACCATCGGCACATCCTGGGTATAGCTGTTGCCATTGCCGGGTTCAAGCCCCAGGGTGGTGTATGATCTGACGAGGTAATCGATGGTCTTTGTTTCGCCGGGTGTAAAGGGACGGCGGCCCTGAAAGGAGTCGGAGGCCAGCGTGCGTATATCCGCTATAAGGCTGTCTTTGGCAAACGGCGGTGTACCGGCGCCGGTTGAGCCGCTATTACCTGCCTGGTTACAGGAAAAAATGCCTCCGGCTATGATTGCGATGAACGTGAAGCGTAGAGAACGATGGATCATAAGCTGTAATTTTAGTCGAGGACTAAAGTTAGGTGCTTCATCGCAACGACGATCAATCACAGCATTATTTCGATACACTCAGATTTTACATAGTACAGCGGACCGCCCCGGGCATCGAGCATTGTCCCCGCGATCATCGGGGCATTAAGCGCAAAGGAACCCGCTTCACTGTCCCTGCAACCAGGCCAATGCCGCATCCCTCACCGGATCGCCGTCAACCGGTCTTTCCGCAGCCACCAATTTATCAGGCTGTATACTGCCTGCGCAGATCCGGCCGGTATGATCGGCTTCCTGGCAGATAGTGAGAACAAGCATGCTTCGGTCCGACAGGGAATAGGTGGCGTTTGCGGTAGTCAGACCAGCGGTGGGTTCACCGATCAGGCAGACCTGCGCCCGTCCTTTGAACGCCAGTGCGACGATCTCTCCGGCGCTGACCGTCTTTCGGCTGGTCAGCACCACGATGGACTTTCGCTCGCTTTGGGTCCGGTAGCCGCGGTTACTCACCCTGCAGATGACATGTTTACCCTGGAAGGCCGATCCGTCCCGGTAGGTAATGGGAACCCTTGTGTCCCCGGATACAAAATAACCATACAGCCCATCTCCCAGTAGAGGCCCGATACCGGCCAGCATTGGCCAGCAATTGCCGCCGGAATTCTTACGCAGGTCGATGATCCATCTGGAGATCTTGCGGCTGTCAAGCCGGGCGATGACAGACTGAAGGCTGTCGGCTATACGAAGACAAACCAATGAGTCGGTACTGCTGACCCAGGGTATGGTCAGATAGGCAATGCTGTCCTGCAGCCACTCCCCTTTGATCTCACCCACCAGCTCGGAAAGATCGGGGGCAGGCTGATCCGTCCCTTCGAAGTCCTCACCCGAATAACGGGCAGCTTTTGCAGCCGGCATGATAAAGCTATGGGGTTCGTTCAGTTGACGAAAACACCAGCTGATACAGGCATAGGCGTCCTCGCAGGTGGCGGCTTCCCGAAGGCGGGCCTTTGCATCCGCCGCCAGTACCGGCCAGGACACCTGGGCACGCCGGTAATAATTCTTTTCCATGAAGTACAGGGTTTCATCGAGGAGTTTTTCGGCTTTCTGGCGGCAGGGCAGCTCCGCGGTATCCGTTCTCCGGATCGGCAGCTCCCCGCTTCTCCGGATCGGCAGAATGGGAACGGCTCCTCCCGTTTTGCCAGGATGAGCGTGGGCAGGCAAAAGTTCAATAAGCAACAGCAGCAGGAGAATCGATCTGATCATGTGCGGTTTTTGTTGATATTGCCGGATAAGACGCTTTTAAAGCAAAATTCCATAAAAAATTTATTCCTCCTCGTCCGGATCACTTTCGCCGGCCTCATCTTCTTCCTCTATTTCCTCTTCATCTGTCTCCTCCTCCTCTGTCCCCTCTTCGGTCTCACCTTCGGCTGAAGCTGCCCAGTCGCTAAACCACCCCCCGTTCTCCAGCAGCTGCGCCGGGCTGCCGGCTTCCTGTACCTGCCCTTCGGTGAGCACGATGACATGGTCAGCATCCCTCACCATCGAATACCGGTGCGCAATTATTATAATGGTAGTAGTCGCGCGAATGGCGTCGATCGTCTTCTTTACTTCCGCTTCGGTGGAATAATCGAGGTTGGCCGTTGCTTCATCCAGTACCAGGATCCGTGGTTTTGCTACCAGCACCCTTGCGATCTGGATCCTCTGTCTTTCTCCTACCGATAAACCCATGCCGCTTTCTCCCACCTGCGTCTGCAAGCCCTCCGGAAGCCGCTGCAGGGTCGCATGCAGCCCTGCTGCCATGGCAGCCTGTAGTACTTCCTCTTCTGTAGCCGACTGCCGCTTATACCGGATATTGTCCATAAGGGTACCTCTGAATACGGCCCCGTCCGTTGAGACTACGCCGATCTGTCTTCGGATGGATGCGGCATCCAGGTCCATCAGCTCCTGTCCATCGATGCTGATCGCTCCGGCGCCGGGTTCGTACAATTTCAGCAGCAGGTCGACCGTCGTCGTCTTACCTGCGCCGGAAGGTCCCACCAATGCCGTGGACCTGCCGGGCTCCAGCGTAAAGGAGAGCCCTCGAAGCACTTCTCTGTCCGGGGTATAGCCAAACCGGACTTCATGGAATACGATCCTGCCTTCGCCGATCGACAGCTCCCGACCCTTTTTTTCTTCTGTACCGCTGTCCAGCAATCGAAAGGCCCTTGCGATTGACGCCACATTCTGCTGTAGTTCGACCCAGAGGCTGGCCAGCGTGTCGATAGGCCCATAGAGACGATCGAGATAGGCGACGAACATGACCACATCACCGGGCGTCAGCCTGTTCTGCAGGGTCAGGTAGCCGCCGTAGCCAAGGACCAGCGCCGTCGACAGATGGGAGAGCATCGTTTCCCAGAATACGTATTTATTGGATAAGAGGGTGCGTTTGATATAATCCTGGTAGGCCTCTCCGGCGACATGCTGAAGCCCCGCCACCTCCCGCTCTTCGGCACCGGATAATTTGACGGTCTTGATGCCGGTCAGTCCGTCCTGGATCCGCGCCGAGACATCTTCCCACCTGGAATAATAATTGGACAGTCCCGATTCCAGCTTGCCCGCGCTGCGCCAGGCGATGAGGATATAAAAAGGAATGACGATCAGCGCTACCGATGTCAACGCCACATTTTGCCAGAACATGATGCCCAGGATGCCCGCGAGGCTTATCAGCTCGGGAAGGATCTGCTGCGAGAAGCCGTTCACAATGCCCGTGACCTCTTCCGACTGATCGATCTGCTTGGCGATGGCGGCGCTGCTCCGCTTTCCGAAGAAGGATAAGGGAAGGCTCAGGACATGTGCAAAGGTCCCCTGTATAAAACGCTGTTCAATGAGACAGGACAGCCGCGTATTGGTATTCTCTGCCAGCCGCCACAGCAGGGTGGCGAGGAGATTGATCACGAAGAGCCACGTGACGGCCCATAATAAGGTGTTCAGCGCCTGCTGCGGCGATCGGGCCGCAACATGGGTCGAAGTATGCGGCTCCGGTTTTTTGACAGGCGGCCTGGATGTATGGGGCTGTTTTTTGGTATGCTTGTGTCGGGCGTGAACCGCCGGTCGGCCAGTCGGCGTCCCCGGGCTCTTTCCTATTTTGCCGCTTCCCGTTGTGACACCCGCTTTTGCACCCGCTTCTGCTGCGCGCTGGCCAATCTCGCCGGCTTCCGCCCGGGCCTCACTGTCAGGGATGACTTCGCTGGAATCATTTGCGGCCGCGCCCGAAACCTTTGCGGCAACGCCTGAATCATTTCCAACGGCGCCCGTGTTATTGCCAGCCAGACTCGAGTCTGCGGTCTCCTCCTGTACCATCGAATGGATCGAATCCGTCTCTTCCGGGTCGAGGCCCAGATCCTTTTGGGCATTTTCGCGGGCCTGCCGGACGAACAGACCTGCCACGTCATTGATAGCCTCCCGGTAGATAAGCGGCTCGACCAGGCTGGCTCCTGTGCTCAGCAATCCCAGCATCACAACCCACCCGAATTTTCGTTTGTAGGGTAGAATAAGCCGGAAGATGTTTTTCCAAACGGTCTTTTTCATTGGTATTGTAAAAATAATGTCTTACTGCTGCCTTAAAAATATATTTGGCGCCGCCGGCAAAAAAAAATACATTCGTTGAGAACATTCCGTTAGTCGCACCGATCATCAAATCCGAATTCCAATGGGCTACTCCCGCAGAACTTTTCTCAAGAACAGCGCCCTTGCGGTGGCTGCAGCAAATTTCCTTCCCGGTCAATCTTTTGCTTCCTTTAAGAGAGATAAGACGGGTCTTCAATTGTATTCCGTTCGTGACGAGATGAAGGCCGACCCTGCCGGCACATTGAAGAAACTGGCAGAAATGGGATACAAATATGTCGAGCATGCCAATTATGTCGACCATAAGTTCTATGGCTATACAGCAAAGGATTTTAAAAGCCTCCTGGACAGCCTGGATCTGAAAATGATCAGCGGTCATACCCGCCTGGGTGCCTCCGACTGGGTCGAAGGCAGCAAGGATTTTTCGGATAGCTGGAAGAGGACGGTGGAAGATGCGGCTATTGCAGGACAACAGTTTGTCGTCAGCCCTTCTTTGGAAGAAGCACAGCGAAAGACCTATGACGACCTGCTGCATTTTATGGATATCTTTAACAGGAGCGGGGAGCTTTGTAAGAAACACGGCATGAAGTTCGGATACCACAACCACGATTTTGAGTTCAGCTCGGTGCTGAACAATAAAAAGGTCTACGATATCATCATGCAGAACACCGATCCTGCGCTGGTCGTTCACCAGCTGGATATGGGCAATCTCTACAATGGAGGTGCGATTGCGATAGCTGTCGTCATGCAATATCCCGGACGCTACGAGTTGATGCATGTAAAAGATGAGATCAAATCCTCGGCCGCCACTGCGGGCAAAGATAAATACGAAAGCACTATCCTGGGCGAGGGCATCGTCAACACAAAACAGGTTTGCGACCTCGGCAAAAAATCAGGAGGCACCCGTTATTTTATCATCGAGCAGGAGTCTTACCAGGGCAAGTCCCCGCTGGACTGCGCAAAAGCCGATTTGGAGATCATGAAGAAATGGGGTTATTGATAATGG
>DATJJA010000166.1:0-32928 GCA_035492595.1 Puia sp.
TCCGGCTCCGGTAAGGGACGTCTCTTCGACTTTGGAAAATACGGCCCAACCTGTAATACCATTTACAATATTTTCCCCTTTAGTGCCGATACGCTGTGGATCGGTACCCGTACCGGTTTGCTCTGGTTCAATACCTCCGACTACCATTTCGGTCGCGTGATCGTACCGGCTGAACTGGCATGGATCAACGAGATCAACCCCATCTGCATGATCGAAGACGCGAGAAAGAACATTTGGATATCTTTTGGAAATCTCAATTCGGTGGTGTATTATAACCGCGATGCCCGGCGGTTTACGGATATATCGGGTCCTAAGAACCCTCTGCTGAAGATCACCTATTGCTTCAGCATGGCAAAGGACAGAGAGGGAAATGTATGGTTTGCGGGTGACGGGCTCTGTCGTTGGAATGCTGCCAGACAGGTAGTGGATACACTCATCCTCTATTCTTCGGTAGCACGGACACTGAACAGCTATATCGTCATCCTTGATATGGACAATGATAATAACCTCTGGCTGTATTCGTGGAATAATGGCATCATTCAATACGATTGCACCCATAACAGAATGTACCTCCGTAAGAAGGAGAGTGATTTTTGGGACGGGGACATCATTGCCACCTCCCCGGTGATCCACGATCATATCTGGCTGGGCATCGACAATGGTATTTCTGTCTTTGATATACACAATTATTCCAGCAGACTCTATACCTATGCAGATGGCCTGCCCATGGCCATTACCAGCCTGCGGAAAGGGAGCTGGTACGATGAGGAGCAGAATATCTTTTACGTAGGGTCCGGGCATCATCTCATCAGCTTCAAGCCCGACCTGACCCATTCGTTGGAGACTGCCCCGGCTTTGTTCCTGGACGAGATCAATACGCCGGCGGGCCGGGTCATGGGCGACCCTCAAAAGCTGATCCTGTCTTATACGGATAATTCCGTGCAGGTCGACTTCAATGCCATCAATTTCAGGAGTCCGGAGGACAACCGCTTTGCCTATCGCGTGCTACCTGCGCCCGACACTTCCTGGCGCCTGCTGAACTGGCAGCGCAGTGTGAATTTCAATAACCTGGCCCCGGGAGAATACAGGGTACAACTAAAACTTTTTTCTGCCAACAACCGGTGGCCGGAACAGGTCAGGGAATTGACGATCATTGTCAGGCCTCCTTTTTGGAGGTCCTGGTGGTTTATTACCCTGTTGGTCGTTGTACTGATCGTCGCTGCAGGGCTATTATACAGGAGACGCATTTACCGGCTGAGCGAAAAAATGAGCCTTGACCGGCAGGTGGCGGAATATGAGATGAAAGCGCTGCACGCTCAGATGAATCCCCATTTTATTTTCAATTCATTGAACAGCATTAAGGAAATGATCCTTCACCAGGACACCAGGAACGCCTCCCTCTACCTGAGCCGTTTTGCGCAGCTGATACGGCTTAACCTCGAGCATTCGCGTAAAACTTTTATTACATTGAGGCAGAATATAGAATATCTGGAGAGTTACCTCGAGATGGAGCAGCTGCGTTTTGCCGACTTCAATTATCACATCGGCATCAGGAGAGAGATGGATGTCGATGAGATCAGGATCGCGCCTATGCTCATTCAGCCGCTGGTTGAAAATGCTATCTGGCATGGCCTGCTTCCCAATGGGGGGAACAAGCAGCTCAATATCCTGTTCTACATCGATGAGGACAAATTGGTTTGCGAAATAGAAGACAATGGCATCGGCATCCGGCGATCGCTGCTGATTAAAAATGATTCGCAGCAAATGCATACATCGATGGGCATCGGTAACATCCGTCAGCGGATCGCTATCCTAAATGAAAAATATCGCATCCGTTGTTCTTTGTCCATACAGGATAAATCCGAGATCAGCGGCGCTACCGATACCGGTACTGTCAGCAAACTGGTTGTACCGGCCTATGAAGAACCTTTAGCCAATCATTAAACCCGCATGCATGATCAAGACTATATTGGTAGATGACGAGCTCAGGGGCTTAAGCTCCCTGAAAAAACTGGTAGAGCTCAACTGCCCTGAACTGCAGGTCATTGCCGAATGCCGGAATGCTCCGCAGGCGGCGCAAGCCATACTGATGTTAAAGCCGCAGCTGGTTTTTCTTGATATTTCCATGCCTGGGAAGAATGGGTTCGACCTCCTGAATGAACTCAGGGATATCCATTTCGAGGTCATCTTTGTAACGGCGCACAACCAGTATTCGCTCCAGGCATTCCGCTACAGCGCTGTGGACTACCTTCTGAAGCCGGTGGATGAGAACCTGCTTATCCATGCGGTGCAGCGGGCTGCGAGCCGGATCGATACCCATAATGTTTCGGTCAATATCGATACGTGCCTGTACAATCTGCGGCATCAGCCCAGTGAAATGAAATTATGCGTCACCAGTCTGAAGGGTTTCCAGGTCATCCATTTGTCCGATATCATTTATTGCGAGGCCGAGAGCAGCTATACCATTTTCCATATGGTCAACGGAACGAATATTGTCGCCTCCAAATCAATTATCGATTATGAATTGCTGTTGGAGGATAATTTTTTCTGCCGCGTACACAAATCCTACCTTATCAATCTTGCTCATATGAAAGAATACATGCGGGGTGAAGGAGGGCGCGTGATATTGACCAATGGAAAAGAGGTGGAGGTATCACGACGAAGAAAGGATGACTTTCTGGCCAGGGTCAAAGGGTTTTTCAAGATCTAGCCTGGGTAAAGCGAGGGGGGCGTTTAGTCAATAAATCCTTGCAAAACAAGAGTTCGAGCCTTCTCCCCTTCGCCCGCAAGTCACCGTAATCCATCGAATTCCACGGGGATCCAAAGAAATGCCTTCAGAATTGACGAAGGCATTTTTCTAACTGAAAAATCCCACTCGGGCCGGACTTAAATTCGGGGGAGCTTACAGCTGCACATCTTTCCTGATCTCGCTATGCCGGATTTGGCCGCCCAGGTGAGCCGCCTCGACCAATATAGCCGCTGCTACGAAGGCGGACAACAATGTCAGCAATCGCAGCACCTTTCCCAGCTTGGCTCGTTTTTGAAAGATCAGCCCCAGAATACTAAGAACGCCGACCAGCTCGATGGCAATAAACGCAGACTCAGCCGCCTCCTCGTGCGATTCAATGATGTCCTTGCTGATGCCGGGTAGTTTCTCCAAGGTTTCCGCAGTGCCCTCACCGGTCAGGTAAACGGGCAGCGCCGCGGCGGCGGCAATAATGAGTATCCAATAGGCTGCGGTGACCAGCAGGACTTCCTTTCTAAGGAGTGCAACTATCAACAGTCCGAAACCGGCTATTGATAATACCACCGGCACATGCGTCAAGGCAAGATGTAGTTGAACAGGATTCATACAGTATATTTGCATAAAGGTTGCAACATTCAGGAAAGATTGGGGTGATCTTCATCATGTCCCCCAATGATCTTACACGCCAGTGCGCGTCGCTCAAAGAATTATCCTACCTTTATGGCCGTGAAAAAGGCAATCGCCATAATGTTGATGTCTGTCTACCTCTTCGGTACGACGGAGGCCTATCAGGCTCTCAAAATGCCTTTGCTGGTCCAGCACTACATTAAACACAAACAGGAGAACCCCCACCTGACCCTGCTGGGCTTCCTGAAGCTCCACTACTCCGATAAAACGATCTTCGATGCCGACTATCAGCAGGATATGAATCTGCCTTTCAAGACGCAGGAGAACACCGGCCTTTTCTCGGCTGTAAACGATATCCCGCAACCGATGATCATTACCGTCGAGAGTCCCCTGTCGGCCTCGGCCAATTACATCCTGCTGGACGCTCCTATAGACTTTTTTGTTTTCCCTCACTCCGTCTTTCAGCCTCCCCGGGCCTGAATTCATTCCCTCATTCTTTATTAGCGGCCATTATCTCAGGGCAGCATAGTGTTGATTCGTGAAGTTGCACCTGCCGGCAGACGTATTGAGCAGAACAGGCACCACTGATGCGGTGCAGCGCCCATACCTGCCCAGGCTTTGCCAATTAACTCCGTGGCCGATTTGATCACTCTCATAGTACCGTAAACACATGTTAAACGCTATCATCAGCTTTTCCGTCAGGAACAAGCTCATCATCGGCATCTTCGTCCTTTTACTCATTGGCTGGGGGGCTTTTTCGGTAACCCGGTTACCCATCGATGCCGTTCCCGATATTACCAACAACCAGGTCCTGGTCATCACTTCCTCACCCAGCCTTGGCGCACCGGATGTCGAACGATTTATTACCGTTCCGGTGGAACAAGCCACCCGCAATGTGCCGGGCATCGTTGAACAGCGAAGCTTTTCCCGTTTCGGTCTTAGCCTGGTCACCATTGTTTTTAACGACGCGACCGATGTTTACTGGGCCCGGCAGCAAGTCAGCGAACGATTGGCGCTGGCGCGGCAACAGATACCGGCCGGCATGGGGGATCCTCAACTGGGGCCCGTGACCACTGGCCTGGGCGAGATCTTTCAATACGCCGTCCGACCCAAACGGGGTTACGAAGGCAAATATGACCTGAACGCCCTGCGGGACATCCAGGATTGGATCATTCGCCGGCAACTGCTTGGCACCGAAGGTGTCGCCGATGTGAGCAGCTTCGGCGGCAAGGTCCGGCAATACGAAGTGACGGTCAACCCGGAACGGCTCAAAAGCTTTCAGCTCACCATTGCGGATATTTATAAAAGCCTGCAGGCGAACAATCAGAATGCAGGGGGAGCCTATATCGAGAAGGGGCCCAATGTCCTGTTCATCCGCACCGAAGGCCTGGCGGGCAGCCTGGATGATATAGGCAGTATCGTCGTCAGGCAGGCTAATGGCCGTATGCCCGTGCTGATCAGGGATGTGGCCGAGGTGCGTATGGGCAGCGCCGTCCGCTACGGCGCCATGCTGTTCAATGACGCCGGCGAAGTATCCGGCGCTGTTGTCATGATGCTCAAAGGCGAGAATAGCAGCAAAGTGATCGGCAATATTAAGCGTAAGATCAAGGAGATCGAAAAGTCCCTGCCCGAAGGGGTTGTTATCGAGCCTTTTCTCGACCGCAGCAAAATGGTCGGCAACGCGATATCCACAGTGGAGCATAATCTCCTGGAAGGGGCTCTTATTGTTATCGGGGTGTTGATCCTTTTCCTGGGAAATATCCGCGCGGGTCTGCTAGTGGCCTCTGTCATCCCGCTTTCCATGCTCTTCGCCATCATCATGATGAACATCTTCGGCGTCAGCGGCAACCTGATGAGTCTCGGGGCGCTTGACTTCGGCTTGCTGGTGGATGGCGCCGTCATCATCGTAGAGGCCGTGACCCATAAGCTCTCCCACGGCCGCATCCTTGGCCAGGTGACCAGGATCGATCAACGACAGATGAATGAAGCAGTAGAGGTCTCGGCGGGAAATATGATGAGCAGTGCCGCCTTCGGCCAGATCATCATCCTGATCGTATATCTGCCGATCCTCTCCCTGCAGGGTATTGAAGGCAAGATGTTCCGGCCTATGGCCGAGACCGTCTCCTTTGCCATTATCGGAGCTTTTTTACTCTCGCTGACTTATGTCCCCATGATGAGCGCCCTCTTCCTCAACAAAAAACTGAACCACCGAAAGACGATATCCGATCGCCTCATCGAATGGCTGCTTCGGATCTATAAGCCGGCTTTGAAGACCGTTCTGCGCGGGCCCCGCTGGGTAATAACAGCGGCTCTCCTCCTGTTTGCTTTTTCCATCTTTCTGCTGACCCGGCTGGGAGGGGAGTTTATCCCGCAGTTGGAAGAAGGTGACTTTGCGGTGGATACCCGGTTGCTCACCGGCTCTTCGCTCACCAACACCATCCGAACCACGCAACAATCCGCCAGGATACTCCTGGACAGCTTCCCTGAAGTGGAAAAGGTCGTCACCAAGATAGGGTCCGGTGAGATCCCTACCGATCCCATGCCGCTGGAAGCAGCGGACATGATGGTCATCCTTAAACCAAAAGCGGAATGGAAAAATGCGGCCAGCTTCCCGGAACTGGCCAACAAAATGAGTGCCGTCCTGGAAGAAGTACCCGGCATCGCTACGGGCTTCCAGTTTCCCGTCCAGATGCGCTTCAACGAGCTGATGACGGGGGCTCGGCAGGATGTCGTCTGCAAGATCTTCGGAGATGACCTCGATACCCTATCCCGGTACGAAGAAAAGCTGGGCCGTATCATTCAAACGGTAAAAGGCGCCAAGGACCTCTATATGGAAACGGTGACAGGAGTGCCTCAGCTCGTCGTCCGATACAAACGACCCGCCATGGCCAGCTATGGTGCTACGATCAGCGATGTCAACAATACCATCCAGTCCGCCTACGCCGGCGCTGCTACCGGCCTGGTGTTCGAGGGTGACCGCCGGTACGATCTGGTGATCCGTATGCAGGAAAGTTGGAAACTTGACCCGGTCAATATCGGTAATTTACCCATCGGCCTGTCCAATGGAGACCAGGTGCCCCTGAGTACCCTCGCGACGGTAGCAATCGAGGACGGTCCTTACCAGATTCAGCGCGAAGATGCACACCGGCGTATCTCCGTTGGTTTCAACGTGCGTGGTCGTGACGTACAGAGCATCGTACAGGAGCTGCAGGAAAAGGTCTCCCGTGAGCTGGGCCTCCCGGCAGGTTATTATATCACCTATGGCGGCCAGTATGAGAACCTGCAAGCGGCGAGCCGCCGGCTGAGCATTGCCCTCCCTATCGCCTTGCTGCTCATCTTTCTCATGCTTTTCTTTGCGTTTGGCCGTATCAAATACAGCCTGTTGATCTTCTCCGCCATCCCCCTGTCGGCCATCGGCGGTGTTTTAGCTCTTTGGGCAAGGGACATGCCCTTCAGTATTTCGGCCGGTGTAGGCTTCATAGCGCTGTTCGGCGTAGCGGTCCTAAACGGCATCGTCCTGATCAGCGAGATGAACCGGCTGAAGGATCATGGCATGGGCGATGCCCGCAAGATCGTCTTCTATGCGACAGAGGTCCGGTTACGTCCCGTATTAATGACCGCCGCGGTAGCTTCTCTGGGCTTCCTGCCCATGGCGCTGAGTAATGGGGCAGGAGCGGAAGTGCAGCGCCCGCTGGCTACGGTCGTCATCGGCGGTCTGGTCACCTCCACTTTGCTCACCCTGCTGGTGCTGCCGACCCTTTATATAATGATCGAAAGGAACCGGAAGCCCGAAAAGGCCAGGAAGCCAGGAAAGACGAAACTGTCTGTCCTGCTGTTGCTCGCACTGGCTGCCCCCGGGATGCTGGCCGCCCAGGGAGCCAGAAAGGTCAGCCTCCGGGAAGTGCTGGAAATAGCGGCAAAGCAAAATGGCTCGTTGAATATCAGCCGCCTCCAGGAAAAGTATTATGCGGCGTTAAAACTTTCGGCTACCGACCTTCCACGAACGCAGCTGTCGACAGAATGGGGCAAGATCAACAGCGCCGCATTCGATGACAAGATCACGATCGCGCAAACCTTCGCACTGCCGCAGGTGTATGCCCGGCAGCGGGATCTGTTCAGTGCGGAATTAAACAGCGCACGGGCCGGTACGTCATTGCAGACAGCGGAGATCGCCCGCCTGGTGAAGCTCGTCTATCTTCAACTGCAGGTTTACCACGAAAAACTGCTCCTGCTGGAGCAGATGGACAGTATCTACAGCCGTTTCAGTGACATGGCGCGGCTTCGGTTCGAAAAAGGAGAATCCAACCTGCTGGAAAAAACAACGCTGGAGAACCAGGCTCAGCAGATCGTCTTGCAGCTCCGCCAGACCCTGGCCGACAAGGGGAATACCTCTATCCGTTTGGGGCTCCTGCTGAATACGGACCAACTCCTCGACGCCGCCGACCGGCTTGCCCTTCCCAGCCCCGGTGCTGTCCCCGACAGCGGCGCCCCGGGCCGGCACCCCATAGTCGGATATTACCGGCAACAAGAAGTCATCGCCGCCGCTACGACCCGCGTCCAGCGGTCGCGGCTCCTTCCCGATATCACGGTGGGCTACACGAACCAGTCTATCGCCGGCTGGCAGATGACCAAGGACCGGTCGGAAACCTATTATGGAAATGCCAGCCGGTTCCCGACCCTGCAGTTGGGACTTAGCATCCCGATCTTCAGCCGCGCACAACAAGCCCGAATAAAAGCAGCCGAACAACAGCAGGTCATTGCGGGAGCCACCCGTCAGCTTGCCGTCACTCAATTGCAGGCCCAGCTGTCGCAGACCCTGAATGCCTACGCCAAATACGCGGAGACTGTCGCTTATTACCGCAGCAGCGGGCTCGCCCAGTCCAATACGCTGTTACAAACCGGCATTCTAAGCTACAAGAACGGCGCCATCGGGTATATCGAATGGGGCGCATTGGCCGGCAACGCCATTCAGATCCGCCTGCAATATATCGATGCGATCAGTAACCTGGTGACCCAGCAGATCGAACTCGACTATCTCCTTACACAATAAAAACTGAAAGACTATGAACAGCATAAAGTCTCTGAAAATAATCGCCCTTGGCATTCTCTCAACCTGCCTTTCCTGCACGCATCCTTCCGATCCCGCGAAGCAACCAGCCGTTATTTCTTCACCCGATGTGGTTGTACTAAACGATGTCCAGATGACCAACGCGGGGATCGAGACGGCATATCCGCAGCAAAGGGAAATGCAAACGACCATACGCCTCAACGGAACCGTAGACGTGCCACCGCAGAACCTCGTATCCGTTAGTTTTCCCATGGGGGGGTACCTAAGATCAACTCCACTATTGCCCGGCTACCCGGTCCATAAGGGTGACCCCATCGCCGTCATGGAAGATCAGTCGTTCGTGCAGCTGCAGCAGGAATACCTTACGACCAGGGCCCGGCTGGACTATCTGTCAGCCGACCTCCAACGGCAAAAGGAACTCAGCGACGCCGACGCCACCAGCAAAAAGAGCTATCAGCTGGCATTGAGCGAGTACAAGGCCCAGGAAGCCATTCTCCACTCCACGGCGGAAAAGCTCCGCTTAATCCGCATTGATCCGCAGAAACTGTCTGTGGGAAACATCTCGTCGCAGACCCGCATTTATTCCCCTATCGACGGATATGTCAGTAAAGTGAACGTCAACATCGGTAAATACGTCAACCCCGCTGACGTCCTGTTCGAACTCGTCAATCCGACGGATATCCACGCGGCCATGACCGTCTACGAAAAGGACATCGCGCTGTTCCGTAAAGGTAAACGCGGTAAAGTCGCCCTGCTGGATCAGCCGGCCCGGTCTTACGACGTGGAGACCATTTTGGTCACAAGGAACGTCAACGACAGCCGCACAGGTGTGATCCACTGCCATTTCGAAGGCGCCCACCGCGAGTTACTGCCCGGAATGTACCTTTCCGGTGTATTCCAGTTGGACAGCCGGAAGGTGGTTGCCGTTCCGGAGGATGCCGTTGTCAATTACATGGGCCGGAAATATGTCTTTGTATCCGGGAAGCCAAAGGAATTCCAGCTAACGGCGGTGGAGACAGGCAGTGCCGAACAGGGCCTCATCGAGTTGACAACAGCAGGCAACCCGGACTGGGGCAATACCCGTCTTGTCACAAAAGGGGCTTATGCCCTGCTGGGTAAGCTGAAGAATAAGATGCAGGAAGACTAGGCGCCGACCAGATCCAGGGATGGCCGGCCTGTTGCCGGTCATCCCTTTAGTTTATATACGCCGACGCCGCCAAGAAGGAGGAAGGAAAACGCATCTCCCGCAAGATGGACGTGCAGCGGGCCGCGGTCAACCCTACCGTACAGCTAATCACCTGCCTATTCATTGGTAATGCACCTGTCCGGAGCCGCAGGATGATAGTTCATCAGGTTAGGGGAACGGAATTTTTGACATTTCGCCGTGACAAAATAAACTGAAAAAATTTCAGTTTTTGAATTGGCATACCGCTTGTTGAGCCAGAATATCATCATACAGCTATTCAAATTGAACGTAGTTAGTGGCTTTGTATACTTCATTCAAAATCATAAATTATGTCCAGTAAACCGCAAATTACTCCGTTACACGATCGGGTCGTAATCAAACCCGCCCCCGCCGAAGAAAAGACTGCCGGCGGAATCATCATCCCGGATACGGCAAAAGAAAAACCCCAGCGTGGTACCGTCATCGCCGCCGGACTCGGTAAAAAAGATGAGCCTGTCACCGTAAAAAAGGGTGATACGGTTCTTTATGGCAAATATTCCGGAACGGAAATCAGGATCGACGGACAAGACTTACTGATTTTACGGGAAGGAGATATCCTCGCCATCTTGTAATTCATCCTGGTATTTTATCTAATTCCTTAACCTAATTGTCTCACCAGTAAATTTATTACCATGTCAAAGCAACTTTTTTTTGATACAGATGCAAGAAATAAAATGAAAAAGGGCGTCGATACGCTGGCCAACGCTGTGAAGGTCACGTTGGGACCGCAGGGACGTAATGTGATCCTTGAAAAGAAATTTGGCGCATCGACCATCACCAAGGATGGTGTAAGCGTAGCCAAGGAGATCGAGCTCGAAGACCCCATCGAGAATATGGGCGCACAGATGGTGAAAGAAGTGGCTTCGAAAACGGCCGACGCGGCTGGCGACGGGACCACTACAGCTACCGTACTGGCGCAGGCAATTATTTCCGAAGGGTTAAAGAATGTCGCCGCCGGCGCAAATCCCATGGATCTGAAAAAGGGGATCGATAAGGCTACAGAGACTGTTGTCGAAAATTTGAAGCGGCAATCGCAGGTGGTAGGAAATGACAATGACAAGATCCGCCAGGTTGCTACCGTATCCGCCAATAATGATGACAACATTGGCCAATTGATCGCCGAAGCTTTTACGAAAGTAGGTAAGGAGGGAGTCATTACCGTTGAAGAGGCTAAAGGCACGGCTACTACCGTAGAGGTAGTGGAAGGCATGGAATTCGACCGGGGGTATATTTCACCCTATTTCGTGACCAACCCGGAAAAGATGGAGGCTGAATTGCAGCATCCTTATGTGTTGATCTACGATAAAAAGATCAGCGTGATGAAGGACATGCTGCCTTTGCTGGAAAAAACCGCGCAGGGTGGCCGCCCCCTGTTGATCATTGCCGAAGACCTGGATGGGGAGGCGCTGGCTACGCTGGTGGTGAATAAAATAAGGGGAACGTTGCGGGTAGCGGCTGTCAAGGCTCCCGGCTTCGGCGACCGGCGCAGGGAAATGCTGGAAGATATTGCCGTTCTCACCGGCGGCATTGTGATCAGCGAAGAGCGTGGCTATAAGCTGGAGAATGCCGATCTAAGTTATCTCGGCACCGCAGACGCCATAACGATCGACAAAGAAAATACCACCATTGTCGGCGGCAAGGGGAAGAAGGACGAGATTCAGGCCAGGGTCAACCAGATCAAGGCTCAGATGGAAACGACGACGTCCGATTACGATCGGGAAAAGCTGCAGGAACGGCTGGCCAAGCTTAGCGGCGGCGTTGCCGTGCTGTATGTTGGGGCTGCGACTGAAGTGGAAATGAAGGAAAAGAAAGACCGTGTCGATGACGCGCTTCACGCCACACGTGCAGCAATTGAAGAAGGGATCGTCCCGGGAGGCGGCGTGGCCTATATCCGCGCTATCGAGGCCCTGGAGGGACTTTCAGGGGCCAATGCCGACGAAAACACGGGCATTGCTATCGTTCGCAGAGCCATCGAAGAACCTCTGCGACAAATTGTCCGCAACTGCGGCCTCGAAGGAAGTATTGTCGTGCAGGCAGTGCGCCAGGGCAAGGATGACTATGGGTTTAATGCCCGTACCGAGCAGTATGGGTCGCTTTTGACTGCCGGAGTGATAGATCCGACCAAGGTAACCCGGATTGCCCTTGAAAATGCAGCTTCGATTGCCAGCATGCTCCTGACGACAGAGTGTGTCATATCGGATAAGCCCAAAAAAGAAAATGCTGCCGTCCCTGCACCTGCCGGTATGGGGATGGACTACTAGACTAAACCTCACCCTTTCATTATGCGAATCCCGTTGCCCAGGCAGTGTCCCTGGGTATACGGGATTCCACTATTTGAGTCCATGTGTATTTTTTAAAGCATTTTTGTACGAATCCACTACTGCTTCGAGATCCGGTAAACATCCCCGTCATCCGAAATCGCATAAAGCATATTATTTGAATAAGTGACGTCACGAATGCGTTGATTTTTGTCGGTTAAAAGCCTTTCTTCGCCGACGACCTTATTATTTCGGATGATGAGCCGGTCCAGGTGCTGGCCACTGAGGCAGGCGACAAACAAATTATTCTTCCACTCCGGGATGGCATTGCCATTGTAAAAACAGATTCCGCTTGGCGAGACAACAGGATCCCAATAATAAACCGGCTGCTCCATCCCTGCTTTTTGCTGGATACCATCGCCGACCTTGTCGCCGGAATACTCGAGACCATAGCTAAGAACAGGCCAGCCATAATTTTTACCCGGATGGATAAGATTTATTTCATCTCCCCCGTGAGGTCCGAACTCAGCTTCCCATAATTCGCCGGTCGCCGGGTTGATATCCAGGCCCTCCGGATTCCGATGTCCATAAGAAATGATTTCCCCTTTCGCATTCGGCTGATTGGCAAACGGGTTGCCTGCGGCGGGTTTCCCGGTGGTTGTGATCCTGATGATCTTCCCTAAATAGGAATTCAATTGTTGCGCCTGCATGCGGACATCTGCGGCAGACTTCTCACCGAGGCTGACGAAGAGATCGCCGTTTTTGTCAAATACCAGTCGGGAACCAAACTGTAAATTCCCTCTTGTCGCCGGCGTTTGACGAAAGATGACCGTCACATTGTCGACTTTGCCACCGGCTTCGTCCAGTCGTCCTTTGGCAACGGCCGTTGCGCTGCCTCCTTCGACTTTCTCTGAGTAGCTCCAGTAGATGAGCTTGTTGCCGGTGAAGTTGGGATCGAAGGCAACGTCGAGCAGGCCGCCCTGCCCCGCGTATAGCACCTCGGGTAAACCAGTGATTTTTTTGATCAGGATACCATTCTTGTCATGGATTTCCATCGTACCGGATTTGAGGGTTACCATCAGCCGGCCGTCGGGCATGGTCACAATGGCAAAGGGATCACCCAGTTTGCTGGCAATTTTCTCCACTTTGTATGCCGTGGTGGTTTTGGCTCCGGCAACCCTTGTCTGCCCCGCGAATGCTGGTTTATAGTTAGCGAACCCGGGTTTTGTTTCGACAGGGGGCAAACCATCCTGAAACAGTAAAATCGCCAATCCAAGAAACGCGCCTTTTAGTTGCATAAATTGTTTTATATGAATAATGGTTAATTTCCGCAATGATCATGCCTGGACGGGCGGAGGGGTAAAATGGGTGAAGCAGGCCCGTCACCGCGTCAAAACCAACGGCTGACTATTTTACTTCTTCTTTCCAGCAGGATAGTGTCGCGCCATATGCCATTCATCTGGCCGATTTTTTCCCGGAAGCCGACCTGCCGGAAGCCAGTCTTTTCATGAATACGGAGGCTAGCGGTATTTTCAGGGAAGATGCCGGCCTGGAGGGTCCAGATGCCTTTCCTTTCGCTTTCAATTATCAATTCCTGTAATAACTCCTCACCAATTCCCAAGCCACGACTATCCGGATGGACATATACGCTGACTTCGGCTACCCCGGCGTAGACGCATCTGCCGGATACGGGGGTTAATGCGGCCCATCCGACTACCTGGTCGTTAAGGGTAGATACTAACCGGCTATGTTTCAAATGGGCTGCATCCCATTCCTCCCAGGGTGGGGCGCTGATCTGGAAAGAGGCATTGCCGGTGGCAAGGCCGGCCTCATAAATGGTCTTTACGGCAGGCCAATGTGCAGGCTGCAGGTCGATAACAGGCATGTCTATGACTATTTGAGCTTTCAATTTACTAATTATTGGTTTAACGGGCTTTCCGAAGTATGTCTATCCTAACGCAAATAAACATAAAAAGCGCCCGGAATTATATAATACCGACTTAACAGAAAGTCTCTACATTTGCGTATAATAAGGTATGGCGAATTTTATAGCTATAAAACTCAAGGCGTTATTCATGTTGACTGTTTTTGCAGCCAATTTTTATAGCGTTTGCCATTGTCGCCATTTGGCTATTTCAAATTCCAATCTCCCTGTTGCGTTTGATGGAATCAAAGGGCATGAGAAAGACCAGGACTGCGATCATGATCATTGCTCTGATAAGACGTGTGCTGATAATCACAAACCATGTAACGAAAAAGATGGCTGCTGCGGAACACATGCCATAAAGTTCAGCCAGCAGGAGAAACAGGCCGCCGAACAGATCACCCTACAGCCGTTATTCGTGGCTGCCTTTACCCGCCATTTTATCATGCCCCTCGACATCCTTCTTCTTTCCTGCAATAGGGAAGGCGGAATTGAGCAGGAATGGCTGCATAAACACTCCCCGCCCGACCTTCAATCCCTCTACCAACGTTACCTGATTTGATGACTGCTGTGTTTAATAGCAGGCAGGAGTCTACCTGCAACCAAGTTTGCCCGGAATAGCCCCACTTCTTCCCTGGCCCCGCTACTTTCCCGGTGGTCAAATTAACATTCAATAAATATTAAACTATCAATAATGAAAACCATATTCTCCTCTTTAGTCATCCTGGCCGCCCTTTCCTTTGCCGGCTGCAACAGTGGCAGCAACGCCCCATCCGCCAGCGATAGCACCCAAACGAAGTCTTCAACCGATACGACGAAGGCAAAAACCGCCGCCACACCGATCTCAGCCATCGTAGGTCATTACCTTCATTTAAAAAACGCATTAGCCAACGACGACGGCAACGATGCTGCCGTCGCCGGAAAAGCCATGGTCGAAGCCATGGACAAATTGGACACCTCTTCACTGACTTCCGAACAAAAGAAAGCCTACCGGGATGTAGCAGATGACGCCAGGGAAAATGCGGAACATATTGGCGCGAATGCCGGCAAAATTGCGCACCAGCGCGAACATTTCGACATGCTAAGCAAAGACCTGTACGACCTCGTCAAAAAGATCGGCGCCGGACAGACCCTTTATCAGGATTATTGTCCCATGTACAACAACAGTAAAGGCGCGACCTGGATCAGTGAAACCAAAGACATCAAAAACCCCTATCTCGGCAAAGAAATGGATACCTGCGGCTCCGTCAAAGAAGAAATAAAATGATCCGCATGAAACGGTCAAAAATAATCCTGATGGTCATCCTGTCCGCGTGTATCGCCTTGCAATTCATACAACCTGCCCGTAATAAAAACGGGCAGGTTCCCGCCAACGACTTTGCAAAAGTATATGCCGTACCCGTCCCCGTACAAACCATCCTGCAAAATGCGTGTTACGATTGCCATAGTAACAACACCCGATACCCGTGGTACGTCCATACCCAGCCCATGGCGTGGATCATGGCCCGGCATATAAAAAACGGCAAAGCAATGCTAAATTTCAGTGAGTTTGGCGCTTACCCTACCCGGAGGCAGGCCAGTAAATTAAAAGACATCGCCCATACGATGCAGGACAATACGATGCCCCTGTTCTCTTATACGATCATGCACAAAAGCGCCAACCTGTCTCCGTCCGATAAAAAGCTGCTTATCGATTGGATGCAAGCTAAATCCGACAGCCTTGTGCAATTAAAATAAAACGGTCATGATGAAAATCACTATCACACTACTTCTTTTTTTAGCCTTTTGCTCCCTGGCATCAGCGCAGGATATGCAGCACATGGGCATGAACAAAAAAGACACCACCACCCAAAAAAGGGATGCCATGCATCCTATGACCAACATGGCAATGCCAGCAGCACCTCCCATGAAAACCACCGTGAACCCTACACCGCCGCATATCGTTCGTTACGATTTGTATATTACCGATACCATCGTGAACTTTTCCGGCAAACCCAAAAGGGCCATTGCTGTCAACGGCCAGATACCCATGCCCACCCTCACCTTCACCGAAGGCGACACCGCTGAAATCTACGTCCATAACGAACTAAACGAAGAAACAGCCCTGCACTGGCACGGCCTATTCCTTCCCAACCGCTACGATGGCGTCCCCAACCTCACCCAGATGCCCATCAAGCCCCATACCACCCATCTGTATACCTTCCCCATCGTCCAGCATGGCACCCATTTGTACCACAGTCATTCCAAGTTCCAGGAACAAATCGGCATGTATGGCTCATTTATTATGAACAAAAGGCAGGAATGGGATATTCCCACCATACCCGTTATCCTCAGCGAATGGACAGACATGAAACCCGAAGAAGTAGACCGCAGCCTGCACAACGCCACCGATTGGTTCGCCATTCAAAAAGGCAGTACCCAAAGCTACGTCGAAGCCATAAAAAAAGGATATTTCAAGACCAAAGTCACCAACGAATGGAAACGCATGTCCGCCATGGACGTCAGCGACGTGTATTATAATACCTTCCTCATCAACGGTAAGAACCAAAACGAATACCCCCGGTTCAAGGCAGGAGACAAAGTGCGGCTGCGCATCTCCAGCGGCGGCTCGTCCGATTATTTCTGGCTTACCTGGTCCGGGGGCAAAATCACCGTCGTAGCCTCCGATGGCAACGATATAGTACCCGTACAAGTGGACCGTCTGATCATCGGCATCGCCGAAACCTACGACGTCATCGTCACCATCCCCGGCAACAAAAGCTATGAATTCCTGGTCACCCCCGAAGATCGCACCCAATCTGCCTCCCTCTGGCTGGGCAGCGGAGCAAAAGTTCACGCCGCCCCCCTGCCCAAATTGAAATACTTCGCCGGTATGAAAATGATGAACAGCATGATGGACATGCGAGGCAATATGATCGAAATGCCCGGCATGCCCATGCAAAACCAGCAAATGGACATGAACACCGTCATGTACCCCGAAATAACAGGCCCCGAAAAGCCGTCCGACACCTCCCAATCACAAGCCATGCCCGGCATGGACATGGCCGACGACCATTCGGGCATCGTCACCCTTAATTACGGCATGTTGCGCTCACC
Source organism: Puia sp. (assembly GCA_035492595.1). GTDB lineage: Bacteria > Bacteroidota > Bacteroidia > Chitinophagales > Chitinophagaceae > Puia. Next base: position 16,945 of record DATJJA010000166.1, read on the forward strand.
CGGCAAAACAACCCTGGTCCCCGGTCCCGTAAAAGAGCTAAAATTCGACCTCACCGGCAATATGAACCGCTACGTATGGACTATGAACAACAAGACCATCTCCGAAAGCGATAAGATCCTCATCAAAAAGGGAGAAAATGTTCGCATCATCCTTTATAACAATACCATGATGCGCCACCCCATCCACCTGCACGGCCACGATTTCAGGGTACTCAACGGACAAGGCGATTACGCCCCTCTGAAAAACACCATCGACATCATGCCCATGGAGCGTGACACCATTGAATTTGCCGCCTCCGAATCCGGCGGCGACTGGTTCTTCCATTGCCATATCCTCTACCACATGATGAGCGGCATGGGCCGGATCTTCCACTACGAAGACTCAACTCCCAACCCCGACCTTCCTGACCCCGTCCAGGCCTACAACATGCTCAAACGCGACGACCGGATGCCCCATTTCAGGGCCAGGGCCGGCCTGGAAAGCTCCGGATCAGACGGAACAGCCATGCTGGCCCAAACCCGTTGGGTAGCCAGCACCCTTTGGAACCTGGGCACCAGCAACAGGATGGGCTATGAAAGCGAAACCATGATCGGCCGCTACTTAGGTCGGATGCAATGGTGGTTCCCCTACATCGGCTTCGATTACCATTACAAAACAGCCGGCGGCCCTAAAAACATCTTCGGCAGCGAAGAAAAGACTTGGTTCGGACAAAAAAGCGATAAACCGAACCGCCACACCGTCATTGCCGGCATCGCCTACACCCTGCCCTTGCTGGTCATCGGAGACGCCCGCATCGACGGCAATGGAAAACTCCGCTTCCAGCTCAGCCGGGAAGACATACCTTTAACCAGCCGGCTGCGCTTCAACCTCATGATCAACACGGATAAAGAATACATGGCGGGCTTCCGGTATATCCTCACCAAATATTTTTCCCTGTCTAGCCACTATGACAGCGATAGGGGCCTCGGCGGAGGAATCACTATCACCTATTAATTACATTTATTATGCGACATCCCGATGATCTGGAAAAAAACGGACACGATCACCACGCCATTAGTTAAATCTGAATACGGCCAGCATAATTATCACAAAAAATAACAACAGTTGTGAAGTATGGAAAAGCCTTATTTTCCTTTTTATTTCCCGTATTTCTGATGGATCCTCCGCCTTTTGCTGTACAGAACCGGTAAGCCATTTTCGCAATTTCCTTTTTGCCGGTCTTGCTATTAGTAAGGCATTCAAGATGAGCAGGAACAATAGGGTCATTTTTATTTGGAACCATAGCTGTCCGGCAATAGTACCCCGCAAAGCAGCCATCATCAGTATACCCCCCAGAATAATCATTCCTCCTCCGGTAGCCTGCCACAAAGGGAAACGGGATGTCGTCTTTAATACCATATAGGCCTTATCCCTATCGTCTGGAATAAAACCCAATAATTGGTGGAAAATAACAAATTCCGCAAGCGATATGCCCACCATCATGATAATGCCTAAAATATGTAAGACCAGGCCGGATTGCAGAAGGTTAAAAGTTGCCATAGTTATGATTTTAAAATGATTGAAGCAGCGTGCCCTGCTCTTTAGATTGCTGTTTTAAAAGCTCTCCTCAAATAATAGATTGCTGTTATCCCCACAAAAAACTGAAGGATACCCGTAGCCTCAAACAGGAAATTATTGGGCATCTCATAAGCGGGAGAAGGATACAGCCATTGCAATGTGCTCAGCTTAGCGCCGGAAAAGAACAAGATATCTTTTACCAGATGATTATAGCCTCCTTCAAATATCCCAATTCCTACCCCAAAAACGATGAATGCCAACAACAGATAAAGGTTAAGGAACACCCTCTTTTTCTGCCAGCTATACAAAATGAAACATAGGGTCAAAAGCAACAATACCGCGCCACCGAAGAGAACAACGTGCGTCCTCCACGGCGTGTTATAAACCAACGCGCCATAATAATGATGGAAAGCCGTGAGCACATAAAGAAAGATGGTGGTCAGCAATGATTTGCCCATATATTATTTTTTACAAATTCAAACAATAGTACTAAACCGAACAATTGTTTACTTTTGTAAAATAAGGCGAACTTCTATTAGCAAACAAGGCACAAAAAACCCGGAATGTCTGAAACTGAACAAACCCTGATAAAAGTTTAGAAACGATGGCAAAGAAAACCGAAATATTACCACCCAAAGATGACCGTAGAATACAAAAGACCAAGAAATACCTGGCGGAAGCATTGAAGGAATTAATTATTGAGAAGGGGTACGATGCCGTTACCATACAGGATATTATTGATAGGGCAAATGTCGGGCGGAGCACGTTTTATACCCATTACGAAAGCAAAGACCAGTTGTTAGTGGGCAATATCAACTTTCAGGAACAACTCATCCATACTCCCGCAAACGATCCTGAAAATTACCCCATGGGCATTAACCTTTCCTATCTGTTTAATCATACCAAAGAGAATCTGGATATTGGCAATGCCATGGCCGGCACAAGAGGAGCTGAAGTATTAAGCGCCCATTTTGCTGACTTAGTGGCCGCTAAAATATTCGATCATCATAAACGGCAATTGCCAAAGAACAAGATCGTTCAAAAAATGCTGAGGTATAAAGCCGAAGCGATCGCCGGTGGAATAGTCAGGATGCTTTTCAAATGGTTGGAAGAGGGAGCTATAGTCCCTGTGGATGAAATGATAGTATACGCAAAAAAAATCCTAGATACCGTCGGGTAATTGGGATGTCCGATACCGCTGAGGACAAAAAATGTATCCATAAAATATATTTTATGACCTGGGGATCTTAGTAAGAGCCTGCCCTTTATGGGCCGCAATATGATCGGACTTCAGAATTCCAGCTTACGCGGTCTCCAATTTTGAGGTTTTTTTTCATGAGCGTTGTTCTTTATCTGCCGAGCAGCCTTTTGGAGACGAATTCGTCGAAGAAATAATTCCGGTAGGCATTCCCGATGGGAATTTCGTGTCTGCCGATGAAGACTGAATTATTGTCAAAGGAGACGATGTGCAACACGTTGATGACATAGGATTTGCTGATGCGGACGAAGGTCTGTTGAGGCAACTGGTCATAGATGGTTTTGATATTCATGGCCGTCATAATCTTCTGCTCTTCCAGCTGCAGGATCACATAGTCCTTTAATCCTTCGATGAACAGGATTTCCTTAAAATAGACTTTAAAGACTTTCCGGTCGGCCTTGACAAAAAAATAGTCCTCTTTTACCGACTCGATATCGCTCCTGGGGTTGTCTGGTCTTAGCAGGGCCAGATAGGAAGACGCTTTGAAGACGGCTTTCTGAAAGCGGTCCAGCTTTACCGGCTTTATCAGATAATCGATGGCTTCCACCTCGTAGCTGTCCAGCGCATATTCGCTATAGGCTGTAGTGAAGATGACGAGGGTTTTGGGCGGGATGGACCTGGCGAATTCAATGCCGGTAATACCGGGCATTTGAATATCGAGGAAGACCAGGTCTACCATTTCGTCTTCCATAAATTTTGAAGCGGCGTTGGCATTGCTGAAGCTGCCGATCAACTTCAGCCCTTCCGTCTTATTTACCAGGAGCTCGATACCTTCCCTGGCCAGTGGCTCGTCGTCAACTATAATGCAGTTCATAAGTCAATGGTTAAAGTAACGGTATACGATTTCCTGTCATTGTCGAGAGTAAGGGGCAAAGGTAACGAATAATGGCGGCGCAAGCTGCACGTCATGGCGGTCGTTTCCAGCCCGGGGATGATATATGGGTTCACCGGGTAAAACTAATGATGTCTCAGGTCGGCAAATCTGGTTTTTTCAGCAGATTGTAAGCAAAGGTTCAGCGTAACGCTGTATGATTCCGTTGCATCGGTCGTTTCAATCACATGTCTGTCCGGGTAGAGCAAGTCCAATCGTCTTTTGGCATTGACCAGCCCCAGGCCGGTATTGTCGCGCCTGGTCTTCCGGAGTGGCTTAGAATTGATGCAGTCAAAAATGAGGTAATCACCGTAAACCTGGAAATATACCCGCACATAGGACCCGTATGAAGGATCGATGCTGTGTTTTACGGAATTCTGAATGAAAGTGATGAACAGCATCGGAGGGACCTGTACGCCGCTCAGATCTCCCTCTGCGCTGATCCAGAACTCGAAGTTGTCCCGCCGGGTCCGTTCAAGGTTTAAATAGTCATTCAGGAAGGTGATCTCGGCCGTCAACAAAACCTGCTGTCTTGCGCTGTCATATAACTGGTAACGGAGGATGTCGCTCAGTTTCATCAGTACCTGCGAAGCCCTTTCGGGGTCTGTCTGTGTCAGGACGTTGGCGTTGTTCAGCATGTTGAAAAGAAAGTGGGGGTTGATCTGGTTCTTCAACAGTTCAAGTTCCGACCGGATGGTGATCTTTTCCAGCGAATGGATTTTTTCCGTATCCAATATCCATCTCTGTATCAGCTTGATGGCTGTGGAAGCGGCGGCCATGATAAAGAGATTGAATGTAAAGCCCAGGAACCCGGGAACGGGCAGCCTGTTCTTTCCCGTCATCAGGAGATAGGCCCCGAATTTTTGATGAAAGGTCAGCGCTGGCACATAGGCGAGGACGATGTATCCAAAGATAAACAGACAATAGGGGAGGAATTTGCTTTGGAGGAGAAATTTTGGCACCAGCCAGTACATATTAAAATAATATAACAGGATAAGTATGGCGTACATAAGCAGCTTTACGTAGAGGTCGTAAGGTTGGGCGAAGAGCGAAAGGCTGTTATAGGTAACCAGTATAATGACCATTAAAGACACTGCATGCCGGGTCACTTTATACTTCCTGCTGAGCAGCAGGTCGTGGAAGAATCTATTGCTTACTATACCGGACACATTTTCCATCACTGGCCCTTTAGATATGATTAATAAAGGGCAAATTAAACATGCTGCCGGCTCCTATCCGGTTTTTATACCAAGCGCCGGATTTATTATACTAACGGGATTTGGTATAACATAAAGACGTTTTGCTATAATAGGAGCGGAGGTTGGTATAATGGGAGTGCAGGCAAAGATCTGCGGGGATAGATTTGCAGGTATAAAAAACAAAACCCCTGAGCAGGCATGGATATCCGAACCTGGATGATACTGATCCTTTCTGTAGGCGGCCGGGAGGTCAGCGGTCAGACACCGGTAACCGGGACAGTATATGATAAATCCCTGCGCCCGATACGTGGGGTCAGCGTAATGGGGACTTCAGGCGCCGGCACAGTAACCGATTCAATGGGGAAATATCATATCAGGCTGCCAGCCGGCGACTCGATCTATTTTTCCTACCTGGGTAAGGCCACTGCCAGGTATGCAGTCTCCGATATACCGGAGGGACAGCCCCTGGATATGAGCCTGCAGGTAAGGGTGGATACGATGCCGGCAGTCTTTGTGCGCCCCAGGGACTACAGGGCGGACTCTATAGAGAACCGGAGGGAGTATGACAAGGTATTCAACTATGGAGGGCCTAAGTACCTGCCAAATATACGATTGAGCCCCCGGGGGGGAATCGGAGGCATGGGGCTGGACCTGGGCCTGCTACTCAACATTAAACAGGTCCGGAGGATGGAAGCCTTGCAAAAAAGGCTGATCGAAGAAGAACGCGATAAATATATAGACCACCGGTTTACGAAGGCAATCGTAAAAAAGGTGACGGGATTGCGTCCGCCCGCCCTGGACTCCTTCATGGTGCAATACCGCCCCAGCTATGAGCTTATCCAAAGCTGCGAAACGGATTATGAATTTTATCGGTACATCAAGGAATGGGGAGAATTATTTTCCAGGGACTGGAAGCAGTCCCATCCGGAATAGGCAAATCTTTATCACCTAACAAAAAAAACATGATGCTCATTCGATTCAAAAGGTTCAGCTCATTCATTGTAATGGCCGGAATATTCTGTACGGCCGGCAACGCGCAGGTAAAATTTGGAGTAAAGACAGGTCTGAGTATATCCGAGATCCTGACCAGCAATCAGCAGACAGCTATTATCAACGGCAGATCACAGTCCATCCGCAATTTCCCCAAGACCGGGTTTGCGGGAGGAGTTTTCTTCTCTATACCACTTACTTCGAAGTTAAGCCTCCAGCCCGAATTGACTTACGCCAACCAGGGCGCCAAGGGCAATTTTTCCAATAATTCGCTGAACAGCGCCAGTGAGACCTATAAACTTGATTTTCTTAACATCCCCCTCCTGTTACAATACCGGCTGCCTTTGGGATTTTTCGTTGAAACCGGCCCGCAATGGGGGCTGCTACTCAAAGCCCGGATCCGCGAGGACCTTACGGGTTCCACTATCTCCAGGTACTATCATGTCAAAGACAGCTACAAGTCCACGGATTTTGGCTGGGTAGCGGGGGCCGGTTATATCAGCCCTGTCAATATCGGCTTTGACATCCGTTATACCCTGGGGCTTAGCGATTTTAGCAATGGCAGCAGCAGTAAGATGTCCGAAGCGCCTATTCAGAACGGCAGTATTAAGAACAGCGTAGTGCAGATCAGCCTATTCTATCTATTCGGGAAGACCAGGGCGCGACCTGCAGCGAATGACGGATCGACGGAAGAGGGTAATTAAGGGATGCGTATGGTCAGGGTAACTTCGTAGGTTCCTGCTGCGTTGTCGATGATAAGATCGTGCCGGCCCGGGTAGAGCAGCTCCAGCCTTCGCCGTACATTCGCGAGGCCCAGGCCGCCCCGATCTTTTCGTTCCACTGCACTGCGTGGCCGGGAATTGGTGCAGGTAAAACGGATTTCGTCCTTTTGTGCGGCGAAATGCAGGGTTATGAAAGATGCGTTTTCTGAATCCAGGCTATGTTTGACGGCGTTTTCAACGAAGACGACAAATATAAGCGGTGACAGCTGTATGCCGCTTATATTCCCTTCCTGCGATACCGTGAACTGAAAATCCTCCCGCCTGACTTTTTCGAGGCTCAACAGGTCGGTGACAAATTGAATTTCCGCGGTCAGCAGCACTTTTGCTCTTGTGCTGTCATAAAGCTGATACTGCAAAAAGCCACTTAATTTCATCAGGACCTGTGACGCCTTTTCGGGGTTCTTTTGTGTGAGCACATTGGCATTGTTGAGCATGTTGAGCAGGAAATGAGGATTGATCTGGTTCTTCAATTGCTCCAGCTCCGACTGCATGGTGGCTTTTTCCAGTTCTGCGATGCGCTGCGTATCCATGGCCCATCGCTGGAATAACTTGATGGCGGTCGACGCTGCCACTTGTATCAAGACTATAAAAAAAAGAAAAAATACTCCGTTGCCCTCAGGAGTGACGTGATTTACACGAAAAAGAATGTCGCCGGACAGCCAGGTGAGCCCGATATAAAAAGCAAGGCCCAGCGCATATTGGGGGTATTTATTCCGGAACAGATAGCGGGGAACCAGCCAATACATATTGGTGTAGAAAATAATCAGCAGTGTAAGGAAAAGGACCGGTTGCGCATAGGTTATATCCAAATTCCTTCCAATGCCAGGATTGCTATACAGGCTGCCGGCTATTGCAGTCAAAGCCAACAGATGCCTGTATATCCTGAATCGTGGATCGATGAGGAATGGAAGCACGCCAGGAGGGGCACTTATTCCCGTATTATGGCCTTCTGTCATGACCAAAGATATGCTTTTTGAATACTTCTATAAGTCCTTCCCCTTTTCGTATAACAAATATCGGGTTTCCTATAATACCCGGCAGGCCGGGATAAGGCTGCGGTAGTTTCGCGCAGCAATATTGTCAACCCAACGCAATCAGATGAGCATTATGACCGGGAATTATTTCAAACGGCTGTTTGCCGGGGCAGGCATAACATTGGTAACAGGTCTTTTCGACATCGGGGAAGTAAATGCGCAGATAGCTCTTTCCCATACTGTCGAAAGGAATACAGGGGATACTTTGTCGCTGAAGGAGTGTGTCCTGTTTACGCTGGAGCACAATATGAACAGCACGATCTACAAGAACCATGCAGCCATCTCGGCCGAAAAGATCAGGGAATACAAGGCGGCCATGCTGCCGGACATCACTGCGAATGCCAGCCTGGATTATAACATCAGACTGCAGACCCAGGTCGTTCCGGCGGGTGGGCTAAGTCCTACTGAGACGAAGCTGCAACTGGGCAACAAATTTTCCACCGGGGCTTATCTCGAGGCGGACCAGGCTATCTTAAACAGGACTTATATCCTCGATATCAAATCGTCCAGGATCGATAAGGCTATATCCGACCTCAATGTTCAGAAGGAAAACGAGACCTTGTTGTACAATACTGCCGTGGCTTATTATAATGTGCTTACTTATAGCGAGCAGCAGAAGCTATTGCTGGAAAATGAACGCCAGGACCGGCAATTGCAGGATATTCTCCAACTCCGCTATGACCAGGGGGTCATCAAGAAAAGTGAGTACGACAGGGGCCGGGTCAATCTGAGGAATGTGCAATCCGATCTGGCGCTTAACCGGACCCATTACGAGCAGGCCCTCAACAAACTCAAGAACGAAATGGGAATGGACCTGCAGGCGCAGATCACCATTGCGGATACCGTCAACTACAGCCAGCCGGTAGCGATGCCTTATTTCACCGGCACCTTGGACGGGAGGGACCTGATCGACTATCAGATAGACGAGCAGAATGTGCTGATGAAGGACCTGGACGTGCAAAAGAAGAAAGCTGCTTACTGGCCCACTCTCTCCGCCTACGCCAAATACGGCGCCAATGCCTATGGCACGAAGCTCAGCAACGCTTTCGGATCCTGGTTCGATTATTCGGCGGTGGGTCTGAAGCTCAGTGTCCCTATTTTCAGCGGGTTCAGGAAGAACAGCCAGGTGGCGCAGAGCAAGCTTACCGCGGCAAATCAGCGTCTGACCCGGCAGCTGAACCTGGAAGGCTATAAACTGGAATATAAAAATTCGGGAGCCAGGCTCTTCAGCTCTTATACGAGCCTTATAAAGAATAAGGAGACCCTGGAACTGGCCAGGGATGTCCTGTCTTCTTCCACGGTGGAATACAAGGAAGGGACCTCTACTTATTCCGCCCTGCTGGATGACGACTACTCCTATAAACAGGCCCAAAGCAACTATATCACTTCCCTCATCGATTTTTTCAATTCGAGGCTATCATTTGAGAAGGCGAAAGGGTCGCTGATCAGCTATCTGAACCTCCACTAACATAAAACGGACTGTTTGTATAACAAAAACCAACAGATGAAACGGATATTGACCATCATAGCCCTTGCAGTTGTCATAGGGTTGATCTTTCTCCAGCTTTTCAGGAATAAAAATTCCCTGGATGCATCCAAGGTGGTGGCCGACCGGACAAATATCCCGGTGCCGGTGACGCTGGCGGCCGTGGAAAAGGAAGTAACCAGCGGCTCATTTTCCGTTCCTGCTACGCTGGCTGCTTTTGATCAGGCTAATATCCCCGCCGCAGCTTCCGGGAAGATCGTTTCGCTCTCCATCGGTCTGGGGTCCTATGTCACCAAGGGACAGATAATCGGTCAGCTTGATACAAGGGAGAACAGCCAGAAGCTGCAAGCAGACCATCTGGCCCTTGAAAAATACGAGCGGGATTATAACCGCAACAAGGCGCTACTGGAAGGGAAGGCTACCAATGCCAACGCTGTCACAGATTCCAAATATGACGTGGACCATAAAAAGCTGGAAATCGCCCAACTGGAAACGCAGATCAGTAACGCCAATATCGTTGCCCCGATCAGCGGCATCATTACAGAAAGAAAGTTGTTGCAGGGAGAATATGCAGGTACCGGCGCCTCTATCGCCACCGTGGTCGATGTGCACCAACTGAAGGGGAAGGTCTATGTTCCCGAGAACAAGGTATTTGCCCTCCGGACGGGGCAGCCAGCAACCATAACCGCCGAGGCCTTCCCCAATGAGAAATTCGAGGGAAGTGTAACCTATATCAGTCCGCAGGGAGACGATAGCCACAATTACCTGGTACAGCTCATGATAAAGAACGGGCAGGCCCATCTGAAGGCCGGGCAGTATGTAATCGCCGGCTTCAATACGGGCAGCGGCTATAAGGTACTACAGATACCGCAGACCGCATTGGCGGAGGGGTTCAAGAACCCCTATGTCTATCTCGCCATCGATGGCAAAGCGGTGGAAAGGAAAATAGTCATCGGGAAGGGGATCGGGGAAAATGTAGAGGTGATCAGCGGATTGAAAGAAGGTGACCAGGTAGTGGTGAGCGGGCAGATCAATATCACGAACGGGAGCCATATCAGGGCTATCAAATAACCGTGCCCGAAAATGTAATAAGAAAAAATGTATGTCTATCACCGAATTATCCATAAAAAGGCCCCTGTTGATCACCGTGATCTTTGTCACCCTCATCCTGTTTGGATATCTTTCTTACAGGAGCCTTAATTACAACCTGCTTCCGAGCTTCGACAGCAATACGCTAACCATTTCGACTACTTATACCGGGGCATCTCCGGAGGAGGTACAGGCCAGTGTGACCAAACCTATAGAAGATGCCGTGTCGGCCATCGAAGGGGTAGATGAGCTGACGTCTTCCTCCCAGGAGGGAAGCTCCACCGTCACCGTCGCCCTTAAGTCAGGGATTAACCCCCGCAACGCCCAACTGGATGCGGAGCGAAAGATCAACCAGATAAAATCCAGCCTGCCCAGGGATGCGGACGACCCTGTAGTCAACCGGTTCAGTGCGGATGATATGCCCATCGTGAAGATCAGCGTCACCTCTTCCATCTCCGGCACGCAACTATACGATTTCGTGGACCTGCAGGTAAAGCCCCTGCTGTCCAATATCGAAGGGGTGGCGCAGGTGAATATAGTCGGAGGCAATAAACGGCAGATCAATGTTGCGATGGACAATGACAAAATGAAGGCTTATAATATCTCTGCGACCGATATCAACCAGGCGGTAACCTCAAGCGGTGCATCCTATCCCGCAGGCTCTATAAGGGATAACAGCCAGCGTTATTCCATCGACCTGAATGCCAAAGTGAGAACGGTGGAAGACCTCCGGAACGTCGTCATCACCCAGCTCTCCAATGGAGGGAGAGTGTTGCTGCGTGATGTGGCAACTATCTCCGACGGAGAGGAAGAAAGCGTCAAATTAAACAGGATCAATGGCATTCCGGCAATCGGTATCGAGATCTTGAAGCAAAGCGACGCCAATACCGTGAACGTAAGCAATACCGTAAGGAAAAAGCTGGCGGAGGTCAAGCGTATTTTTGCGGATAAGGATTTTAACTACCAAATCGCCTCGGACCAAAGCATTTATACGCTGGCTGCCGCCGATGCCGCCATGGAAGACCTGTTATATGCCGTACTCATCGTGTCGGGCGTAATGTTGTTCTTCCTGCACAGTTTGCGGAGCGCATCCTTTGTGCTGGTGGCCATTCCATCGGCTATGATCCCCACATTCATCGCGATGTACGCCCTGGGTTTTTCCCTCAACCTGATGACGTTGATGAGTCTGTCGCTGGTCGTAGGCGTCCTGGTGGACGACAGCATCGTGGTGCTGGAAAATATTTATCGTCACCTGGAAATGGGGAAGGACCGGAAGACGGCAACGATAGAAGGGCGTAAGGAGATCAGCTTTACCGCCATTGCTATTACCCTGGTGGATGTGGTAGTGTTCCTGCCATTGGCGCTGGCCGGAGGCCTGGTCGGGAATATCCTGAAAGAATATTCCCTCGTGATCGTATTCTCCACCCTGATGAGCCTGTTCGTGGCATTTACCCTTACGCCTTTAATGGCGGCTCGCTGGGGGAAGCTGACCATTTTGGATAAGGGGACCTTATGGGGGAAAATCAACCTTTGGTTTGAATCCATCCTTGGCAATATAAAATCCGTTTATGCCAGGATCCTGCCGTGGTCAATGGATCACAAACGTTATGTCTTTTTGGGAGTGATAGTCTTATTCGTCAGTAGCATGGCCCTGATACCCGGAGGCTTTATAGGGGTCACCTTCATACCGAATTCGGACCGGGGGGAGCTCAATATACAATTGGATATGTCACCCCAGACGCCGCTGAAGCAATCCAACCAGATCGTGCAAAAAGTGGAAAGTCTCCTCCTCGCCCACCCCGAGGTCGAGAACGTATTTTCCAATGTGGGCACCCAGACCGGGGCCAGCATGGGCAGTTCTGCCTCGGACAACAGCAACCTGGCGGAAGTTTCCGTGGTACTGAGGGACAAAAGACAACGAGGAATTTCAACAGAAGCGTTCGGCAGGAAGATTAGGGAAGAAATTCAGGGCATACCCGGAATAAAGCCCACCATTCGTATCGTTGGTCTTACCGGCAACGCCTCTTTTGACCTGCAGTTGTCGGTGAAGGGCGTAGACCTGGATTCGGTGATGAAGGCCGCGGAACTGGTGAAACAGATCGTAGCGTCTTCCCCCGGCACTGACTTTGTTCAATACAGCACCAAGGACCCCAAGGACCAGGTCTCCATCACTTTGGACAGGGACAAAATGGCGAAACTCGGCGTTGCGGTATCGGATCTTGGCAATGCGGTACAATACGCTTTCAAGGGTAATGATAATACCAAATTCAGGGAGAATGGGGAGGAATATAAGATCGATCTGCTGCTCGACGGGGCTGACAGGAGGAGACTCAACGATATAAAAGACCTGAATATCACGAATAGCCGTGGTGCTACCGTCGCTTTATCGGAGCTAGCCGTTATCCGGGAAAAGCGAAGCCCTGCTGTACTGGAACGGTCGGAACGGCTTAACTCCATAACTGTCAATGCGGCGGCGATGGGCCGTCCTTCCGGGACCATCATGACGGAGATCCTGCAGAAACTGAGCAAGACTCCCATGCCTGGGGGGGTGAAGGTCTCCCAGGAAGGGTTTACCAAGAATCAGAATGATTCTTTCGGCAGCCTGGGGCTTGCCATTGTTATTGCCATCCTGCTGATGTACCTGATCATGGTGGCCCTATATGAAAGCATCATCTATCCCTTCGTCGTGCTGTTCTCGTTGCCGGTGGCTATCATCGGCGCTGTGCTGGCGCTGGCGTTGACGCTGAATAGCATTAATTTATTCTCCCTGCTGGGTATCATTATGCTGATGGGGCTGGTGGCAAAGAATGCCATCCTGCTGGTTGACTTTGCCAATCATGAGAGAGCAAAGGGCAGGCAGATAAAGGACGCGTTGCTGGAAGCGGGGAAGGAGCGGCTACGCCCAATCCTGATGACGACGACGGCCATGATCTTCGGGATGCTGCCGATGGCGTTGTCAACGGGTGCGGGTTCGGAGACCAAAAGCCCGATGGCCTGGGTCATCATTGGCGGTTTGTTAACCTCCATGATCTTCACGCTCGTGCTGGTGCCATCGGTATATCTGGTGGTGGAAAGCCTCCGCGTGCGGGTTAACAGGCTGATCGGAAGGAAAGGACAAGCCTCCTCCGCGGTAGCGGTTTCTTATAATGAATGATGGCAGGAATGCACTGCTGGTAGGTCCATTGTGTAGATTTTTTGCTCTGAGGTCTTTTTGGCTTCAGGATTGACAGTATTGGCTACAACTTCCCGGGATATCCGGTTTAGCTTTGTGCATATAAAATTCAAAATAATGCACACAGAAATTAAAGGAAAAGTGGTGGCTATCACCGGAGCCAGCAGCGGGATTGGAGAAGCGATAGCGTTGACGCTCGCAAAACGAGGCGCCAGGATCGTGCTTGGCGCCCGAAGAAAGGACCTGTTGGATGACGTGACTACGAAAATCCATAACGAGGGAGGGCAGGCAACCTGGACGGTTGTAGATGTAAAAAAGCGGCAGGATCTGACGGGCCTTGTAAAACTTGCCTGTGACCGATACGGGAAACTGGACGTCCTTATCAATAACGCTGGCATAGCGCAGCTGTCGCGTATTGACGAATTGGATGTCGAAGGCTGGGAAGAAATGATAGATGTTAATTTGAAAGGTGTCCTATATGGATTTGCTGCGGCTATCCCCGTTTTCCGCAGGCAAGGCTATGGCCATATCATCAATATTATTTCCACCGCCGGTATTAAAATTGCCCCCCTGCAAGGTGTTTATGCCGGGACGAAAAATGCGGTACGTACTATCACGGAGGCTTTTCGCCAGGAATCGGATGGCAAAATCAGGATTACGGGAATATCACCCGGTTTTGTTAAAACAGATCTGGCCAGCCACATCAAAAACCCAGCTATGAAGGAGGCCATTGTCGGGAATATGGAACAACTGGCTATTTCGCCTGACGCTATTGCAAATGCGGTTTGTTATGTCTTGCAGCAGCCCCCGGATGTAGAAGTTGGCGATTTGGTGATCCGCCCGGCGGCTCAGAATTAAAGGCTACCTTTATGTATTCATATTCCATCATGGCAGGCATCCATAAACCACTGATCGTTTTTAGCAGCATCTCCGATCTGATGCGGAGACTGGAACTGCCAAAGCCAGTCCACCCTCTTGCTGCTCTGATCAACTATAACGAAGCGAAAATTTCGCTGGCAGATGCCGGGAGCAGGGTCTCCCTGGATTTCTATAAAATATCCTTCAAGATAAGCTTCAAAGGGCAGGTAAAATATGGCCCGGGGTACTATGATTTTGATGAAGGAGGTCTGGCATTCCTGGCGCCCCATCAGATCGTCACCATGCCTGGCGAAGAAGGCGGTTATGAAGGATATTCTTTTTTCTTTCATCCGGATCTGATAAAAGGTTATCCGCTCGGAAATAATATCGCAAAATTCGGCTTTTTCTCTTACGGGGTATCGGAGGCCTTATATCTTTCCGAGAAGGAAAAACGGGTGGTAGCATCGCTGTTTGATGCCATCGATAATGAGCTTAATAACAATACCGATCAGTTCAGCCAGGACGTGCTGGTTTCACAAATAGAGCTGCTGTTAAATTACAGCAACCGATTTTATCACCGGCAATTTATTACACGACGGACCTTATACAACGATGTAATCAGCCAAATGAATAACTACCTGTCTTCCAGGATCGGGAAAGGCAGCCCGCTGCCTGCCGTTCAGGAGTTGTCACAGTTTCTTGGCATAACACCAAGATATCTTACAGACCTGCTCAAATCGCTGACGGGACTCAGTGCTCAGCAGCACATCCATCTTTCCCTGATAGAAAAGGCAAAAACCATATTGTCCAATTCAACCCTGACGGTCGCAGAAATTGCCTATGAGCTCGGATTCGAGCATTCGCAATCCTTTAGCAAGCTCTTCAAACAAAAAACCAAGCTATCTCCCCTTGAATACCGGGAATCTTTTAACTGAGCTCAGGCCCCTGCAGCTGGCGTTTCAACTTCCGCGTACGGACCATGACACTAACGCCATCGACCACAGCGCCGTAAGCGCAACCGTATGCTACAAAGGTATTTGTTCTTTCCATGGTAATCATGTTGTGATTTGTCAGCAGGTAGCCGGTAACGGCAATTGCGCAGATCCATAGCCCAAGCAGGTAGTAAGATCTGTGGCGGGTAAGCCGGGCAAGGGGAAGAAAATGCAGGCCGGCGATGAAGGCGAAACAAGGGACCAGCCAATGATCCATCTGCAATTTCAATAATATCATCCAGGTCGCTAAAATGGCTATCCCCTCCAAAACAAAGATAAGGGCGAAAAGCCATCCCCGTCTTTTTTCAAAAATATCCCCGCTCCTATGACGGTTGGCCATATTGTCCTCGGGCAAGCTGTCTTCGAGGTCATATAACTTTATGGAATAGATCGCGAGCCACACGACCATGAGCAGCACGGATATAGCGGCGATGGCATAATCTTTGAAATCCAAAGAAAATTCTCCGATCATTACCCACGCCATTGCAAAAAGGATCATATGGAAGAGCTCGCCGCGCAGGCCCTCAATCTTCCATTTCGTTGGTGTTTTCATAATTAGTGTATTTAGAGGTCAGGTGGCTTTATCATGAAGTGCTACCTGGAGGAAAGGTCGGTGTAAAATATATAAAAGATGGGCCTTCGCTATATTTGACACGACTTTTTTATGTTGTTTAACAGAGTTTCGAAAGAAATTA
>DATJJA010000167.1:0-50181 GCA_035492595.1 Puia sp.
AAAATGCCGAAATCTATTATTTCTTTCAACTAATTCTCTTTCCAGTGCGTACAGGGTAAAATAGCCACCTAAGGAATGGCCCATGATCGTACGACTCGTAGTATCGGTTCGATATGTTCTGTCAACAAAAGGTATCAGTTCCTTTTCAATAAAACCGAGAAATTTATCTGCTCCTCCACTTACCGAAAAACTGTCCGAGACCAATGCTTTGGGATAGGTAAAATCCCTGTTTCTGAGCGAATCATCCTGAATAAAATCCTTGTACCCTATACCTATCAAAATGGGTTCGGGCGCCGAATAATTTTTACTGATTTCACTCATAACGTTACTGACGTTATCAAAATAGGCGTTGGCATCTAAAAGAAAAACTACTGGATATTTTTGGTGCTTATGCCTGGCATAATCTTTGGGAAGGCGGACAAAAACAGAAAATGAATCCTGAACGTTTAGGGAAAACAGACGCACAGAAGGATGTGTCTCTTTGTCCTCGTCTTCTTCTGTTGGGGGCGTTTTCGCATCTGCCCGGGTTAGCGCAGTAATGAAAAGCCGGTAATGATGAGGAGGAACTCTCCAATCTCCCTGGCTGCTCGTTCTGACAAAACTCTTTGCAGGGCCACCCAATTTTACTTCATAATTAATTCGTCCACTGTTTGCTTTGCCTGTTGGAAGAAATTCTATGCCAATGACGATATTACCTTTTAAATAAATATTGTATTTTTTCAGGTCAAACAATAATAAGCCAGGTACAATTGCATGTGTTTGTATCAGGCTTGTTTCCACGACTCTACCGGTAGGACGAAGGCCATCAAAACCATAGAAATTAATTCTGAATAAACCACTATCTTCCCTGGCTTCCGTAATGGTCAGGTTAACTGAAGTTATTTTTGTAAGGATGGTATCCAGCTTTACTAATTGAGCGATCTCAAAAATGTCGTTTTTATTGGTACTCCCATCAACAAAATGTATCAGCGCATGATTTTTTACCAGCCCGATCTTTTTCTCCACTAATTTGACTGTGACCCTGGCTGGCTCTAACGCGAGATGCCTGGCTTCTAGTTTAATTGTCTGGGGATCCGTTGAAATAATATTTCTTAGAGGAAGATTGAATTCATTATACCCAACCATTGAAAAAGTCAACGTATCGTCCTGGTTTTGAGTAGGAATAAGAATGGAATAACTTCCATTCTTCGCAGAAACAGTTCCAATATTTTTATGTTTGATCCCGATATTTACATAAGGTAACATTTCTTTGTTGCCCGCATCGATCACTTTTCCGCTGATGGTGGTCTGGGCACTTGTGGAACTACTTGCAAAATAAATAAGTACACTTAAAATCAGGAATCGATACTTTGAAAAGTGTAAAATTTCAGACATAGCGTAAATGTTCAGGTTAGTAATTCTCTGCATAAGGAAACGGTAAAGGTGCTCCTTACCGATACTTCATCCAGACCCAGCCGGAAAGTATTCTATATTCACATAAATGCAAATCAGGGGCAATTGGTTGCCCCGGGTCCATTCAATTATGCTCCACTGGAACTTCCGAGCTTGCTTTGCAAACTAAAACGACGTCTTTTCGAAAATAGCCTGCCCCGCCTTATTCATAGCCAGCATCTTAATCTTTACCCTCTCCTTCAATTTCGACGGAAGGGTATAAAACTCTTTATCAATTTGCGTACCCCTCCCCTCGTCGAGATCGCTGTCCTGGTGCCGGATAGCCACCTTTCGCCCCTTATAATATATGATGAATTTTATCCTCCCACCAGCCGGATCACTTTCGCTGTTCGATCCGTAAACGATGATAGGCTCGATCAGACCGTCACCGTCGTAGTCGGTAAATTCTATGTATTTTGTCCAAAACCAGATGGACTGCTCAATACCTTCGATCTTCGGATCTCGGATAGCATGATCATTTATTTCCCAAACTTTCCTGAGCTTCCCCGAGTCCTCCCTCAGATCAATTGCGCGGATGGCATAATGCAAGGTGTCATACTTTCCTTCCTTATCCTTAGCAAGAGAATCGAACTTCTCAGTCAGCACGCAATAATACCGTCCCTGACGGTCGGCATACTTATAAACCCTGATAATCGTAAAGTTGATGTCAAACTGCTTTCTTACTGCATCATTGATGGTCGCTGACACCTGGCTTTGTGACAATATTTCACTTGATGGCTGGTTTTGCTGAGCCTGAAGGATGCAAGGTCTGAAAATGAACATCAAAAAAAGAAGCGTTGGAATGACGTGGAAAGTCTTCATTGAAAAAATGATAATGGTTATCCAACACAAGATAATATCAGTCGGGTAAAACATCCCGACGTTTTTCGCCAGGTCGGAACCTGTTTCTTTAAATGCATTTCATAGGTTCACTTTCAAGGTATTAACATTTTTTTAACCGGTCAGGCTTATGCCAGCAATTGAATAGAAGCATGCAAAAATTTGATGACCTGTGAATGGATTCTCTACGGATTATTGTAGATTTGGTGACAACGCGATTGATCAATCAAAAGAATCCGCCATGTTCAGGAAATATTATTGCTTATCTTTTTTATTTTTCAGCCTTTCCCTCGGGATATCCCGGTCTGGCTTTGCCCAGTCGAAGATGTTGTCAAAAGGAGACGTCGCGCCTGTATTTACCGCCCAGGCCAGCCTGGCCGGCAGTGAATTTAATTTTTCACTAAAAAGCGCCCTTGCCAAAGGCCCCGTGGTGGTCTATTTCTATCCTTCTGCCTATACCGGCGGCTGTGATCTGGAAGCACATACCTTCGCTGAACTCAAGGATAAATTTACAGCAGCAGGAGCTACCATTATCGGTGTATCTGCGGACGATATTCAGCGGCTTAATGCATTTTCTTCCGATTCGCTTTACTGTGCAGGTAAGTTCCCTGTTGCCTCAGATCCCGGAGGCCAGATTGCGACAACCTACGGCCTGACAATAGCAGCTTCCAAGGCCGGAATGAAAGACGTACGTGGCCAGGATCTGACACACGGCTTCATCCCAAGAACCACTTTTGTCATTGGTAAGGACGGTAAAATTGCAGCGGTCTTTTCATCAGCAACCGACCATATTTCACCTGCCGAGCATGTTGAAAAATCGCTGGCGATGGTAAAAGCATTATAATTCACAGACCTGGATGAATACGCACCCCTTCAATCTTCTGGTCCGCTTCCTGCTGGAGCTGGCAATGCTGGCCGTCTTCGGCTATTGGGGCTACCGTCACTTTCCCGGCTGGCAGGGTGTCGCCGCGGCCGTCGCCCTTCCCCTCCTGGCCGCAGTTCTATGGGGAGTCTTCCGCATTCCGAATGATCCGCGGCCGTCGCCGGTGGCCATTCCGGGACCGCTACGCCTGCTGCTCGAATGGGCATTGTTTGCGGGGGCGGTATGGGCGTTGGAGGACCTGGGTTATGACACCTGCGCCTGGTTGCTGGCGGGCATAGTGGTAGGTCATTACCTTGTCAGCTATGACCGTACGGTCTCGATGCTGCGCAACAAACCGTACAAGGGATTTGTCAAGTCCTGATTATGCAATACGGCCAGGTTAACTCTACTTTGTAATTGCGGAACCTTCTCCCGGATAGCATACCTCCTCGCTTGTTGTGAGAGCGACGACAACTGCTCAATCCGGTTTGAACACATAGATCATATTGGAAAAGGTTCCTTTCAGGTACCAGGTTTTCCGACAAAAGGAGCCCGAATAAGGAAAGGCCAACGCGGTATACACCTCTTCCGAAAAGGTACCACTGACAACCAGATCGCGACCGATATAGGCTCTGCTGGTGACTGTCAGCGTGTCTCGAATGGTCAGCTCGAGGGGGTTGGTATGGATGTCGACAAAGCGGACCACCGAATCACTGACCGGGAGCCTGGTGCCGCGCCACCAAAGGAGCATACTGTAAAGCCCTGATCCAGGCGGCTGGTGAATAGGTACCGTATCGGCAAAGGTCATGCTACCGCCAGGAAAATCAGCATACGGGTAGCCTAAAGAGCTGTTGGTAGTATCGGACGGCAAAGCAATCGTGAGCCCCGCCGTAGTGAAATCGGTGCCGTTGTTGACCAGCAGCCTGTTCTGGCCGAGGATAGCCCCGCCGGTGCCATAGCCGTAGATCAACCCTTCCAAAATGAGGGTGGAGGCATTGGGAGGTGGTATATAAATGCCATTGGTGATGATACCCGTATCACCGTAGGCGTTAGGTACGGACCAGGAGAAGGTGTCCGATACATGGCCCCTCGCGCTATCATAGGCGTCTGGGTTTAGGTTGACAATGGACAAGCTGAGGCTTTCCGTTATATCAGGGGGAGGGGGAGATGGGGCTGGGTTAGAGTTTTTTTTACAAGCGATAAAAGGCAGCAGAAGAGCGAGGTACACTAATTTTTTCATTTCACGGATAAATTATTGCCCAAAATAGGAAAATAACTACAGGCTGTTTTCCTTTTCTTCCAATTCGTCGATGTGCTGTTTGGCGGCTTCCACTCCTTCCTTGTCATACCGGGAGCCTTCATACTCTTCATCCATCTCATAATCGATGGGATCGTTGCCCAGGTAAATTTTAATGAGGTCCTTCCCGGATGTTTTAAACGTCTTGATCGTATAGCCTTTGTATTCCAGGGTTGCCAGTAGTTCCATGCGTGTTCATTTATTGAACAAAGGTACCATTTTGCTCAAAAGGAAAAAACCTCCAGGACTAACCGGAGGTTTCTCATTGAAAATTGGATTTCGTTTTCATAGTGTCGGACAACGGGCCGGGGTTGCGATCATTGTTTAGGGTAGCACAGGACGTTGGATTTTCGGATATTGGATCAGGGTACGGTCGGTTGCTTTTGACCCTACAAAGATGCATAGGATGCGCGGCACAGCCTGAGAAAAACCTGCTGAATTCCAACTTTCTATTACTAAACTTACCAGGCGCTAGGCACAAACCCGTAGTCCCGGGTGCCAATGTAAGTATGGAACGAGCCACCCTGACAACCAAACCCGAAATAAACGCCGCCCGCACTGTTGCAGAAGAGTGGGCGGAAAGCTATATTCGCCCTGCAGAACGTTTTACCGTTATCGATGATCAGCAAAATACTACTTTTCGCGTGTCTCCTTCCTCTCCTTGTGCCGCAGGCCCGTGGCCAAACGGCCGGGACGAAGCACATCCTTACGGAAGCCATGGCGGTAGAGAAAGTGATGCAGTTACCCGAGGTCGAAAGGGCTAATGCATATATCCGGCAACACTCGATAGACAAACGGAAGCTCTTTGCTATGATCTACGGAGTGCCTACCAGGCAGCAACCTTACTATTGGGTAGCTGTCGGAGAAGACAACGGGATGTCCTTCGTGACGCATTTTGGTTTCCACGTCTACATTCGAACCGGGAAGATATGGTACATTGATACCCTTAACGGCACGGAGATCGATTTGCGAACCTGGAGAAAAAGTCGAAGAAAACATTAATTTCCATTCCTAACCCCACTTTATATACGATGCAAAAACTATGGTGCTGGAGATGCAGAAGAGAACTGGCTATGCTGGACGAAGAGGAATACCGGATCGCCTACGAGGTATTTGGCCAGGGAATGAAAGCCTGGAAAGGGGGACCCCGGGCAGAAGCGTTTAAAGAAGTATTGGACTATTACTATACCGTGACCGGTGAGCGGGAGACGGAACCCAATGCGATCCTGCATCACCGCATAGCGCAATACGGCCCACCCTGTGAACAATGTGGAAAGCCCTACCGGACACCAAAGGCTTCCTTTTGCGCCGCCTGCGGGAACAGGCGCGTGTAACACGCATCGTTTTTCCGGCTATATTTGACGATATGAACCCCTACCTGGAATCCATTTTACAGCAGCCCAATGTGGAAAGTAGTAAAAACGTGGAGATCTGGACCGCCATTGCCGAAAACCGGCTAACCGAGGCGCTCAAACGCATTGCCGAAGATCCAACCGCAAAGAAAACCAGCTTTTGGCCATTCGGGAAAAGGAAAGCGGCTTGCCCGACGGCGGATCCGGTCCTTAAGGCGGCCTGGATGATCTTGTCCAATAAGCCCGTGAATGACCTGGAGCTGCCGCCAACTAACCTGAAAACGGCCGGGGATGATTTTCCGGAATGGATCCGGATGTGCTGGGTCCTGCGGGACAACGGGCATTTCGAGGGGAAGATGGACACCCTGCTGCAGAAAACATTGAACTGGCTGGAACAGCTGGCTGAAGAAGTCCATCAGCGGTCGAACGGGTATCCGATGAGATCGACGACAGGAGAGGTTTGGTTCACGGGCGCCATCATCCGCAATTGGAGTACACCCGTGGCAGACTTGTTCGACCGCCGGCAAAGGGGAGAAGACAAAGCGAAAACTCTGCACCTGAAATGTAAAGTGACCAGTTCCATCATGTCTCATTACCCGAACATCCTGGGGCCCGATATGATCGAGGCGGCTGCCGCTTTCGAAGCGATCGGCGACACCGATACGAGTAGACGCTACTTTGACGCCATCCTGGCCGATTTTGAACCCATGATGAAGTTGTTACAGGGGCATCCGGACGAGCCGGTCAACGAAGAGGATATTCTGTCCATGGGGGCGCTGTTGGCAGCTTATAAAGGCCTGAACCGATTGAACCACACCGAGAACTTTGAGGCAGAAGAGAATTTCATAGAAACTATGACGGTTGGGAAACTATTGTGATCAAGCCATAAGCTAACTCCCCACCCTTACAGGCGGCTGCGCCTTCATCGTTCATTCTGCTAAAATACCGTGTTTATACCCTACCGCAATTTCCCTGCATCCCCTATATTACACCATTACTAAACCACCTAAATAAATCGTACATGAAACAATTCATCCTCGCAGGCAGCCTCCTGCTACTCGGATTCGTCTACGTCTCCTGGCGCAACAACGGCAATGCCGCCGCGCTACGGGCCGAAAAAGACCTGAAACTCGAGATCCTCGAGAACGTCCTCGGCGGCGGCATCCCCCGCACACGGGCCAATGCAGGCCGCCCCAACTCCCCTACCGGTACCGGTAAGATGGTTCCACGCGCGGACTACCAGCCCTGTATCGACTCTTTCACCGCCGTCATGAGCCGCTATGGCATCACGGCCGACATCCCGCCCGTACCCATTAAGTCCATGCCCGCCATGACCTATCCCATCACCACCTCCGAAAGCCTACAGGGCTCGGGCCTTCTCGCCTTCATCACTGCCGTCGTCACAAAATATGACCCCGACGGAAAAGGAGCAAATCTTGACTTTCAGTTGCAATCTGGCATTTGTACCGCTAAATTTGTAGCGGACTACGGAGAGGCACCTGAACGTGTCGGCCGGATCTCGACCTTTATCGTCCCCGCTTACCGCACTACGGATGCAGCGAAGGCCGTTAAGGCAAAGATGAGGTCTGTAACGGGCTCCGACCCCGGCACCAATGGTTATGAACTGGGAGGGGTGTCGCCATAGATAAATTATGTCAATAACCTGGTATCAATACTTCGAACTATTCAGCCTCCTGTGCGCACTGTTTTGCCTCAGGGGGCTGAATGCTTATTCCCTCGGGATCATGATCCCTATCCTCATATTGGATAATGTCAGCGAATTCATAGGCACCAACTACCATCTCTTCAACTGGAAGAACAATTATCTTAATTACAACATCTACCTCTTACTTTCTACCCCATTATTTCTGTATCTCTTTTCCATCCTCCTCAACCTGCGCCCCCGGCAGAAGAGGAATTATTTTATCGGCGCCTTCTTTCTGGAAGCCCTGGTCCTCGGCAACTTTTTCTTTTTACAGGGCCCCTGGGAGTTCAACACGTTTGGGAACCTGCTGATCCAGTCAACCTATATCATCCTGTCCTGTCTCGCCCTGGCAAGGCTGACCATCGGCAAGGACGATGAGGCCGGGATCCTCCAGGACCCCCGGTTTTGTATCAATGCGATGATCCTCCTGTTCAGCATCGTCACGATGATCGTCCTTGGTTCACAGAAATATATTAAGCTGCATCATATTGAAATTCACCACAAAGTGTTGTATTTTGCTGTAATGCCAATTGCCAATGCCGTACTTTATACGGGTTACAGTTGCGCCTTTTTCTTATGTCGGATGCAAATGACCAAATAACGTCGACCATCGTCGCAGTCCTTTTTATACTGCTCTTCTTTGGCGTCTTATTCCTGGTCATGCTGGTCTACTACAACTACCGCCGCCGGCAGACAGCCGTAGAGAAGAAAGAGATGAAGGCGCAGTTCGACCAGCAGCTGATGCTGGCCCGTCTCGAAATGCAGGAGCAGGCCTTTACCCATATCAGCGAAGAGATCCATGACAATGTCGGCCAGCTCCTCAGCCTGGCCAAGATCCAGCTCAGCAGCATCGGCGAGACCGAACCGGTCGACCACGAGACCATTGCAGCCGCCAAAGACAATGTCGCACGCGCCATCCGCGACCTGCGCAATCTCGCCAAAAGCCTCCATACCGAACATATCCGCACCCTCGGCATCCGCCAGGCCGCCGAAGAAGAAGGACAGCGCATCTCCCGGGCCGGCACCCTCTCCGTGTCCGTCACCTCCGAGGGGTCCGAACGCAATATCCCGGAAGACAAACAGCTGATCCTCTTCCGTATCATCCAGGAGTGTTTGCAGAACTGTCTGAAACACGCTGAGGCTACCTTTGTCAATATTGGATTTACCTGGTATCCCGATCAGCTCCGGGTGCGTGTTCGGGACGATGGAAAAGGCTTTGATCCGGAAGCAACATTCCAGTCCCGCTCGGGTGGACTAGGGCTACAGAATATCCGCAATCGAGCCAGGTTGACGGGCGGATCGGGGATCATCTCCAGCGCCCCGGGGGAGGGGACGACGGTGACGGTGATGATGCCGTATGATTGATAAAATAATGAACCAACAAGGTACATTTATCAAACAGAAGCTGCAGTGACCTAACCGGCGGATCGAGCATTATTTTTTTTGGCCTCATTCTAATTCTACTCAAACTTTACCGAATTGATCCTGGTGCCAGGAGGCAGGTTTTTAACCTGGTTATAGATCTGGTATTGCATTTCCCAATGGACCTCGACATCTAAAACCTCAAAATTGGAAATATCGTCAGTACCACCCAGGAATAAAGGCACTTTATGCGCAATACATTCGTTATAGGAGAGTTTGTTTACGCCCAACTCTTTCAAAAAAAGACCAAATGCGTTTTCAGAGACTGTCCCATCCCTGTTTATTACCATATCCCTGTTGTGAAATGACACGACACTTTCCTCAAGTTCATACCCCTGGATAGTTGCCGGGTCGAACGACGCTATCACCTTGCTGTTTGAACCATTAATAGCGAACTGCCGGCCAAGCCAGTCAAATCCAAAAGGATAAATTTTCCCGCCATAACCGGCAAAATATTTATTAAGAATTCCCGACCAGAATACGCATGATTGAGGGGTATGCACCCGGTATAACCCGTTGTTGACAACAGCGCCGCCACATTCCCGAAACAAAATTTCCAACTCGGTATCCCGAATTTTTTCCAAGCTGCTTTTTGCTGGTGATTTATCTGTCTCGATAAGATTATTTTCTAAAAAGGCTTCGTACATGTTGATGTTATTGAGAAAATGGAATAAATGTTACACCCAACCCCGCCATCACCACAATCATTGCAGCGAAAAACCAAGCCCAGCCGACCTCGGCCTACAGAATAACCGCAACCGCGTCAGACTGACCGGCGAGTCGGGGATCATCTCCAGCGCCCCCGGGGAGGGAACGACGGTGAAGGTAATGATGCCGTATGATTAAGAGCGCCGCGCGCATCAATGATTCAACAAAAACAGTACCCCGACATTTGCTATTATACCGGCCAGAACAATCAGCAGATTTTTTAAATTCAGTTTAACCGGCGGATGATAAAAAGCTGATCTGAACCAATTCAGCAAAACTATCATCGCTGACAAGGAGATCAAACACAATATATTACTGAACGAAACAGGTTCGAGATCACTATAAGATTGCCATATGTCTATTAAAAATCCAATGATTGCAGGTATTGTAAATATATGAAACAAGAAATAAGCAGACCTATTCCTGAGAAGAATTCCAACTACCGAAACAATTTCTGCAAGCCAGAAAAAAGTTAAATATATTACATCACCTTTAGGCATGGGGACATAGTGACCATCTGCAATTTCCAGTCGTCCATTCTTAAAGATAACAAAGGCCCACACGTGCGAGTAAATAATAGTTGTTGACGTAATCAGGAAAATGACCATTAAAGATCTAAAAGTAATTTTTATACCCATGTTCATCGTTGATTCAAATACATCCTATTCTCATCATCCGGGAATATACTCCTATTTACATGCCATACAAAGGGTTTATTCGTAAGATATTGAATATAGTCAACAGCATGCATCAATTCGTGCCCGGTGTGCTGGTTGTTTTAGAGGATGTCACATTATAAAATTTATTGAATATACTGAAAATTGACCTCGCTCTATCTATGACAATATGTGACTTATTGACATCAAGGTATGCAAGCATTAGGGCGCCAAAGGCAGCGGTCGCAATTTTGTCGATGTCGCTATTGGCTTGTTTTATAAATTCTGAGGTTCTATTAATTGAAATATTCTTAAAGTCCATTTTGCATGGGCAATTTGCATAACTTAACCGTTGCTTAACAACAAATCATAAAAAATCTCGTTCTAATTACACATCTTTGAATGACTGGTGTTTCCGGACTTTTGGAACCATCAGATCTCAGACAGGCTCTATACACCAGCACAAGACATAACTCCGAAGAACTTAGTTCCGCCGCTCATCTTTACGGGAATATCAGCATTATTTATCGATATTTTTTTTGAAGCTAACCAATATGTATTTATCCGTCCCTCCAACCTCAGTGCACCAACGCATCCTGAAAGCCTGGTGCCTGCTGATCGCCGGCCTGTTCTTGTTCTGTCTCCACACCACAGCACAACCTTCCTCCCTTCCCCACGCCTATGCTCACAATGACTATTGGCACAAGCGTCCGCTGCTGGATGCCCTCGATAACGGATTTACCCATGTAGAAGCCGACGTCTACCTGCGGCACTCCCGGCTGGTCGTTTCACACAATCCGCCTTTATTTGGAAAGAGACATACCCTCGATGAACTTTACTTTCATCCCCTGCTGCAGCGATTCATCCAGGACAGCGCACACCAGCAGTCCCCGATGGATACCATCGTGCTGATGATAGATATCAAATCCAAAAGCGGCAGGACCATAAGGGCGCTGAATCGACTTCTCGACAAATACAAGCCGGTTTTATCAAGCTATGAGGACGGCAAAGTCATCATTCGAAACCTTACACTTGTCATCACCGGTCATCGAGGGCTGTACAGCCCGGATAACGATGGCCCGAAATACCTGTTCTTCGATGCCGATCTCAAAAAGCTGGATCATCAGCAGGAACCCTCCGATCTTTACCTCACAGCCAGCTGCAAGTATTCCAGCATCATCAGCTGGAAAGGAAGCGGCCAGATACCTCCCGTCCAACAGCACCGGCTGAAGAGCCTTATCGAACGGGCCCACGCCATCGGCGCCAAAGTCAGGCTCTGGGGCTCACCCGATAAGACGCCCGTATGGAACTTTCTGATGCGCAGTGGTGTAGACCTTATCAATACAGACCGGCTGGTCGACCTGAGAGACTATTTTGTCAACAACGGCGTCAATGACCAGTTGCACAACAACTAATATCAGCTAGACGCTGGGCGCCAGTCTCCTCGACAACCCCACCGCAACACCCAGCCCCGCCATCACCACGATCATCGCAAATGCATATATATACCTCATCCCAAAACTACTCGCCACAAATCCGATCAATGGCCCCGTCACTCCCAGCGACAGATCGATAAACAATCCATACCCACCGAGCGCAGCTCCCTTATTCGAGGCCGGCACAAGCCGCACAGCTTCCACACCCAGCGCAGGGAAGATCAGTGAAAAACCAAGCCCCGTCAATCCCGCACCAGCCAGCGCCATCCACGGATTCCCGGCCTGCCATAATACGAACAGCCCCGCAGTTTCCACCACAAGACAAACAATGGCCGTCTTCAACCCGCCATGACGGTTGATGGAAGGCCCAAAGATCAGCCGCCCGATGATGAACAATGCGCTGAATAAAGAGAGACCCAGCACAGCTCCATCCCAATGAAGATACCGGTAATATAAAGTAATAAAAGTGGAGATGGCGCCGAATCCCAGTCCCCCCATCGCGAGCGTGATGCCATAGGGAGTCACTTGTTTCAGCACGGTCAGGAAGGGTTGTCTTTCCTTAGCGGACTTTGCCCTGAGGGCAGTCTTCCTCCGCGCCAACACCAGTCCCAGCAGACCGGCAAAAATGATGAGCAACCCGACAATTCCAAGGCCAAAATGACGCTGCAGGATCGCACCGCAAGTTGCCCCCACCGCCAACGCACCATAACTCGCGATCCCATTGAAGGAAATAGCACGGGCCGTCTCTTCTTCACCAACGGCAAGTATCGCCCAGTTGATGGGACTCGCACCAAGAAGCCCTTCCCCAAAACCGGTGACCAGCCGCGTACATAATATGGCAACAAGACTAAGAGCCGGGTGATGATGAAACAGGGAAGCGATAAATAACAGGACCCCGCTGATGGTAAAACCGATCATGCTCTGCACGACGGCGGGCTTGGGTCCGCGCTTGTCTACAACGCCGCCCCCATAAGCGCGAAAGAAAAAGGTCGTCACATATTGTGTGCTGATGACGAGACCGGCGACCATCGTGCCATAACCAAGGTCCTGGTCGATAAAGACAGGAAGGATGGCC
This sequence comes from Puia sp., assembly GCA_035492595.1. Taxonomy (GTDB): domain Bacteria; phylum Bacteroidota; class Bacteroidia; order Chitinophagales; family Chitinophagaceae; genus Puia. The sequence goes on from DATJJA010000167.1 coordinate 12,785, forward strand.
AGCGCCAGCCCGATTGTAAAATATCCGATAAAGGTAAAGGCTACATACCCAACAATTTTTGAACGAACCATCCCTGCAAATGTAGGGCAAAGGTTCAATAAACCCTTATACGATGAGATCCGGCAAGATCCTCTCGATCCCCCTCACCGGGGGCGGCCATCAGGAACGCCAATATTTTTTCTCGCTAACTGCGTGGTATCGATAGCTCCCACCTTTATTAGTTCATCTATATTGCTAACCGAATGGTCTGATCGGCCCGGTATAACGAATGATAAAAAATTAAAAGAATATATATCCGATAGGTTATTCAGCACAGACCCCTTGCTGTATTCTTTTATTTCCTTGCTTATATCGTTCCTTCCCCTAAGTACTTTTGGATAGAATCCTTTCTCAAAATCCCTCCTGGTAATATAGCCGATCCCATAATTACTCACCGTAATATCACGCACTTCGACATTATCCTTCGAAACGAACAATTTAACTTCCCCCGTATAGTCTGAAACGAAGATATTCAGAGTCGGTTTATATTCAACAGTCGCGTAGATACCGACAACGATTATTATAAAAATAGCCGCAAAAGTCAGCTGATGCCATTCGGAACTTAATAAATGCTTTGCTAAAAAACCTATCCCTATAGAAGCGGCGCATAGAACTAAAGAGATACCTGATACAATTGTCCATACTGGCAATATCATAGCTGCCGTTTCCGCCGACATTTTTGAGACACCATATATCGAGGCCGCAACCCCTAAAGCTATTATGACTACCTGTATTGCCTTCTTCATTTCCCGCCTTATCGAGTCAAGATACTTAAATATCCCTTACATCCCAAACTCCAGCTTCAGCACCCGCTCCGCATTCCCATGCGCGATCAACTCCACCTCTTCGTCCGCCAGTCTCATCGACAGCTTATCCAAAAAATCCACGCCCCTTCGGTTCGTCGAATACGGATAATCCACCGAAAACAAGATCCGCTCGATGCCCAACGTCGCTATCGCCGTCTCCAGCGGAGGCATGGTAAAAAATCCACTCGTCGTAATAAATACCTGGCTGCGCAGCGTCTCGCCCAAAGTCCGTTCTGTCTTAGTCAGTTCCTTTGACAATACCGTCTCCGCCCTCGCCATCATAAACGGCAGGGTCTCCCCCATATGGCCGATGATGATCTGTAATCCGGGATACCGGTCAAAGACCCCCGAAGCATAGAGTCGCAGGATATGCACGGCCACTTCACTATGCCAGCCAAACGCCGCCGATGCCAGCATAGCACCAACCCCAGGTGCGATACGGCCATAATAAAGTTCCTGCACCGCAGGCGGCGGAAAGGAGGGATGCAGGTATAATGGAACAGCGAGTCGCTCCGCAGTCGCCAGCAGGGGAGCAAATCTCTCGTCGTCCAGAAAAAGATTGTCGGTCATCCCATTGATCATCGCACCACAAAACCCCGGGATGGTCGAAGTACGCTGCAACTCGGCAGCAGCGGCTTCCGCATCCGCCATCGGCAGATGAGCAAAACCGCCAAAACGATCGGGATTGGTTTCGATGATCCGCGCCAGCGCGTCATTATAGTCCATTGCAAAACTGATGCTCTCCCCCACGGGTAATAAGTCGGCGCCCGGTCCGGCTACCGAGAGCACCTGCATCGTGATACCCGCCTCATCCATGGAAGCAAGACGCTGTTCACCCGTATCCGCCAGCTGCAACGCGAACCGTTCCTGGAAACCCGGCGGAAAACCCCGGGCGGCAATAAGTTGCTTGTCGATCCGGGCAGTCATTTCAGGGAGACTGAAATGTTCTTCAAGGGATACTATTCTCATAGGTCTTTTACGGGAATGGTGCAAAAGATATACCAGCTAGATTCTGGGCGCCAGCTTTTCATCGGTCTTTTCGTGTTGCCTGAAATAAGCTTCCAGTTCTTTCAGACGCTGCACCTGTACGGGCCGGGGTTGAATAAAAGTCCTGACCCTCCGCACCGTCTCATACGCATCTTCGTATGTGGCCCCCATTCGCAACAGGTAGGCTATCGCCATCGTCGGACCGCGGCCCAGACCCAGCCGGCAATGAATATATACTTTGCCGCCGGCCTCTATGACCGAATGCGCAAAATCCGCGCCTTTGATCAGGTCTTCCAGTTTTGGCGCAGTATTATCCGGAGTTGGCAGATGCAAATACGAAAATCCCTCAAAACGGGCATCCGCATATACCGAATTCATCCGCATATTGATGATAGCAGTGATGCCCAATTCCCGGAGTTCCTTCAGCCCCCGCAGATCGTATTGCCCGCCCAAAAAAAGATTGGCCGTGATCTGACTTCGCTGCAGCGTCGGCACTCCGGCAATCCATCGATAGATCACGTCCTCCGCCTTCTGTGTAAAGATGAGGATCAACAGCCAAATACTCTTAAGACGCTTCATTTGGCAATACGAGCATGCAAAGGCAGTGCCCTCCCCCACCTCCTCTTCACATATGCATACGCCTTTTTCTCCTGCTCCGACTTCGGCTGCGCCACCGCCAGGTAACGCCGATAGTATCCGCCCTTGCGTAGATCTTTTTATCGATGAGCACTTCGGCCAGCCCGGCCCGGTTGCAAAGTCAGCAGACGCTTCGCGTATCCCAATGCCTCACCCCCGCCGGTCTCACCCAGTTCCAACAGCACCAGGTAATGCAGCGCCGAAATATTATTGGAGTCCACTGCCACCGCCCGGCGAAAACAATTCCCCGCCTCCCGGGTCTTATCGCTCATATAATAGGCATAACCGGCCCAACCCAGTACCGCTATATTGCCCGAGTCGGCCTGCAAAGCCGGTGAGAGATAGTCAATGGCTTCAGCAAATTCCTGGTTTTGAAAAAAGTCCATGACCCGGGATTTGTCTACGACGCCCGGTTGCCGCCGGCTCGCGGGTTCAAAGTGCTGCTCATACATGTCCCTCGGTTGTCTCATCTCCACAGAGACCGGCTGGCCCCATACTCCAATAAAAAAAAAATGAGTAACGGCGGCGGAAAGAAGATTCTTTTTCATAGCTATAAGTAATGGAATGTTGAACCATCACTGATGCATCAACCAAAAAATTCCACAACAGAAAATACAAACCATTAACAACCGATGAGAAAAACATAAAATATATTTCCACTACATAACGAATAATAATTACATTATACTATCTTTGCCGAAGTATTTACTAACTATTAAATTCAAACAAAATGGCAAAAGCAAAAAAAGCTGTTAAGAAAGCAGCTCCTAAAAAAGCAGCAAAGAAAGCAGCCCCTAAGAAAGCAGCTAAAAAAGCAGTAAAGAAAGCCGCTAAGAAAGCAGCCCCTAAGAAGGCCGTAAAGAAAGCCGCTAAAAAAGCAGCTCCTAAGAAGAAGGCAGCTCCTGCTAAGAAGAGCACAACTACTATGTAGTCCCTAACTACAATACGAAAAAACCTCCTTACGGAGGTTTTTTCATTTTATTATCTTACTAGCACCACGGTCCCTCGTCGCCCAAATACCCCGCCAGTAGGGCATTCCATCTCCACATAATAAACATACGCCCCCACCGGCCCCGGCTGCCCATGGACCGTCCCATCCCAACAGGACGACGCATCCGCAGGATAAAAATTACTCCTCTCCCAGACCTTCGAACCCCAGCGGTCATAGATCACCAGGTGCTTCACCTCCCCAATGCCCAACACCACAAACCGGTCATTCTTCCCATCCCCATTCGGAGAAAAAGCATCCGGGATCCTCACATTCAATTCCACACAAAGGATCTTCGCCTCCACCGTATCCTTTGCCATACAGCCCACCGCATTCTTTACCATCACAATATATTCCTCCGGCTTTTTAGGCGAGCTAATGGGCTGCGAACAGTCTGTACAGCTTAAATAATCCGCCGGCGTCCATTTCCATTCCGTCACATCCGCACTACCCGTCGCAGCCAGCAATACCGGGTTACCCGCCAGCACTTCCACATCCGGTCCCCCATCCACCGTCGGCACCGGCAATACCGTAACCCTGATCAGCGCCGTATCCGTAAAACATTCGTGGATATCGCGTCCGATCACCGTATAAATACCCGAAGCCGTTGGCCGCGCCGTCACAACCCCCGGAGCGTCCGAGCCTGTCACATCCTCGAGCCAGTAATAGATATCCGCACCTTTCGCCACCAGCTGCACAGTCTCTTTATCACAGACCGAGATCGAATCCGGCATCACCGTCACGTTTTCCTTTGATACCACGGCGACTTTTACAGAAGCCGTATTCTGACAGCCCGCATCATCGGTACCCAATATCTGGTAGACAGTAGAGACCATCGGCGAAGCCACAGGCGCAGCAATATCCGCCCGGTCCAGTCCCGTCGCGGGACTCCATACATAGGTGCTGGCCCCCGATGCCGTCAGCGTCATCGAACTGTTCTGACAAAGAAAAGGCGAAGCAGGGTCCACCACTACATTGGGTAAAGCATGTACCTGCAGATTCACCGCCGTATTGGCCGCCATCGAACAGCCAAACGTATCCGTCACGATCAGGCGGGCCGTATACTGCCCCGCGTTGGCATAGTTATGCGTCGTCACCGAATCCGGGTAGACACCCGCTCCCACACTGCCATCCCCAAAGTCCCAGGTATAGGATTTTGCGCCGACAGCCTTCGCCTGGTAAGCCTCCGCCTGCCCGAGACAAACCAATGAGGTAGCAGCAGAGAGATCGGCCGAGGGCTGCCGCACAAAGACCGAGTCGATATACGTTGCCGAGAGCCCATTATAGCCTTGCACGAATAACTTGACGATATATCTCCCCGCCGCGGTATATACATGACTCGGCGCATTGACATTCCCCGCCGTCCACCCATCCCCAAAATCCCAGCTCACACTCGTATAGTTGTAAGAAGTATTATAGAACTGTGCCAGAACAGGCGGACAGCCCGCCGTACCCACATAGGAAGCCGCTACCTGGAAATGACTGTTAAAATTCTTTACCGTGATCGTCGCAACAGCACTGCCCACACAGGTATTGGGATTATTGGGATCCCTGGCGTCCAGCTTCGCCGTATATACACCCGGCACCGTATAGGTATGATAAGGACTATAGTCTGATGATCCTGAACCCGAGCCATCTCCAAAGTCCCAGGTCCACGCGACATTCGTCGTCCCAAACGTATTGGTCGAATTATAGAAGTAAACCGTCGTGTTCAGATTTACATCCGTCCCCGAAGGCGAAAAACTAACCTTTGGCCCATTCACCGATACATATTTGAGATTCGCCGCGCTGGAGATCGTACAACCCGCTGCATCGGTGACAGTGAGGCTGACGCCATACGAACCCGGGTCCGTATAGGTATGGGATATGGTTCCACCCAACTGCGAAGATGTTTGCCCATCCCCAAAATCCCATAGCTCCGAGAGGATCGAATTATTTACACCGGGTGTGGAAGCATCCTGAAGGGTCACCGGCGTCTGATAACAATGGTCGTCGCTGATCACGTTGAAGGCCGCCGTCGCAGATCCCCGGATCGTCAGTGGGATCGTGTTACTCATATCCGTACATCCGAAGCCGAACGACGTTGTGACAACCTGCAGCCCGCTCTTCCCCGCCGTAAAACCGCTGAGCGTCCAGTGAAAGGCCCCATTGCTGTACGGCTGATAATTGTTCGTATAGGCAACCGTCCCCGTAAAGGGCGTTCCATCCCCATACTGGAATTGCGGAACATAGTCATCCTCATACCCGCTGTTGATCTCGTACGGATTGCGTTCGATAACAAGCGTCACATCCAGCGTTCCCCCCATACAGGCGTAGCTGCTGGCCGCACTGAGCTTCGGCTGCTGTTTCTTCAACACATACACCCGATCCGAATTTTGATTACTGCACTGGCTGTTGCTGGCGGTTATCTGGGGATAGTATGTTCCCGTACTGGCATACGTATGGTTGATCTGTGTCGTACCCGCGGCGGTCGTAGTGGTGCTGCCATCCCCAAAATCCCAGGCGATACTGGTCGCGGTACCCGGTGTATAGGTAAAGGTCACCAGCCCCCTGTCGCCATTACAGGTATTGACATGGCTCCCATACGTACCCGGAGTAGCCAGGACCGTGATATAACTGGTCTTTGTCACCGAGGCCTGACAGCCACCCACATCCGTCCCCGTCAGTGTCACCGGATACGTGCCGGGATTATTATAGGAATGGTAGGACGAATTAGCGATACTCCCATCCCCAAACGACCAAACGCCAAACGCACCCGCCCGGTTCAGCGAAGGACTGCTGAAGTTGACCGTTGTACCCACGCATACCGTCGTAGCCGTCGCCGAAAAATCGAGCGTGAACGGGTTCGTGATCGTAACCCCATAGTAAGAAACGCTGCCGCTGCAACCGTTGACATCGGTATAATACAGGATAGGCACTGCCGATCTGTTATACGTATGTGTTGGCGTCGCATCGGTGCTCGCCGGCGAGCCATCCCCAAAATCCCAATGCCAGGACTGTAAGGTATTCTGGTTCGAGATGCCATAAGACTTCGTTATCGGCGTCGCACAGCTGGTATTGGCTGTCGGATTGATCTCATAAATAGCGACCGATGGCTTATTGACATATACCTGTCCAAGGATCGTATTGGTACAGCTGTTGGCATTGGTCACCGTCAGTCGGATGGTGAACGATTGATTATAAGGAAAGGGTTGAGTGATGGCAGGCCCGGGGGAAGTAACGTCACTACTGCCATAAAAATAGTTGTTGAAATTCCAGGTCCAGGTCACGGCGCCTGGAGTCTTGTCGGTAAACTGCACGGATAGGCCATCGCAGTTCTGTGTGATGGCCTCATCGAACGGGACTACGGCGGGAACCGGGTTCACAGCAAATGTCTTTGTCGCCGACTGGGGACAGGCGCCAAACATATTGCTCAGCTGCACCGTATGTGTCCCCGGTGTGGAAAAGGTATACTGCAGGGGAGTGTACCAGGCGACTGGCGTTCCATCGATCGACCAGACCCGGCTGTTCGCATAGGGCGAGCTGCGGTCATTGAACGTAAACCCGGTATTCTGACAGACCGCCGACGAAGGCACATCGAAGTCGGTACTGTAGTTGGCGACATTTAAAAAGTTGAGCTGCGAACTCGTGGCCTGACAGCCTTCGGAAGTAGTGGTCGTCAGCTTCACCGTATAATTGCCTTTCTGCGTATAGGAATGACCGGGATTGGGCAGCGTAGAGGTCGTCCCATCCCCAAAATCCCATTGATAGGTCAGGGGCCCCGGTCCGCTGCTGTTGCTGGTAAACTGTACCGGATCGGTCACCAGGCAGAGCACCTGTTTGTCCGATGTAAAGGCCGATGTCGCAGGCGTCAGCACCTTTACATCCACTGGCAGGGACACCGTATCCGTACAGCCATAGTTGTTGGTGACGGTCAGGCTCGCCGGTCCTTTGAAAGATGTTGGATACACATGCTGGATGGTCGCGCTGCCGCTCTGCCCCGTAGACCCGTCCCCAAAGTCCCATAGCCAGTTGACGATGGAGCCGCCCGCAGCTGCCCCGGTAAAACTAACAGGCTGCGGACCACAGACCGAATTAGGAGTATAGGAAAAGGAAGGCTTTGTATGTGGATACACCGTCACAGTGTGGGAGATCGTAGACACATTGCCCCCATCGGTTATCGTCAGCGTCACGTTATAGTCGCCCTCCTCCGTAAAGACAGCCTGCGCATCCTTTACCGATGCCGTATTGCCGTTGCCAAAATCCCACAGATAAGTGGCAGAACCCGAGACACCCAGGGACTGATCTCTGAATTTGACGATGAGGGGTGAACAGCCGCCCGGCTTATCAAAAACAAAACCCGCCCTCAACTGCGCAGAGACAGGCAGGCAAGCTACGGTTGACAGGAATAGAAGTATCGATAAGGCGCGGGACATTGGTGGGCCTAAAATAGTAAAACCTGCTGATAGATGCAATTCTGGCCTTTTATTTGCCGCCCCCATCCTATGACCAGTAAACAGAGCGCAGGTATACTTTTATACCGTCGCAATACCGACTCACTGGAGGTCTTTCTCGTCCACCCCGGCGGTCCCTTCTGGAAGAACAAGGACCTCGGCAGCTGGACCATCCCAAAGGGGGAGTTCACCAATGAAGAACCCGCGCTGGATGCGGCTATTCGTGAATTTCGGGAAGAGACGGGCTTTGTGCTGAAAGGCCCCTTCCAGGCGCTGAGCCCCATCCGGCAAAAAGGAGGCAAACGCGTTTTTGCGTGGGCTTCCCCCGGAGACATCGATCCATCCGCTATCGTCAGTAATACTTTTGAGCTGGAATGGCCGCGTAATTCAGGGCGGCAGGTGAGTTTCCCCGAGGTCGATAAAGCGGGATGGTTTCCGCTGATGGAGGCGCGCGAGATGATCAACCCCGCCCAGATAGCTTTTTTGGAAGAATTGGAGGAGACGGTCTAATGCCCGCAACCCCGCGAGCCGCCTAGTTCTTTATCGACTTATGCACCGCCTCGCAAAGCGCGCCATATTCCTGCTTATTCGCATACTCTATCACAATTCCCAACATCCCCTTCAGCATCCGGAACGCATGCGGCTTGGTAATGAAACACAGTGCGCCCATCTCCCTCGCCGTCTTCATATCCCTGACATTGGACGAAGTGGAATACATGATCACGGGGATATGTTTCAGCTGCGACTCCGTCTTCAGACGCGTCAGGAACTGCCAGCCGTTCATCACCGGCAGGTTGATATCCAAAAAGATCAGGTCCGGCTCCTCCTTGCTCTGCTGAAGCCTTGCAAGGCCTTCCTCCGCATCCGTAGCCTGATCGCAAATAATTTCGGGTTCAACCAGTGACAAGGCCTCAGAGAACAACTCCCTGTCGTCACTATCATCATCGATCAATAAGAAACGCTTCACCATATTTACTGTAACTGATTATAAACTTTTCCGATGCTGTACAAGAGGAAGCCGGATGACGAACACCGCCCCCTTGTTCTTTTCCCCGCTGGCGCTGATACTTCCCTGGTGCCGATCGACGATCTTCCGGCACAATGCCAGCCCCAGACCCGTCCCCTCATACTTATCCTTGGCATGTAGTCTTGCAAAAGTATCAAAGATCCTGTCCGTGTGCTCCTGCTCGAAGCCGATCCCATTGTCGGTAAGGGTTATCTCCACCATCGCCTCAACATTATCTTCCCTTTGCAAAAGCTTTGCCACGACGGCTATGACCGGCGGCACACCCGTCCTTGCAAATTTTAATGAGTTGTTAATGAGGTTATAGAACAGCTGATAGATCAGCACCGACGCCCCATCTATCCGCGGCAGCTGGTCCCGGACCAGGCTTGCCTTTTTCTCCCCGATCGTGACCTCGAGATCGATCTCGATATTGGCAAGTACGACATTCAGGTCTATCGGTTCTATCGTCTGTTCGCTGCCATTCAGGATGGAATAGGCCAGCACCCCTTCGATCATCTCATACATCCGCGACGTAGCCTGTTCTATTTTGTTCAGGAATACCCGCGCCTGGCCGGGCAGCGCGTCTCCATATTCCTCCCTCAGCCGGCTGCTGAAGGTCCGTATCTTTCGTACGGGCTCCTTCAGATCATGACTGGCAACGTGAGCAAACTGCTGCAGATCCTCATTCGATTTTTGCAGCGAGATATTGAGGTCCTTCAGCGTGACGTTGAGATCCCGCAGCTCGGCGTTCACCTCCCCCAGCTCCCTGGTCCGGACCCTCACCTCCTCTTCCAGCCTGGCCGCATGTTCGGTCCGGCTTCTCGCGATGCGGATATTCGCATCCACCCTTGCCAGCAATTCCTTTGCAGAGAAGGGCTTCACGAGATAATCGTCGGCGCCCGCATCCAGCCCTTCGATCTTTGCCTCCTCACCGGCCCTGGCCGACAAAAAGATGACCGGGGTATGTCGGGCCACCGGGTGGCTGCGGACCTTCTCCAGCAAACCAAAGCCATCCATCACCGGCATCATGATATCGGAGAGCAGCAGGTCCGGTTGATACTGCAACACTTTGAGATAGGCGTCTTCGCCATTGGTCGCCGTGATGACCCTAAACTGCGCCGACAATACTCGCTGAACATATTCACGCATGTCGGCATTGTCATCGGCAAGCAGGACAGTGCCTCCGGCGCGGGGGCCAGTATTTTTGGGGGCGCCGATATCTTCGCGGGCGCCCAAAGCGTCGGCATGGCTCGCCCCGTTGTCGCCGCCCGGCGTCGCCGCCGCATCCCCCGCCGCCACATCCTCCGATGTCCCCGGCAACCATTTCAACGCTTCGGTCACAAAACTCTCGGTATGCTTCAACGTCAGCCGGCTGCCTGCATCCATCGCCTGCCCTTCCGGCAAAGCCACGATCTTATCCTCCGGCAAATGATCCTTTCCAACCGGGATCGCTATCGTAAACACCGACCCCACACCGGGAGTGCTGGTTACATTTATCGTTCCCTGGTGCAGTCTCACCAGCTCCTTTACCATCGCCAGTCCGATACCCGTCCCCTCCTGGCTGCGTCCCTGAACGCTCTCGATACGATGGAACCGGTCGAAGATCATGTCCAGCTGATCCTCCGGTATGCCAACACCCGTATCCGATACCCGCACCAGTACTTCGGCGCCAGCCTGCTCCACATGTACGGCTATTGATCCTTGCTGGCTATACTTGAAGGCGTTGGAGACCAGGTTCAAAATGATCCGCTCCCATTGATCGACATCGACATATACCTCATCGGTCACCGTTCCGGATGTTATCGTCAGCTGCATCCCCGCCCGCTCTATGGCGCTGCGAAAGGAAGAAGCCAGGTCCTTTGTCAATGCAAAGATGTCCACACGACTATACTGTCCCTCCATCCGGCCCGCCTCGATCCGCGAAAAATCCAGGAGCGTGTTGACCAGCTTTTGCATACGCAGCACATTCCGGTACGCCACGCCCATGCGGTATCGGTTGATATCTTTGGACTCCGGATCATTGAGCACGTCTTCTATCGGACCCAGCAGCAGGGTCAGCGGAGTACGGAACTCATGGCTGATATTCGAAAAGAAAGTGGTCTTCGCCCGGTCGATCTCCCGCAGCGCCGCCGCCTTTTTGCGTTCGGCATCCAGTGCATACAGGTCGGAAAGACTATTGGTGATCTGGTCCGCGACAAGCGAGAAGAATCCCTTGTATTTCTCATCCGGCAGGCGGTAGGGATTGAGACCCACGACCAGGCAGCCGTACGCCTCCAGCTTTCCCGACTGGAATACCGGCAGGATGATCCCCTTATGCGGAGCGATCTCCCAGACGCCCTTCGTCATTTCTCCCATCTTCCCGCCCAGGTCGTCGACGATCTGCGGCTTCCCGCTGCCGGCGGCCAGGCCACATTCATCCATTAACGGTCCTTCCTCTCCCGCCATCCGGAATCGTACAAAAGGAAAGTCGTGGGGATTGTCTTTCAGGGTATGCAGTGTCAGGTTGATCACATCCTGGCTGGACTGGAGATCCGTGAGGCGTTTGCCCAGCTGCATGAGGGTCCGCAGCTGCCGTTCGCCGATGATCTTTTCGGTATCATCGCTGTTGGCGCAGATCATACCCGCCGTACCCCCGTCGTCGCCGGGGATCGGCGTATAAGAAAAAGTATAATAGGTCTCTTCGGGATAACCGTTGCGCTCCATGATCAGGAGCTGCGACTCACTGTAGGTACCCTCGTCCTTTTCCATAACTGCCTGCAGCATCGGGCCAATTTCTGTCCAGATCTCCTTCCATACCACCGAGGCTGGCTGTCCCAGGGCCCAGGGATGTTTCCCCCCGACGATGGCCTTATAAGGATCATTATAGAACTTGATCAGCTGTTTTCCCCATCCGATCCAGATAGGCTGGCGGGAGGCCAGCATGATCCGTATACAGGTGCGCAGACTCTGCGGCCATGTATCTACTGGCCCCAGTGCGGTTGCCGCCCAGTCAAAGTCGCGGATGCGCTGCCCCATCTCGCCTCCGCCCGACAAAAATTCAGGAATTGCCATATTAGAGTTGCCCCCTAAAATAAGCAAAAAAAAGCGAAGCCATTCAGGCTTCGCTCGGGGTATGGGGTTGAGGGGCTAGTATCTTACTTTCTTTTATCCTTTGGATAGTTCATCAGGATCATCTCTACGCGCCGGTTCTGGGCCTTCCCTTCGGGGGTATCGTTGGTAGCAAGCGGTTTCTTGCTGCCATATCCGATGTAATCCATTCTTTGGGGATCGATACCCTGCAGGGCGAGGTAATGGAATACCGCTCTTGCTCTCCGGTCGGACAGTTTCTGGTTCCTTTCGTCGGTGCCTTCGCTATCGGTATATCCTTCTATCCGCAGACGCAGGGCGGAGTCGCTCTGCAGGATGGTCACCACTCTATCCAGCTCATGCAGTGATATATTTTCTATCGTCGCCCTGGCGCGTACAAAGAAGACGCGGTCGGCGGCATTGTTCACTCTTGTGATGAGTTCGGGTCTTATCGGCGGGCAGCCATAGTTGGACTTCAGGCCTTTTACGAGCGGGCACTTGTCGTCGTCGTCATTGACGCTGTCGCCATCGCTGTCGGGTGCGGGGCAGCCCTGGAAATTGGGCGAACCTTTCACGCCGGGGCATTTATCTTTCTTATTCGGCACGCCATCGCCGTCGCTGTCGGGGCAGCCGATGAGCGCGATGGGTCCTGCGCTGTCGGGGCATTCGTCTTTTTCGTCGACGACCCCGTCGCCATCACGGTCATGCGTAAGGTCCTTATTGCGATAGACGGTGTCAGCCAAAGTAGGCTTCTTCTTCCTGTTTGGCTGGAAGATGGGGATGGTCAGACCGATATGTGCGTCAGCCGTCTGAAGGCGCTGCTTGAACATACTGGAGATCACCGAACCGCTTCCCACGAACAGGGGCCCGAGACGTACACCGGCGCCCCAGTTGAGCTGTCCGTTGGCGCTGTAGGAGACGGGGGAATAGATGCTCACCCATTTCTTTTCCATACGGGGTGTCACCGTAAAGGTCGTGACATAATTGGGGCTGGTCGGGCTGCTGGTAGCAACCATATTCAGCAATACGTCACCGTTGATATAAAGGCGTTTGTAGATCTGATAGTCGGCATTGATATGCAGGGCTGTCGGCAGGCTTACCTTGGATGAGGCGGCCGTACCCTTTTGGGAGATCAGGTTGGTCGTCTTCAGGCGATTGATATAGTCGTCATAGGTCTCGCCGTCCTGTTTGCTGAACTCGGCGGTATTGGCGCCCGTGGCGGTGATGGTATACTGCTGGCTATTGGGGGAATTGGTATAATTGATCGAACCGATATCGGTAACGGAAACACCCAGTCGCATTTTTGTTTCCCCCGTGGTGGCGCTCTTTGTCTCGTACACAAACCCGACGTCAAAGCCCAGCCCCTTACCATACTTATGTTTCAGGTAATCGCCAAAATTGCTGCCGTTGCCGAGGTTATCGATATTGGAAGAATACTGTGCGGTCACATCGCCGCTGACCTTTGCGATCTGGTTGGCGGGATCGATGTTGAGGATCGTCGGACCGGAGGCAAGGCTGCCATAGGCCAGACCGAAGATATACTTACCGGTGATGCCGACTTTGAACTCCGAGTGTTCGCTCTTCATCAGCACGCGGCCGTAGGAGAGGCCTGCTTCTGCGAAGGCGTTGACCTTCATTTGAGCGCTGGGGTTCACGACATCTACATTATAAAAATTGGGATTGGTATTCCCGAGGAGCTGGAACATCGGATTGCCCAGGTTGTACTCGTTACCGATGACGCGCATGCGGGTGATCAGACCCACCGCATCTTTGGAGGTAAGGTTGATCGTCGCCGACGGTCCAAGGATATCCGTATTCAGATAGAGGTATTTGACAGCCGTATTACTGGACTTGTAGTACCCGTTACCTTCTGATAAATTGGAGAATTTCCCGCCAAAGACCTTGCTGCGATCCATCTCGTAGGCGTTGTTGCCGGCCAGTCCGCTGATCGCAAAGAGATTGACATTTACTTTGTACTTGCCGTCGGCCAGCGTGCCGGGGTTCAGGATCAAGCCATTCACACCTGCATAGTTGTCATAACCGTATCCAATAAATGATTGGGACGAAGCAGTCAGGTACAGGCATGTCAGTAATAAGAATAAAGTATACCTTTTATTCATAACGACAGGTCATTGGTTTTATATAGATATTGGCACTGGGAACACGTGGTTCTCCGGTGAAAAAACGCTAGTGACTCCGTCTTTATTGTGGTATATATACTTTATATCCCTGCGGCGGTGGTCGCAGGCCCCTTCGTACTTGCCCTAGATCCCTGCGGCGGTGGTCGCAGTTGTGGTCGCCGCTGGTGCAACTGGCGCGGGCGCAGCGGTCGTTGGCGCAGTTGTTGGGGAATTATTGGCGCGCCTGGCCTGTGATCCGGCTTGTCGCGGGCGGCTCAGCGCCTCCACGTCAACATTGTGATTGATCTCGACCTTTTCGATGGTCATCTTTGCACTAAAGGCGTTGGTGACGATGGTATAAGGGAAGATATATCCTTCGGGTGTCTTTTTATAATCGCTGAAATCGATCACGACATCTCCATCGGCAGTCGCATTATTATCCAGGACCACGCACATCATTCCGCCCTTGCCGGTCTCGCGTAATATATAATAGGTTGTCGCGTCGATATAATAGATCACCGACTGGCCCATCGGGCAGGACAATTTGATCTTATAACAGGCAATACCGCGAACAGAATCGCGGCCTGCAAAATCCACCCTGCAGCCTTTGGCATTATAATCCGCCAGCGGGCCCGCCGGGTCGATCTGGGGCTGTAAAGCTTTTAAGCGTTCGGAAGGCATTGATTTGAATGTGCCGTTGGACTGTTGATTGGCGACCCATCCATGACCGGGAGTGACGATAGTGGTGACGGAACCATCTCCGATGGTGACTTCCTGGCGGAAGAGCCGGTCATAAACTTTCCAGAGTTTGGTGTCGATCGTAGTGCCGTTGTCCATAGTGGCAACGCCTTCGACAAATATCGAATTGATGGATTGTAATCTCTCTTTGCCACCCATCGCGTCAATGTGTCTGGCGACGATCTCCTGCGCGGTCTGGGCGTACGATGTGACGGATAAGGTGATGGTCATCAGCGTTGAGCAGATGAGGATCAGCAGTGTGGTGCCTGGTGCTGATTTAGGTCTTGTACGGAATGGATTCATATTGCAAGGGTTTTTCTTCAAGTGACTTTTATAGCGACGGTTGGCAATCTAAGAAAAATAACTATTTACTCTATTAAATTTACTGTTATTTCGTGGTGAAAACAAGGACTAATTTAATATTATGGAAATTCTCGGCAGATTAGTAGATATTATAGCGGAAAAGGTTGTCCCGGTGAGTGTTATTATTGAAAATGGGGTGATTCAGAGCGTTACGCCGCTCCCCGGCGACGGCGGCGCTGCCCGCTCCGGTTCAGATGCCGCGGCTATGCTCCCCGGTGCTGCGTCCGAGAGCGCTGCACCCGGCGGTGCTGCACCCGACAGCGCCACTATTCTGCTCCCCTATATCCTGCCTGGCTTCATCGATGCGCACGTTCACATCGAGAGCAGCCTCCTCATACCCTCGGAGTTCGCGCGCCTCGCGGTGGTCCATGGCACCATTGCCACGGTCAGCGACCCCCACGAGATAGCCAATGTCAGCGGCCTTCCCGGCGTGGAGTTCATGATCCGCAATGGCCGCACGGTCCCCTTTCATTTTAATTTCGGGGCGCCCAGCTGTGTTCCTGCGACGCATTTCGAGACGGCCGGCGCAACACTCGACGCAGCTAAAGTTGAACAACTTTTAGCAAGCGACGACATAAAATATCTCAGCGAGATGATGAACTTCCCCGGAGTTCTTGCCAAAGATCCGGAAGTCATGGCGAAAATAGCGGCTGCCCAGCGTCTCGGTAAGCCGGTTGACGGTCATGCTCCTGGCTTGCGTGGTCAGCAGGCCGCCGACTATATCGCGGCCGGCATCAGCACCGACCATGAAGCGTTCACGGCCGAAGAGGCCCTCGACAAGCTGAAATACGGTATGAAGATCCTCATCCGTGAAGGCAGCGCCGCCCGCAACTTCGACGCCCTCATCCCGTTGTTGAACGACTATCCCGACCAGATGATGTTCTGCAGCGATGACAAACATCCCGACAGTCTCATCGCCGGGCATATCAATACGCTTTGCGCCCGGGCAGTGGCAAAGGGCATCGATGTCTTCAAAGTTCTGAAGGCCGCCTGTCTCAACCCTGTCCTGCACTACAAGCTCGACAGCGGTCTTGTCCGCCCCGGCGACAGCGCCAACCTGGTCCTGGTCGAGGACCTTCAGCATTTCCAGGTAAAGCAGACCTGGATCAAAGGACAGCTTGTCGCCCAGAATGGGGTGTCGCATATCGCTTCGACGCACCTGGTCACATCGGCGGTACCCGATGGTTCCGCTCATTCCGGCGGCGCCAGCGCTTCACAGCCGGTATCCCCTGTAGCATCGGCCCCCGCCCCAACCAGTTCCGGCGGCCTTCTCTCTGCAGAGCCTATCAATAATTTTAAGGCGACTCCGCGTGCCGTGGCCGACTTCGCCTATCCCCTCGACAAATGGGGCGAAGAGGAGAATGTCGAACAGGTCTATGTGATAGAAGCCCTCGACGGCCAGCTCATCACCAATCGCCTGATCGTTCCTGTGGCCGACACCCTGCCCCGGGATGGACGTCTCCATGCCAATGTCGACAAAGATCTGCTCAAAATAGTAGTCGTGAATCGGTATATACACGCGCCGGTGGCCAAATCCTTTATCCGGAATTTTGGGCTGCGTCGCGGCGCCATCGCCTCTTCGGTTGCGCATGACAGTCATAATATCGTGGCGGTTGGAGTGGATGATGAAAGTATCTGCCGCGCGATCAATCTGGTTATTGCGCAAAAGGGGGGTCTGAGCTGCGTTGATCCAGGTGAGGGCGCCCCGGCCCCCGGCTTCACCCCTATCTCCGACATCACCGGCGAGCCCATCCCCTCGATGGCCCCCGCCTCCGGCGCCGAGCTCATCCTGCCGCTTCCCGTAGCGGGCCTCATGAGCCTCGACGACGGCTACCAGGTGGCAGAAGCCTATACCGCACTCGATCATCGGGCAAAGGCCATGGGCTCCAAGCTTGGCGCGCCTTTTATGACGTTGTCGTTTATGGCATTGCTGGTGATCCCGCATCTCAAGCTGAGTGATATGGGATTGTTCGATGGAGATCAGTTCAAGTTGCTGTAGGCCGGGAACAAGTCTGCGCTGCTTTAGTCCAGCGCGCCCATCAACTTCTTTTGGCTCCGTTTGGATATGCAATTTATCTGGCATATAAAATGCGTAACTTAGGTTACCATGAAAAGACTATTGCCCATCCTCAATATCATCGCCCTGCTTGCGACCATCGCGATCAGCTATCTCTCGGTGACCGGCGTGTTTAATAGCAATACCATGGCCACCCAGTCCGCGCGCTACCCTACTCTCTTTACTCCCGCGCCCTGGGCTTTCTCTATATGGGGGCTGATCTATATTGCGCTGGGGGCGTTTGTGGTCTTTCAGGCGCGGGCGACCGCAGAAGCCCAAACCCTTCAGCAACAGATCGGCGGCTGGTTCCTTCTCAGCTGTATCGCCAACAGCTGTTGGGTCATCGCATGGATGTACGATCAGGCGGGTCTTTCCGTCCTGATCATGATCGTCCTGCTCTTTTCGCTGTTTAAAATAATTTGGCGCACGGAGATGGAGCTGACCGATCCGCCGCTACGGGTCATCGCATCTGTCTGGTGGCCGTTCTGTCTTTATACCGGCTGGATCACCGTCGCCTTGCTCTCCAACATCTCGGCATGGCTGGTCAAGATCCAGTGGAACGGCATTGAACCCGAAACCCGGGCCATCATCATGACACTAATGGCGGGCGCGGTCTATCTCTTCATGACCTGGCGGAGAAACATGCGGGAATATGCCCTCGTAGGTGTCTGGGCGCTGATAGCTGTTGCCATGGCCGACCGCGATCGCGCACCGGCCGTCGCCATCACCGCCTTCATCGTGGCGGCTGTCCTCTTTATTAGCAGCAGCGTTCACGCTTATCGCAACCGGGCGTACTCGCCTTTTAGGAAGCGGGCGTGAAGGCAACTGCAAGACACAAAGACGCACCAGAATATCAAGGTGGAAAAGTTTACACCACTCTTTAAGAAATATTTTTTTTGACAAACTCGCCCTTTTGTACAGCAACCTGGTTACCCCAGCCAGTAATTGCTTCGAGTAAAGGGATGCAAGACCTGCCAAAATCAGTTAAACCGTAAACTACTTTAACAGGCGGCTTCTTCCCATATACCTGCCTCGAAATCAGGTCATCCTCTTCTAATTGTTTTAATTGTAAACTCAATGTCCTTTCGGTAACAGCCGGCATTTCCTTTCTCAGTTCATTATACCGCCTGTCGGTATCTTTTAAATGGTACAAAATAACGGCCTTCCATTTTCCGCCAATCAAATCCATAGCCACGCTCAAGGTACAGGGATATAACTTGTTGTTAACCTTTATAAAATCACTTTGACATTCTATTTCCATTGCATTGACTTAAGTATAACTATCCTAATGGATAGTTATTGCAAATTTATTGAACTATAAATAGTTTTGCAACTATACCATTTATAGTTCACTCTTCAATAAATACTAAAGGCATGCCAGCTGATTTAAATACACCTGCTGAAAAAAAAACCAATAAGCCCCTTATCACTATCACCGGGGTTTTGGGCAAGCAAGGACATAGTGCTGCACGGACATTGTTGCAAAGCGGAGAATACCGGGTACGTGGCATTACCCGGCGCGTTGATTCGCCGGCGGCGCTTAGCCTGGCCGAACAAGGGGTCGAACTGGTGAGTTTGCCACTCGATCTAGGATATGAAAAAGAGTTTGTGAAAGCATTCCGCGGTTCGCAAGGTGCTTTTATAATGACGCCGGGTATTGTCCCTCCGCAAACACACGAGTTTGAGTTGGGCAAACAGTTGGCAGACGCGGCAGTTGAAGCAGGCGTAGAGCACATTATTTTTAGCGGTCTGGAAAACGTAGACAAAATCACGCATGGAAAAAAGTTTGCCCCCCATTTTACTGATAAGGGCAAAATAGAAGAGTATATCCGCACTCTTCCTATAACAAGCTCGTTTATTTATATGGCCTTTTTTTATACTAATGTTATCGAGTTTTACACGCCCCGTTTGGACGGTGATACCCTTGTCTTTCCCATTTACTTACCCAAAGACTTCCCTGCGCCATTTGTTGATCCACTTACAGGCACGGGACCGGCTATTCTGGAACTATTTTCAAAACCGGATCTGTATGCCGGCAAGTCGTTGCCGGTGATAGGCGAAATTATTTCACCCCAGGAGATGGTTGATACTTTTTCCCGGATTACAGGCAAAAAAGCTGCATATAGTTCCGCTTTTACCCGTGAGGATTTTCTTCGCCATTTCCCCGAATTCAGCGCAAACCAACTTTTAGTAAGTGAGATTTTGGGGATGGTAGAATACGCAGTTGAATATGGATATTTCGGCAAGGAACGCGACTTGCTATGGAGCCGGCAAATAAATCCGGACAGCCTCAGTTGGGAACAATTTCTGCGTAGTACCGGTTGGCAAGGCACAAAAACGCAATCGCCAATACACTTATTTAAGTCTTCAGTGGTATAACACAGGTGTTAAGCCACAATACCTACTTGATTGTATCGCGACCGGTAATCGACCGGTGATTCGATCAAGCCCTCATTTCTTAAAGGGTAAATGCCGAACGATTTTTTTCAATAAAATCCGCAAAAGCCATTGGAGGTACTCCGGTAATTTCTTCCACTTTATTATTGAAATTAGGAAGGCCAAAAATATTATCATTTTGCGTATTGGCGACATGATCTTTAAAATGATCATAATCTCCTAAACCAATCGAATCTGCCATGTCTTGTACACTCACCTGCTCATAGGCAATGTCTTTGCCTATAATCTTACCAATAATCCCACCTATTTCAGCATAACTTAACATCTCAGGGCCAAATAGCTGGTACACTTTACCCACATGCTTATCCGGATTGGCTAATATAGTACCGACGGTCCTTCCCAAATCTTCGCCGGCTATTGGCGCATGTTTTGCGTCAGGAGGAAAGCTCATTTGAAGTTTACCCGTTTTAATCTGGTTGGAGACATATAAAAACCACTCAGCAAAAAAAGTTGGTCTAAGATGTGTTGTTGGAATACCTGCCCATTTGAAAACTTCTTCCGACAAAAAATGGCGAATAGTAGCAGGACTCTTTGAAGTGGGCGTCACCTGCTTTTGGGACATATTTACAATAAATTCAGCCCCGGCTTCTTTTGCAGCCTGCGCAAATATCACGGTAGCATCCAAAAGATCGGGCCTTAGCGGATAACAGAAATATCCCCTTTGGACGCCCTGCCACGCTATTCTAAGATCATCCAGGTTTTGCATGTTTCCAACAACAATCTCCGCTCCAAGTCCTTTGAGATAGATGGATCGGGCATCTTCTTTATGCACCAGAGCACGCACTTTAAACCCGTTTTGTAATAAGATCTCAATGGATGGCTTTCCCGTGGAGCCGGTGGCTCCGGTAACCAGAATTTTTGGCGTTCTCATTTTAGTCCTTAGCTCTGTTTTTGAATAGCAGCTGCTGCAAAGATAATATTTAACTTGCAATTTGCAAGTTAAATTATTCACCCCCCTCAGGGGCCGCTGACTTTCAAATCAAGCCGTCGCAGGTCAGGCTACATAGCTGTGGATTGCTTCCTTTGTTTTTCAGCACGCTTTCGTGCTAATGCTTTATACTTTTTAATCGTCTCATCCCGACTGGATTCGAACTCTATTATTAGATCCGCATCAAGTCCAGGCGGGAAGTTGGATGATCCCCACATAGCCAATTCTATAATAACAGGAACTAAATCAATGCTTTTTTTAGTCGGGATATAGGTAAACTTGGATTTTTTATCGCCAGCTACCAGTTTCTCAACAAAATTTTGTGATTCCAGAATATTCAATCGATCTGCCAGAATATTAGTCGCGATCTTTTCCTCTGACTGAAGAAACTCATTGTATGATGATTTTCCTTTAAACATCATATCCCTCAGAATAAGTAATATCCACTTGTCGCCGAGTATATCAAGTGAGAAGCTGATAGGGCAATTAGAACGTGGTGTGGTTGATTTCATAAATACAATTTGCATTGCCGCCAGTGGTCAATAGGTTGGCAGCTTGCAAAGTACAATATAAAATTTACTCCGCCTTCAAACTCTTTGCCGGGTTAGCAACCGCCGCTTTCACCGACTCATAGCTCACCGTTATCCATGCTACCGCCAGCGCCCCGAATGAGGATATCAGGAAAACAACCCAGCCAACATTTATACGATAAGCAAAACCGCTGAGCCATTTATTGGTGGCAAACCAGGCGATGGGTATCGCAATTGCAATGGCAACAAGAATCAATTTTGTAAACCCCGTCGACAATAAATATACCACATTGAATACCGATGCTCCCAGCACTTTTCTTACGCCTATCTCCCGGGTACGCTGCTCGGCCAGAAAGGCCGACAACCCATACAACCCCAAACAGGAAATAAAAATGGCTATGATCGCAAATACATTGAACAGGCTGCCTAATTGCTGCTCGCCTTTATATAAATTATTAATGTCCTGGTCAACAAAACCGTAGGAGAAAGGGAAAGCAGGATTAAGCTTTTTGCATACTTTCTCCAACGCCCGAATGGTGGCTTCCGTTTTTCCGGGTTGGGTACGCACCAGCACCGTTCCTCCATTCCATTTATTGAACAAAAGTACCATTGGCGCAATGGCTGACTGCGCCGATTTATAATTAAAATCTTTTACTACCCCTACTATAATTCCTTTGTCACCCTGAAACGTAAGCGATTTACCAACTGCAGTTGCCGGGGTCATCCTCATTACCTTTGCCGCTGTTTCATTGATCACATAATTACCAGAGTCGGCAAACTCAGTAGTGGACAAAGCCCTTCCGCTTACCATCTTCATTTGCGTGACCTCGAAAAAATTATCACTCACCCAGGTTTTTGAAAACGAAATTTTTCTATCCGCCTCGGTACTTCCATCCCATTCCAGGCCCCAGGTGTCGCTGGTCAGATTGGAGAGAGGGTCGGAGATAGTAGAAAAGTTTGCCGTAAGCGGGTTTGATTTGAGCTCCGCTTTCAATGCCCGTTGCCTGTCACCCAGTTCGCCGGTCATTGGCATATACAGCAGATTCGATTTATTATACCCGAGATCCCTGTTCCTGATATAATTCAATTGTCTGTATACTACGACCGTCCCTGCAAGTAACACTATCGAAACCACAAATTGCAGTACCACCAACCCATTCCGGAAATTTAGATTGCCCCCCATCATTTTCGAGAACTTCGCCCAGAGCGTCGTCCCTTGCTCCGGGCTCGTTCGTAACCATCGGTTCCCTTGGTTACCCTTCAGCACTTCCACCGGCCTGAAACCGGATAGGAACAAGGCGGGATAACTGCCCGAGACCAGCCCGGTAACGAATGCGATGCCCAGCAGCAAGCCTATTAATTTTCCATCCAGTAATTGTATGGAAAGTTCCTTGCCCGCCAGATCATTAAAAAAAGGCAGCAACAGGTAGACCATACCAACAGCGACCGCCAACGCAATAAAAGAAATGAATAAGGACTCGCCGAGGAACTGACCGATCAGCTGCAGGCGGCCCGCGCCTACCACCTTGCGCAGGCCCACTTCCTTTGCCCGGCGGGCAGATCTTGCGGTGGCCAGATTCATAAAGTTGATACAGGCTACCGCCAGGATAAACAAGGCCACTACAAAAAATATGTTTACATACTGGATATTCCCCTGACCAGGCAAACTGGTCTGGTAATCGGAGCGCAGGTGAATATCTGTTAAAGCCTGCAGGCTCATCGTAGGTGGATTATCTTTTACATGCTCCTTGTAGATCTCATTTATTTGCCTGTTAAGGCCCGCTAAGGCAGCTGGCGTGGCCTTGAAATTCTCATCGAGTTGTACATAATCGAAGAAATCATAACTTTCCCATAAGTTTCTGCGCAAACGAAAATCCGATTGGGCAATGGCAGACATCGGCATAATAAAATCAAACCGCAAATGAGAGTTTGCCGGAATATTTTTGAGCACGCCTGTCACGACTAAATTGTCCTGGTTATCTTTTTTTAAGATTTTCCCTACCGCATCTTCATTGCCAAAATATTTCTTCGCCATATCCTCCGTAATGATGACAGCGTCGGGACGCATCAATGCGGTTTCGGCATTTCCACTGACCAGCGGAAAGGAAAATACCTGCAGCAAAGTGGAATCGGCATAGAAGACGGTCTTTTCTTCGAACCTTTTTGTGCCAGTTGCAAAAACGGTAGTGGTGGGCTGGACAAATAGCAGGCGAACGAAGTTCTTGATAGCGGGGATCTTTGCCTTCAGTTCGGGGACCATGGGCCCGGAGTTCTGTTCACCACCGGCAGTAATGCGGTAGATACTGGCGGCGTTCTTATTGAATTTGTCATAACTCAGCTCATTCTGCACCCACAGCAAGATGAAAATGCTGCAGGCCATCCCAATAGCCAGCCCTGCAATATTGATGGCGGCAAAGGCCTTGTGCCGGACGATGTTTCTGAAGGCGATCTTGAAATAGTTTCTAAACATGACGTTGTTATTTGGTTTCCAGACTCCGGCGATAAAGATACCCAAGGAAATGCCAAAACACAATTGGATGTCATTTAACTATCTATACATACCATATTTATTTAAACTGTCCGTATATGGACTGAGTATGTTCGCTTTCACCGGCACTCCCGATCGGGTTCCATCCCAACCGTGGTCGGGGTCCTTCGTCTAACCCTGATCGCCGATGCCAATTTATACCTGATTGCCGATCCCAGTTGATACCTGACTGCCGATCCCAATTTATACCTGACTGCCGATCCCATTCTTCCTGTATTCGCTGGGATTGACCCCTTTGTGTTTTCTGAAGAACCGGTTCAGATGACTTGCATCGCTGAACCCGAACTCATATACGATCTCATTCAGCTGGATATCCGTATATCGCAGCCGCGCCTCTATCAGCCTGATCTTATATGTTGCGATATACTGCTGCATATTCTGTCCCGTCTTGGTCTTGAAGTACTCACTGATATAGGTAGGCGCAACATTGAACCGCCGGGCCATCTTTTCCGCCTTCAGCTCTTTTGGCTGATAGATATGCTGATGGATGTAGTTTAATAACAGGACCGGGTTATCGGTTTCGCCGGGACTATTAACCCCTGTTGCCGCTTTGCCTGCGAAGGTACCGCCCGCTATCGCTTTGCCTGCGAAGGTACCGCCCACTATCGCTTCGCCTGCGCCGGTACCCCCGGTAATCGCTAATGTGATATTTCTTGCGGCAATCGTCAGAATGGTATTGATAAGCTGCCGGATCACCTCCTGGCTATGCGAATGCTGAATGGCATTCTCGCGGATCAGCGCCTCGACCATCGCCCTTACCAGCGGTTTATCCGCCATATTCTTCAGGATACAGCCGGGCAGATGGTTGTGATTATGAAAGAGGAATTCCAGTTTTTGCACCCATTCCTTGCGCTGTGTACGGAGATAGGTTTCGTTGAAACGGATAAAGAACAGCCTTGTCAGGGCACCCACCTCAAAACCGTGTTTGTCCTTTGGGGAGATCAGGAACAACTTGTTACTGCTGTAAGGCAGCTGATGATCGTTGATGCTTTGAATGCCGTTGCCTTCGAGGACGAAGACCATTTCGAAAAAGGTGTTCTTGTGCTCCTTTGCACTGTACTCCTCAACCTCAAGGTACTCCAGTTCAAAAGGCTGATATAGGTTCCGTATTTCCATTCCAATAAATGTACAATTATATCCTCAGATTATACAAATGCCTCTCTTGTCAAAATCCAACCTTTGCGGGTAAAATCAGTGAACGATGAACAAGGTTACCTATCTCATTTTAAGACTGGCCATTGGGCTCAGCGCTTTCGGACATGGCCTGGTCCGGCTGCCCAAGCTGGACAAATTCAGCGCCTGGATGGTAAAGGGCTTTGAGAAGACTATGCTGCCGGAGGCGATAGTTCTGCCATTTAGTTATATACTACCTGTCGCGGAGTTTGCTGTCGGTTTATTGTTGATCCTTGGCCTGTTCACAAAACCCGCTATCTATGCCGGTGCTGCCGTCATGTGTATGCTGATATTGGGGACAACCCTCCAGGAGAACTGGGAGGCGATTCCCACGCAGCTGATCCACATCGCATTCTTCGCCGTCTTATTTCAGTTTTTGAGCAGCAACATGATCTCGCTTGACAAACTCGTCAAAAAATAGTCTCTGTACGACGATAAAGGAATGAATATAAACACATTATAAAATTTATAAATATATTTTTGTATACCGCTGCCGCTTTGTTAACTTCATAGCAGGTTCCAACATTCCAATCTACTAACGAAAATTGCCAAAACTATGCAGCGGTATAATACCAAAACCCATCTGGGTAGCTATACCATCACCACCCAGCTCGTCAAAAAGATCACCGACTTCCTAAGCCAGACCCTGCCCAAAATGCTTTCTTCCGATCTTTCTGTTTTGCCTGCCGAAGAGAGCACCGCCCTTACGATAATCTACTCCGATCACGCCGTAAGATATCCGCGTCTCAGCGAATATCACCACGATCCCTTTAAAGGCGAGATCGAGGGTCTGCAATTGGAGCTGTCACATCTTGTAAAATTCTCAGATATAACCGAGTGGAACGAAGGTTACGAACAAGGAGGAGCGTGGCGAAGCAGCTCCGACGTAGTTCTTAAAGCGATAGTCGTCAATCTTTCCTTCAACAAGGAAAAAGAGGACAACTATCTCTATATGGCCCTGCAGGACGACAGTGCAGAAAAGGAGCTGCCCGCCATCGAGAGCAGTCTGCTTACCGAGCTCGAACAATATAAGAACAATCACTATCTGATCTACCGCAGTCCCTGGTTCACACCTATCATCTTCCTGGTCGGTGGATTGTTCGGAAGCCTCACCTTTCTCACACATACGCAGCCGATGCGCTCCCTCTACGCGATACTCTTCGGCATCTGTATCTATCTGTTCGTCTTTCCTTATATCAAGGGATACAGCACCTTCGATTCCAGGAGACAAAAGAACTGGAACATCTTTTTCAGATGGTTCACCGCAGGTGTGGCGGGCAGTATACTGGCGATCATTTTATTTTAATAATACTCTTTTTCCGCTAACTGAATTTTAGCCGGTCGTTGATCTTCGACTGATCTTTCCAGTCCTCGTCGAACCAGGCCTTCCCTTTGGCTGTCGTCGGCGGCGTCTGAAGGAAAAGTTTTGTCGTCTTTCCCTTGGATTTAGCCTGACGATTCCGGAATTCGTAATGGTCGAACATGGCGACGGCTTCAACCATATAGCTCACGGAGACGCGCTGGTCGTGGAAAACCATCAGGTTCTCCCCGTTGGAAACGTCTGCGGCGACGGAGAAATTATAAGAACCCATGTATGTTCTGGCCGTGGGTTTATCGAAATCGATGACGATAAATTTGTGGTGAAGGCGTACGCCCTTGCCGCCGGACGCTTCCTTCTTGAACGGTTGCGGCACTTTGCTCGAAAGTGCGCCGGGTGTGACCACCGGCTTGTTGCCATTGGGCCTGCGGATCTCGAGGCCACCAACCGATGTATTGGCCATCCCATAAACGAATTTTCCTTTGGCCGCCGTCACTTTGCTGATGGCGTCTTTTATCACTCCCGGTGTTATTCCCAGAAAAGCCAGCGAATACAGCAGCGTCGATTCAGTCGTCGCAATATCCTTTGCGATGCTGTCGAGTACTTGATTCTGTCCGGCGTGTGGAGAGAACGCGATCTTTGCCTTGACGCTGGGCAGGCCGAGGTCATTCCAGCCAGCGGATGCTGTGCCATTGAAACCGGACACCTTGTCGTCGTCGATCTTGAAATAGTTGTCGAAGGCCGCAAAGAAGAGATTCACCGCTTCCTCCCCCTGCACCACCGCGAGATTGTTATTCTGGACATAAAGACCCCGCCAGGACAGGTTTGTCGACCCGCCGATGGCCATATTGAGTTTGTCACTTTTCACCGCGATCGTCTTGTTGTGCTGAAGGGCGCCGAGATGTTGGCGCTTAACATGGTCTTCACCCGCGGACTTGCTGAGCAACGCCGCGGCGCTGGTCTCGCCCGTTTTGCCATTATGGTCTTTTGAATCGTCGATGATGATCTTGAGCCGGGGGCCAAGTTTTACAAGGCGCGAGATGATATCCTGCTGATCGTTGAAGTCAAAGGCTACCACCCGCACCTCCGCGTCGGGATCGGCGACGGCCTTGTCAAGCACGCTGATAATGGCCTGGCGAGCCTCGAATCCCATCCAGGACAGGGCCGCTTCCTCGTTCTTTGCCTTGGGCTTGAAAGTGAAACCTGACGCCACGTCTGTTGGAATGATGGTCCCGACGCCGCCATTGTCGCCAAAATGCTGGACGAAAGCCTGGGAGGCGATGAAGCCACGGGTGAAGGCGATATTCAGCTCACCGGGATAGGTCTCCGCCTTCAGTTGAATTTGCACCTCCTGAAATTCGCCATAGCTCAGCAGTCCTTGAGGATTCATGAATACAGGCGTAACCCGGTAAGTATAAAATCCCTCTATGTCGGCATGGAAGGGAAAATGAACCCACCTGAACTTTTGGATGGGGGAAAGCCGCGAGGAGGATATGTTGGGATTGACGTTCTTTTTGTCGTCGAGAAAGGAGAGGCGGTTGGGTACCGCGAAGAACTTATTGTTTTTCGGCTCCTTGTATTCGATGGCGAAGCCCACGAAGTCGCGGGGGGGTTGCTTTTCGTCTTTCCAGTTCATGGCCAGCAGGGCCATGCCTTCGCCCCGGTAGATCTTAAGGGTAAAGAGTGCGGCGTTATTGGTGCCGGTCACGATAAAGGCGGGGGGAGTCGTATTCGAGGCGGTTGTTTGGGCGCCGGTGGTGGTTTTGGCGCCAGCGGTGGTTTGGGCGCCAGCGGTCTTATTAAACGCGGGCTTTGCTTTCGCGGGTTTTGCTTTTGCCATAGAAAAAGGGGTTTTGAACTAATTTAGTTCATTACCAATTACTATCCCCCCGTTAAAACACCCATTTTTACTTAAGTCAATGAAATTGGAGAAATCACGCGTGTGCGGGGCATCATGCCTTAGCCTTCGCTGCTGGCGCCTTCTTTACCGCGCCCGGCTTGGCAGGTCCAGGCGCAGTCGCCGGCGGTGGCACAACCTTTACCGTCACTGCTTTCCCGACATAAGGCACGACCTTGTCCACTGTAGCCGCAAGGTCTTCGCCAACACCTTTTCCTTCGCCGACAACCAATACCCTGAAGACGCGCCGCTTCAGCTGTCCGGGGAAGCTGCCCTTCGTATCGCCGATGGTCAACAGCTTTTCCTTATCCTTCCAGCTAAAGGTCAAAGTCGCAAACTGCCCTTTCTCATAATTATAGGTCTCGTTCTCGTCTTCATACAAAGCAAACTGGCCGTCAGCGCCGGGATAGATCCGCAGCTCTATTGTATCGGCAGGCTTCTCTGTCGCATATTCCATTCTCGGTCCCATCGGTATGATCGAGCCGGCGCGAACGTACAATGGCAGCACATCGATGGGGGCTGTGGCTTGCAGCGTTTGTCCGCCTGCGAGTGACTTCCCGGTCCAGAAATCGTACCAGGTCGCCTTGGGCAGATAGACCTCTCTTGAACTGGCGCCCTGCGTTGTCACCGGGTTTACAAGAAAGGCCGGCCCAAACATATATTCGTCGCGAAGACCATACACTGCCGGATCTTCCCGGAAGTCAAAAGCAAGGCTCCGCATGATCGTATACTGTTCCTGTGTCACCTTCCCCGCCAGCGAATAGATATAGGGCAGGAGACGGTAGCGAAGATTATCATAGGTCAATAAGGTCTTTTTCGTTGCTTCATCCCAGTTAGAAGAGTACAGGGCCCGTTCGCCTTTCCCATGGATCCGGAAGATCGGGCAGAACGTTCCGAACTGGAACCAGCGGGTGAACAGCTCTCTGAACTCCGGTTGCGACCAGTCGGGCGCCTGCCAGTGATAATGATACCCGCCGATATCGGAGGTCCAGTAGGGAATTCCCGACACGCAGGCGTTGATGCCCTGCGGGACCTGGTCCTGGAAGTCATGCCAGGTACAGGAGATGTCGGAAGACCATAAGGTAGCCGCATTCCGCTGCTGCCCGGCAAAGGCCTGACGAGCCAGGAAGAACGCCCTTTTGCCCGGGATGTCACGGCGCCAGCCTTTATAGACGCCATCCGTATGCATCAGCGAATACGTATTATAATAGTCGATCCCCTTCCCGGTATAGAACACCGCCAGCCGTCTTGCGTCCAGCAATGCCCCATTGTCCGGCTCACACTGGTCGATCCACCACGCATCCCAGCCGTAACGCCCTACGAGACTGTCCCTCGCCTGCTGCCAGTACAATTCGCGCGCCCTTGGATTGTGTGCATCGTAATAGGTATCGAAAGTATGCGTGACGACATTGTCCCAGGTGATGCTGGTCAGCCCGTCCATTGCCCTCAGCGCGTCGAAGTTGGGCGTGCCCTTGCCAAACACGGGCCAGATGGAGATCATTGCGTGCAGGTTCTCTTTGTGGAGTTCGTCCACCATCGCCTTTGGATCGGGATACGCCGTGGGATTCATCACATGCGAGCCGATGGGTAATGGATCCCAGTAATACCAGTCCTGTACAATGACGTCCACCGGTATATGTCCTTCCCTGTATTTGCTTCCCGCCGCAAGGACCTCCGCCTGTGTCTTGTACCGGTCCTGTGACTGGAACAAGCCATAGGCCCACTTGCCAAACATCGGCGCACGCCCCGTCGCATCCCGGTAAAGAGAAACGATCTTATCGAAGGTGGGGCCATAAAAGAAATAATAATCTACTGCCTTGCCGCTCTCGGAAACGTAGCGATATTTTGTATTGTTCTTTTCCCCGCCATACCACTGAGAGGGAGAATAGTTGTCCCATAACAGGCCATAACCCTTTGTAGACAGCAGGACCGGTATCGCGCCTGTCAGGTATTTGATCAGCAGATCCTGGTTGCGTCCTTTATAATTGATGGCCAGCGAATCCAGGGGATGACAGCCAAGGCCAAACAAACCCTCATCTGCGGGAGACTGGAAAACGGTCTCGCAATTGTATGTCGCGATGCCTGCGATGGACGCCCGTTGCATCGATTTGCCGTTGGCGCCGTCCTCGGCTAGTATCGTGTGGCCTTGCAGATCGGAATAGCTGACGGCGTTGGTGGCCTTGTCGATCGATATTATCAGGCGTTTGGTCCTGATCACGATGGTCCCTTGGGGCGATGTCCCGCCTCCTTGAGCCGATGTTCCGCCTCCCTGCGCCGCGGCCCCGCCTGCCTGCGCCGATGTCCCGCCCGAACCGGCACCCGGTCCGCCCACTTCCGTCACGGTGAACTCAGTGGCTGCAGCCCAGTTGTTATTTGGGATCACCAGCGAATTCCGCTTCGCCAGCTGTGGCAGCATGGTATAACGTACTTCGATGACATCCGGCTGCCAGACCCTGATCGTCATCGAACCGATGTCTAATATAAAGTTGACGCCATCTGCATCTTTTGTATAGGATTTTACGGTAGCGTGGGCAAAGGTCGTAGTTACGGATAGGAGAAGAACAAGAACGATCGGCCGCATAGATAATGGTGATTTGAGTGATCCGAAGATAATACAAAAAAAATTCGCTAAAACGTGTAACCGTTTGGTTACTTTTCCTATATTTGTAACTGAACGGTTACATATTATGAGAAGAGACGTATTCCAGGCTATTGCCGACCCCACCCGCCGCGAGATCATCAGGCTGATCGCGCAGAAGCCATTGCCCCTTAATTCTATTGCGGAGAATTTCGAGGTGAGCCGCCCCGCCATCTCCAAGCACATCCGGATCCTGACCGAGTGCGGGATCGTGATGATCCACACCCGCGGGCGCGAGCGCTACTGCGAGGCGCAGCTCCAGAAGCTCAACGAGGTCTCGGAGTGGGTAGACTATTTTAAGACGTACTGGACGCAGAAGCTCGATGCGCTGGGGGAGTTTTTGACAACGCAGCAGGCTCCTGCCCCGGCAACCGGAGCAACTGCCCAGCGGCGTAAGGCTGCGCCGGCAACAAAACCGCTTAAGAAAAAAAACAAAGCATATGGAAAAAGCACAAGTCATCATTGAACGCACCTACAACGCGTCTGTCGAACGGGTCTGGAAGGCCCTCACCGACATCAACCAGATGAAACAATGGTACATGCCCGCCCTCACGAGGTTTGAGCCCAAGGTTGGCTACGAGACCGGTTTTACAGCAGGAAAACCCGGAGGCGAACAATGGCTCCATGCCTGGAAAATAACCGAGGTCATTCCTAATAAGAAGATCAGCTACGAATGGCGATACCCGGATTTTCCCGGCAACTCGCTGGTCACTTTCGAGCTGCGCCCCGATGGGGACAAGACGCATCTGAAGCTCTCTCATACGGGCCTCGAGACTTTCGAAGGCGACAAAAATCCGGGGCTTGCACCACACAATTTCGAAAATGGCTGGAACCAGCTGATCAATACGCTCCTAAAAGAGTTTGTCGAAAAAGTTCCCGCATAAAAAACCTACAAATATGGAAAAAGAACAAGTCATCATCGAGCGCACGTACAATGCCCCGATAGAAAAGGTCTGGCAGGCCATCACCGATCCGGACCAGATGAAACAATGGTATTTGCCTATTGAAGACTTCCGGGCTGAGGTCGGGTTCGAAACGACGTTCGACCATCATGCTCTTGGAAGGGTTTTCCCGCATATCTGGAAGGTCACTGAGGTAGTTCCCGGGGAAAGGATCAGCTACGAATGGCGTTATGCGGGCTTTCCCGGCAATTCACTTGTCACCTTCGAGCTCGCTGCCGATGGTGATGGCACGCGTATCACTGTTACGCATAGGGGTCTGGAAACTTTTAGGGGTGATCAAAATCCTGGTCTTAAGCCGGAGAATTTCAAAGAAGGCTGGACGTATTTTATCGGAAGCCAGTTGAAGAATTTTGTGGAGTTTGTGGCTGTGGGATAAGATGCGCTGCCTGCTCCGGCAACATCGGCCGCCGCCGGGGTCGCTCACCTTGACCCGGCAACATCGGCTGCCATCAACGCGCTGTCATTATAAGCCATCGTCTCAACAGGCGATGGCTTTTCTATTCTCCTCATCTATAAATTTATTTGCATATCAATTGCATAATAAATATCTTTAATGCAACTTACCTGCCTCAAAAAGAAATCCTTACACTTTCTAATTTTCGATAACCTAATTAAAATTGCTAAACACAATGAAAAAACTCCTTTCCTTGGCTACAGGATGCTGCTTCCTGCTGGCCTGCACCAATCAATCCACCGAGCCTGCAAGCGGCACAGCCAAAGACACGATATCCACCACCAGGCAAACCGAGGTCCCGCAATCCGAGTTTGCCGATGCCCGATATACGGAGATGGGTAAAAAGGGACTGGCGCAATTAAGCTCGGGCGACATGGCTGGGTGGATGGATGCATACGCCGACAACGCCATTTATCGGTGGTCCTCCGGTGATAGCCTGGTCGGCAAAAAGGCTATTTCTGATTACTGGACAAACCGTCGTAGTAAGGTCATTGATACTATGGAATATGCGAATGATATCTGGCTGCCTGTGAAAGTCAACCGTTCACAGAGGGGGCCTGATGCCCCTGGCATCTGGCTATTGGGCTGGTACCAGGTAACCGCTAAGTATAAGAACGGGAAGAAGCTGACGTTCTGGGTACATACTGACCTGCATTATGATAAGAATGATAAGATAGATCAGGCTATTAATTATATAGATCGGGCTCCTATCAACAAGGCGCTGGGGCAGTAGGTGAAATCACGCCCATTTTACGCATCTTTGCACAATGCGTCTTTCTGAAGCAATTGATCTATTGGATAGTCCGCAGCTGCGCGCTTTGAAGGCCGTCGTTGCGCCGCCCACAGCCGCGGTTACGCCTCTCCGTTGGGCCGATCTCGGCTGTGGGCATGGCCTTTTTACTGAGGCCCTTGCTCAGTTCCTGCCCCGCGACAGCAAGATCTATGGGGTCGACCTGCGCCCTACACTCCATTCCGAAGTCGTAAACGGAGTGGCCATCTTTCCTATCAAGGCAGACTTTATCAATATCCCGCTGCCCTTTTCAGACCTCGATGGGATTCTTATGGCTAATTCTTTTCATTACGTCGAGGACAAGCCCGCTTTTTTAGAGAAAATAAAAGAATATCTCAGACCCGGTGGGGCAGCTGGCTCCGCTCTCAAACCCGGTGGCATAACTGGCTCCGCTCTCAAACCTGGCGCCCCCCTCCTCTTTGTCGAATACGACTCCGATCGCCCCGTCCCTACCTGGGTGCCCTGGCCCGTGAGTTTCGCGACCCTTCAACCGCTGCTAAAAAAAGCCGGCTGGTCCACCGTGCAAAAACTGGCGGAGCGCCCATCGGCCTTTGGCCACAGCAATCTCTACGCCGCGCTGGCGACTGTTTGATACCCTTTGCCGGCTGCACAAAAATCAATAAATTCATTTCTATGAAATACACCCTCCGGCCTGCCGCTGTCACTGACCGCGACGCGATTGGCGCGCTCTACAAAAAAGTTATTCGCATATCCGGCGGCCTCGCCCGCCGGGAAGAAGAGGTTACCGGCGAATATGTAGCCGGCTTTATTGAAAAATCCCGGGAAAATGGTATTCAGCTGGTCGCGGTCGATGATAAAAACATCGTGGGTGAGATCCATTGCTACAAACCCGGAATAAAATGCTTCGACCACCTTTTAAGCGATCTGACCATCGCCGTTGATCCCGACTACCAGGGGCAGGGGGTCGGCAAGGCCCTGTTCAACGGTCTTTTGAATGAAGTAAGAGAAAACAGGAAAGACATCCTTCGTATCGAGCTGCTCACTGGCGAATCCAATAAGAGAGCCATCGCATTTTATCAAAGCATCGGCTTTAGTATAGAAGGGCGGATGCCCAGTCGCTACAGGTTGGGGCCCGTAGACCTGGCCAACATCGACGCCTCTCCGGCGACCGGCGACCCCGTCAACATCGGTGCCTCTCTGGCGCCTGGCGACCCCGCCAACATCGGTGCCCCTTCGACACCCGCTATCTTCGACGCCGACATCCCCATGGCCTGGATAAATCCCAATTTTCCACACCAGTACTAAGCCCTCGCCGGCAGCTGCGTCCCTGCATCGCGAATGCAGCCAGCTCAGCGTAGCGATGTCGCAAACCCGCGCCCGGGGCTGGCGCAAAATCAACTGGCGCAAATTAAACTGGCACAAAAGCAAGTGGCGCAAAAGCAAAAAGGGCGTCCTTCTCTAAATAGTTAGATACAAGACACCCTTTTCAAAACTATAAAAATTAGCTTAGTAGCGATTCTTATTATAGCTGTTGGAATTGTTGTAATTCCCACCGTTGCCACCGCCACGGTATCCACCGCCGCCACCGCTACGGGCAGGACGATCTTCCTTAGGACGAGCTTCGTTAACACGGATGTTACGGCCTTCAACCGTAGCGTTGTCCAGTTCAGCGATAGCTTTCTTTGCAGCTGCATCATCAGGCATTTCAACAAAACCAAATCCACGGGACTGGCCTGTTACTTTGTCCATAATGACCTTAGCTGAAGTGATTTCACCATAGGAAGCAAAAAATTCCCTCAAGTCTTCATCTTGTACGTTGAAACTCAGGTTTGAAACGTAAATGTTCATAAATTACTATTTAAAAAGTTTAACAAAAATCTGAGGGAGCAAAACAAAAAGGACCTAACTAAAATGCGTATAAAGTGCAGGCTAATTATAATACCTAATAAATGCGGACTCAAATTAACTGAGCAAATATAGGCTATTTTCAGATATACCCAAAAAAAGAAGATCGCCCGCTCTGAACCGGACGATCTCTTGCCTATCCCGTATGAACCCGTCGCTAATTGGTATGATCCTTACGATTATCATCCTGCACGCGCACCTGCCGTTTCGCCTTCGCTACCGGATGACTTACCCCCCTGTTTTTAAGGGCTTTCGAGTCATGCCGGATGTCTTTATTCTGTTTGGCCACGGCCTTGTGGTCATGCATCGCCTTTTTGACCTTTACATGAGAAAGGTCCTTATTCACTTTATGCGAAGCCGCCTTTTTCTCCCGGACATCCGTCCGGAGATTCTGCATATCCGCCTTCTTATGAGGATCAGTCTGCGCCATGGCGCCGGCTGTTAAAGAGATCCCAATTAACAAAAACGCTATCTTTTTCATAGTTGCCATTTTAATAACTAAATAGATGCTACTCTACTTATGCTATTACCATGCCACCGCTCTACCCACTCACCCTAGAGCGCCTGCTTCATGGGCTGCACAGGTGTCAGCGCCTCATTGATCCTCGCCACCATATCCTGCAAATGATATTTGCTCAGCCCCGTCGCCGTCGGCAAGGCCTTGCGGATATCCTCCCGCAATTGTACCAGGCTTCCCCGTGCCAGGCTTCCCACATCCGATTGCGCCGGTGCAGGAATGATCATCCCGAAGATCGCTCCCCCCAGCTGGGTTATCGAAATGATGTTTGACGTCCACAGGAGATCGGCCAGATGTGCAACATGCCGCTTCTGCAAATTACGCCGGTAGACATCGATCGGAGCATGTGTGTCCAGCTCGGTCCAGATGTCCTTCCGCAAGTCCCTCATCAGCTCACTCGCAGTGTAAACCCTGCGATGCCCGTTCGTGCCGGAGCCCGCGCCAGCCGCAGCGCCGCTCTCCGCAACCGCCTCATCCTTCACCAGTTTATATACGACCTCCGGCCCCATTATCCTGTGCAGCACCCTGTCCTGTGCCGCCTTGATATAACTCATCACATCCACATTCGTCCTTCCGATAAGCTCTTCATTGACCAGCCACGCCGGCGTCATGAACAGCTGCCGCCTGAAAAAATCCACTGCCGCCTTCTGCTTCTCATACGGCACCGGCTCATACACCGCCCCTGCTTCCTCAACCGACTTTGGCGTACTATAACTGCCTCCCACGATCTTCGCCACATGCGCCATATACTGATTGTACTGCTGCATCAGCTGCACATACAACGAGGTCGCATTGTCATATCCTTCATTTGGTTCACGCGTCCACTCCAGCAGGTTAGGCAGGATCCGCTGCAGGTTCTTAATTCCATAGTTGCTCGCCAGCACCCCATCATCACCAAGATCCTCATTCTGCGAACGCGGATCGTAATAATCCTGTTCCGTCCCAAACCACAATCGCTTGTTATGTCCCACGCTGTCGATGATCAGCCTGTTCAGGAAAGGAGCCTCCGCCGCCGCATCCGCATATTCAGGCATCCATTTATATCCCCACTGGATCGCCCATTTGTCATAGTCGCCGATCCTCGGGAATAGCCCGGCACGACCGATATGATCCTCCGGCTGCGCCACATAGTTGAAACGGGCATAATCCATAATTGAAGGAGTATGACCATGCGCCTCTACCCAGGCCTTGTCGCGTAACTTCTCCACCGGGACCGTGCTGCTGCTGCCGAAGTTGTGCCGCAGCCCCAGCGTATGTCCTATTTCGTGAGAAGAGACAAAACGGATCAGCTGTCCCATCAGGCTGTCATCAAATTTCATCTTCCTCGCCTGCGGGTCCACCGCTCCCGCCTGGATCATATACCAGTCATGGACCAGCCGCATGACATTGTGATACCAGTTGACATGCGTCTCGATGATCTCGCCGCTGCGGGGATCATGCACATGGGGTCCGCTGGCATTAGGGATCTCCGAAGGTTTGTAGACGATCACGTTGTGTCTTGCGTCATCGATGCTCCAGCTGCTATCATTTTTTGGAGCTGGCAACGCCTTTATGGCGTTCTTAAATCCTGCCTGTTCGAATGCCCTGCTCCAGTCATTCACGCCCTGGATCAGATAAGGAACCCATTCTTGTGGCGTCGCCGGGTCGATATAAAATACGATTGGCCTGGCGGGTTCCACCAGCTCACCATGCAGATACCTCTCCCGGTCTTCCGGTTTTGGCTCCAGCCGCCAGCGTGTGACAACCCCCAGTCTTTTTACCCCCTGCTTATCCGCATCAAAGTCGACATAGTTGGCGGAGAAGAAGCCCACCCGCGCATCGGCATAGCGCGCCTTCATCGGCACTGCCGGTAAAAGAACGATGGAGCTGTTGAGCTCAAAGGTCAGCGGGATCCCGCTGGGCGGAAGCGTCACCGCGCCGGGTATCGCAAAGCCGGCCGCCTTACTAAAGGTCTTTACAGACCTTATCTCGACATTCATCGGGAAACTGCGGATGCTGCTGATATAGCTGCGGTCCGCCAGCTGGCCGCCTATCTGCAGCGCGCTGCGCACCCAGGGCTGGAAATAAAAGATCTCATTGTC